>SVMX01000005.1 GCA_015067175.1 Oscillospiraceae bacterium | reverse complement strand
TGCTTGCAGAGGTTGTTGACCTTATTAACAATAGACCCAGAAAGCGCTTGGGTTATCTCTCACCTGCCGAGGTAATTCATAAATTTTTTCTTTAATTTTGTTGCACTTGACTTGACAATCTATCATTTAAAAATTTCAATTTGTCGGTCGCTTCGACAAAGGCTGCAAATTGGTTCTGTAGCTCCAACGGAGGCAAGATAACCTCAAGTGTTTCCAACTGCTGTTTTGTAATGGCTTGGCGTGTTGCTCCACCTGATTCTCCAATATCCAATAATTGGCCTTTAAAACTATTGTTTAAGAACAGATTGTTTGCAAAAAAGTGATTCAATGTTGACGCAATGCAACGAATAATAGCCACATGCTGATTCACTCTTGCAGGCAGTATATGTTTAGGTACTATACAAGAACGAGCAACAGAAGCACCTGTTATGTTAATGAAAACATCATTTTCTTCTATTGCAACATTATCCAGTTGCTTTGCTTGTTCATCTGTAATATGCGCCAAGTCTTTATACTCAAATCTGCCGTCATGCACATTCATACTGCGAATAAGTGTAACGCCTTCAGCTTGATAGTTCTCTTTTCCCCCCTTGGGTGTTGCTCCAGAGCCGATTTTGCTGGTGGCATTTTTCAATAATACGGTTTCCCACCCCATTGAGTTCTTCACGGGATCCCCAAACATCTCGATAAATCGGGATTTGAAATCTATCCAATATATCTACGGTGGGATATCTTAACGTTGTTCTGACTGACCATTGCATACTCCATCGTCGTGTCGATTTTGGTATGCCCGAGCAGCTTTTGCACCTGCTCTATGGGCATTCCTTTATCAATTGCTCTGGTTGCAAGGGTTCGTCGGAATTTATGTGGGTGGACTTTTGGTATATTCAGCTTTCTGCCAAGTGTACGCAAGCGTATCTCAACGCCGCTTATCTCAAGGCGATTAAACGGCTTTAACAGCGAGACAAACAAAGCGGGGTTATCATCTGTTCTGCTCAAAAGGTAATTCTTCAGATGGATTTTTGTTCGTGCATCGAAATACACGGGGCGCTCCTTGCTACCCTTACCTAATACAACACACTCACGGTTATCGAAATCTACATCAGCTATATTCAGCTTAACAAGCTCGCCGACACGCATTCCCGTAGATGCAAGCATATCTATAATAGCTAGATCACGCAGATTTTCACAGTTATCACGCATTATTTCAAGAGTTTCATCCGTGTAGGTTTCCTTAACTGGCTTTGTTGTCTTAATCTTGTGAATACGGCGTACAGGGCTTTTCAGTATGTAGTTTTCATCTTCAAGCCACGAGAAAAAGCTAGACAATATCCTGCGGATATTGTCTATATTAGCCTTACTGCATTCGCTGTCTTGCTCATAATCTGCAAGATACTGCCTTAATTCATCAGTCGTTATATGGGTAACACCCATTTCAAGGTTACTCAACATCTTAACGATGGTTGTGCGATAATAACGCAGTGTCTTCTCACTGCAACCCTCAACCTGCTTTGCGGAGAGAAACATCTCCAGCAAAGCTGTATTGTCGTGCTCATCGTCAAATAATTCAGACGGTTCTTCAATGGTGATCTGCTTGTTCCATAGGGAATGGTTAAGGGCAGAATGTAGCTTTTTCAGCTGTGCATTGTCAAGATATGGCAACATTGCCTGTTCGATTTCTCGGATAATTGATTCTTTCATAATTGGTACACTCCTTATTTCGTTGTGTACCAACATCCTGCCCCACTAAATATTAGCCAAAATACTCTTGCATAAGGGATTTTTTCAGTGTTTCGAGCTTTTCAAGCCCTTGTTTTGCTTCAAATTTCAATTTGTCGGTCGCTTCGACGAAATCGTAATATGCTTTTTGTATCTCCATCGGTGGCTTAATAATCTGAAATTTTGATACAATTGGAACATTAAGATTTGGCATTGTCTGTCCTACTGCCATATCCTCTATTGTTTTCTTGAACGATGGAAATGAGATTATCTTTTGTAAATAATCAGCTGTTAAATTGCCCTTAGTTCTGATGAAAAGACTACCTGTACCACAAAGCAAATCTTCCGTCTGAACAACAGCACAACGTCCCATTTCCCCTCTTCGCCCCATCACAACATCTCCGACTTGTAGATGATAGGCACTTAATTCATCATATTTTTCGTTTGATATAGTGAGTTTATTATCAACAGAAATAATCCCATCAATAATATGTGATGGATTAACGAGAGCGTGTCCACCTTCGATATAGTCCTCTTTGTGAAGCAACGAGCCAAACGGTCCAATTTTGATTTCAGCCAACTCCGAAAGTGGCACTTTAGGATATCTATAGGGATTACTAACAGGATCCCCAAACATCTCGATAAATCGGGACTTTACAAGATTATCGAATGCTTTGATTTGATTATTTCTTGCATAAATCAACTTGTCGAGTAGTTCTAAAGTATTTGCAATCTTGATTTGCTCTGCCTTATCAGGAATAGGAAGCAACTCTTTTTGGTAATCCTTAAAATATATGTGTGGTATAGCGGCTCCCATATAATAACGAGATAAATTCATATTAACAATGCCATAGTACAGATATCGAATGTCAATTTTATCGTTCGGAATTATATATTGCATTGTACCAATGACAGAGGACCTAGCTGGCAACAACATAGTTCTGCCAACTCCAGCACCATCTTTTACAATCGCTATATACGGTTGTTCTTGATGATAAAAATCAACCGTTTTGATAAAACCACTTGCTCCATAGATCTCATAATTACCACTGTTATTCTCAAGATCTTTTTGTGCTATATTGGAGCTAGCTTTTTGACATACCTCTCCAAGCGTAAGATATTGTACATTCATGCTACCACCCCAATTCTCTGACAGCCAAACTCCCCGACATTTCGGGATTTGACAAGCTCGTCCAGTTTTTCAAGCTGCTGCTTGCGTTTGTTTATAAGGTCGGTCACCTTGTCAAGCGTTGCGGCGATTTGTTTTTGGGTTTCTATAGGTGGAACATCAACGCAAAACTCACTTAATGTAGCCTTATTAAGCGTTGCGCCCATAACAGCCCTATTCGTACCTTTATTCCAATCGATACTAGACAAAAGATAGTAATAATAATCTGACAACACTTGATATTTACCAGTAGGAATGAATGCCATAATAGCTTCATTAGAATAAATAGCTTCAGTAGTTATGGCGGTCTTTCCTAATGAAAGCTTAAAGCTCATTATCACTGTGTTTGGCGGAATAGGTTTTATTCCGCTTTCTTTAACAGCCAAATCCGATATTAATTCTTTGGTTTGGGTAACATATTTGTCGTAACCAGACAAATCAGTAATTGATATCCATTTATTACCGTTACCTGTCCAATATTCAGAATTGGCTCTTGCAGGTGTTTTCCCCATTTGCAAGTCGAATATATCAGATAATCTAATCATCGTAAACACCTCTTAACCAGCTTGAAACAAAGCAACCAAAGATACAATTAAAGCAGCAACACAAACCAAACTTGAAAACATACTTACAATATAATGCTTGTCTGTTTCAATTTCAATTTCATCTGCCGATTTAAACAAGAAGAACGATAGAACACCAGTAATTGCACACAAAAAAACATAAAATATAATAAAAAATATGGCATTAAAAATTCCATTTTCGGTGGCATATTGCGATAAATTGAAATACATAAAAATGCCTATAATTAACATAATGAAAATTGCAACACCAAACCCTGCAATTATTCGGAAAATAAAAGAGCAAATAATTCCTAGCATTTTACTAGTGTAAGTCTTTTTATTTTTATTGTCATCAGTATTTTCGTCATTTGTTAATACTGCTTCTTGGCGCTGTGCCTTTACAATAGCCTCCGCCAACTTATCATAATCTATCTCATTAGTGATATATGTAACTTCGTTACGTACAAACTTCGGATTACTCATTCAACATCCCCTCCAACTCAGCAAGCCCCTCATCAATCTGCTTCTGCAGCTCTCTGAGGTCTGCCATAATCTCCTGCGTTGAGGGATACTCAACAGGCTTGTACTCCACCTTTTTGTACTTGTTGATGGAAAGGTCGTAGTCATTGCTTACAATCTCATCCTTAGGCACAAGGAAGGACTTGTCCGTGCGCTGTCTGTCGGCTTCTCCGTTGATATTACGGAAACGTTCGATAATATCGGGGATATCATTCTCCGAAATAGCGGTACGCTTGTCGTCAAGGCTGAAGCCGTCCCCCTGCATATCATAGAACCACACATTATCCGTGCCACCGTGGCCTGTCTTTGTGAAGATAAGAATACCTGTAGAAACTCCCGCATAGGGCTTGAAAACGCCGCTGGGCATAGAAATTACTGCTTCAAGACGGTGATTTTCGATAAGTTCCTTGCGGATAGCCTTGTGAGCCGTAGACGAGCCGAACAGCACTCCATCAGGAACGATGCACGCACAGCGACCGCCTACCTTTAACATACGCAGAAACAGTGCAAGGAAAAGCAGCTCGGTCTTTTTGGTCTTGCAGACCTTGAGAAGATCGGGCGAAACTGTATCAGCGTCAAGGCTGCCCTTAAAAGGCGGATTTGCGAGAATGATGGAATACTTGTTTGTATCGGTATTCTGTTCGGAAAGGCTGTCGCGGTAGTCGATATTAGGATTGTCAACGCCGTGGGTCATCATATTCATAGCTCCCACACGCAGCATGGTTCTGTCCATATCGTAGCCGTAGAACATAGCGTTGTTGTAGTGCTCTTTCTTCTCACGGTTGTACATAATTTCATCGTGATACTTCTCTTTGAGATACTCACCAGCCGCTACAAGGAATCCAGATGTGCCACAAGCAGGGTCGCATATCATATCATCGGGCTTGGGATCGAGAAGCTCCACCATCATACGGATAATATGACGAGGTGTGCGGAACTGTCCGTTTACGCCAGCCGTGGAGAGCTTTGCGAGCAGGCTCTCATACACATCGCCCTTTGTGTCGGTTTCGATCTGCTTGGACATATCAATGTACAAACCGTCCAGAGCGTCAACGATCTTTGAAAGCAGCTGAGGAGTGGGTATCTTGAAGATAGCGTCGCTCATGTATTTGGAATATGTACTCTCCTTGTTGCCGTGGAGGTTCTTGATAAAGGGGAATATCTCTGTCTGCATGAGGTCGTACATCTTCTCCGCAGGCAAATCACGGAATACAGACCACTTGTACTGCTCGTGACCCTCGAACATACTTGTGTAGGGCAGCTCAAGCATCATGCTGCTCTTTGCCTTTTTAGCGTCGGTTTCATCAAGGTCATGTATGAACATGAGATATGTCATCTGCTCAACCACATCAAGCGGATTTGTGATACCGCCTGTCCAGAACATCTCCCATATAGAATCTATTTTATTTTTCAGTTCACCTGTAAGCATAGTTTACCTCCGTAGATAATTATACATAGTTAATTATAACACATTTCTCGTGCTATTTCAACAAATTATCGGGACAATTAACAGTTTTTATATATAAAAAGCACACGAAAATATATCGTGTGCTTGTATCGTCTGTATTAAAATATAGTTTCATTCCAAAGTATATCATTTTGAATTATTCGGAATATAATATAGTTTGATGAATGAGCAATTGATGTGATAGCAACATTGTCATTTCGTCAATTGTTTTGTCCAATTTTTGTCCTTTAATTTTACAAAAAGGCACAAAAGATAGTGAATAAATTAAAAGTTACCACAAGACAGAATGACTTTGTTGTGAGGTTACAGCAAGCTAGGGATAAATACAATACTTGCCCTATCGAATTCAAGTCCCTTCACCTGCACCATATTTAAAAATCCCACTCAAAAGAGTGGGATTTTTAAATTGCAAAAGCTCAGCTTCGGTTTTCCCTTGTAGAAAACCGATTTTGCTTCGCAAAACCGCTTCACTTTCGCGATCTGCTCTTCGGGCTACATCTGTTCTTGGAAAACGCTCGCGTTCGCGGGTCGCTGCCCAATTATGGGTGAAATCTTTTTCGCTCAACATAGGCACAGATTTTTGCTCAACTTAGCAAAGTCGGGCTTTTTCGTTTGCATTTTTCTTATTGACTTTTATCTAACGTTATAATATAATTGAATTAAGGAAGTAAGGATTGACGGAAAGGACAGCAATACGAAAAAAATCCCTTGCTTTTTAATCTCATTTTAACGATTGCAATTCAGATAGGCGTATATCTGATTATGATATTCGAACTGCAAATAATTGAGCCTATCCTTCAAGCGATGGGAGTCAGAAGCCAAGGGATAATGCCACCTACGGAAATAGTAAGGTTCTTTGTCGGCAGAGCAACTTTAATATCGTCGGCAATTGCGGCAGGTGTTATTCGGTCAAAGGTTTATTTTTGGATACCATCATTTCTGTTGATTTTTGTTGGTTTTGCGATATTTTATCCTGATAATCTCCCAACAGTCAACGAAAGTAATTATTTGAATTTGCCGTGGATTGCAGAGTATTTAGGTTATGGTACTAAAATATATTCTGCTATCTGTCAAGCTGTCTTTTCGTTTCTTTATCAACTTCTTCCTTATATGATTACCCGTATACTATTATTTCGAAGAGAACGCAAACAAGGCGAACTCACTCACTGACGATATAAAATACTTCAACTATCCCAACTCCACAAACTCTTGCAGAAGCAATTAAATAACAGGAGGAACGATATGAAGAAATTTAATAAACATAGCAACATAGTCATTATTGTTGTATGCTGTATTATCGTTGCTTTGATATTGTGGTGGGTCATCAAACAGGAAGCGCCGCATCATGACGGAGTATGGAGCAATGAAGATGGAAGCTTTATTCTCGACACTGATACTTCTGTTGCAACAATAGCAACCGATAATGTTTCAGAGTCAATTTTTGTCGCATATACTCCCGGAACACATTTTACTATGTATTATCCTGTACCCGAAGGCACTGCAGGAGTATACGCAAAAGATTATATTCACACTGGCGAGATCTACCGAATTTTCGACAGCATTCATATCAAATGTGACGATGGTTGCTTTGATGTCCGGCTGAAAAAAACAGAATAGACTTGCTATACGGCTAAATTCAACTGCTGTATTGCTAATGGCTTATATGAAACTTAAAAAGAGCGTTCCTATTTGGAACGCTCTTTTTAATTGCAAACGCTCGGCTCACCGTCGCGGGCAACTCTCCGTATAACAAAACTTTTATAGCCTATCAGGCTATTTTAAACTCTTGCATTTTCTCATGTATTGTGATATAATTTGTTGAATGTTAAATTTCAAGAGGTAATATTATGCAAAAACTCATTTCAATGGCACTTTCGCTTGTGATGATGCTTACGATATTCACAGGCTGCAACGGTCAAGAGGACGTATATCGTCTTATCAAGGTAAACAGCTTTGAGGGCACTGTTACTATTCAGCGCGAAGATAAAATGGACGCATTTGAGGGCTTGCAGCTTGTTTCCGAGGACACGGTAGAGGTCGGAGCCGCTTCTCTGCTCGAACTACTCGCAGACAGCGACAAGCATATCGTAGCCAAAGAAAACACTGCTTTTCAGCTCCACTCAGCAGGCAATGAAACCAGCGGAAATATCACTATAGATCTGATGTACGGCAATGCGTTGTTTACCATCGACAATAAGCTCCCCGAGGGTTCTTCGTTTCAGGTAAACACACCCAACGCTTCACTCAGCGTAAGAGGCACGATCTTCCGTGTTGACTACGACCCCGAAACTAATACGACCGAGATTGAGGTAGAAGAGGGCGTTGTTGCCGTTGCATATGCCGATGGCATGACAACACTTGAACAGGGCGACGCGCTCTCTATCAAGGAGGTTGACGGAAAGATCATCGTCGAAGGTGACACAGCATCGACCACACAGGATACTCCCGAAAACGATCATGTAAATCCTATTGTTTATGCAAACTTTAATTTTGATACACACATTGAAGACTTCGAAATAGTTCATGCCTCGGTTTTAACTTATAAAAATCTTCTCGATATAGACCTGCCTGAAGATTATTCGGAATATCCTACTTTAGATTGCAGCGGTCTGGTTCGTGGTCGCAGCATATCTTTTGAAACCGTTAACGGCGATGTAATCAAACCATTTGCCAGAAAGCTTGTGGAACACGCAAAAGATCATGATAGTGAATTTATTCAAATCATAGATGAAGTACTGACAGACTATATCAACGATCCCAATAACGAAATCACCGATGATAGTTATAGTATAGAAGCAAAGCTTGATCCCGGAACAATAAAATGGCTGCCGGAACCGCTTATATTTGATTCGGAATTCGGCTGCTGCAAGCTGAACATCGAAACTATCGCACCTGAAGTTACTATCTATTATAACGAAAAGAATTATGATGATTCGGGCCGCACTGAATTTACAGATCCCAAAACAGGAAAAACGTATTATATGTCTACGGCAAGTATAACTATTCGTGGCTATGGTACAAGCGAAAGACTGGATCCAAGCGAATACACTCCAACACTTGAGCCGACCTATACCCCCCCGGACCAGATGCAGTAGATACGAAAAGAGATGATTTCTACAACGACGATGGAGATCTTTTGTATTACTACATCTCGGAATTTGATGCAAACGGAAACCGCATAAAGTATAGTTATTTCAAGGGCGACAACACTCTCCAATGGTATTGGGCATATGAATACGATTCAAACGGCAATCAAATAAAATACACCAATCACAACCCGGACGGAAGCGTTAAAGATTATAGCATATATGAATACGACTCAAACGGCAACCAGACAAAACACAGTTATTACGATTCGGAAGGTGTGCTTGAGGGTTACTATATATACGAATATGATTCACAGGGCAACAAAACAAATATAATTCACGAACACTTTGCAAATTGATCTTGAAAACAACAATAACATATTGAAAGTCAAAACAAAAGAGGTAATATTATGAAGAAATTTATTTCAATGATTCTATCGCTTGTGATGGCGCTTACGATGTTCGCAGGCTGTAACGGTCAAAATGACGCATATCGTCTTATCAAAGTAAACAGCTTTGAGGGCACTGTTACTATTCAGCGCGAAGATAAGATGGACGCATTTGAGGGCTTACAGCTTGTTTCCGAGGACACGGTAGAGGTCGGAGCCGCTTCTCTGCTCGAACTTCTCGCAGACAGCGACAAGCATATCGTAGCCAAGGAAAACACTGCTTTCAAACTTCATTCTACAGGCACGGAGACCAGCGGAAACATCACTATCGACCTTTTGTATGGCTCATCGCTTTTCACTATCGACAATAAGCTTCCGGAAGGCTCGGAATTTGTTGTCAATACTCCGAATGCATCGCTCAGCGTTAGAGGTACAACATTCGAAGTATCCTATGATCTGGAGACCGAAACAACCACAGTTGAGGTCATAGAGGGCGTTGTTGTCGTTGATTCCAAGAACGGAACCGAGGAGCTTACGGCAGGCGCTACTGCGATCATCACGAATGACGAAATCAATGGCGACGGAGAAACAAAAGAGGCTACAGAAGAAAACGGCGGAAATACGATCAAGCCATTAAATTTTGAATACACAGATAAAGAAGCATTCCATCTTAGATATAGTTCAACCAATGAATATTCGGGAGTACACGCAAAAGCGCTGTCAGGCTGGGAGATAATACAAGGAATTGGTCTCTATTCCCCCGATAGCTTTCATAAGTTGTCACGAGAAATTCAATACGGTATTTTAACAAAAGATGAGGTCGAACAGCAAAAAGCAGAATTAGAGAATCGGGGATATAACATTTCTACACTCGAAAACGGCCATGGTCAGACCATAGAGGGTTTTCAATTTTACAGCAGTGAAGAAAACCGTATTCCAGAATCCTCGACACCGGATGGTCTGCCCCCAATACAGGGTGCGGCATATTACAGAGTGGCATATCAGTATTTCAAAGAAATATCTGATAATATGTATCTTTCAATAATCATATTCTTCATGAACGATTATACCGAAAACACAGATATCAACTCATATTTGCCGCTCACGGAAGATAAATTTTTCGTATATGACGAAAATATAACAGGAGGAAACAGCGGCAATGCCAATGAGCCTCAGCCCATCGAACCACTGAACATAGAATATAAAGATACAACAAGATTTGAAGTCAGATTCAGAAGCAACAAGAAGCCTTCGGGAATACTCGTTAAGGAATTGGTAGGTTGGTCAAGAATACCCAATGCCGTATCCGAGCCCGATGGTTTTACCAAAAATGGCGTTGTTATTAATTACTGGGCCTTAACAGAAGCTGAAGTTGAACAGGAAAAAGCAGAAAGAGAAAGCAAGGGTTATTTAGATAGCAGTATTAAACAGACGAATAATAATGGTCAAACTATAGTTTGCTTAAAATACAATTTCAAGGGAGCAAACGGCATAAACGGTATTGCATACCAATATTACAAGGAAGTATCGGATAATGTGTATCTTTCCATAATGGTATATGACAGAGTGCAAGGAGGACCATTAGAGGATACCCACCTTATCACATATTCATCGCTGACATATGAAAATTACTATATTTTCACAACGTCAGATGAATCTGCAACTGATGATCCATCTGACGATGAGCCCGTAACTGACGAACCGTCTGACGACGAGCCTGCAACTGACGAACCGTCTGACGATGAACCTGCAACCGACGAACCGTCTGACGATGAGCCTGCAACCGATGCAGTTGCCCAAGAAACGCTGTTCCATATATCGAGAGAGTATCAATTAACAGGCGATGACAGCTATAAAACCCAAAGCGGAACCTATTCGATCTCCACACTGATGCGTGAAGACGATGGAGCAGCTCTTGGAATTTCCCAAGAATACACTTACTACTATGAAATAATCCCAACTTATAGCCCGCTAAGCGATTTATTAAACGAGGTTAAGCCTTATGTGGAAGCCAATATTGATGAGATGAATGAGTTTTTTGAAGCAAACCAAAGCGAAGCGATCCAGAAAAGAAAAGCAGAAGGAGATAAGTATTATCCGAATTTCGTTGATGTAGACTGGTTCCCCGATACGATCACAACAACAAACGACTCAGGCACATATAAGCTTACGCTGACAAAGGCATCTATAGGAATTACAATCACATCTTCCACAGAAACTTCTTCCACTGACATGCTTATATCCGATTTTTATATAGAGAACAACCCAACTCTAGGAGGAAACGTCGTAATTCACACTAACTCTGTTTACATAATATTCTTCGGCAGCATTGAAAAAATATCATAAAGCTTTACGGGCGGCAAAACCGCCCGTATTCTTATGCCATATTGCAATTATCGGCACTATCTGATATAATAAAGTGAAGAAATTTCCCGCACGGAGGATCACAATGGATAATATAATCGGCTCAAAAAAATCCAAAAAAACAAAAAAACTCATCAAAATAGTATTATCCCTGCTTTTAGGTATAGTTACTGCGATAATGTCATTTCATGGATTTCCAAAAAGCCTTGAGAATATAACTGCGGACGCGCTTTATCAAAAGCCTGATGTAATACCTGATAATATCAAGATAATTACCATTGACGAGAAAACGCTGTCCGTTCTTGGTCCTTATTCCGATTGGACAAGAAGCAGTTTCGCAAAGCTTATCGAAACTCTAAATGCCGACCCCAACAAAGCCCCTGCTGTAATCGGCATGGATATAGTCTTTTCGGGCACAAACAACAGCGATGACGATATGCTTCTTGTGGACACTGTTACAAAATATGATAATATCGTGCTTGCCTCCACTGTAACTCTCGATACTTATCTATATCAGAACAACAACGGTGAATACCTGCTCGGAAATCATATTTCAGCAGAGGGAAAGCCCTTTGACAAGCTCGCCGAGGTTTCGGAATACGCATTTACCAACGCAATTTATGACGATGACGGATATATCCGCAGAGCATACACCCGTTTGACCTCTCAAAAAGACAACGCAAGCTATGATTCCTTTGCATATAAGATAGCCCAAAAGCTTGGATCAACAGCAGAATTTCCTCCTGTGATCGAAATAAAGTTTACAGGAAATGCAGGTGAATTTGAAAACATTTCTATGCTTGATGTGCTCGAGGGAAAAGTTCCTGCGTCATATTTTGCAGGCTCGGTCGTGCTTGTTGGCGCATACGAGGAGGGACTTATGGATTCCTACCGTGTGCCGATAGACTATTCAAGCGAAATGTACGGCGTTGAGCTTCAGGCGAATATAATCAATGCAATTTTAAACAACAGGATAATTTATTCCGCAAATCCCATTCTGCAATTTATAGCCGCAATGCTTATCGTTGGTATACTTGCATATTTTTCGCTTGACACAAAGCTGCGCAAAGCGGTCATCGGCTATTTTGCAATAGTGATATGCTACATAGCATTTGTGATCATTTTCTTTAACACTACCGCCACAAAGGTGAATATCCTTGCTGTTCCGATCGGTGCTACACTGGTGTTTCTCACCGCACTTTTGTTCAGATACATGGATATGCAGAAGAAACAGCTCATCGAGACCCGCGGAATGTTGTTCTCGATGGCTGAGGCAATGGCGGAGGCCATTGACGGCAGAACGCCGTACAACGCAAGCCACACTAAAAATGTTGCGAAAAGATGCGTGGAAATGCTTGATTATATAAATCAGCTACACCGCGAAAAAAAGACGGAGTTTCATTTCTCCGCGGACGACAAAAGACAGCTCTATCTTGCCGCAATGCTCCACGATGTGGGTAAAATGGATACACCTACAGAAGTAATGGACAAGCCCACAAAGCTCGGCGACAGAGAAAAGGACCTGAGAAGCAGGCTGGAGATAATTTCTCTGCACATAAAAAACGATGCACTGAATGGCGTTATAACTCAGAAAGAAGCCGACAGCCGACTTGCAAAAATACAGGAGTTTATTGATAAACTGGGCGGTTTTAACTGCGGCAGACCGCTCAAGGACGACGAATGGGCGCTTATAAAAGAAATTGAGGAAAGCATTTATGTTGACGCCGCCGGAACAGAGATTCCCTATCTTTCACAGGAAGAAAGAGATGATCTGCATATAAAAGCGGGCACGCTTTCCGACGCAGAGCGAACAATAATGCAAAACCATGTTGTGTATACCGATAAGATACTTTCGCATATGCAGTTCGGCGAGAAGTTCAAAGACGTGCGCAAAATGGCGTCAAACCATCACGAGCTCCTAAACGGCAAGGGCTACCCTAACGGAATAGGCGCTGAAAAGCTGGATACCATGACAAGAATACTCACTATCATGGATATTTACGACGCACTTATAGCCGATGACAGACCCTATAAAAAGCCAAAGCCCATCGATATTGCCTTTAAGATACTTGACGAAGAAGCAGAGTTCGGAAAGATCGACAAGGAACTTTTAGAGTTTGCCAAGGACCTTTATCTGAAGCCGACCTTAGAAGATGATAAAAAGCAAGTAATGTAAATTCATATCGAACGTTTTATTAAAGCAGAAAGCCCGACTTTATAAGTCGGGCTTTTACTATTTTCGTCTAACCTCACCGCAAAAAGCTTGCATTATTCTTGTTATTAAAACTCGGGCTTTTTCGCCTGATTGTTTATACGCTTAGACTTGCATACAGAAACCGTTATCACATACATCAGCGCACATATCAGAAGCGCTATAACTGAGCCTACAGCAAGGCTCACTGTTTCATCGGAAAAAGAGAAGCCCTCTGTATATATCTGCTGCGAAACAACAAAATACAGCGAGAATGGATTAAACTTTGTAAGACCGAAAGTCGGCAAGAACACCTGCAGGATCATCTGTCCCACATACATCGCTATCACCATGATACCTGGGCGCGAGGTGCAAAGTCCCAGCGCCATATATATGCACAGAATAAATACAGAGTATATCGCCGCAATAAGCGCGCTGATCACTACATCAACAACAGCAACGTGCGAGCTTTCAAACAGCGCGTTGCACACGATACCTGCCGCACAGCCGCCCACAAAGTTTCCGACAAAAAGCACTGCGGAATACAAAACGAACTTTGCTGTGAGATAGTTTTTATACTCAAGACCGCTGCACATCGGGATAACGGTTGCATGCTTCTTCTGCTCTCCGCCAAAAGGAGACATCATCAATATCATGATGATAAGCAGCGAGGTCGCGCACAGCTCTGTCAGAACGCCGCCGAAAATAATGTTCGACTTGCTGTACATCTGAATCGTTACATTCATTTCCTCGACCGTAATTCCAAGAACTTCGGCAGCGTGTGAGCCTTCCATCATTTGCGTAAGCGCCACTATAGCCTTAAAAAGCAGCGGATATACAAGCACAAACGAGAATATCGTTATCATCATACCGCCGAAACGGAATGTGCGCAGAAAATGCAGCCATTCCTTTTTAAAGCTCATTTTAAGTTGCATTCTCGCCCACCACCTTTCTGAAAAGCTCCTCAAGCGAGGACGTACCGAGCGAAAAGCTTTCGGGGATTATCGAATGCTCCGTCATAATGCGCATAAGCTTACCCGCGCAAGCCTCGATATTATCACATTTGAACTCAAATCGGCCACTGTTCTCATCGAAATCAGCCTTTGCAAAATCAACCGAAAGCAGCCTAACCTTTGTATCAGCCGTAAGTCCGCGCACTGTAAGGTTTACCCTGTCGGTGCTGTACTTATTCAAAAGCTCGCTGATGCTACCCTCCTCGGCAATGATACCGTTATTCATTATGCCAATTCTGTTAGCTACGCGCTCTACATCGGGCAGAATATGCGTTGAAAGAATTATTGTCACTCCCATGCCGTTAAGGCGCTTTATTATCTCGATAACCTCAGCTCTGCCCTGCGGGTCAAGCGCCGAGGTAGGCTCGTCCAGAAGCAGGAGCTGCGGCTCGCCGATGATTGCCGCTCCCATACCAAGGCGCTGCGCCATACCGCGCGAATAGCCCTTTGAGCGCCTGTCTGCTGCCGAGGTAAGTCCCACTATGTCCAGCACCTCATTGACGCGGGCATTTACATCACCGCTGTATTTGCAGCAGCTTGCGATGTATTCAAGATACTCGCGCGCTGTCATATATCCGAAAAGCATGGGACTTTCGGGAAGATATCCCACCCTTACAGGCTCACCGTCGCCGATAAAAACGTCGCCGCTGTCCTTTGGGATAGTATTTGTTATTATGCTCATGGTCGTGGTCTTTCCGCTGCCGTTTCGGCCGAGGAAACCGTATACGTCGCCCTTTTGTATGTTCATAAACAAGCCGCGCAGCACAGGGAACGTGCCATACTGCTTTTTAAGATTGCGTATCGTTACCAAAACAAGACCTCTCTTTCTGTAAATATATGTACATATAAAATATACTCCTATTCTATGATTTTGTCAAGATGTCCGCGTTTGTCCATAGAAAGAAGAATTATACACATCATCAGCACACAAAGTGACATTCCGGCATTCACCGAAAAGCCTTGCGCCTTTACCATAGCGTCAGCGCTCACCGAAATATCCGGCTGCGGCAGCATAAGTCCTGTCAGCGAAAAAAGTGCGCTCAGTGCCGCCGCAGGTATTCTCGACAACAGAAAGCCTTTCAGCGGCAGTTTTCCCGCGGTCATAGCGGCGACCTGCAAAACAACGCATGCTCCGCCAAACGACAACAAGGCGCTGCATATCGGTAGGGCTGCCGCGCCCTCGGGAGATAATGCGGCAGCTCTGCTTATCTCCAGCACTGCGGGGAAAATCGCGCCGCTATTTTGTTTTAGTCCTAAGATGCTGAAAAAGTGTTCTGCCGCAGCCTGCGCTCCTATAAGCGACAGAAGCTCCGTCACAGCCGAAAAAGCCACTATCATTACACATACAGTGAGCATTACGCGCGCAGCCGACATCACCGAGCGTATAAAACATTCTGCGCTGAGGTCATACTGTGTTTCTCTCTGAACAACTGTTATACGCCCCCCGAAACGACACACGAATACGCCTATCAGAAGCGACGCGGCAAAGCCTGCCGCGAAAAGCACCATGCCGACCGCCGCGCTCCCAAACACCTGAAGTCCCACCACCGAAACGATAAAAGACGGTCCGCTAGCATAGCAGCAACAAAGAAGCCTGCCCGCGTTTTTCTCGGAAAGCCTGCCCTCGTCAACAAGCGTGGTCAGAAGCCTTGCACCGACAGGATAGCCACCTATATTCGCTAGGATAAACACCGCGCAAAACTCCTCGTCAAGCCGCATAAGCTTTGACAGCGGCTTTGTCAGCGGCAGCAGCGCAAGCCTGTACAGTCCGCTGCTCTGAAGATACACCGCAAGCACCGTAAACGCAAACAGCGACGGTACTATCACTTCAAGACAGGTATTCACCGCCGCACCCACCGCCGCCGATATACGCGCAGGGTCTATCAAAAGTAAAGCTCCGCACAGCACCGCCACAGCCGATAATATGTATTTCATACGACCTCCGAAAAGTTCTTAAATGTTGTCCTTTGCCATATTATATTCTTAAAGACAAGTTTTATTTCTTTTCGGAGGTAAAAATGGGACTGAAAGAAACGCTGATACGCCTTGGCGACTACACAGGAAAATCCGCTGTGACGCTGTTTGACAATAACGAGCTTTATGCCGAGAACTGCCGCTGTATAACCGCGTGTGACGAAAACCTCGCAGTGCTTCGTATGCGCGATATGGATATCCGCGTCGTGGGCACTTCGCTGACACTTGAAAACTACGGAGCATACGGCGTGAAGCTCACGGGAGAGATACACTCGCTGACCGTTGAAAGGCACGGTGAAACATGAAAAACCACGACAAGATACCGCCCTACGCAATGCTGCTGGGGCAGGTAGAGTTCAAAGGCATAGGCGGTTTTCAGGAAAGTTTTGTTTCAGAGCTTCTTGACAGCGGAATAAAGCTAAAAAAGCTGAAAACAGCGCAAGGCGTGGTGACAGGTATAGTTTCGCCGATAGACTATCGCTTTGCCGCTGTCACCGCGCGAAAGCATGGTGTCAGACTGCGCGCCGGGAAACGTAAGGGACTGTATTTCGCCGCGCTCCGCTACAGCCGCCGCGCAGGACTTTACGCAGGATTTATGCTGTTTTGTCTGATACTGTCCATCGGGCAGTCAACAGTTGCAGATATCCGCATCACAGGCGACGCGCCCGAAGCGCAGATAATCGAAATACTGGAGGAATGCGGCATAACGCGCGGAACTCCCACGCACGGACTTGAGCTGTCGCTTGCCGAGCAGAAGATAATGCTGGAAGTGAACGATGTTGCCTGGGTAGACGTATCATGCGTTGGCTGCCGCGTAAGCGTAGATGTTCACGGCGCTACCCCAAAGCCCGAAATGCTTGATTCCTCACAAGCCTGCAATATCATAGCCTCGCGCGATGCGGTCGTAGTGGATACCGTTGTGCGAAAAGGTCAGCTTATCGCACAGAAAGGCAGTGGTGTTCAAAAGGGCGGACTTCTCGTCAGCGGAACTGTGACAGACGGCGGCGAGCACCTTTTGTATCTCCATGCAAACGCCGATATTATCGGAGAATTTACCGAAACGCGCGAATTTTTCGTGCCATACAATGAAATCGTGAAAATCGCAGACGGAGAGGAAACTCAGTTTAAATATCTCGTTTTCGGCGATGATGTGTATCCAATATTTTTTGGCGAAGCTTATGTTGATGACGCACTGTACAGCGAACAGAGCGAAAAGGTGACGATTTTCGGCAGCGAAACACCGTTCAAGCTTATCACAGGAACATTTACGCGATATCGGGATATTGACGTCACACGCAGCGATGACGATTGCCTTTATGAGCTGAAAAAGCAAAAGACGGATTTTGAGGAGAACTTTTACAGCGAATATGAAATTGTATCGGCGATAGAAAAATGCCTCCCCGAAAAGGAAGGCATAAGACTTATAATTGACTACACACTGCGCGGAAATATCGCTGTTCAGCAGCCTATAGAGGTGAAGCTCACAGCCGAAACAACTGCAGAGCAGCCTGTCGAAACGCAATAACGCGCCTTAATCGGCGGCGCTGATATTATCAAACAGCTTTAACGCCTCGTCTGCGTCGTCGCTTTCAAAAAAACATATCTGCACGGAGTAGATATCCGCGCCCTGCTGGAACATAAATTCGGCATTGCCTGAAAGATACTGCGGCTCGTCCTCGGCAGTGGTCAGCTCAAAAAAGGACAGCCAGCCGCTTTTGCCGCCGTATGTAGCTTCAGAAAGCGAGGTCTTATCCGTCGTCCTGTAGCCGCTTGCGTAATACTCAAATATAGAGGTATCGTGTACCCTGCGCGCATAATCTGAAAGCGTTACCTGCTCGGTGTCCTCCTCGGGCGTCATATCCTGCGCGGTGATGATGACCATGATATCTTCTCGCGTGCCCTGCGCAAGATATCGCGTGCCGTCCTCTTCCATTGACTTTTTCAGTTCATCTGCGGAAGCATATCCGCTGAAAGACATTCCCGAATGCAGCGCTTCATAAATGCTGTCGCCTGTGGTAACGCTTAAATTTTCGGGGAAATCAAATGATATGCCCGCGTCGGGGATAGTCACACGATTTCCGTCAGCGACTATCTCGGAGTTTCCCGAGCAGCCCGAAAGCAGCAGAGTGCCAAACAATAAAACGGATAAAAAAACTTTTTTCATGAAATACCTCTGTCGTCAAAAAGCGCCTGTATGTCCTCGGGAAGCTCCGAGGTGAGCGTGATGCGTTTTCCGCTTACGGGGTGAGTAAAGCTCACCTCGCCGCAGTGCAATGCCTGTCTTTGTATCGCAGATTGATCGCCGCCGTACATTCCGTCGCCGCACAGCGGAAAGCCCACATAAGCAAAATGCACGCGTATCTGATGTGTTCGCCCTGTTTTAAGTATCACCCGCACAAGCGTGCGGGAATTTTTATGCATTATTCCCTCGTAAAGCGTCAGCGCATACTGACCGTTGGGAGTAACATTACGGTAGATTATACTGTCCTCTACCCTGCCGATGGGAACTTCTATCTCACCGCTGCCCATCTCGCCGTCAACCACAGCATAGTATACTTTTTCAACCTTTTTTGACAGCGCAGCCGCAGCCAAGCGGTTTTTTGCACACACGCAAAGCCCCGAGGTGT
This sequence comes from Oscillospiraceae bacterium, assembly GCA_015067175.1. Taxonomy (GTDB): domain Bacteria; phylum Bacillota; class Clostridia; order Oscillospirales; family Ruminococcaceae; genus CAG-115. Next base: position 189,517 of record SVMX01000005.1, on the reverse strand, counting down.
TTCGATCAAGACGATTGAGCGCCCGAAACGGAGTGTCGGGAAACATCGCCGCAAACAGATTGCCCAGCGTATCACAGCTATGCTTTATTGAGGGGTGTACCGCCATATACGGCGGCTTGTCAAAGACGATAACGTCCTCGTCCTCATAGGCTATGCCCGCTTTCAGATCGGGGTTAGGCTCAAGTCCGCCCGCGTCCTCAAGCACCACGCGTATCTCATCTCCCGAATAAACAGCATCTATCGTTCTCACAAGCTCGCCGCGGCGTGTAACGCCGTTTTTAACGTGCTTAAGCTTTATGATAGTGCGCTGAGAAAAACCGCGGCTTTTGAGAAACTCCTGCATAGTTCTGCCATCAAACTCCTGCGGAACGGTCAAAAACAGCTCTCTCATTTTGTAAACTTGATTATATCAAGTGTTTCGTCTGTAGAGAACGATGTTGCATTGAACATAAACAGCGCCTGAGTATACTCGTCCATGTCAATGAAGTTGTTGAGATCGCCCTTGATATAACGCATATCTACCATTGTGATCTTCTCATAATGATTTGCAAGGAACGGCACAAGGCTGTGCGCGTAGCTATCCTTGACAAGCAGCAGCTTTTTGCCGTTTTCAATGCTTGTATCAATGTTGATTATCGGCTGATTGCTTCCCGTAAACGAGGAATATTTATCCTTTACGTCAAGATAATCGCGCACATAAAGGCTGTCGTATTCCTGATTTTCTGCACCTGTGAAAACGGTCATGGTTATCTTGGGCGCGTTGTTTTTCAGATGATAATAGTCGATAGTATCGGGGGTAACGCCGTTGTCCAGCGTTTTGGAATACAGCGTGCCGCGGAAATCGCTGCTTGCTGTTTCGATATTGAAATCATTCAGGCTGTACGCGCTGTAGCCCAGAGCCTTTGCCGCCGAGCAATAAGCATAATACGCGCCAAGACTCGTCCAGTGATGGTCTGTGCGGTAATAAAGATAACTGTCCTTGTACTGTGAGAGATAGCTGAGGCTGTCAATGGTAGTGAAGCCGTCAAGCTGCTTGTAGCAGTTTTCGATAAAGCTCTTTTGGCTGAGATAGCCGTTGTAGGTCGGCATCTTGGACAAAAACATCTCCTGTGCGGTAGGCGCGAGCATTATCGTACATGGAAGCTCGGGGTGATTGTCTGCGAAAATATTCATTGCCTCGATAGAGTCAGCCACCGCCTGCTCGTTGTACTCCTTAAACACCTGTATCATATGGTCATCAAGAGTATAAACGCCGTTTATCTCCTGCTTGCCGATGAGAGCCTCAAGCTTGTTCTTCGCCTGTACCCACTGCTCTCTGCCGACAAGGTGATCTGCATAGTAGGTCTCGATATCGTCCATATAGCTGGGATCATTACGCTCAATGATATAATCCCACTTTATATTTCCGTCTTTATCTGTAAGCTCGGGGAACTGCGCCAGTGTGCGGTTCTCGTTCTCGCTTCTCTCCATCTTAGGGAGAGCGATAGTTGCAACTGGCACTGCAAGCAGCACCACAGCAAACAAAGCTATCATAAGCTTTGAAGGCGTCATTTGAAATTTCATGCTTCTCCCTCCTTAGAAATTGAAATACAAAAACGGATTGTAGGTTGCGGTTGAAAGATATGCGATGGAAGCAAGCATTACTGCAAGCTGCACCACAGGTATGCTGTACTGCGCCCACTTCGGAGCCTTTGTCTTGATGAACACGGAAAGGTTCTTGATGATATCAGAGCTTCCAAGAATACAGATAGCAAAGATTATACCATAGTTCATGAGCGCGCTTGTTGCGAAATCGTCTATAAACACGCCGTTCGCGCCGAACATTGCGCCGATATAACCGAATACCTGCTGGAACATCAGAACGATATCTACGTTCGTCTGGTCGATAGCTTCGAACAGTACCCAGCCGAATACTACCAAAATAAAGGTATACAGCCAGCTAAAGAACGAGGGTATCTTCTCAAGCCATTTTCCGAGGAACAGACGCTCGAGTACAATAATTATACCGAAATACAGTCCCCACAGCATAAAGTTCCAGCTTGCGCCGTGCCAGATGCCTGTTACTGTCCATACGACAAGCAGATTGAAGATAGTGCGTGCAGGACCCTTTCTGTTGCCGCCGAGCGGTATATAGATATAGCTCTTGAACCAGCCGCCGAGGGTCATATGCCAGCGGCGCCAGAACTCGGATATACTGTGGCTCATATAAGGATAATCGAAGTTTTCGGGGAAGTTGAAGCCCATCATCTTTCCAAGACCGATAGCCATATCGGAATAGCCCGAAAAGTCGAAGAATATCTGGAAAGTAAACGCAAGGATACCAAGCCATGCTGTCGCAACTGAAAGCTGACTGTAGTCGAAATTCGCCATTTCCTTAACGCTTGTCCATAAAAGACCGATATTGTTCGCGATAAGCACCTTTTTGCCAAGACCTGTGATAAAACGGCAGATACCGTCGCCAACCATCTTTTCGGTGATGGTACGGTTGTCTATCTCGTATTGTACATCTTCATAGCGAACGATAGGGCCTGCAACTATCTGCGGAAACAGCGATACGAAAGCGATAAAGCTAATAGGATTTTTCTGCACCTTTATGTTTCTTCTGTAAAGGTCAATGGTGTAAGACATCGACTGGAACGTAAAGAAGCTGATACCGATAGGAAGCGGCAGATTGGGATTTGGAATAGAAAGTCCAAACCAAGCATTTGCAGAGTTTATGATAAATCCGAGATACTTGAACACTGACAGCAGGCCGATATTCATAATCAGTGATACTATCAAGCACGCCAAACGCACTTTCGGGCGGTTATCATATTTATGCATGATAAGACCTGCGCAATAGTCGATAGCTGTAGAGAGCAGCATAACGAAAACATACAGTGGCTCACCCCATGCATAAAAGACGATACCGCTGGCAAGAATCACGATATTCTGTATTTTATTGTTCGGCATCAGATAATACAATACAAGTGTTATCGGAAGGAACGCAAACAAGAATGTCAAGCTTGAAAAGACCATATCTTCCCCCTGTTTTTATATTATTTTATTTAGAAATTCCTCTTTTGTGAACATCACATTTAGGATCTCAATAAACATATTTGCAGACAAAAGCTCGGGAAGTCCAAGCTTCTTCTGTAACGCGGCACGCTTTTCCGCCGCATTGTCACAGCCGATAAGTCCCATGTCCATAAGGTCGGCTTTTGTAATAAGCTCGCGCTTCGGCGCGGATTCGTCAGCGAAAACTCCCGCCTTTTGGAAGGCTTCCAGAAGCACTTCTTGACTCATGCCCTCAACGCCAAGCTTACCTTGTTTAGACGGCTTTGCCTTTCTGCGCTCCTTACCGAAGATATCGGGAATGTAGACATTGATGATCTCGCCTTTTTTTACGATATTGCGCAGATGCGAGCGTATCTGAAAGCCCGCGCTGTCGCTGTCGGTGAGTATCACTATGCCTGTTTTTTCAGCAAGTGCCTGTATAAGCTCTTTCTTTTCCTCGTCCTTGTAGATACTGAATCCGTTTGTGGGAATTATCACCGCGTCAACGAGCGAGGAAAGTGTTATCTTATCATATTTACCCTCTACTATTATTGCCTGTTTTATCTTTATCATGTTCTTTTCAGCACGGATATTTCGGTGAGCGTGCGCTCAATAAGAGTTCGTCTGTCAGCCTTAGAAGAATTAAGCAGCAGATTTGTGTTGTAGAGGATATCCACGCACTGCTTCAGATACTCTGCCGACAGATATTTCACCGAGCCGAAAGCCTTTGTCATGACAAATGTGCGGTTTCTCGGATAGTTGAACGCTGCCGCCGCATCGTTTGCAGTCTTTCGTGAAAGCTGCGCAAGCTTCGCACGGTAGCAGTCCACAAAATGCCCCGAAAGCGTAGACAGGATTATCACAGGCTCGATACGCTGAACAAAAAGATCGTCAAGGATACGAAATGCCTTGGCTGTGTTTCCTGCAAAAAGCTCCGACGCGAGAGTGTAGATACTTGTGTCCACAAGCTTCGGCACAAGCGCGTCTATAGACTCGCGCGTTATCTCGCCGCTGCCCGTATAATCGCACAGCTTGCTCACCTCGGCTGACAGTAGATTCATATCCTTTCCGCAAAGCTCTGCCAATAAAACTGCATTGCTGTCTGAAAGGTTGCAATTAAACCGTGCAGCTTTTTTTATTGCCATTTTCGCAAGCTGCGAAGCGCTCATATACTTCATCTCGCACAATACGCCGCACTTTTCCGCCGCTGCCATAAGCTTTTTCATTTTTGCCTTTGGCTTTTTGGGGTCTATCTCAATGCCCGTCTGCGAAATCACCAGTACGGTCGTATCGGGAAGCTGCTCGATTATGTCAAGATACGCGTTCATTTCGGCGTTGTCGAGCTTGTCCGCGTCAAGATCAGAAATAACTATGACCTTGTATTCGGAAAAAAACGGCATACTGTCAGCAAAATCCGACAGCGTATCAGACGGCGGAGCTTCACCGAAGCGCACGAAATTAAGATCGGACGGCTCTTTGCCGAGAGCCGCCTCGATTATTTTGTTTTCATACGTTTTCGTGAGAAAATACTCCTCACCGAAAAGGAAATACACACGCGCGAGCTTTCCCGCTTTCAGGTCGGCTTTAAGACGCGCCTCTTCTATTTTAGCCACTTAGTGCTCCTTTATGCCATTTCTGTGTTGAGCTTCTTTCCGCCGAGGATATGGAAGTGCAGATGTCTTACGGTCTGACCGCCGTCCTCGCCAATGTTGGAAACTACGCGGTAGCCGTTTGCAAGGCCCTCCTCCTTTGCGATCTGAGGAATAACACTGAAGATATGCGCAACCACAGCGCTGTTTTCAGCAGTCAGCTCGTCAACGCCGCCGATGTGGCTCTTGGGAATAACAAGTATATGCGTTGGAGCCATAGGCGCAATATCACGGAATGCAAGGCACTTATCGTCCTCGTATACCTTTGTAGAGGGGATCTCCCCTGCGATTATCTTACAGAATAAGCAGTTTTCCATTTTAGTTTCCTCCTGTATTGCACAATACGGTCTTTGATGTTTCTCAAAGACCGCACCATGTTTATTATACAATAATATTAGCTAAGATATGGTTAAAAGCGGCGGGCTGAGAGCAGCCTGCCCCAACATAGATCACTTTATGAACTTAGCAGCAATGTCAGCAGCAGCGCCGAATGCCTCGGAAAGCTTTGAGGTGTCGGGAATACCCGCCATAGCCTGATCGGGCTTTCCGCCGCCCTTGCCGCCCATAAGAGCAGCCATTTCCTTTACTATCTGACCTGCGTTTGCGCCCTTTTCAACAGCGGACTTGGAGCACTTGCACAGCATATTGCTCTTGCCCTCGTTAGTGCCGACAAGGATAGCAACAAAGCAGTCGAACTTATCAGCAAGGCTGTCGCCTATCTTTCTCAGACCGTCTGCGCCTGTGCCGTCAAGCGCAGCAGTGATTATCTTAACACCGTTTACCTCTGCGCAGTTATCGCCAATGCCGCCCATCTGCGCATTAGCCGCAGCCTGCTGCATAGCTTCGATCTTCTTGTCCTTTTCACGAAGCTCGGTCATAACGCTCTCGCAACGCTTTACAAGCTCGTTTGTATTGGCTATCTTCAGTGTTTCGGCAGCCTTTACAACGGTGTCCTTGTAGCTGTTCAGCAGTTCAAGAACGTTTGCGCCTGTTACAGCTTCGATACGTCTTACGCCGCTTGCAACCGATGTTTCGGATACTATCTTGAACAGACCTGCGCAAGCGGAGTTCTTCAGATGTGTACCGCCGCAGAACTCTGTGGAGTACTCACCAACCGTAACAACACGAACAACGTCGCCGTACTTCTCACCGAAGAGAGCCATTGCCCCTTTCTTCTTAGCCTCCTCGATAGGAAGCTCCTCTGTAACAACAGGAACGCCCTCAAGGATAACCTTGTTTACATAAGCCTCGATCTTTGCAAGCTCCTCGGGAGTAACTGCATTGAAGTGGCTGAAGTCAAATCTGCATCTGTAGGGGTCAACATAAGAGCCGCTCTGGTGAACGTGGTCGCCGAGAACTTCTCTAAGTGCACTCTGCAGGATATGTGCGCAGGTGTGGTTTCTCTCGGTAGCGGAACGCTTTTCGCTGTCAACTGTCGCGGTTACATTATCACCTACGGAGAATCCGCCCGAAATAACCTCGCCGCTGCAGATGTATGCGCCGCCTGTGAGCTTCTGGGTATCCTCAACCTTGATAACGCTTGTGCCGTTTGCAATAGTACCACAGTCGCCTACCTGACCGCCCATCTCAGCGTAGAAAGGAGTGTTTTCGATGATAACGCTTACCTTGTCGCCTGCGCCGCAAAGCTCTGCAATCTCGCCGTCCTTAACGAGTGCGAGTATCTTTGTGTCAGATGTAAGACCTGTATAGCCAACGAAATTTGTCTTGTAGTTGTCAAGCTCGCTGTTCTTTGCATTATCCCAGCCGCCGCCGAGCTTCTTGTTAGCGCGCGCGGTGTCCTTCTGCTCCTGCATGAGCGCCTTGAAGCCGTCCTCGTCTGCAAACAGACCCTTTTCTTCAAGTATCTCCTTTGTGAGATCAAGCGGGAAGCCGTAGGTGTCGTGAAGCTTGAATACATCTGCGCCTGCAAGGGTCTTTTCGCCCTTTGCGATGAGCGCGTCGATCATCTCATTCAGTATCTCAGTGCCCTTGTCAACAGTCTTTGCGAAGCTCTCCTCCTCGGTCTTGATGACCTTCTTGATGTAAGCGCGCTTCTCATCAAGCTCAGGATAAGCGGAGAGATTTTCGTCGATAACGGTATCGCATACTTCATGCAGGAACGACTTTGTATAGCCGAGCATTCTGCCGTGACGAGCCGCACGTCTGAGCAGACGGCGCAGAACGTAGCCTCTGCCCTCGTTGGAGGGGAGAACACCGTCGCCAACCATGAATGTAGTGGAGCGGATATGGTCTGTTATAACACGGATAGAGATATCCTTCTTTGCGTCTGCCTTGTACTCCACGCCAACGATGGAGCAAATCTTCTTCATGATATTCTGAACGGTGTCAACCTCGAACAGGTTGTCAACGTCCTGCATTACGCAGGCAAGTCTTTCAAGACCCATACCTGTGTCGATGTTCTTTGTTGCAAGCTGGGTGTAGTTGCCCTTGCCGTCGTTGTCGAACTGTGTAAATACGTTATTCCATATCTCGATGATTCTGTCGCAGTCGGAAGCCTGCTCAAAGTTCTCAAAAGGACCATACTTCTCGCCGCGGTCAAAGTGTATCTCAGAGCAAGGGCCGCAGGGACCGCTTCCATGCTCCCAGAAGTTATCCTTTTTGCCAAGCTTGATGATACGGTCGCGGGGAACGCCAACTTCATTTGCCCAGATATCGCCCGCTTCGTCGTCTTCCTCGTAGATAGTAACCCAAAGTCTGTCCTCGGGTATCTCAAGAGTCTTTGTAAGATACTCCCAAGCCCATGCGATAGCCTCGTGCTTGAAGTAATCGCCGAAAGAGAAGTTGCCCAGCATCTCAAAATATGTGCCGTGACGTGCAGTCTTACCAACGTTCTCGATATCGGGAGTACGGATACACTTCTGACAAGTTGTCATTCTGTGGCAGGGCGGCTCCTCAATGCCCTGGAAGTACTTCTTCAGAGGGGTCATACCCGCATTGATGAGCAGGATAGAATTATCACCCTGAGGTACAAGAGGGAAGCTGTTCATGCGCAGATGTCCCTTGGATTCAAAGAATTTCAGATAGCTTTCGCGGAGGTCATTTAAGCCTGTCCATTTCATAATAGTTGTCCTCGATTTTTATAGATTTTCTGTTAATGCCCTTTTAGAGTATAACACATACATATTAATTATATAGCGATTTTACACGATTGTCAATAGGAATATATACAAAAAACAGGCGGAATTGCGCTCCGCCTGTGGTCATATAAACAGATACCTCATATCGTCCATAAAAGGCTCGTCATAAAGCTTGGGATAATACCCGAAAACAAGCTCATAGAACTGCTCGTCCGACAGCGCCTCAAACTCCCCGAAAAGAAACCTCGGATAGCTTTTCATCGCGTCCGCCATAGAGCGAGCTTTGTTCTGCTCGCTGTTTTGCAGCTTTTCGCATATCTTATCGTTTCCGTATATCAGCGCGGGGATATGCTTTGCCGCTTTTTCAAAATCGTATGGAAGCACAGGAAACAGCCGCGAAAAACCAGACTTTACAGTGCGGTAAAACTCGGCATTTCCGCGTTTTATCTGCTTTTTAAGCTGCCTCATGCATTTTGTAAGCGGCTTTTGCTCGTTTTGACAGTGGGAAAAAGCCGCAGATATGCTGTCAAGCAGCGTTACTGCACCCGACAGCTCCTCGCCCTTGGAGAGCGCAGCATACAGCTCACCTGCAATATTCAGTGTGCGCGCAAGCGCACAAGCCTCGGTCATCGCCATATCGCTCCTCCCTCTTTTTTATGCTATTTAAAGTATACCATGACCCCAAACACACAGTGTTTGGTAGCTGCGCAAGCAGCGTTGCCGCAAAGCGGCAAGGTCAGCCGTTCAATAAAAGCGGCGCAATTGCGAAGCAATTGAAATAAGCCGTTTTTAGTATACCACAATGTCGGCATTTTGTCAAAGAAGCGCAAATAATTTCATCTACCACTTGTATTTTTTATGAAAAGATGGTACAATGTAATATGAATAATAATTTGCTGTCGGGGAGATTGCCCATGAATGAACGTATCGACTATCTGAGGGATAAAGCAAACAGGCTTTCGCTGAATCCGGGCGTTTATCTCATGAAAGATAAGACCGGCAATATCATCTATGTCGGAAAAGCAAAGGCGCTGAAAAACCGCGTAACGTCCTATTTCAGAAACGACGGCAGCCACAATGCAAAGACGATAAAGCTCGTCAGCAATATCTATGATTTCGATTTCATCGTCTGCCCAAGCGAGCTCGACGCGCTCGTGCTGGAATGCAGCCTTATAAAGCTTCACAAGCCCAAATACAATATCCTTTTAAAGGACGACAAGGGCTATAATTACATCAAGATTTCTCACGGCGCTTATCCAAGGATAAGCTATGCGCTTAATACAAGCGATAAAAACGCCGATTATCTCGGCCCGTTTACAAGCGGCTTTACCGTAAAGCAGGCTGTTGAAGAGGCAAACACCATCTTCATGCTGCCTACCTGCCGCAAAAGCTTCCCGATGGATTTCGGCAAGGAGCGCCCCTGTCTTAATATGCACATCAAAAAGTGCATGGGCGTGTGCCGAGGAAAGATATCCTCGGAGGAATACAAGAAGATAATAGACGAGGCTTTAAAATATCTCAAGGACGGCTCGCAGAAGTCTGCCGAGCAACTTCGTAAGGAGATGGAGGAAGCCGCCGAAAACCTCGAATTTGAAAAAGCCGCAAAGCTTCGCGACAGGATACAAGCGATAGCAAGGCTGCACAATTCGCAGAAGATTTTCGACTACAAGACCGATGATTACGATATAGTTGCGCTTGCGCAAAACGTAAGCCTTGCAAGCGTTGCAGTGGTGAAATACCGCGGCGGACGTCTTGTGGATAAGGAGAATTTCTTTATCGGCGACGAATACGACCCTGCCGCAATGCGCAGGGATTTTCTGCTGAGCTACTACCCCGACCGCGAGGAGATACCAAAAGAAATATACATCGACGAACCTTTTGAGGATATGGAGATAGTCACTCAGCTTCTGCGCGACAAAATAGGTCATGCTGTAAAATTCGTGGTGCCGCAGCGCGGCGAGGGACTTGCTCAGATAGTCCTCGCCAAAAGTAACGCAAGCGAATATCTCGCGCTTAAAGTCGGCAGGACTGCCAAGGAGATAAACGCTCTGGAGGACTTGAAAAATCTTCTGGGACTTGATAAAATACCAATTTGCATAGAAAGCTACGATATCTCAAACTTCGGCGAAACAGGACGCGTCGGCGGTATGATAGTTTACCGCAACGGCAGACCTTTCAAGGCGGGATATCGGCGCTTTAACATAAAAGAGGTCGTTGGAATTGACGACTATGCGTGTATGCAGGAGGTGCTGCGCCGCAGAATGCAGCGCTATCTCGATGGGGACGAGGGCTTTTCGCCGCTCCCCGACCTTATACTGCTTGACGGCGGCAAGGGACACGTTGCAGCGGTCGCACAGGTATTGGACGAGCTTAAAATAAGCGTGCCGCTTTTCGGACTTGTAAAGGACAGCAAGCACCGTACCCGCGCCATTGCAAAAGAGGGCGGCGAGATATCCGTCAGCGCGAACAAGGCACTGTTCAAGCTGCTGACCAATATACAGGACGAGGTTCACCGCTATTCAATAACCTTTCAGCGCGTAAAGCATAAGCAAAAGACCTACAGCTTAGAGCTTACAGAAGTTAAAGGCATCGGCGAAGCAAAGGCTCATGCGCTGCTAAAGGAATTTAAAACAAAGCAGGGGCTTAAAGATGCCACCGCCGAACAGCTTCGTATCACCGCAAAAATAAGCGCGGAAAAAGCGCAGGAGCTGTACGAATTTATTCAGGAGAGATTTTAATGAGAGTTATCACAGGCTCGGCAAGAGGAAGCAAGCTTATCACCGTTGAGGGCACGGAAGTCGTAAGACCTACCACCGACGGCGTTAAGGAGGCTATCTTCTCTGCCATTCAGTTTGAAATAGAGGGACGCACAGTGCTTGACCTTTTCGCAGGCAGCGGACAGCTTGGCATCGAGGCGCTCAGCCGAGGTGCAAAGGAAGCGTATTTTGTTGACTCCGCAATAGCGTCAATAAAGGTCGTTAAGCAAAATCTTGCTCACACAAAGCTTGAGGACAAGGCACACGTAGTAAATATGCCTTTCTCGGCTTTTCTTAAAAGCACCAGGGCAGTGTTTGATATCGCGATACTCGATCCGCCCTATAATCTGAAAATACTCAGCAAGGTGCTGCCTCATCTTGAGGAAAAAATGTCTGACAGCGGCATTATCATCTGCGAGCACGAAAAGGAGCTTACACTCCCGCGTGAGCTTGGCAGATTTGAAATAGCAAAGGTGCTGAGACATTCGCGCACCGCGATAACCATATATCGTCCCAAGGAAACAATCGAGGACGAAGAATAAGCACCTTATTCGAAAGGAACGACCAAAAATGAAAACAGCTATTTATCCGGGCAGCTTCGACCCCGTCACAAACGGGCATCTCGATATCATCACACGCGCTTCAAAAATGTTTGACAAGCTTATAGTGGTGGTATTTATAAATCCGTTTAAAACCTTTGCTTTCAGCATTCCCGAGCGCTGCGACTTTCTGCGCCGCGTTACTGCACACCTGCCGAATGTTGAGATAGCAAGCTACGACGGCCTGCTTGCTGATTATTTCAATGCGCGTGAGGACGTTGACGTTATTGTTAAAGGACTTCGTGCAACAACGGATTTCGAGTCCGAGTTCCAGCAGGCTCACACCAATAAAGACCTTAACCCCCGCGCAGAAACAGTGTTTATCCCCGCAAGCCAGAACACCACATTCGTTTCCTCCAGCATGGTAAAGCAAGTTGCGATGTTCGGCGGCGATATAAGCAAATATGTTCCCGATTGTATCCATAAAGAAATAGTGCAGAAGCTAAACAGCGAATTTACCGCTGCAAGAAAAGCGGCTGAGAAGAAAAACAACTGACGGAAAGGACGGAATTAAAAATGGATTACAGCCTTTTAGACCTTATTTCAATGCTTGACGAGGTGGTAAGAAAAGCCACTCCCGTTCCGCTCTCAAAAAAGAGCATGGTCGATGTTGCACAGATAGACGAGATAGCTACAGAAATGCGCCTTGTGCTTCCCAAGGAGATACAGCAGGCTCAGAATGTCGTTGCGGATAAAAACCGCATAATCTCCGACGCAAAGCGCGAAGCGGAGGATATCATACGCAAGGCGGAGCAGCGCAGAAACGAGCTGCTTGACCAGAACTCCATTATGAAAGAGGCACGCAAGCGCGCTACAGAGGAGATCAGCAACGCACAGGCTCGCAGTAATCTTATCCGCACCTCCACAAATGATTTTACAGACAAGATGCTCGGCAGAGTCGAGGAGCTTCTCGCAAAAGATATCAACAATCTGCGCATCATGAGAAAAACGCTTAATTCGGGCAACGATATCCAGATCGACCCTGCAAAGCAGCAGGTTCAAAAAGCGCCTCAGCAGCCTAAGAACTAATCTCAAAGCGCCCTCATACAAGAGGGCGCTTTTTTATGCAGAAATGTCCCGAGAGAACTCGGGACACATTTTGTTATTTTGCAGAATGTTCACCTTTTTCGCCCTTGTGACGAAGCAGGTTTCCGATAAGCATTATCGCTGGGAACACCACCGCCCACAGCAGTCCAAGCTTCAGATCGCCGTCTGCCGCTCCCGAAATAAGTCCCACCGCGGTAGGGCCGCCAGAGCAGCCAAGATCTCCCGATAGAGCAAGCAATGCAAACATTCCCGCACCGCCTTTTGGTATCGCAGCAGACGCCATACTGTAAACAGCAGGCCACATGATGCCCACCGAAAGTCCGCACAGACCGCAGCCGACAAGAGCAAGCCAAGGCAGCGCAGATAGTGACGCAAGCAGATATGCGACTATACACAGCCCGGCACAGCCCGACATAAATATATTTAAGTCAAGCTTCTCGCTGAATTTTCCGTACAGCACGCGTGCAAGTCCCATAAGCACAGAGAACACACACGGGCCAAGAAGATCGCCCATAGTCTTGGTTATGCCAAGGCCCTCCTCCGCGAAAGCCGACGCCCATTGGCTCATTGCCTGCTCGCTTGCGCCTGCGGCAAATATCATCAGCACAAATATCCAAAAGCCTTTGACCGTGCACAGCTTTGTGAGCGGCAGCTGTTCACCCTCGTCTACCAAGCTGTATATCGGCACCTGAGTGAAGTATACTGCTATGATAAGAGGAAAGACTGACCAGATAAGCGCCAGAAGCTCCCAGCTTTCCTTGCCGAAAAAGTGCAGAAAAAGCGTGGATAACACCACCACCGCCACCGTGCCCCAGCAATAAAAGGAATGAAGCAAGCTCATTACACCTGCTTTGTTATCAGTGGGACAAGCTTCAACGAGAGGGCTTACAAGCACCTCGATAAGACCTCCGCCTATCGCATACAAAACAACACACACAACAAGCCCCGCAAACGGCGGCATGAGCTTCGGCAGAAACGCAAGCCCTGCAATGCCCGCAGCAGCAAGGATATGCGCCGCTACTATACATCTGCGCCAGCCTATCTTATCGGCGTATTTTGCCGCAAGCAGGTCTACCGCAAGCTGCACCAGAAAATTTATCGTCACAAGCAATGTCAGCTGCTCCAGCGGAATACCGAAGCGGTCGCGGAATATAAGCAGCAACAGCGCCAGAAGATTGTTCACGATAGCTTGTGTTATATAACCGCCATAGCTCGCCAAAATGGTATGACGGGAATCGTTTTTCACTGACATTTTGCACCTCTTAAAACAAAACACTTTCAACATTATATATCACTGCTTTGCTTTTGTCAATAGCAAAGCCGCCTCTAAATAAGAGGCGGCAGGATATTAATTTTCAGGGACATATAAGTGCTTTTCTTTAAGCATGTCCGTGGGACGATTCATGTCCTGATAAAGAGTGACGGTAAATTCAGTGCCCATTCCGAGAGTACTGTGTACGCTTATCTGACCGCCGCACAGGCTCAGTATCCTTTTGACAAGAGGAAGTCCCAAGCCGTTTCCTTTTGTTGCGTGAGAAGCGTCCGACTGATAGAATTTCTCGAAGATATGCGGCAGCGCCTCATTCGGGATACCCTCGCCATTATCGCGCACACGCACGGTGATAACGCCGCCGCCCTGTCGGCAGCTTACGCTTATCTTACCATTTTCGGGAGTGAATTTTACAGCATTATCAAACAGGTTGTTCCACACATGAGACAGCAGAAGCTCATTCCAGAAAAAATCCACCTCGTCAAGCTCCATGTCTATCTCGATATTTTTTTCAGACCAGCGCGGCTCTAAATGCAGCATACTGCTTCTTAGCTGCTCGTCAAGCGAAAAGCTTGTTTTGTCTGAAACGATATCGCGGTTTTCGATGCTCGTCAGCAGCAGCGTATTCGATGACATGATGGAAAGATACTGCGCCTCGTCAAGGATTATCTTTGAAAACTCCTTTTGCTGCTCGGGCGTGAGATTGCCCTCGTGAAGCTGGCGCGCAAAGCCGCAGATAGACGCAAGCGGAGTTTTAAACTCATGCGAGAAGTTCGCGATAAAATCCTTTCGGAACATCTCAGTGCGCGAAAGCTCCTCAGTCATCTCGTTGAACATGGAGATAAGCTGATTAAGCTCTGCAACGGTGTATTTTTCCTTCCAGCTCATTTCAAGGTGCGCTGTATAGTCGCCCTGGATCACCTTTTTAGTTGCTTTGATAAGCTCGGTCAGCGGGTGTAGCACGATATTTCCCGCTATAATGGACAGCAGACCGCCGATCACTATACTTGCGGAGATAGAAGCTATCATCGTGGTAGTGTCGTTAGTTCCGCCGCCGAGAAAACCGATAACTATAGCGCCTGTAAATGTCAGCGCCTCTGATATGGCAATAACTATCAGCACGACAAGCGTCAGCTTGAAAGTAAGTCGCGTTGTGCGGCGCTGCCTTTTCTTTTTGGATTTTTTAGTGTTCTTTTCCGACATATCATTCCGCCTTAGTCTTATGCACAGCCTTGTATCCAAGTCCGCGCACCGTTACTATCTCGAAATCCTCGTTATCACGGAAGCGCTCACGCAGACGATTGATATGAACATCAACAGTGCGTATCTCACTATCGCTGTCCATCGACCAAAACTCGTCCATGATACTCGCACGGGTAAAGGTCTTTCCCGGAAAGGACAGCAGCTTGAACAATATCTGAAACTCTTTTTTCGGCAGTATCGCTGAGCTTCCCGCGCATCTCACCTCTAAAGAGTCATATATAAGCTCAGTGCCGCCAATGACTATCTTCTTTTCTTCAGAGATCTTCGCGCGGCGCATAAGCGCCTTTATCCTAAGAAGCATCTCTATCTCATCGACAGGCTTCACCATGAAATCGTCCGTTCCAAGCGTAAACGCTTTGCGCACGTCATCAGCACCGTCGCGCGCCGTAATGACGAGCACGGGTATCTCACTGCCACCCTCGCGGAGTGTTCTGAGAAACGTGTAGCCGTCCATTTCCGGCATCATCACATCAAGCAGGATAAGGTCAATATGGTTGCTTTCAAGAAGCTCAAGTGCCTCTCTGCCGTTTGACGCCGGAAACGGCTTGTAGCCGTTCTTTTCAAGAGTGTATTCGTAAAGCCTGCGTATATGTGCGTGGTCGTCTACCACAAGAATGTTGAACATCAAGCCCCTCCGTTCATGTATTATACAGGAAGTGTGCGCTGAAGCGGAACGACCTTGCCCTCCTTCAGCATACGCAGATAATCCTCAGGGGAATTTATAGGCTCAGGCACGGCTATGCCGCTGCCAAACAATGCGTGCAGATGATGGCTGTCCGAGCCGCCTGTTTTAACAAGCCCATACATATCCGCATATAGATTTGCGCGCTCGTTGTACATTTTTAGCGGATCATGGCTGCCGTTAATTACCTCCACGGCGTCCACATCATAAGGGTACAGACTGATATGATGGATATACGGGTCACTGCGGAAAGGGTGCGCGTGAACAACAAAGCCGCCAAGCGCTCTTACAGTCGAAAACAGCTTGCGCTCGTCTGCGTTCATGAGCAGCTCTTCGTTTTGCTTCAGCCATTCCTTGTCCATACCATAGATGAGAAAATCCGAGCTGTATTTGCAGAACTCCAAGCCAAAAAATACTTTCAGCCCTATCTCATCACCGACCTGTTTCGCAAGCTCATATCCGCGGCAAAAAGCGTCTATACGCTCCTCCCAAGGCAGCTCACGCGGAACTGAGGTGTTTCCGTTAAAAAAGTGATTTGTTACAAATATACCGTCATAACCAAGCTCCTTATGCGCTCTCGCCATATCAGCGGCAGAAGCGCTGGAGCAAGCGCTGCCCTCAAGCGTGTGCAGATGTGTTTCGTATTTATACATAAGGTCGTCCTTTCATGTTCTCAGTTGCGCATAAACGCTGTTTTTATTTTATCATATATGCCGTCTTTTTTCAAGTAGCAATAAAAAAACAGAGTGCTTTTGGCACTCTGTCATAAGTATATCCACATCAGAAGTCGATGTCGTTAACTGCGGAATTAGCAAGCTGCAGCTCTTTCTTGGGTATTCTCTTTAAAGGCGAATACTCAAACTTCTTGCAGGAGTCATAGGTCTTTACAGTACCGAACTTTGAGCAGTTGATCTTATCGCCCTCACCTGCTGTACCGAGCGCACAGTATTTACAAGACGGCTTTATATTATTTCCAAACAGCTTTTTCTTTGCCATGTCTGTTACCTCCTAATAATATATTTCCTTATTCTCATTATAGCACATAGTTCAGAAAATGTCTACTTTTTTCCCGAACAATTTTCTCAACCTTATTTGTGGATTTTGACGAAATAAAGCGCATCTTTTCTGCCGAAATTAAAGCAAAGCCTTGCAATAAGCGGACTTTTGTGATACAATACATTATATGATATTAAGAACGACAAAATGAACACTAACATAACGGAGGCACGATGAACACAAAAACTATCGCCGAAAACCGCAAGGCGCGCCATGAATATTTTATTGTTGAGAGCTTTGAGGCAGGTATAGAGCTGTTCGGCACAGAGGTAAAATCCATACGCGCGGGCGGCGTAAATCTTAAAGACTCCTGGATATCCATTGACGACGGAGAGGCTTTTATAAAAAATATGCACATCTCCCCCTATGAAAAGGGCAATATCTTCAATCGCGACCCTTATCGCGTGCGCAAGCTGCTGCTGCATAAAAAGGAGATAATGAGATTATTCGGGCAGGTGAAGCAGGGCGGCTATACGCTTATCCCTATATCCCTGTATTTCAAGGACTCGCGCGTTAAGGTGCAGGTTGGTCTGTGCAAGGGTAAAAAGCTTCACGACAAGCGCGAGGATATCGCAAAACGCGACGCAGGCAGAGAGATCGAGCGCGCCATCAAGGAACGTAACCGCTGATTACCGCAACATCAATACAACATTAAAGCCGCTTTTTTACAAAAGCGGCTCTTTGTTTATGTGCTATCAGATATCGTGGAAGCTTCTTTTTTTGTTCTGCATAACAAGTCGTATCATGCGCGATGTTACAGGGCGCTTTAACGGCGCTTTAAGCTCCTCGACTTCGGGGGCTTTTCGCTCCACAGAACGACGTTTGAGCTTAACAAAACGTGCAGGAACACTGTCCGCTGTAAGCCTTGACAATTGCTCTATGCACATCTCACAGTCACACGCGTTAAATCTTCGCAGTATCTCAGCAGCGTTATCGTCAATAACGAGCGCAGTGAGATTAAAGGTCTCGTCGTCCTCGTCAGCACCGAAGATCACCTCAGCCTCGCGCTTCATGATCTTTGTCAGCGGCTCCAGACCTCTGAGCTGTCGCGGAATACTGCTCTTGCCCGCCATTATGGTCGGGTTTACCATGTCGTTGCGCTGCTCGACAAGCCGCATTACCTGTGGCGTCTTGCTGCTCGGCTCTGTCGGTTTTTCCTGTTTTGCTCTGCGCTTCTTAGCGGCTTTCTCCTCGCCAGGCTTCTGCGGTGCAGCTTTTTTTGAAGACTTCTGCGTTTTTTCAGCACTTTTCTCCGCAGTGCGAGAGGTCTTTTTCTCGCTTTGTGCAGATTTCACCGCACTTTCCTTTTCAACAGTTGCTTCCGTTTTTATTTTAGGTGGTCTGCCGCGCTTTTTCGGCTCTGCAGCAGCTTCTTTTTTGCTTTTTGCAGCACTCATTTGCTATTAACTCCGCTCTTTTTTTTGCCTTTTCCGATAAGCTCGTCCACAAATGCAGCAAACTCTTTGGCAGCCTTTGATTTCGGCGAATATGTCATGATAGACTCGCCGTGCGCGGGAGCTTCCGCAATGCACACGCTTGCACTTATTCTGGAAGCGAATATCTGCGTATCAAGCTGCTGAGCTATCATCTGAGCAAGCTCCTCTACCTCGCGAGTGAGCATAAGTCTGGAATTGTATTTATTCAACAGAATTCCTCGCACCTTTAAAGCCTTGTTATAATAACGCTGAACAGCAAAGATCGTCTGCTTGAGCTGAGCTATACCCTGCAAGCTGAGTATCTCGCAAAGCATGGGTATGATAAGCTCGTCCGACGCCGTGTAGGCATTGATGGTCAGTACCGACAGCGCAGGCGGCGTATCAAGTATGATGTAATCATATTTATCATGTACAGCCTCAAGCTGTTCGCGCAGGATATATTCTCTGCCAACGCCTGTAAGCTCAAGCTCTACGCCCGAAAGCAGGATATTTGAGGGAATAACATCACAGGTTTCGCCTGTAAGTATAGCGTCTGTGATATCACAATTACCCTTGAACAGATCGTATACAGTGAAATTCTCCTCTGCCTCTACGCCAAGGCTGAAGCTGAGGTTTCCCTGCGGGTCAAGGTCGATTGCAAGAACTTTATATCCGCGCTTAACAAGACCGCCGCAAAGTCCGCAGCAGGTAGTAGTTTTTCCTACTCCGCCCTTTTGATTGGTGATAGCTATAACCTTTGCCAAAGCCGTGTACCTCCAAAGTCACTAGGGCGCACAATTTCTGTCCGCCCTATTGATGTTGTTCAGTTATTGCGCTGCCGCAAACGGACGTCGTATGCCACAGTGCTGATCCGAATTAAAACTCGGGGTCGATGTACTCGCCGGATTCAGTGTCCTCGGGGCAGTACATATGGTAGTTTGTCTTACCGTTCTTCTTAACGAAATACATAGCTGTATCGGAGAACGCAAGCAGCTCGTTGCAGTCCTCGGAATGCTCGGGACAAAGCGCAATACCGATACTTGCCTTTACGTTGATAGTCATCTCGCCGTCAGATGTGGTGTAACCCGCATACAGCTCGTTGATGATATCCATCGAAATGTTCTCGATGTTCTCGATATCCTCCTGATCGGTGAAGCAGAGTACGAACTCGTCGCCGCCGAAGCGTCCTGCGAAACCTCCCTTGTCGTCTACCTTAACGCGAATGGTATCCGCAACATACTTGATTACTTCGTCACCGATGGTATGGCCATATCTGTCATTGATAAACTTGAAGTCGTCAACGTCGATAAACAGAAGTGCGATCTTGTTGCCGCCGCGGCGCTCAAGCTCAGATGTGAGTGTTCTTGTGAATGTATTTCTGTTGTAGAGCTGGGACAAGAAGTCAAAGCTTGCACGCTCGGAAAGCTGAAGCTCAAGCTTCTTCTCGTTGTCGATATCGGTAAGAACGCCGATAACTCTCAGCGGCTCGCCAAGACGGTCAGTAATGCATACCGCACGCAGGGAAACCCAGATAACTGTACCGGACTTTGCCTTGAGCTGATATTCGGCACTGTAGCCATTCTTATCTCTTAACAGCTGGTTGATATCCCTCTTGTACTTTTCAGCGTCCTCAGAGGGCATCAGCGCGTCAATGAACTTACCGTTGGAAAGAGTGGAGTTTTCTGTGTCGATCTCAAACTTTGCAAGAGTGTTGGGGGAAACATACATACTCTCCTTGTGGAAGTCCCACTCGAACAGCATATTGTCAGACAGCTCAGCAATAGTACGGTGACGCTCCTCGCTCATGATAACCTCGTCAAGCATATCGTTGAAGGATTCCATGATGCGACCGAGCTCGCTCTTTCTGTTCTTGATATCAAATCTGATAGCGTAGCCGTTTTCTTCCTCGGAAATAGCGTCCATTGTGCGGAGCATTTCCTTCATGTTGCCTGTGAACTTGCTGATAATAAGCCATGCACACAGTGCTGCAAGTGCACACGCTACAAGTATAACGCCCCAACCTATAAGTATTGCCATGAAAGAATAGGAGCCAAGTGTGCCTGTTTCAACAACGCCTGCCCATCTCCATGTGCTTATGTTGGGAATGATACCGCAGGAATATGTATACTTACCGAGCGTGCCTGTGCACAGGGTCTGATTAGCGGAAGTGTTGCTTACAACATTTGTCTTGCTTCTCATGTTATCAAGCTCAGCAACATAGGAAGCCTCGCTTGTAACTGCCATATCACCGTTAAGGTTGATTATCTTGTTGTTGCTGTCGAACAGTATCATGTGTCCGCCATCAAGGAAAGAGCCTGTAATAGCGTTTGCAACAGCACTGTCGCTTGCAACGGAGATAATTCCGACAGCGTAACCGCACTTGTTGGAGCCTGCGCCGTCCTGATAGATATCCTTAGCAATGTAGAAAGCGTTTGCACTGCCGTACTTCTCCCATGTGAGGATACCGGATACGGTAGCCAGTCCGTCATCGCTGAAATGCTCAAACTTCAGACCTGTGCTGCCCTTAGCGGAAGCAAGGATATCGCCGTCAACATCAACGATCAGCATATCAAGGAAATCCTTATCGGAATCTACCACAGACTTCAGCACGGAAGCCGCGCTGTCATTGCTGTTTGTTGCGGCGTCGATAAGCACCTCAGACTTTGACAGTGTGCCGACCATACCTGTGTAGTAGGAAAAAAGCTGGTCAAGCGCAACTGACTTAGACTTCGCAACAGCACTCAGCGTGTCTGTCTTGATGTAGCTTTCATATCCGGAAATCGACAAAGTACCAACAACACCGACAATGAGCGCAGGTACGATTGCAAAAACCAGAAGTATTGTCGTAAGAACGACCTTGAGCTTTGCATTATTCATCTTGAACTGATCCCCCTAATTATATTTAATATTTCGGATATTTTTTAATAATCCATCTCACGCGCCATTTCTTTTTGACGCTGAGCAAACTGGACCTTGTAGATGTATTTGCCTATATAGTCCTCCTGTGAGGCGGTAAGACCCTGGAACTGACAGCCGTAGCCTTTTATTGTGCCGTCGGGGTCTTTCTGAACACGAAGTACCTGCGCTACAGCGTTCAATCTGTAATCAACAAACAGATCGATATCAATACAAATCATGTCGTCTTGCTGGAAAACATAATCGGAAGTGATAAACACGCCGCCTATATTGATATCAAGCACCTCCATCGGGACAGGAACCTCAAAACGAAGCGTTTCATCATCGCGAACCACAAACAGCACGCGTCCCTTTTCCTCGACCTTTATCTTGAAATATCTTCGCCTTTCCTCCAGCACCTCTGTATCACGGTTTTTCAGGATACGGGCATTAAGCTGAGAATCAAGCGAAACAGTCACGATACCGGGATATTTAATTCGGTCGCCGGCTTTAGTCGTTGCAACAACATGTACCCTCTCATCTTTCGGAAACTCCCTCAGGGAAGTGCCCTTTATGATAAGGATACTATCATCATCGCTCTCGATATTCTTCGGGAAAACAAAGCCCTTTTCAGCGCTTACGGCAACCGAGCCGTTTCTATCCAGGATCTCAACCTTTACAATTTTGTTTCCAAAAAACAAAAGCATCAAATCCTTTTTTAATGTGAAATATTTAATAAAAAGCCTTAAAATGGCGTCTATAATGCATTATATGGCAGAATAGTTCTTTTACTATTATACAATAATAAACAAAATAAATCAAGCGAAATTAAGCATTTTCTAAAAAACGCACATATTTTTTAATTTTTTTTGGATAACATAACAAAATCATGCTCTATTTTTCGTTCATCACGCTGACAGACTCATATAAAAAGCCGCCTTTGAGCAAGTCAAAAACGGCTTTTGTTGTTATGATATTATTGAGCAATCAAGCCATAGCAGCCTTAAGAGCCTCAGCCTTGTCGGTGCGCTCCCATGCTACACCGAGATCCTCTCTGCCCATGTGACCGTAAGCAGCAAGCTGCTTGTACTGGGGCTTGCGAAGCTCCAGAGTGCTGATGATAGCAGCGGGACGGAAATCGAACACCTTTCCTACAGCCTCAGCGATCTTATCATCGTCATACTTACCTGTGCCAAAAGTATCTACCAGAATAGAAACGGGCTTTGCAACGCCGATAGCGTATGCAACCTCAACCTCTGCACGCTCAGCAAGACCTGCTGCAACGATATTCTTTGCAGCATAGCGAGCCATGTAAGCGGCAGAACGGTCAACCTTTGTCGGGTCCTTACCGCTGAATGCGCCGCCGCCGTGACGTGCATATCCGCCGTATGTATCAACGATTATCTTACGTCCTGTAAGTCCGCTGTCGCCCTGAGGACCGCCTACAACGAAACGGCCTGTGGGATTTACGAAATACTTTGTATTCTCGTCAAGAAGCTCTGCGGGAACAGTGGTCTTGATGATCTTTTCGATAACGTCAGCGCGGATCTGCTCGAGAGTAGCCTCTGCCTTGTGCTGAGAGGAAACAACAACAGTGTCAACGCGAACAGGCTTGTTATCAACATATTCAACAGTTACCTGTGTCTTGCCGTCGGGGAGCAGGTAAGGCAGCTCGCCGCTCTTGCGTACTGCTGTGAGCTTAAGAGCAAGCTTCTGTGCAAGGCTGATGGGAAGCGGCATAAGCTCGGGAGTTTCGCTGCAAGCATAGCCGAACATCATACCCTGATCGCCTGCGCCTGTGTCGCCGAGGTTCTGCTCTCTGCCCTCGAGCGCATTGTTTACGCCCATTGCGATATCGGGAGACTGCTTGTCGATAGATGTAAGCACTGCACAAGTGTTGCAGTCAAAGCCATACTCGGAGTTGTCATAGCCTATCTCGCGAACAGTATCGCGAACGATAGCGGGAATGTCGATCTGTGCTGTAGTTGTGATCTCGCCCATTACCATGACCATACCTGTAGTGGTGCAGGTCTCACAAGCAACTCTGCCCATGGGATCCTGTGCAAGGATAGCGTCAAGCACTGCGTCGGAGATGTTGTCGCAGATCTTGTCGGGATGTCCCTCTGTAACGCTTTCAGAGGTGAATAAAAACTTCTTAGCCATAATAAGTTTTCCTTTCTTTTGAATTAAGTAACCTGTTCTGTCAAAACAAAAAACGCACTCTTCGGAGTGCGCTAACTTTCGTTATACACTCCTCATCTTTCGGCTTGCGCCGCAGGAAGTAGCACCTTTTTCCGACAAAGCGGAAGAGGTTGCCGGGCTTCATTGGGACCAGTCCCCCGTCTTTCGACCGTAAGCCACTCTTGATAAGGTTTTCTGTCGTTTTATAGTATAGCATATATTGTCGCCTATGTCAATAGGTGACAGCATATTTAGTACAGGAAACCCCCGATTTTAAATAAATCGGGGGTTTCTGCGTTATATTTTTTGGAAGATTTACTTTCTCTTGCGCGAGAACAGAACTGCCGCACCTGCCGCAAGCGCAATACCTGCCGCCGCTGCAACGCCCTGTGCGCCTGTGTCGGCGGAATTTTTATCCTCGCCGTCTGCACCATCGGTGCTGCCTGCGTTGTCAGTAGAAGTATCATTATCACCCGAAGCGCTTTCGTCATCGGCAGTGCCTGTTGTGTCATCAGGTGCTGTAGTGCCGCTGTTTGCTTCGTTCAGCATTTCAACGGCGCTTTCTGAAATAAACCAATCGCCGTAGAATTTGTAGTTATCATCAGAAGGGTGTATTGCATTTCCGTTTTCATCAAATTCATCACTCATGTAGAACCAGATCTGAATCATATCTACATCTTCATGTGTAAAAGCAGGCTCCATAGCATCAATTTCTTCACGAGTGTATTCTTCGCTCATATCGGCATAAATAATATTAGCCCCGCCCCAGTTATCCATATATTTAGTCAGCTCTGATACTGTAATGGTTGTATCGGTAAAAGTATTGCCTTCGTCACTCTCACTGTAAGGACCCCACATACTTGTGCCTGATAGCGGGTGGCTTGTATTCGCTTTGTAAAGCTTCTTAAAAGTCGTGTTGCCGTCAGCGTCTTTCTGAATATCAATAAATTCAAACTCCACACGATAAATTTCATTCAAGCTGTATTTGTTGCCATCTGCAGCAGTAAAGCCGCTGTCCTCGCCGTAGATATAAACAGGGGGGATATTGAATGTATTGACCTCGTCGAAATTGTTCTCCTTATTGAAGTAATCGACAAAAGCCGCAGACTCCTCCTCTGTAAATGTGTATGTGCCCTTGTCGTTTTCAACGGTGAGGTAGATATCACGTGTTGCGGTGTCTTCTGCAAATGCGACAGTGCTTGTCACGAGTACCGCTGCCAGCATAGCTGACATAATTCTCCTAAGTTTCATGTTTTTCCTCCAATTTTAAATACTATTGTCATGATTTTTTATAAAATCATATTTATAGTATGCAACAGCGCTGTAAAAATGTCAATAGTCTGTTTAATTTTTTTATAACAGCCTATAGTATATATTTAGACGGATACAATGGAAAGGAACTGCCATGCAAGAATTTGTTAAACTATTTGGCGAACGGGTGAAATATTACCGAAAGAAAAAGGGTTTGAGCCAAGAAAAGCTGTCTGAGCTTTGCGACCTGCACCCGACTTATATCGGACAGATAGAGCGCGGCGAGAAAAACGCCTCACTTGAAACTATAATGAGAGTTTGCAAAGGCTTGGAAGTATCTCCCGAAAGCCTGTTTGAAAAGCTTAGCTATCAGCAGGAACAGACCGCCGCACAAAAAGCCTACGACCTGTTTATGCAGACCCCTCCCGAAAAACAGCCAAAACTTCTGGAGCTTCTGACTAAGGCAATAGAGCTTATGTAAAAAATCCACACATAAAAATGACCCCTCGCTTTACGCAAGGGGTCAACTGTTTGGTTTTTTATTAGAAGAAAGATGTATTAATACCGTTGTAGATATTATTGCCGCTACCGCTTGTGTATCTGTTGGTACCTACGGTAGCTTTACCGAATGCGCCCTCTTCAACAACACTAACGCTGCGAGGCAGACCGATATAAGTAAGCTTGCTGTCAACAAACGCGTTGTAGCCGATGTAATTAACGCCCGAGGGGATAGTAACAGATTTGATATTGCTGTTTCTGAATGCCGCGGTGTCTATCTCCTTAACGCCGTTCGGGATAACATAATCTGTGATCATGCTGTTTTCGGGCATCTTCATTATAACGGTCATCTTCTTATTGAACAGTACGCCGTCAACGCTTGTGTAGCTGCCGTTGCCCTCGTTTACGTTGATAGCCATGAGGTTCTCGCAACCATCAAATGCATACTCGCCTATATAGGTAACATTCGGACCTACATTTGCAGTAACTATCTCTTCGCAGCGGCTGAACGCGCCGTCGCCGATGTATGTAAGCTTATCGGAAAGATTGATGTTCTCAAAATTCTCACAACCGCCGAAAGCCCAGTCGCCAACCTTTGTTAAAACGGAAGCATCAAGATCAGTAAGCTCTGCGCAATTGCTGAACGCATAGTTTCCCACTTCAATGTTGTCACCCGCAATAACCACTTCGTACAGCCACTCGCAACCGCCGAATGTCCACTCAGGGATCTTATCGACCTCTGCGGGGATATATGCGCTTCTTACTGTCGTGCCAGCAAGCGCCGAACGATTGTCAAGGCAAGCCGCCGGAACATTCAGCTTTGCAACACCGATATTTGCAAGATCATTGTCAAGAGCCACGGAGTTTACAAGGCTGAGCTTCAGTGCCACATCAGCGTATTTGCCAAGTGTGGGTGCCTCAACCTTTTCGGGAATCATTATAAGATCGAGATCTTTCTCACAAGCAGTAAAGTCAACGCCGATAACACTTGTGGTGGTTTTTACGCCATCAACCATTATGTCAAGCGTATCGGGCAGACGAAGCCATGTTTCGGATCCGGCATAATTTGTTAAAATAATACCCTTGTTCTCTGCATCGTATGTGTAGGAATAGCCCGTTGTGGGAGCCTTAAGGTTTTTGAGATAAGAAATGATATCATCATATCTCTTAAGCTCGATATCTTTAAGTGTATCGGGCAGAATAAGCTCGGAAATGATCTTGTTGCTCTTTCCGAAATCAACTGCTACAACAGCGCTTCCATCGATAGTATCGGGTACTTTGACAGTGGAATCATAGCCCTTATAGTCAGTGATGACGATACCGCCCTGCTCCTTGTCGAAGCTGTATTCAAAATCCTCTGCGGGCGTAGCAGGAACGGAATAAGAGCTACCCCAGAATTCTTCCAATGTAACGGAAGCTGCGGGAGCGGCACTCTCAGCCGATATCATCTGTGTAAGAGCAACAGACGCAGCGGAAACTATAAGCGCGCTTGATATGATAACCGACAAGCTTTTCTTCAACTTCATGTCAGACCTCCAACTAAAATCAGGAATAAATTTGCACAGCAAAGCTAAAAGCGTATGCTGCCAGATATTAATAGTATACAACATTTGCCGTAAAAAGTCAATAGCAGTTTGTTAAAAAACTTGTACAAAACATATAAATAAGCTCCCCATTCAAGTGAATGGGGAGCTTGCGATTATGAATTAAACTTTTTTAGATCTTAAGGTTGTCAACCTGCTCCTTCAGCAGTCTGGACTGACCACTAAGCTCCTCACAGGAAGCAGCGGTCTCTTCTGCGGTAGCGGAGTTCTGCTGAACAACGTCGGAGATCTGTGCGATACCGATAGTAACCTGTCTGATCGACTCTTCCTGCTCGGCAGCAGCAGCGTAGATCTCGCCGATAAGCTGATCTGTCTGCTCGGAGAATTCGATAACTTCCTTGGTGTTTGCAGCGGTATTCTCAGCAATTCTTACACCGTTGTTTACAGCGTCGATGGTTGCGGAGATAAGCTCAGTTGTGTTCTTAGCAGCCTCTGCGGATTTCTCAGCGAGGTTTCTAACTTCATCAGCAACAACCGCGAAGCCCTTACCTGCCTCACCTGCTCTAGCAGCCTCGATAGCGGCGTTAAGTGCAAGAATATTTGTCTGGAATGCGATATCTTCGATAGTCTTGATGATATTGCTGATCTCGCCGGACTTAACACGGATCTCGTCCATAGCAGTGAGCATGGTATCCATTTCTTCGTTCTGCTGGGACATCTTCTCGTGGCTCTGCTTGGAGAAGTCATTAGCCTTTTCGGCATTGCGAGCGGTATTCTCAACCTTTTCGGAGATGCTGCTCAGGCTGGAGCTGAGCTCGTCAATAGCGGTAGCCTGTCTTGTGGTACCCTCTGCGAGCATCTGAGAACCGTCAGCGATCTGATTTGCGCCTGTCATAACATCGTCAGCGGAAGCATTCATGTTGCTGATGATAACGCTGAGAGTCTTTTCGATCTGCTCAAAGGATACGCGGATTTCCTTAAAGTCGCCGACGTATTCAACTGTGGGCTTGTCTGTAAAGTCGCCCTCGCCCATAGAGGAAAGGATACGGGAGATATCGTTTATGTAAGAGCTGAGGCTGTGCTTTGTGCCCTCGAGGTTGCGAACGAAACGTCCGATCTCGTCATCAGCAAAGTTGAACTTGGAGTCGTCTGCACCAAGGTCGCCTCTTGCCATGCAAGCTGCGAGATTTTCTGCCTCTGCGATAGGCTTTGTGATCATCTTTCTGATGATGAAGCCAACGATTACTACGGAAACAACAGCTGCAGCTGCAGCGATGCTGACAGCGACGATGATAAGCATAAGCAGCTCTGCATCACTCTCAGCAGAAGAGAAACCCGCGAAATAAGCACCTACGATCTTGCCGTTGATATCGAGCATGGGCTCATAATCTACAAAGTGCTTCTGACCGAGGATATCAGCTGTGCCCTGATACTCCTTGCCGTTTGTGATAACGGTCTGCTTAACAGCATCAGACATCGTTGTGCCGACTGCTCTTTTACCGTCAGCGCTTATTACAGTTGTAGCGTAACGCAAATCATTGTGGAAAAGAGTAACCTCTGCACCGGTAGCCTCTTTCACCGCATCAAGATATCCGCACTCGCTGAGGTTCATACCAACGATAGCTGTACCGATAACGGTATCAAACGAAATAACAGGAGTGATATACTGAAGTGTAAGTCCGCCTGTAGGATCGTCAACAACACCCTTTACCAGTGTGCCGTTTAAAGCCTTGGAGAAATCAAGGTTTGTAAGGTTAAAGCTCTCAGACTGCCAAGCAACAGTACCGTTTTTCTTAACAATGATCATAAAGTCATTCTCGGACTGCATCTGTCTTGCCCATTCCTCATCAACTACATCGGTACCGCCGCCGAGGAGAGTGTTTCCGACAAGGCCGAGAGCCTCCATGTTCTTATAGATGTTGCCCAGACGCTCTAACTGAACATCAACATCTTTTTCCAACACGCTGATACTCGACTTGGACATGTTCTGCATAATAGAATTACTGTAATTAGACGACAGGATAAGTGTCGTTCCGATTACAATGGTGATGCTGACTGTAAGCAGCAAGCATACCACCAGGGTCAGTTTTTTGCCTACGCTTTTCATGCAAATGCACCTCTTTCTTAGTTTATGTTTTAAATCATTATACCATAAACATTGACAGTTGTCAATAAATTTTTAGTCAAAAAACACAAAATTGTTAAATTTAACGTTTATTGAATATAAAAGATATACAAACATGTGTTTCATGTAACCTATATGTAATGAGAAATCCCCGTCAGAACGGGGATCTCTCTGTAAAACCGTAAATATTACAGCTCAATCACAATATCGTTATCTGCCTTGAGTATAGAGTCCAGGATAAGCTTGCCGTCGATCTTCTCGCCGTTTACTGTAACTGACTTAACGCCGTGCTCGGAACCGTTGGGGTTCTTAACAGTAACGTGCAGCTTCTTGCCGCGGAAAGTCTTTTCCATTGTGTATTCCTTCCACTCGGAGGGAATAGAGGGATCTATAACAAGACCCTTTGTTTCGGGGTTAAGACCAAGAATACCCTCTGTTGTACCTACCATTACAGTGGAAGCTGTACCTGTCAGCCAGTGAACGTGTGCACGTCCTGCAAAGGGAGAATCCTTACCCTCAACGAACTGACCGTATACATACGGCTCAAGTACTCTGTGCTCTGCGTTGTCGTTGTAGGTCGCGGGAGCTGCCTCAGTCCAGTACTGATATGCACGGTTGCCGTGACCCAGCTTTGACTCAGCGAGTATCAGCCAGCCCTGAGGCTGAGAGAAGATACCTGCATTCTCCTTGGTGCACTTGTTGAAGCACTGCATGAGAGCGCCATTGAAGCCGTGGTTTACATAGGGAGGATACATTACCATTGCGCCATAGGGAGTGTTGAGCTCTCTGTAAACGCTGTCCATAGCCTTCTCCTGCTGCTCCTTTGTACCGAAGTCGGAGATAACAGACCAGCTCTGGGGATTCAGCCACATAGAAGCCTCGGGATCGGTTCTCTGACCGATGATAGTGCCGTCTTCCTTGTAGCCTCTGATCCATCTGTCCTCATTCCAGCAAGCGGAGAGGATATCGTCAAGCTTAGCGCCGATCTCGTCAAGGTACTTGATGTAATCAGCGTCGTTCTTCTCCTCTGCGTACTTGCGGAGTATCTTGATAGCATATACGAGCTGGAATGCAACGAATGTGGACTCGCCCTTCTTGCCGAGGCGCAGACAGTCGTTCCAGTCAGCATGCAGGCCTGCGGGCATACCGTGGTTGCCGAGGTGGTTCATGGAGAAGTCGATTGCTCTCTTGAGGTGATCGTAAACAGTGCCCTTTTCGCCGTCGTTAGCGTAGAATATCTCCTCATCGAGGAATGCGCTGTCGCCGCTCTCAGAGATGTACTTGTAGATGGTGGGGAACAGCCACAAAGCGTCGTCTGCACGATAGCTGGGGTGGCCTGTTTCCTTTGCATATGCGGTGTTCTCGTCCTCCTCGTCGGGGTGGTTCTCCTGTCCTGCCTTATGAGTGTACTTAACGAGGGGCAGACCTGCGCCGTTTGTTACCTGTGCGGAAAGCATGAAGATGATCTGCTGCTTTGCCATTTCGGGAGCAAGGTGAATTATACCCTGAATATCCTGAACTGTATCGCGGTAACCGAAGCCGTTTCTCAGACCGCAGTACTGGAACGAAGCCGCTCTCGACCAGATAAAGGTGATAAAGCAGTTGTATGCGTTCCATGTGTTTACCATGTTGTTGAAGTTCTTATCGGGAGTGTTTACCTGCAGATTTGCAAGCTTGGAGTGCCAGTATTCCTTAAGCTCTGCAAGCTCCTTCTCAACCGTACCCTTAACATCGTACTTTGCTATAAGAGCAGTGATCTCAGCCTCTGTTCTCTGTCCGCCGAGAACGTATGTCAGCTCCTTTGTCTCGCCGGGCTGGAGAACGATGTCGCTCTGCAGTGCGCCGCAGGAGTTGGTGTTGTAGTTGAGGTCGCCCTTTAAGCCCTCTTCGATGCCCTTGGGGTTAGCGTAGCTTCTGTAGCTGCCAACGAAAGCGTCACGGTCGCCGCAGAATGCGTCAGCCTTAGCCTGTGCAAGACCGAGGAAACGTCCGCTGTTGGGGTTGTATACCTCATTCTGCATCTGATGGATATAGCTGCCCTTGAAATATGTGCGTGTGATGAACAGGGTGTACTGGAGGTTTACCTGATCCTGCTCGTAGTTGGGATCGTTTACGAACTCGCAGTAGCCTGTAACAGAGAGCTTTCTGGGCTTTGTGTCGTTGTTTGTTACCTTAGCAGCCCATACCTCGTATGTTGCGTCCTTGGGAACGTAGTAGGTCACTTCGGACTTGATAGCCTTGTACTCGGAAGTGATAACGGTGTAAGCTGTACCGTGGCGGCACTCGCTCTTGTACTCGTCCATGGGCTTGCATACGGGCGCCCAGGAAGCAGACCAGTACTCGTTTGTGTCAGCGTCCTTGATGTAAACGTAGCGTCCGGGCTGGTCGTTAGCAACGCCGTTGAAGCGGTAGCGGATAACACGTCCGTTAGCGCCGCTCTTTACGAAGCTGTAGCCGCCTGCATTGTTGGAGATGATAGCTCCGTACTCGGGAGAGCCGAGGTAGTTTGCCCACGCAGAGGGAGTGTCGGGGCGTGTGATGACATACTCTTTGTTGAGCTCGTCAAAATAACCGTAGTTCATTGGGGTTTCCTCCGTTTGTTTTATTTGTGCCGAGGTTTTTCTGCTCGGCTTATTTTTGTCTGTATCTATATTATATCAGTAAAACGTTTACATTACAAGGGCGGTTTTTTGCACAAATTTTTCAGAAACTTTTTAGGCAAAAAGCACAAAACGTTTTTTACCGTAGTGTACTAATGAAAGCCCCGCACATAGTACGGGGCTTCTATCGTTTATAACGTTTTTCTGCTTCCGACATTATTTATCGGAAGCGGCAGTCAAGCCGCACTCTGTCAGTAATTAATTCTCGGGCACCAGTACGGAATAGTTGCCCTCTTCTCTGCGGTAAACAACGTTTACAAGGCCGCTCTCTGCGTTCTTGAACATAAAGAACTCATGTCCGAGCAGGTTCATCTGCAGAATGGCTTCGTCAACGGTCATAGGCTTCAGCGCAAAGGTCTTGTAGCGGATAACTTCGTATTCTTTCTCCTCTGCCTCAGGCTCAAGTCCCGCAAATGCGTTTGCACGCAGACTCTTTTCAACCTTGGTCTTCTGCTTTCTTATCTGACGGATAATGCGGTCAACAGTGACATCAAGTGCGTCGTTCTTGTCCTTAGCCGACTGCTCCGCACGGTATATGATTCCGTTATACTTTACAGTCAACTCAAGAATGATCATGTCACGGCGCTCTGCCAGCGTGATCTTTGCCTCAGCCTCTTCGGGGAAGAAGCGGTCAAGCTTTGCATTCAGCTTCTGCTCTGCATAGTCGGTGAATGCCTGAGAAATAGTGAGTTTTTTCGCTGTAATAGTAACTTTCATTCAAATCATCCTCTCGAGATTAGTGGCGGAAGCCCGCCGAAGAAATACGAGCGTTCGGATTTCTCTGTTTTCATTTTAGCACATTTATTCTAATTATACAAGTGTTTTTATAATTTTTTTGTTGTTTTCAACACTTTGCACAAACATTTCAACTGTATTTTTTCATATTACAAAAAAATATCGGCGTTTTTAACAATAACGCCGATATTGGTTTTTATTACAGTGGAAGAAAATGCGGCTTTCTTCCCTTAAATACAGCGTGATACTTAAATCCTGCGGCTTTAAGTATCGCCTCCGCCTTATCGAAATCGTATGCGATATGCTCCGCACAGTGGCCGTCCGAGCCAACGGTGATGATTTCGCCGCCAAGCTCTCTGTAACGCTTCAGCACCTCGGGGTGTGGGTGCGCGTAGCCAAGCCCGTATTTAAGCCCTGCCGTGTTAAGCTCAATACCCTTGCCCATTGAGATAAGCGTCTTGAGTATCTCGTCAGTAAGCTCTGCATAATCAGGCGGAGCATAAGATTTTGCCTTGCTGTATCTCACCGCATAATCAAGATGTCCGTATACATCGAAATCATCAAAAGCTTTTATATTGTCAAGAATACTCTCAAAGTAACGCAAAAGTCCGTTTTTGTCGCCGTATTTTTCAAAAAACTCAGGCTCGTAAGGGTCCATACCCTCAACGAGGTGCGACGAGCCTATCACAAAGTCAAAATCCTCGCTTTTGGTATACTCATACAGTCGCGGCGCAAGATACGCCATAAGTCCAAGCTCCACGCCGAACAAAAGCTCAAGTTTATCCTTGTAAAGCTCCCTCAGGCGAAAAAGCTCAGCTTTATACGCGGCAGTATCCAGCAAAAACTCACCCGTGGGAAAGTCCATATCCATGTGCTCGGTTATGCACAGCGTTTTAAGGCCCGCATTTACGGCGGCTTTCACCGTGTTTTCAAGCCTCTCCTCACTGTCGCTTGAAAAAGAGGTGTGAACGTGAACATCAGCTATTATCATTTTCCTGCTTCCTTTGCTTGTAAAGCGTCATGTATTCCCTCATGTAAAGGCTGAATGCAAGTATATTAAATGCGAGCATGACGCCGATCATTATTGCTGCCGCCAAAGTGTTTACGGAGGGCGCGCCGATAAGAACTATCACCAGCACATAGAAAACTATAGTCGAAACCTTTCCGAACCACTTTGCCCCGCCAAGATCCTGACCTTTTTTCAAGAACAACAGCGCCATTATCAGCAGTGTTATCTCCTTGACCACAATAAAAGTAAACAGCGCTGCAACCAGCCACCATATCTCATTGTAGCGTATAACAAGGCAGACTACCACGGCAGCCTGCGTAAGCTTATCGGCAAACGGGTCAAGCGCCTTGCCAAGATCGGTAATCATATTGAATTTTCTTGCTATATAACCATCTGCTGCGTCGGTCAATCCCGATATAACAACGATTATCGCCGCAAGCAGATAGCCGTTGGTCTTTTCCATCATATCAATATCGGCTTGGATCATTCCGTCCTCCCAAAGAAAGACGTAAACAAACAGCGGAATAAGCGCGATCCTAACCAAAGTAAGCAAATTTGGCAATTTTGTAATATCGCGAATATCAAGTTTCACTGTATCACCTCTTGTTTTTACGCGTACTTAAATTGTATAAGCGTAGACATACTAATATTTGTCAATGGACGTTTTCAGCATTATAACATAATTATACATTTTTATTATATCACATTTCCGTCGTTATTGCAACTTTTTACGATAAAAAACTGATTTACTCTATAAAACAAGCGACGGTACACAGCTCCGTCGCTTGAATTTTATTTTCGGGAGTAAATATCACGCTGTTCCACAGCAAGCCTGTCGCAGCGCTCGTTCTCGGCGTGGCCTGCGTGCCCCTTTATCCAACAGAACTCCACTTCATGCTGAGAAAGCAACGTGAGTAGCCTATCCCACAAGTCAGAATTAAGAGCAGGTTTACCGTCGCTTTTTTTCCAGCCGCGCTTTTTCCAGCCCTGCGCCCAACCTTTGGTTATACCATCTACAACGTACTTGCTGTCAGTCGTTATCCTCAGCTGACACGGGAATTTCAATGCTTCAAGCGCTGTGATAACTCCAAGCAGCTCCATACGGTTGTTTGTAGTATGCGCTTCGCCGCCCGAAAGTTCTTTTTCTCTGCCGTCGCAGCGAAGTATTGCTCCGTAGCCGCCCGGACCTGGATTGCCGCTGCAAGCGCCGTCAGTGAATATTTCTACAAATTTCATGCTGTTCTCCTATTATCCAACAAAACAGCCTCCTTACGGAGGCTGTAAAGACCGTCAAAAAAGTCCCGTTGGGACTTTTCGCCGAAACATCCGCCCTGCGCGCACTCATTGTCGGCATAGCCGACAATTCGCACACTGGTGCGGATAGAAGTGTTTTTTGCCCGAAATGAATTCGGCCAAAAAAGTTAT
The DNA here is from genome assembly GCA_015067175.1 of Oscillospiraceae bacterium. Classification (GTDB taxonomy): domain Bacteria; phylum Bacillota; class Clostridia; order Oscillospirales; family Ruminococcaceae; genus CAG-115. The sequence continues at coordinate 155,323 of SVMX01000005.1, read as the reverse complement.
CAAAAATGCCTGTTTTGCAAACAAAAACATAGTTTTTTGATAAGCTGAACAGCCTCCTTACGGAGGCTGTATGTTTTGAGTTGTGCTGTCGAATTTTCGCAGACAGGGCAGCAAGGTGACTGCGTATGTGGTATACGCCAAGCCAAAACTAACGCGGTATGCGGAAATTTATCGACGGTCAGATTAGTTAGCAAGACCTGCTCTTTCGATACCCTCTGTAAAGTACTTCTGCAAGAACACATACATGATAACGATAGGAGCAATTGCAAGCAAGCAGCCTGCCTCCATCCAAACGACGAAGTCAGCAGCGTTTCTGATCTCATTATGCAGATACATTGAGATACTTGCTGCGATACCGTCGATCTTAAGGGATATGGTGTTGCCCTGCGTGAAGTACATGGAGGATACATAGTAGTCGTTCCAGTACCATACGATGGAGAAGATAAATACTGTCAAGAAAGAGCTTGCCGCATTGGGTACCATTACGCTGACAAAGGTCTTGAACGGACCGCAGCCGTCGAGGTACGCAGCGTCCTCCAGCTCCTTGGGAAGTCCTCTGAAGAACTGTCTGAACAGATAAATGAACAGACCTGCACGGATACCGTTACAGAAGAACGCAGGTATGTACATAGCCCAGTTTGTATCAACAAGACTGATGGAGTCGCCAAGCAGACCATTGAACAGACCGAAAATATCGAAGTAACGGAACTGCATGTACTGAGGAATAAGAATGATCTGTGTAGGAACGATGATCTGAAGCAGAACTATACCGAACAGCAGATTCTTACCCTTGAACTTGAAACGTGCAAAGCCGTAGCCTGTAAGTGCGCAGGTTCCTACCTGAAGTATCGAAGATACGATATTCAGAACAAGCGTCTGCCACAATGTCTTGGGATACTCTATAGCATTCCAGATCTCAACGAAGTTCTCGAAGCGGATCGTTTTGGGGATCCACATTACGGAGGGGTCATTCATCTCAGACTGAGGACGAATGGAGGTCGAGATCATGTAAAGAATAGGATACAGAATTACGAAAGAAAGACCGAACACGATGATAAATCTGAAGAACGGCCACACATAACCGGAAATTCTGCGCCAGAAGATGTAGCGATAGTGCTTTCTCTCCTTAGCGGTATAGTGGCGGTAGTTCTTGATAATATCAAAGTTAGTAACGCGGTAATCGTCCTTTTTCTTCTTTTCCTTTTTCTTGGGCTTCTTTGTTTCGATGGGATTAGCAACGACAGCAGCAGCGTCGTTCATCTCGGAAACAGATGTTACATTTTCAGCAGGCTGATTAGCAACATTAGCATTCTCCTCATTGGGAGCTACAAAATTATTTTCTGTCACTTCTCTAACCTCCTTAATCATTCTCATAGAATACGAATCTGTTTACTATTACCGTGATCAATGCCAGACATATACCGATAATCGCGAAGTATATCCATGCAAGTGCCGCGGAATAGCCGTATTCCCACTGTCTTGAACGCTCAAGAACAAATTCCATTACCTGGTTATCCGTCGATACAAACGCGTCGATAACAGTATAAACGAGGTTGGAAAGGATCATCGGGCTTATGTAGGGGAATGTTATCTTCCAGAAGAACTCCCATGAAGTTGCACCCTCCATGCTTGCAGCCTCTTTCGCAGATGGCGGGATAGTCTGCAATGCCGACAGGAATATCAGGATCTGGATACCCGAGTTCCATACAAGGTTCAGAACGTCACTGGTGATGTCCTTGATAACATCTGTGAACGTCTGGTTGAGGTTGTAGATTCCGAGGAACTCCATAAGCTCTGTAACAAGGTCTGTCTTAAACAGCGTACTGAACTGCGAAGCCTCCGAAACGCCCTGTGACGCCATATCACCGTTGATAACGCTGATAACGGGACCTGTTGCAATAAGTACAGGCAGGAAGAAGATCGAACGAGCGAGTGTTCTTCCTCTGAACTTCTGGTTCAGAATAACAGCGATAAACAGTGAGAAGATCAAAATAACGATGGTCTTAGGACCGATATCGCCAAGCGATGCAAGCAGCGCGGGAAGAAACTCTGTGCTGTCTGCGAAAGCTTTGATGTAGTTGCCAAAGCTGTTCCACTCGGTATAGATACCTGCTGTGGTCATACCGTGGAGCAGTGCGTCGTCCTTAGCGAAAAGCTGCGTATCGCACAGCGAATACCACAGAGATGTGATAACAGGAAGTACGAACAGCCAAAGTGTACCGATCGCCCAAAGAGCGATAAAGCCGTAACCGTAAAGGCTCTTTTTTCTCTCATAAGAGATCTTAGAGGTCTTTATCTTGCGCTGAGCTTTTGCACCGCCAATTCTGCGCACATCAACTTCGTCATTTGCTGCATTTAAAGCAGCAGCGGCAGCAGTATTGTGTGCCGATACACGAACGGGTGCAGCGGGAGCAGGCTCAGCAGCCTGTTCAACAACAGGAGCGGTTTCCGCTTTCTGTTCAGCCGCAGGAGCAGGCTCAACCACTGCCTCGGCTGCGGGAGCAGCTTCAGCGGCAGGAGCGGGAGCTGCCACAACCTCTTCTGCTGCGTTTAATTCAGCCGCATTTGTGGGGTCGAAATTTCTTTCGTCACTCATCAGTCAGTTGTCGCTCCTTTCAGTCCATAGTCGGCAAGCTTTACCTCTGTGCCGTTGATTTTGAGCGTAAGGTTTTCAAGATCAGCCTCAATAACAGTACCGTCAGAGAAGGTGGTCTTTACATTATCCTGTGTAACATACTCGAAATCGGTAATAGTTTCATCAGCAAGTGCTTTGAGATGATCCTGAGTAAGTCTATACTCATTTGCGGCTATATCAAGCCAACCCTCGTAATAAGCGTAGAACAGGGTGTCATAAGCGCAATCTGTGAACTCGTTGGGATTCTCATGCATTACCTCGTAGTGTACGGGAGTACCTGTAGCTACAGAGAGCAGGAACATCTCGTCAGCGCCGGAGCTTGCATTCTTTGCTTTTGTTGTATAGGGAATGTAGCCGTGGATAACGATCTCGTAGAACGGGATATCGTAATCATAAACATCAAAATTACTGCTGTAAAGCGGAACATTTCTGATGTAGTCCACATATTTCAGTGCGTAGTCGTTGCAGGCATCAGCCACAAATGTAAGACCGCTTGCGTCGATCATGCTGAAGCAAGCCTCAAGATTCTTGACAGCCTGCTGTCTGGAAGCGTGCTTTACAGTGTTAGCAGTAAAGTCGCTGTACAGCATGTTGGTTGCCTGCTCAAGAGAGATCGAAGTAAGACCCTCCTTGACATAACTGTCAACTACCTTCTGAACTACCTCTTCATAATAAGCGGGAGTGAGGATATACCAGCTCTCTCTGGTGTCGTGAGGAGTACCAAACGCACGCTCATACTCGTTCTGAGTAGCGTATGCCTTGGTTACACGGATTACAGAAGAGCTTGTTGTGGAATATCCGTTACCGGAACGCTCAAATTCCTGAATATCAACACTGCCTGCGAGAGTAGCGCCGATGCTGTTGCAGTAGTCTGCAAGCTTCCAGAATGCGTTCTTTCCGCCAAGTGTTCCGGAGTAGTCCACAAAGCTCGAAATACGGCTGGTCATGCCTGCTGCATTGAAGTCCTCGTATGTGATGACCATGTTGTCAATGCCTAAAGCGTTCAGCTTTTCAACGATCTCCTTAGCTTCCTCGTATGTGGTAGCAGGTGTTTCAAGCGAAACAGGGAAACCAAGCACCGACTGCTGCTTGATAGTGCCGCCGAAAAGATCGAGGTAGAAAGGAACATCACCGTCTTTGGTCTTGCCGTCAGTAAGAACACCTTCGTCAATGAGATGTTTCTGGTAGCGATGAGCTACATCAACGTAGTCCGCACCCTCTTTAGCGATAGGATAGTAACGTACGGATATCTTTTCCTCGGGGATCATCTGCTCTTCGTATGCATTAAGAGCGGCGTTGCTCTGACCCATATAGTAGGAGTCATAAGAACGCATATTGAAATCAAACCACGCGGAGTTGTATCCGGTCGCGCCCTGACCGCTTATGCTTGCTCTTGCGGTAGCATAAGCCTCACCCTCTGTAACAACGGCGAGAAGAGCGTTATCCTCCTTAACGATACCAATGATCGGGAGATATGCCTGCTCTGTCTTTGCGGGAGCAAGATCGGAGCTTATTGCGACATCTCTGCCATAAATTCTCTGTGTGTACTCGGAAGCATTGGTCTTTCCGTTATTGAAGTTTATAACAGCACCCGAGCCGTCGGGAGTAATGATATAACCTTCCTCCTCGGAGCTGCCTGCGCCGAGATCCTTGAACAAACTCATTATGATGATAGAGCGGATAGTTTCCGCAGTATCACCGAGAAGCTCGCGTTCAACTATCTCATTGACAGGAACCGAGATCTCAAAGTAATCATCAACAAGGGTTACACAGTAGGGAATAGTAAGTCCTGCTGTTGCAAACTCGAGTGTTCCCTTGAAGCCATTTTCAATCTTTTCAATCTTGAATCCGCCCTTTTCAACGGACTCTGCATATGATTTGAGGTCGGTCTTGCTGTGCTCGGTATCGAGGACCTTTCTGCCCTCGATGCAAAGCGCGGATTTAAGTCCTGCAAGGTTTGTACCTCTGGCAACAGGATCGGAATCAGCGTTATAAGGATTGCTCCACCAGCAGTAGCCGGTATTTTTATCCTTAACAGCAAATACGCCTGTGCTCTCATTTACATAAAGTGCGTGCGTGGAGCTTTCTGCATAAAGCTGACACTCTGCAAGCGCCTGTTCCTCGGTCACAGGAGCAACCTGCTGGGTTCCCTGTGCGTCCTCCTCGGTTGCGGCGCCATCTGCAGACTCTGTTGTTTCAGAAGAACTGTCAGTTTCAGCTTCAACGGAAGACTCTATGGTTTCCGACCATGCAACGCTCTGGCTTGCCGAAAGCACCATTGCTGAGCAAAGTACGCCGGCAAGTATTTTCTTGCGTAATTGAAGCATTTTTACACCACCATTTTCAATATTAAAACCTAATCAGTTACTGTTCAATCAAGATTTAAGCTTTTTCATTTCCTTCTTGAGCTGGTGCTTTTCATACAGCGTGTAAGCTGTGATGACGATAGCAGCAACCAGAACGACAGCGCCTATCATGATGAGTACCAGCGTTGTCGGCTCCAGACTTGAGAATCTGTAAAGCAGCTCTGTGTAGATAGAGTAAACAAATACATATACCTGCTGGAAAAGGGAAACGAGAAGTACGAGCAGTATGATGATAACGACCATTGCGAAGATCGTGATCAGCATAAACAGAAGGGTTTTGGGTATTGAATACTGGTGAACCGTTCTCATGCCCGATATCAGCAATATCGCCGTCCACAATATCGTGAGATACGATACGAACACGATAAATGCAGATTCTGAGTTTTGCAGGCAGTTACTGAGGATTATGTTGATGACCTTGCCGATGAGCATGGGAACCAGTGCATATGCGGTATTAACGCAGATGTTTTTCATGGTACCTTCACCATCGAACAGTGTACACAATGCCCAGTTGCCTATTACCCATGTAAAGAATACTACCAGCGTCTGAACAATGATAGGAACAATGTTGAATATCTTTACATAGTTGCGGTTGAAGAGGAAGCCTGTCATCAGCTGTTCGCACACGCTCACGATAAAGAACAGTGCAACGATGACCAATGCCACTCTCATGCTGTAGGCTTTCTTCCATCTGAGATCTTCAAAGCCCTCGAAAGGGTGGACCATGATGTAAAACGGCCATTTCCATTTTGGCATATCGAGATTAAATCTCATCGTTTAGTCCTCCCTTCCCTTATTCTGCGCCTTGAACAGACGTTCTGCCTCAGCGCGCTTCTTTGCCTTTGCTTTGCCTCTGAGAGAAGCAACTACATAAACGAGAACAAGCGAACCAACGATTATGATAGCGATAACTGTGAAGTTATCTCTGATAAAGTTCATTCGCCAGCCCTTGAAAGCGTCATTATATCCGCTTCTGGAGTTATAAAGGAAATACTCCATAGCTGTTTCGAAGTCGCCCTCGTTGAGGTAAGCGTTACCCAGACCGATGTAAGCCAGCCAGTAGTTGGAGTCACGTCTGAGTACTTCCTGCCAAGGTCCGCGAGCTTCTTCGTACTTACCGCTGTTGAACAGCGTGATAGCCTCATGAACGAGGTCACCGAACTCAGTCTGTCTGAATACAGTTACGCTTGCCTTACGTCCATCAAGAACGTATACCTTTGTGCCAAGGCTCTCAACAGCATTTACTGTTGTAAATGTACCCTTCTGCGAGCCCTTGCCACCGAAGATAAAGAGCAGATTACACTCATTATCATACTGGAACACACGGCCTGTCTTAAGGTCAAGCAGGTTGATGGTTCCACCCTCGCCGATATCAACGTCAGTGATCTGTGAGGAGTATGTCTGGCCGCGGTAATACTTTGTCAGCGCGTCACCGAATGTGTAATCGGAATAGCCGAGATTGATAAAGATATTTGTACCTGCGGAGTTAAGCTTTTTGATAACGTCTGTTTCAACAGTCTTGGACTCGGTTACTGTATAGATGAAGTTGTCCTCGTCGATATCAAAGTTAGATATCTCGACAGGAACGCTGCGCTGCATCTTCTTAACCTGCTCACGTGTGAAGATAAGCTTCCAGAAAGCGTTCATAAGAACATCAGCGGTAGCCTCAACTCGGTTTGCACCGAAATAACCGTTGAACTCGCCGTCCTTAGAGAACACAACGGCACCCTTTGTGATAGACTTGATACAGATATAAACGTTACCTGCCGCGTCTACCAGCACCTTGCTGGGATTGAATGTTGTTTTTGCGTCGTAGACATCGGAATCAGGTCTTGTGAATACTCTGATAACCTTGCCGTAGCCGATGCCGCTGTCGTCAACTTCTACAGAAAAAGCAACAACGCGGTCGTTTGCGGTATCTGCAACATAAACAACATCATCGTTATCTACAAATACACCTGTAGGACCATCGAAGTAGAGGTCGGTACACTTCTGGTACTCAGCAACATTCTCAGCAAGCTCTTCCTTCTTCATGTTGACCCAATCCTGAACATCGGAGAAGTCCAGATACTCAACGGAGGTCTTGAGCTTAAAGTTCTTGTCGGTGATAACGATTCTACCCTTTAAGTTAGGGGTAAGCGTACTCTTGTACGCAGTGTCTGCGATATATATTTCCTCGCTGTCCGAAATGAACATATCGGACGGCTCGTTCAATGAGCCAATGCCAATATCGGCACCGGTAATGACCTTGTCAACAACATAACCGTTCTGAGAAGGAACCGGATCTTCCCACCAGTCGTAGTTGTAGCCGTCGTACGGCTCATCTGCGTAAGCAACGCAGGTGCCGAGCATAACAGCAGCCATTACCGCAGCCGCAGCACGGGCTGCGATGCGCTTAATTGATGGCACTCAAAATCATCCTTTCGTTAATTATTTCATCAATCCTTAAGACCTGAGTGAGCCATCGTTTCAACAACGTTGGATTGCAGGATAAGGAACAATATCATCGGGGGGAGCATCAGCACAACTACCGTTGCCGAAGAAACGCCTGTTCTGGCGATACCGGCTGCAGCGATCTGCTGCATAACGATCGGTATAGGCTTTAACTGCTCGCTATAAACGAAGAGATAACCTGTGATCTGCCAAGCGCCCTGGAAAGCGAATATCATCAGCGTCAGCCAAGCAGGCTTAACGTTGGGCATTACTATCTGCCAGCAGACTCTCATGTGGCTTGCGCCGTCAAGCTTTGCCGCTTCTATCATACTCTCGGGTATCTGACCCATGAACTGCTTCATGAGGAACAGACCCATCGGAGTTGCGATATACGGCAGCGTGATTGCCCAGTATGTGTCGATCATACCAAGCGTTGCCATTACGATATACTGTACGATGTATGTAACGGAAGATGTAAACAGCAGCGCGATCTCAATGACCTTGTTCATTGCCTTAACGCCGGGAGCCTTAACCTTGGAAAGTACATAAGCTGCGGAGGAGGAAAGGAAGAGCTGTGCAACTGTTACAACAACAGATACGAATATGGAGTTGAATACATATCTGGAGAAGGGAACGTCCAAGCTACCTGCAACCTTGAGCATATCCTCAAAGTTCTGCGAGGTGGGACGCTGTACATAAAGCTTCGGAGGGAACACGAACAGTTCCTCAACGGGCTTTATCGACTGGATAACAGACAGGTAAATCGGGAAGAGCATGAACACGCCGATAAGGCACAGCACGATAAAGATCGCGATATCGCCTCCGCGTGAGCCTCCCCACCTTTTTCTTCTTTGTATAATACGCATATTCTGTCCTCCTTAAGTATCCAAAATTCCGCTCATAGCCTTGCGTATTACGTTGTTTACGAGCATCATGATCAGGAACAGCAGGAAGCAGATCGCGCAGGCATAACCCATCTCATATCTTATGGAACCATAGTCAAATGCGTGAGTCATGATCGTGTGCGCTGCGTAGTCTGTAGAGGGGAATGCGGTAAGCGAACGTCCGATGTCGCCTGCCGTAAAGGAAGCTGTGATCTGCATTACAGCCGCAAACAGAAGCTGCGGACCCATGCTGGGGATCGTAATGTAAAGCAGTTCCTGCCAGCGGTTTTTGATACCCTCGATAGCGCCTGCCTCGTAGCCGGATTTATCAATACCCTGGAAGCCCGCACGAAGCGACAGGAAGCCTGCACCGAGGGACATCCACATCTGTACGACGATAACGCACATGAGGATATATCTTGCGTCTGTCAGCCACTGCTGAGGACCCTTGATAAGACCGAGATCCATCAGTGTGGAGTTAAGGAAGCCGTAGGTATCGCCCGAGAAGATGAGCTGCCAGGTTGCGAAGATGTTACCTGCCAGTGTGGGTGCGTAGAAGATGTATGTAAATACAGTTTTAAGCGCACCGGGCATCTCGTTGATAAGCCATGCGAGCAGGAAGCAGAGAATATAGCTCACAGGACCTGTGATGATAGCGAATACCAAGGTATTCTGGATAGCAATAAGGAAAACGTCGTCCCCGAGGAACAGAGTATAGAAGTTATTCAGACCCACCCATGTAGGGAACTGCACCATGTTGAAGCTGGTGAAGCCGATAGGCAGGGAGATAAGAACAGGAATACCCGTGAATACCAGGAACAGCAGGAAGTACGGAAGCGCCAGTATGTAAGCACTGCCGTTCTTTTTCATTTCACGCATCGTATAGCGAAATTTACTGTCTTCGATATACTGCGTTTTTTCTTTACCGAACAAACTGATTCCTCCTAATTTTTATTGAAAAGAGCGCCTGCTCTTCCGGAATTATCCGGAAAAGCTATCACTCCTCGTAGAAGCCAAGCTCCTTCAGCTTTCTTACGATCTCATTGTTGATATCTCTATTGTAAGAGCTGAGCTCATATCTGGGGTTCTTCTGGTTGTTTACAACCGCTCTGAACGCGTTGTATACGTTACGAGTTACAGCGTAGGAAGCAGGAATGATCGGTATCTCCTGCAGATGAGCCATCTGATCGCTTATCTTAGCGTGCTCGGCTGTAGACCAGTTGAGTCTTGAAAGAGCTTCAAGGTTTGCGGTATCGTAACGACCGAGCGGGCCCATGATAGCCTCAATGGTCTTACCATACTCTACCTGTGTTTCTGTTTCGGTGAACCACTTGATGAAGTCCCAAGCGGCCTGCTTATCGGAGCAGGACTGGAAGATAACTGCACCCGCAGAACCGGAGTTTGCGGTGTAATCGAGGAATGTCTTTCCGTTCTCGTCAGTTCTGTATGTGCCGGGAACGTGCGTGAAATCCCACAGACCCTTTATTTCGGGAGCTGCTACATTAAGCTGGTTATAGAAGGTGTAGTTCTGCACCAGAATGGGCATCTCACCTGTTCTGAATCTTGTAAATGCGTCGTAGGTCTGGTCAAAGTCATATACAGTGTAGAACTTAGTCCATCTTGTAAATGCATCGACCGCAGCCTCTGTGTCAAATGTTGTTGCGTGCTGATTCTCTGTGTAGAAGCTCTGACCGGTCTGGTTCATAAGAAGAACGAATGTGTTACCGGCATCAAATACCTGAGAGGATACATTGGAGGGAAGAATAAGACCTACCTCAAGGTACTTTCTCTGCAGGTCGGGGAGCATTTCGATAAGTGCGTCCCAAGACTCGGGAGGAGCGTCATAGCCGAGTTCTTCAAGAACGTCGGTACGATAGAACAGCATCGGGAAGTTCTGTGTCAGCGGGATACCGTAAACGCCATCGTTGAATTCATACAGCGTTGTAACGTCCTCGCTGAATCTGGAAACTACTTCATCATAGTCGGTGAAGCCCTTCATATTAACGAGCAGACCTCTGGAAGCACAAACTACAGGGAAGTCGCCGCCGATGAACAGTGCAACCTCAGGACCCTTGCCTGCGAGAGTTGCCTCAAGCACAGCGCCCTGTACAAGGCTGATCGCGATCTGTGTGGAGTGGTTGGGGTTGTACTCGGAGCTTACAAGCTCGTTTACAACAGTAGCCTGGTCACGACCGAGGGATACCCAAACATTGAGCGCCTGTGTCGTGGAATCGGAAATAGATGTGTAGTCCTCAAAGAAGGAGCCTATAAATGCCTGGAAGCCGAACGCAAAGGAAGAGAAGAAATTGGAGCTTGCGTCCTTATACTGATCATGTACGGATTTAACCTCGATATAGTCGAGCTCGAGGGGCTGGTCGCGATAGTCACGCATCCAAGCAGAAACTGCTGATATCTGATCCTTAATACTGGAGAGCATCATGGGGATATCATCGGGCTCATCAACAGCCATCTGGAGAATAACAGCCATTGTCTGAAGTGTAGATGCCTCAGAGCCTTCACCTGTCAGCTCTTCAATACCCTTCTTTTCAGCATAGAGAGTATCGATAGCGTTCTGGAATACATCGAGCAGCTCGGGGATCTGGTCGTCGAGATAGTAGTCGTTGTATTCGTCGGGAGAAGGACCTGTGATCATCAGAATACGTCTATAGTAGTAGTTAAGCTCGAAAATAAGGTCATCAAGGCGCTGCATAACCTGACCGATATCGCCGGGGATAGCTTCAAGCATGATCTGGTTCTTGCCTGCCTTAAGTTCAACGTAGATGGGATTGCCGTCTGCGTCGCAAAGCTCAACTGTCTGCCAGTTGGGATCATACTTAACCTTTATGCAGTCAAGCTCCTTGCAGGGAACCACGCCGTTGATGTAAACTCGTCTGTTGGAGAAGAAACCACGCATGGTGCTTTGACGAGCCTTCATTCTGATGGTGTAGTATCCGTCGGCGGGAACCTCAAATTCCCAGCAAACCGACTGAGTAGCCTGATCCCAAGTATCTGTACCAAGCGTGTTGTAACGCTTGTTTACAGGGTGAGAGGGGCTTACATTATAATCTGTTCTGTCATAAGTGGGGTACAACGTAGAGGAAGACGTGTACAGAGGAGACTCCGCCTCGAACAGGATAGCTGTTCCTGCTGTGCTTGCGGGAGTGTTGTTGATCTGATCCTGAGTGGGCGCTATGTCTGCATAGGACGGAAGCTCCTCAGTATTGAAGAAGCGCATACCGTTCATGTAGATATTTGTCTTAACGCCATCAAGGGAAATTGTATGTTCACCCTCGGAAAGGTAGAAGAAGTACGGTGTATTGATAAGACCGTCCTTATCCTTAATGGGATATGTCACCCAGCAGTCGTACTCCACCTGAGGAGGACGCTTCTGGTTTTTCTGTCTTGCGTCATATCCGATGGCTGTTTCACTGTGCCAATAACGATCAAGCTCAACAAGCTTTACCTCGTCAAAGGGGTTTTCGCCGTCTATGCGAAGCGAAACCTCAACGGTCGTATTGGTGCTTGCCACGGGATAGTAAAGCATCTCAAGGTTGTAAAGACCTGCCTTTTTGACATTAAAGGACCAAGTGATGGTACCCTCGCTGTCAAGCCATGAAACGCAGTTCTCCTTGCCCTCGTGGTTTACCACTTCGGTAACCGCACCGTCGGAGGCCTCATAGTTGAGAATGTCTACAACTATTTCCTCCATGGGCTTTTCCGCGTCAGCGTACTTTGCTATGTAGTTCTTATAAGCGCTTTCTCTGCTGGTCATGCCTACATTTTCAGCGCTGACCGAAGATGATGCTAAGGTAGTGTTCTGCTCTTCCTCAGCAGACGCTCCGATAGTCATCTGAAGCTGAAAAGAGGAAGCAACCATCATTGCAGACAAAAACAATGATGTAAATTTCTTCAGCTTCGTGGTATGGTTTTTTGCCACAGTATTTTCCACCTTTCCTAGACTGTATTGCAGCATATCACAATCGGGCTTCTCCCACCCGATGGATCACAAATTTGTTCCTCACAAACGAGGATAAATACATATCCGTCCGTCCTCAAGCTCAACGCGGACCTTATCGCCGCCTTTGAGCCCAAGCTCTTCGAGATATTCTTTTGGGATCTGCAGACGACCTGCACGGTCGAGGACTGACAGCTCCTCATGACCTGCGTCGGCTGCTTCCTCGGTGAGCTGTCCGAATGACTTCATCACAGAGGATTTACGCACAAGCTCGGACGATGTTTTGCCGTCGCGTATCGCAACAACTCTGTCGATCTGAGCTGAAAGCTTTGTATCATGCGTTACTATTATAATGGTAACGCCCATGACCTTGTTGAGTTCGCGAAAAACATCGAGAATGAGCTTTGCTGTGGCTGTATCAACTGAGCCTGTCGGCTCGTCGGCAAGAAGCAGCTTCGGATTGTTGGAAAGCGCAATTGCTATCGCAACTCTCTGCTGTTCACCACCTGACATCTGATCAAGCCTGCTGTTTTTTCGGTGAGACAATCCCACCATATCAAGCAGCTCGGAGGCTCTCTGCCGCCTTCCCGAAAAACCCGAGAGCAGCAGCGGCATCTCAACGTTTTGCTGAGCCGTTAAATACGGAATAAGGTTGCGCGCATTATTCTGCCACACAAACCCAACCGTTTTTCTTTTGTAGTCGATAAAATCCTTCTCGGTGAATTTCAGCATATCCTTTCCGTCAACGAAAAGGCTGCCTGCGGAGGGACGGTCAAGTCCGCCGAGCATATTTAGCAGTGTAGATTTACCGCTGCCGCTTGCGCCGACGATGCCCATAAGCTCGCCGCGCTCCACCGTAAGGTCAAGCCCCTGAAGTGCCATGACCTCTACATCGGAGGATTTGTATATCTTAACAAGATTGTCCGCCTGAACCATGACGTTTTCGGGCGGCGCCAGCATGACTTTTTTAGGCATCTGAACCCTCCGTATCCGTCACATTATTCTCGGTAATGTCGCTTATAACTCCATCTTCCAGTGTGTAAACGATATCAGCAACCTCCATCATCGACGTATCATGTGTCGTCATCACTATTGTAAGGTCGTTATCCTTTACAAGCTCGCGGAACAGCTTCATCACCGCAAAGCCCGTTGGCGAGTCAAGCTCTGCCGTAGGCTCGTCAGCGAAGATTATTTTTGGTGAGGTCGCAATCGCTCTTGCAATCGCAACACGCTGCTGCTCACCACCCGACATCTCGCCCGGGCGATGGTGCATACGCTTTTCAAGTCCCACCTGTATGAGAGCTTGTTTAGCTCGCTGAGCGCGCTCCCGATAAGGCATTTTTTTCAGCCTCAGCGCAAACTCAACGTTCTCAAAAGCCGTCATTGTCGAAATCAGCGCAACAGACTGGAACACAAACGCCATATCACAGCGTCGCAGCTTATCCCTCGCAGAATCGGGAAGCTTTGTGATATCGTTATCACGAGTGAGGAAAGAAACCTCTCCCGAAGTTGGTCTGTCCAACGCACCGAGTATATTAATAAGTGTCGTCTTGCCCGAACCTGAACGGCCGCGCAGCACCGACAGCTTATTCGGCTGTATCTGCAGGTTGATGCCTTTTAGTGCATGGACAACACTGCCGTCGCCGATATGAAAGTCCATGCAGACGTTTTTTGCTTCTAAAATATAGTCCATAACGATCCTTTCGTCCGCACAAAAGCGGCGATGATCTGCACAGGGCACAACACCGCTATCATATATACCGTAATAATTATATCAAATTTATACCTTGATGTCAATAAGATTTGAATTTTTTTATGCATATTATATAAAATCCCAAACCCTAAAAATTACTGCCCTGCCGTGCATTTAGATAGTTCACCTAAACCAATATTTTGATTAAAAACAGCGCAATACTTTTTAAAATCCACAAGATATTGAACGCCTCAAAAAACCACACGGGCGCACAAGTGTAGCGAGTAATCGTTTTCGGCGTTTTAGACAAAAATAGCTCCGCGTTTTCTACTTCGCGGAGCAAACAAAAACCTCCCCTTTCGGGGAGGTCATGCGTTTTAGAATAAGATGTTAATTCGGTTAGGAATTACTTTCTCTTCTTGGAAACTACGATAGCAGCACCTGCGAGAACTGCGGGAACAACTGCAAGAGCGATACCTGTGTCAGGGTTCTCAGCCTTGTTCTCATCGTCGCCGCCCTCTGTGGAGCCTGCATCGTCACCAGCAGTACCTTCGTCGCCAGTGTTGCCCTCGTCGCCAGTGTTGCCTTCGTCGCCACCGTCGATGATGTCGCCGCCTTCGTCGCCGCCGAGATCCTCGCCGCCTTCATCGCCGCCGAGATCCTCGCCGCCCTCATCGCCGCCTGTTGTAGCTTCGATAACGTCAGCCTCGATGTTCAGAGTAGCATCAACGTAGCCCTCATAGCCCTCAGCGGGAGTAAGAGCGAGAGAAACCTTCTCACCTGCAGCTGCAGTTACGTTGTATGTGAGAGTAGCGATAACGTCGCCATCCTCGGGAGCAGCGCCGTCAACCCAAACGAGAACGCCATCCTGGATGTCGCCCATGCCTTCAACATCAGCTTCAACGAGCTCAAGACCAGCGGTCTCGATTGTTGCCTTGAAGTTAGCCTTGTCAACTTCGTATGCCTTGATTTCGAATGTTACTGTGCTGCCCTCAGTGTAATCGCCATCGATAAGCTCGGGCTGGAAAGCAGCAGAAGCAGCAACAGCTGTCATAGAAGCGATAGCAGCAGCTACGCCAAGAGATAAAATCTTCTTCATATTATTTTCCTCCATAAAATTATTTATATAATCAACCCCATTCGGGGCTTGCGCCCCGAGGGGGATCGATCACACAAAAAGTTTGATTAGATGATACCTGCAAGAGCATCACGGATGATTGCGGATACGTCGTCGAGGTCAGTATCGCCATCCTTGTCGTAGTCACCCTTGGTCTGATTCATGCCTGTGAAAGCATCAGCGATCATCATGGATGCATCGTCGAGAGACCACTCAGCATTACCTGTGTATGTGCCGGAAGCGCCGCCTTCGCCGCCTTCGCCATCGCCCTCACCGGGAGCGTTAGCTGTTACAGCAGCATCCAGAGCCTGGTATGCAGCATATGCATTAGCGTGGGAGTCGTTGAGAACAGTAGTAACATAACCGCCAACAGCCTCTACCTTAGCAGCGCCTGTTACGATACGGTTGAGGGGCAGAAGCTCTCTAACCTCGTTGAATGCAGCGTTATCAAAGTAGCCCATAGTAACGTCGTCGGAGTCGAGTGTGCCGTCAGAGTTTACCCAACCATCGGCATCGTTATCGCTGAGATAGTATGTGATGTCGTCAACCTGAGACAGCCATCTGCCGCACTCTGTGAGAGCGTCCTGCATAGCTGCGGAATCGTTCAGCTCGCCTGCGTCAACCTTAACTGCAGTCTCACCGAGGAGCTTGTATACATCATCAACAGAGATCTTAAGAGCCTTATACTCTGCGTCGAGAGCTGTATAAGCTACATTGAGACCAACGAAAGAATCGGAGTAGTAGGTGCTGTCGAATACAGGTTTGAAATCTGTACCAGCATCAAGATCTGCGATACCGCCCCAAAGCTCATCAGAGCTGGGGTGAACTTCACCGTTAGCAGCCTCGAACTCCTTACCGTCTTCGTACTTCTTGTTTGTGTAAGAAGCAGCTACCCACTCGCGAGCTTCCTTTACAGCGTGAAGCAGTGCAACGTGTGTGGGGTTGAAGATAGCAGCGTCGCCTGTAGCGTTGAGGAGTGCCTCGGATTCACCGATGAGCTTCTCAATATCAGCACGCTTGATGTGAGTGCCTTCGCCAGCCTTTGCGCCCTTGAAGTTGTCCTCGAGAGCGTACTTCAGGTAACGGTAAACGAGTGTCCACTCAGGTGTCTGATTTTTAGCATAATCGCTGGGAGAAATAACACCGATCTCATCGATAACGTCGATGATATCATTATAATCACCATCAGTTACGTGTACGATATCGTGGTTATCGAGGTAACCGGTAGAACCGTTGGTATAAGCAGCATACTGAGCGATAGGAGCGCCTGTCTTAGGATCAAGCTCGGTGTATACACCCTTGAGGTATGCGTCAGCGAGTGTCAGAGCGTAGGAAAGCTCAACATCGAGAGAGGCACCATCAGAAGCTCTGTTGTGACTATCAGCGGCAGCCTTTGCGCCTGCGAATTCAGTAACGTCGATCTTGATCATGTTAGCCAGATCGAACTTGGAAGCCTTTGTGAGAGCGAGGTATCTGTTAGGAATAACAGCGTCGCCACCCTCACCGTTATGGTTTTCGAGAGTGATGAGTACGTCTGCCTGAGTTACCCATTCGCCGTCAGCATTCTTCTTGGGAGCCTCTGTCAGAACTGCCTCGTCAACGATCCACTTGCCGTTCTCATCAACAGGAACGTATACATTCTTATCCAGAGAAACGATAGCCTTTGCAGCAATGATCTTTGTATTCACTGTGGCATCATATGTGATTTCCCAAAGCTTGTCGCCTACATTATCATCATTAGTATCAACGTAGAATGTGGGTGTTGCACCTGCAGTCTTGATAGCACCAACAAGTGTTGTGTTATCCGAAGAAGCGCTCTCATCACCGAGAACATCAACCATGAATGTAGCAACGAGAGGACCGTTGTAATCGTTGATCAGCTTCTTGACAGCTGCGTTGGAGCCTCTTGTTGTAGCGCTGTCGGGTGCCCAACCCTTGTAAGCGTTATAAGTGTCGATGCAGAGTGTGTAGCCTGCATAGATCTCAGGGAATGTAGTCTCCTTAACACCCTTGTAGCCATCGAGAACGTTGTACTGTGCAACGATATCGTCTCTCTGAGCCATAGCGTCATTATAAGCCTTACCGAATGTTACGCTGCCATCGCTGCGTCTCCAAGTCTCATACTTGTTAACATCAGCTGCGATTGCTTCGTACTTGAGCAGCTCTCTTCTGAAGTCTTCCTTGCTTACTCTGTTCAGCTTCTTGATGGGCTCAAGAACAACGATTGCGTTCAGCTCATCCCAAGCCTCTGTGATGTCGGGAACAGTGTCAAGCTCTGTGAAGCTCTTAGCGTCCTCGATCTCGAGAGTAAGAGACTCATACCATGCTGTATCATAAATGTTATCGTTGATCTCTTCGTTCAGGATGTTGTTCTTTGTTGTGTAGCTCTCAGCCTGCTTGATCAGGTCCTGAAGCTGCTCATATGTCTTCTTGTAGAGGTGCTTTCTAACACCTGTTACCATGTAGTAAGCAGCTGCGTAGTCAGCCTTTTGGGAATCAGCGTTTAAGAGTATAGCTTCTGCAGCGTCGAGTGCATCGAGCATCTTCTCGGTCTGCTTTGCGCCGTAGTCGAGCAGCTCGCCTGTGCGCCAGTCATCGCCGCACTGCCATGTGAGGTCATCGTTGCCATTTAAAAGTGCATCGAGCTCAGCCTTGTAATCTGCCAGTGTTTTCTCTTCTGCCTGTGCAACGACTGCAACGGTGGAAAGCGCCATTACAGAAGCCATTGCGGCAGAGAAGATTCTTCTTCTTAACATAATAGTCCTCCTAAAAAGTTAGTTTTGTTCTTTTAAAACATCTCTGAGTTATCGGGCACTCAAAGTGTGTTAAACGGGTTTAATTCAACCGCTCACTACCGTAGTCATGCGGTCAAACCGAAAAGTTTCAAAAAAATCAAAAGTTTTTTAATTTTTTTGTTCACTACGGTAGTCGCGGGTAAATTCAATAAAGTTTCAGAAAGATCAAATTTTTTTGAAATTTCTTAAAATTACTTTCTCTTCTTGGAGAGAATAGCAGCGCCTGCAGCGAGAACTGCTACACCTGCAACAGCTGCAACGCCCTCAACGCCTGTGTCAGCGGAGTTCTTGTCCTCGCCTGTTGCACCGTCTGTGCTGCCTGCGGAATCGCCGTCGCCTGCGTCAGCGCCTGCGCCTGTATCGGTGATAGCACCTGTGTTGTCAACAGTAACGAGTACGTTGCCGTCAGCGTCGAGCAGAGAGCCCTCAACGAACTCTACGGAGCAAAGGTCATCGCCCCAAACCTGCATGAAGATACGGTTGTCGATGATGTCATCGCCAACATCTTCAAACATCTGAGTGGTATCGAACTCAGCGGTGAGCTCGTATGTATAATCGCCAACCTTCTCAAAAGCGAAAGCCTTTGTATCATCGAGAGTTGCAATACCGAGGTCATCATCAATAACTCCCCAATATTCGCCAACGGGAGTCCAGTTGTGTGTACGGCTGTCAGCAACAGATCTCAGAGAAACGATAGCCTGACCACCGATGAGGCCTGTGAACATCTCGCGGTTGCCCTCAAGACCCATGCTGTCTACCTCAGGGATTGTGATTGTGAAAGAGAAGCCTGCAACATCTTCAAGCTCGAAGCCGCAGTCAGCAGCGAGGTTGCCCTTGGGAACGTCCATACCATTCTCAGCTTCGTCCTTAGTACCGATGCTGAAAGGGAAGATACCGATGTTGCCCTTATCAGTGAAGTAGTTGTTGTCGTTGCCGGTAGACTTGATATCTACAGCGCTTGCAGTAGCAACGAGTGCAGTTGTTGCGATAGAAGCAGCAGCAACAGCAGAAAGAATCTTTGTGATCTTCATAGAAAAAATCCTCCTAAAAAATTTGTTTGCCCGCCGCCCTGTATGACAGCGGAAAATTTTACCTTAGCTAAGGCACAACTATACCCACAGGCATAGCTACCCTTGTATAACACTATAACATTTTTTATCCCATTTAGTCAATGTGCATTTTGTATAAATCTTTAATTTTTTTTTAGAATAATTGTGCAAATGCGCTATTTTTAACTTTAAATATAGCGAATTTTGGCTCAGCAATGCGCTTTTGCACTGTTTAAGTAATTTAGCTAAAACGGGTAAAATGTGTTTTTTGCTCTTCAAAAGCGCAAAAAAACCTTTATATATACGATGTTTTACAGAAAAATCGGCTCCGTCGACAAAAATCCTATTGAAAAAAAGCGCTTCTTGTGATATAATTAGGTCTGTGATATCCGCCTCTTTAGTTAAATGGATATAACAGCCCCCTCCTAAGGGGCAGTTGTAGGTTCGATTCCTACAAGGGGTGCCAGTGTTAAAAAAGCCGTCCGATGGACGGCTTTTTTAGCCTTGCGTTCTTGATTTCTGATTTCCCTTACGGAAATCCGATTTCGCTTTGTGAAACCACTCAAACACCCTGTGCCAGCGCAAACGACACGTCCGTTGGACGGTTTTTTAATACTGGCGTTCTAGATTTCAGATTTCCCTTGTAGCAGCTCATTTTCTGTGAGCGACTATCTTTCCGGCAAAAGAAAAACGCTGACAAGGTAATCCGACTGCACTTATCGTAAAAACACTTTCAGACATAACTTCACCACAGCAAAAGGCGGCTCATTGAGCCGCCTTTGTTATATTATAATAGTATATCAATCCTTGTAATACATCTTGATAAAGTCTTCGGCAAGCTTCACCGAGCCGTCTATTCCGAGCACTGAGCTGTCAAGGCAAAGCTGATAGTTCTGCGGCTGACCCCAGCGCTTGTCGGTATAGTAATTATAATAGGAAGTTCTCTGCTTGTCAATGCGCTTTACATAGTTCTCGGCGTGTTTTTCCTCAATACCGTAGACCTCGATGGCGCGCTTTACACGGCACTCGAACGGGGCGCTCACAAACAAGTTGATAACTCCCGTGAAATCGCGCAGAGCGTAGTCCGCGCATCTGCCGATGATAACGCAGTCCTGCTCGGAAGCGATCTTCTGGATAGTGTTGAGCTGCGCAAAGAACAGCGTATCGTCAAACGGGATACCGCCCTGACCGTATGTTGTGGAGAGAAGATACAAAAAGCTGTTTGTGCGTTTTTCGTCATTGTCGCGGAAGTGATTTTTGTGAATGCCGCTGTTTTCAGCCGCAAGATCAAGCAGCTTGTTGTCGTAGAACTCTATTCCGAGCTTCTGAGCAAGCTGTTCGCCTATCTCGCGTCCGCCGCTGCCGTATTGTCTTGTGATGGTAATTATCTTTCTTGACATAAAATGCACCTCCAAAAGCGGTAAACCGCCTGTTTTCTGTATACAGTATAACATATTTCTCAGCTTTTGTCACCGCTTTTCACAACTTTTTTCGCCAAAATCATATATTTTTGTACATTATCACAACAAGGCGTTTGTGTTATTGGTGATTTTGCGGTAACACCATACAGCAACATTCATAATCATCGTTTTTCGGTCAATACTACTGGACAAATGCCGTGTGTTGTGTTATAATATAATATGTATATTTATACAATGGCGCGGTGTATCCACGCACAAAAGAAAGGAAATAAATACTATGCTTATTACAAAAGATACCATTATCGGCGATATTCTTGATACAAATCCCGAGGCTGCTGCTCCCATCTTCCTCGGTATGGGTATGCACTGCTTAGGCTGCCCCTCCGCAAGAGGCGAGAGCGTTGAGCAGGCTTGCATGGTGCACGGCGTTGATGCTGACGAGATAGTTGCTAAGCTCAACGAAGCAATGGGCAACTGATAGTGATCTCGCTTGACAACAGGCTTAAGACCGCCGCGGCTCTTTGCAGAAGCGGCGGGGTCATCTGCGATGTTGGCACCGACCACGCGCTGCTTGCGTGCTATCTTGCAAAAAACGGCGCGAAAGAGGTCGTTGCCTCCGATATCAACGACGGGCCGCTTGAATCGGCACGCCGCACCGTTGAGCAGGAGGGCTGCGACAACGTTCGCGTTTTGAAGTCGGACGGGCTTGCTGAGATAGACTATGCCGACGATGTGATAATCTGCGGCATGGGCGGCGAGCTTATCGCGGATATAATCACAGGCTGTCGCTTTCTGACAGCGAACACGCGGTTTATATTACAGCCCATGACAAAGCCCGAGCTACTGCGCCGCAGGCTTTATGCTGATGGCTTTGAGATACTTGAGGAGCGCACCGCTTATGACGGCAAGCGCGCGTATGTCGTTATGCTTGCGGCTTACACAGGCGAAAAGCGCGATATCGACGAGTTTTTTGCGTTTTCGGGAAAGGTTACCGACCCGAAATTTCTGAAGCTTACCGCTGAAAAGCTTCTCAAAAACGCACGCGGCATGGATTCTTCGGAAAGCTTCGCAGAGGAAGCGGCACAGCTTCGCAGCTTAGCAGAAAAAATCAACAAAAAAGCGGAGGGAACAGAATGAAAGTTAAAGATGTGCTTGACTACATAAATACCATAAGTCCGCTTTCCACCGCCGAAAAATACGACAATGTGGGACTTCTTGTCGGAGACCCCAACGCTATGATCACAGGGATCTGCACCTGCCTTGACATGACCAATGCGGTGATAAATGAGGCGGTCGAGAAAAATGCAAACCTCATAATTTCACATCACCCTGTGATATTCGACCCGCTGAAAAGCGTTTCGGTCGGAACTCCTGTATATGAGCTTGTGAAAAACGGTATTAGCGCCATTTGCGTTCATACCAACTTTGATATGAGCGAGGGCGGCGTAAATGACGCACTGTTGGAGCTTCTCGGCTTTGAAAGCAGCGAGGTGCTTGAAGAAGTCCACGCAAACGGGCTTGGCTTCGGCGCAGTGTGCGACCTTGCTTTCAGCTTCACGCCAAAGGCGCTCGCAGAGCATTGCAAAAATGCGCTCATGCTTGACAGCGTGAAGTATTCGGCAGGAATAAAGACCGAGATACGCCGTGTAGCGGTCTGCTCAGGCTCAGGCGGAAGCTTTATGGATTCCGCGATAGAAAAGGGCTGTCAGGCGCTTATTACAGGCGACATTAAACACAACATCTGGATAGACGCACGCAATGCAGACTTTGTGCTTGTAGACGCAGGGCATTACGGCACCGAAAAATGTGCCGCTCACAGGCTTGCTGCGCTGCTTAGCAGAAAGTTCCTCGAGGTCAGCGTTTTTGCCGCTGACAGCGATACCGAACCGTGCAGCTATGTATAAAATCTAAGTTCCGCGAAAGGAGTTGATATCATGTCCCTTGACGGAGCGTTTCTTCACATCGTCAAAAACGAGCTTTCGCCTCTTATCGGCAGCCGTGTGGACAAGGTGTATCAGCCCTCCCGTGAGGAGCTTGTGTTATCTCTGCGCACCTTCCGTGACGGCACGAAAAAGCTCATATTTTCCGCAAACAGCATGAGCGCGAGAGTTAATCTCACCGAGGCTGCGTTTGAAAATCCGCAGCAGCCGCCAATGCTGTGTATGCTGATGCGAAAGCACCTCGGCGGCGGGCGGCTTACAGCCATACGACAGGACGGTCTGGAGCGCATACTTTACTTTGATTTCGAGTGCACCAATGAGATCGGTGATATCGTGACAAACACGCTTATCGCGGAGATTATGGGTCGCCACAGCAATATAATCCTTGTCCGTGACGGACGAGTCATCGACAGCGTGAAGCGAGTCACCGATGATATTTCCTCGGTGCGCCGTGTGCTTCCTAACATCGAGTATGAAACTCCTCCGCGCGAGGACAGGCTTTGCCTGCTCGACTGTACCGCAGACGATGTTCTTGCTGCAATAGACGGCAGCCCCGAGCGGCTTTCAAAAAAGCTTACCGCTGTTTTGGAGGGCATTTCCCCGATATTCGCGAGGGAATGTGCCTACTACGCCGCAAAGGATATTGACGCAGTTTGCGCAGAGCTTTCCGACAGTGCGCGTGACAGGCTGAGGTTTATACTGAACAAGGCGAAAAAGGCACTTTGCGGTGAGGCGGAATTCACTGTTGTTTCCGACCTTAACGGCAAGAAAAAGGACTTTTCGTTTATAAATATCGAGCAGTATTCGACAGCTATGCTCGTTTCTCACTGCGACAGCGCTAATGCGCTGCTTGACGGCTTCTTTGCTGCGGCAGGAAAGACCGAGCGTACCAAACAGCGCGCTCACGACCTGTTAAAGCTGCTTATGAACGCATACGAGCGAGTGTCGAGAAAGCTGGAGCTTCAGAAAAAGGAGCTTTCGGACTGCTCCGAGCGCGAGGTTTTCCGAGTCTGCGGCGATATGATAAACGCGAATATCTACAGGCTTGAAAAGGGCATGACGAAATGCACGTTAGAGGATTTCTACACGGGCGAGCCGAAAGAGATAGCGCTTGACTCGCGCCTCACTCCCGCGCAGAACGCTCAGAAATACTACAACGAGTACCGCAAGCTCGATACTGCGGAAAAAATGCTGACCGAGCTTATCGCAAAAGGTCAGCAGGAGCTTATCTATATCGACAGCGTTTTTGACGCGGTAAGCCGCACCGAGAGCGAAACAGACCTTGCCGAGATACGCAGGGAGCTTCGCGAACAAGGCTACCTCAAGGGCGGAGTTCGCCCCGATGAAAAGGTGAAAAAGCAGAGCGAGCCGCTTAAATTCCGTTCGAGCGAGGGCTTTGATATCCTTGTCGGACGAAACAATAGGCAGAACGACCAGCTTACCTTAAAAACCGCAAAGGCTACCGATATATGGCTTCATACAAAGGATATTGCAGGCTCGCACGTTATAATAAAAACTGAGGGCAGAGAAGCTCCCGAGCAGACGATATTCGAAGCTGCGCAGCTTGCGGCATATCACTCAAAGGCGCGAGAATCCTCGCAGGTGCCCGTTGACTACACTGCGGTGAAATTTGTGAAAAAGCCTGCAGGCGCAAAGCCAGGAATGGTGATATTCACGAACAACAAAACGCTGTATGTCGCGCCCGATGAGGAGCTTGTGAATTCGCTTAAAACGAAATAATATAGCGATGTTTTTCGGACATGGTGCGCCGTGTCCTACATAAATAACAATTATAAAAAGGGTGACGAGAAAGTACCAGATGCTGAGAACACGCAGATAGTGCTTTATCGACAGCCTTCACTTACATAATGAAAGGACAAATGATTACCAATGAGAAAAGAACTTGCAAAGACCTACTCCCCCAAGGAGTTTGAGGATCGAATCTATAAAAACTGGGAGGAAAAGGGCTACTTCCATGCTGAGATAGACCCCAAGAAAAAGCCCTACACTATCGTTATTCCTCCGCCCAACATCACAGGTCAGCTGCACATGGGTCATGCGCTCGACAACACACTTCAGGATATCCTTATCCGCTGGAGAAGAATGCAGGGCTATTCCGCTCTGTGGCTGCCCGGTACAGACCATGCGTCTATCGCTACCGAGGCTAAGATAGTAACCGCTATGAAAGAGGACGGCGTAACCAAAGACGACATCGGTCGTGACGGCTTCCTTGAAAGAGCATGGGAGTGGAAGCGCGTTTATGGCGGCCGTATCGTAGAGCAGCTTAAAAAGCTCGGCTCTTCCTGCGACTGGGCACGCGAGCGCTTTACACTGGACGATGGCTGCTCCAAGGCTGTACAGAAGGTATTTATCGACCTTTATAACAAGGGCCTTATCTACCACGGCGAGCGTATCATCAACTGGTGCCCCAACTGTAAGACATCTATCTCCGATATCGAGTGCGAGTACGAGGAGCAGGACGGCTTCTTCTGGCACATAAACTATCCCCTCGCAGACGGAAGCGGCTACCTTGAGATAGCTACCACACGTCCCGAAACACTGCTCGGTGATACCGCTGTTGCAGTTCACCCCGAGGACGAGCGCTATACTCACCTTGTAGGCAAGATGCTGAAGCTTCCTCTGACAGACAGAGAAATTCCGATCGTTGCCGACGAGTATGTTGACAAGGAATTCGGTACAGGCTGCGTTAAGATCACTCCTGCGCACGACCCCAACGACTTTGAGGTAGGAAAGCGCCACGGTCTTGCGCTTATCCACATGATGAACGACGACGCTACTATCCGTGAGGACGTAGGCGGCAAGTACGCAGGCATGGAGCGCTACGCTGCAAGAAAGGCTATGGTTGCCGACCTCGAGGCACAGGGACTGCTTGTTAAGGTTGAACCTCACAAGCACAACGTTGGCTGCTGTCAGCGCTGCGGCACTACTGTTGAGCCGAGAGCAAGCTATCAGTGGTTTGTTGCTATGAAAGAACTTGCACAGCCCGCTATCGACGTTGTTAGAAGCGGCGAGCTGAGATATGTTCCCAAGCGCTTTGAAAACGGCTATCTCTACTGGATGGAGAATATCCGCGACTGGTGTATCTCCCGTCAGCTCTGGTGGGGACACCGTATTCCCGCTTACTACTGCCAGAACAAGGACTGCGGTCACACTGAGATAACACTTGACGGCATCTCCGTTTGCCCGAAGTGCGGCGCACCCATGAAGCAGGACGAGGACACCCTTGATACATGGTTCAGCTCTGCGCTGTGGCCTTTCTCCACACTCGGCTGGCCCGAAAAGACTCCCGAGATGGATTATTTCTACCCCACAACTACACTTGTAACAGGCTATGACATCATTCCGTTCTGGGTTGCAAGAATGATATTCTCGGGCCTTGAGCACACAGGCACAAAGCCCTTTAAGGACGTTCTTATCCACGGTCTTGTTCGTGACGAGCTGGGCAGAAAAATGTCCAAATCCCTCGGAAACGGCGTTGACCCGCTTGAGATAATCGACAAATACGGCGCAGACGCGCTCAGACTTACTCTGGTTACAGGCAACGCGCCCGGTAACGATATGCGTTGGACTGAAACCAAGGTTACAAACTCCAGAAACTTCGCAAACAAGCTCTGGAACGCTTCTCGTTATATCCTCATGAATCTCCCCGAGGACTTCGACAAGGCGGTTCTTCCCGAAAATCTCCCCATCGAGGACAAGTGGGTTCTCTCCCTCTACAACGACGTTGTAAAGAATGTTACAGCAAACCTTGAAAGCTTTGAGCTTGGTATCGCGGTACAGAACCTCACCGACTTCATTTGGGATATCTACTGCGACTGGTATATCGAGCTTACAAAGCCCAGAATTGCCGCAGGCGGCGAAACAGCCCTTGCAGCACAGAACGTTCTTGTATTTATCATGCAGGGCATACTTAAGCTGCTGCACCCCTTTATGCCCTACATCACAGAGGAGATATGGCAGTCCATGCCCGGCACTGATACAGAGAGCATCATGATCTCCGATTGGTGCGAGTATGACGAAAAGCTCCACTTCGCTGCAGAGCAGGAGGAGTTCTCAAAGATCGTTGACGTTATCAAGGCTATCCGTGTACAGCGCAACGAGCTGAACGTTCCTCCCTCCAAGAAAGTAACGATGATCGTTGAAACAAAGTTCACAGAGCTGTTCAGCGGCTGTAAGGCATTCTTTGAGAAGCTTGCGGGCGCAGGCGAGTTCAGTGTTTGCGAGAGCGTAACAGATACCGAGGGTATGATGACTGTTGTTTCTGACAGCGCAAGAGTATTCATGCCCATGGGCGAGCTTGTTGACAAGGAAAAGGAACTTGCCCGTCTTGAAAAGGAAAAGAAAGCGGCAGAAAAGGATATCGAGTTCCTTTCTAAGAAGCTTAACAACGAGGGCTTCCTCGCAAAGGCTCCCGCTCAGCAGATCGAAAACGAGCGCGCTAAGCTTGCAAAGGCTGAGGAAAAGCTTGCGAAGATCAACGAATCCATTAACGGTCTGAAATAAAGGTCGGCAATAATTCTACATCTGCTGCGCAAACCATACAACGGCAGGCACAAGCCTAGCCGTTGCACGGTTTCCTTGCGTGTGCAGACTTTCACTTCCCTGATACATAAAAGCAATTCTAATCATTGTATTAACTGAAAGGAATCCGCTATGGCTAATCTTACATTAGTAGTTCTCGCTGCAGGCATGGGCTCGCGCTTCGGCGAAAGGATAAAACAGCTTGAGCCTCTCGGTCCCTCTGGCGAGCTGCTTATAGATTATTCGATATACGATGCGATAAAAGCGGGATTTGACCGCGTGGTGTTCATTATCCGAAAGGATATTGAGGGACTTTTCAAAAGCACCATTGGCGAGAGAACATCAGAGCATATCGCAGTAGAGTATGTTTATCAGTCGCCCGATGTGCTGCCTTGCCGCGAGGGGGATTTCCCGAACAGAACAAAGCCGTGGGGAACTGCCCATGCGCTGTGGTGCTGCAAGGACGTTATAGACGGTCCCTTTGCAGTAATAAATGCTGATGATTTCTACGGCCGCGACGCATTTTTAAGGCTTGGCAGCTTTCTCAGCACTCCCAATGCCGATGGCTGTTCGGTAGGTTTTATGCTGAAAAACACGCTGTCTGACCACGGAACGGTAAACCGCGGAGTTTGCGTTGCTGATGACGACGGGCTTCTGCAAAGCGTTAAGGAGACCCGTGAGATAAAGCGCGGAGCAGATGGAACTATCAGCGGCAAATACGGCGGCGAGACCTGCAAGCTTGACGAATACGATACTGTTTCAATGAGTATGTGGGGCTTTGGCGCGGATTTCATGCCGCGGCTCGAAAAGCAGCTTTCAGAGTTTTTGAACTCGCTTTCCGCAGGCGAAGAAAAAGCAGAGCTTACCATCGCCGACGCAGTTGATAACGAGATACATCAAAACGGTTATAAAATGCGTAACCTCACCACCGACAGCAAGTGGTTCGGCATAACCTATGCCGCTGATGTTGAACAGGCAAAGCTTACACTGATAAAAAGCACGAGCGGAGGTACATACAGATCACCGCTTTGGTAATGCACACCCGGACTTAATTATTGGAGAGATATTATGATTATTGTACCCGTTGAACGTCTGACCGAAGGAATGGTCCTTGCAAAGGACGTTACAACTACGTCTGCAACAGATTATCGCACTCTGTTGATGAGAGGCACGTTCCTCACTGCGGATATGATCTCTATGCTCCGCAAAAAGGGAATTAAATCCGTAAACATAATCGGTGATAAGCAGGCTGTAATCACTGCTGAGCCGACGCCTGCTCATGCTCCTGCTGTGGTTGCCGAAGATCCGATACCTACGGAACATACTCCCCAAAAGGAGCTTACTAAAGAGGAGATCAAAAATCAGCACATCGGTCACGCGCTGTTAGAGCTGAACTCCATATTTGAAGTTAATCATGAGATAAAAGAGCTTTCAAAGTCTACAGTTGAGAAAATCACCAGCATCGCAGACGATATTCTGGTCGATATAGGCAACGACTCGACCTATCTCGGAAACCAGATGATAGCGCTGCAGAACTATGATGACTACACCTATAAGCACTGTCTGCGTGTTGCCATGCTTTCTACCAGCGTAGCGCATGAGCTTGGGCTTGCCAAGGAGGATATAAAAGAGGTCATCGTATCTGCGCTGCTGCACGATATCGGTAAATCCAGTATCGATCATGATATCATAATAAAGCCGAGTAAGCTCACCGATAAAGAGTTTGAGGAAATAAAGCGTCACCCATACATCGGATATAATATCCTCAAAAACAGCGGCGACGGTGTGTTCAGCTCAAATGTAATGTCGGGCGTGCTGTTCCATCAGGAAAAATATGATGGCAGCGGATATCCCACAGGCATAAAAGGCAAGGATATCCCGCTTATCGCAAGAATAATCTCGGTCTGCGATGTTTTCGACGCGCTGACATCAAACCGTCCATACAGAAAACCATGGTCGGTTGCCGAAGCGGAGGAGTATATCCTCGGCTCATGCGGAACTCATTTTGATTATGATGTCACCTCTGCTTTTATGAGGGCATTTAATCCGTATCCTGTCGGCACGATGGTAAATCTGTCAGACGGCAGACACGCTATAGTAATTAAGACAAATCAGACAGTACTTAGGCCCGTAGTGCGTATTCAGGGTCAAAATTCAGGCGAGGAGATCGACCTTAGTACCGATTTCCGCTTCCTCTCCGTAATGATAACAGGCGTATACGGCGGTGATTATCCAAAGTATTCCGAGTAACATAATACACAAAACGCGCCCTGAGAAGCCTATAACTTCTCAGGGCGTTATTGTCTGAACTTTTATTTATGATATTTATCAAGCAAAACAGCACCGCCAAGGCGATGCTGTTAGGTTGTTTTTAATTATAATCCGCTACGTCTATCCAAGTCAGCAGCAGCTCGCGCTCCTCAGGGCGCTTGAATTTAAGCTGTGCCGCAGCGATAATGGGCAGCCAGTCGTGAACGTACTTGACAGAAGTGCCTGTTTTAGAGCAATACAGCTTTAAATACTTTTCGGCGTACTCGGTGCGGTGACTGAGGCAAAAACGCAGATATGTCTTTGCGATATCGGCAGAGGCATTTCCCTGCTTTGCTTTAAGCCAGTCCACAACATACACGCCATCGTCGCTGACGATGATGTTTTCAGGCGTGAAATCACCATGGCAAAGCTTAACGTGCTTCGGCATAGCCTCAAGCTTTGTGAGAAGCTCATATTTCTTCACATCGTCTATAACATCAAGGGTATCTATGGAGCGCTTCAGATAATCTTTTAATCTGCTGAGTTTTGCGCTGCGGCAGGAATTTATCTCTATCTGAAGATCAGCCATGAGCGAGAGATGCTCGTCAGCTTTTTCCGGCTCATCGCGAAGAAGATCCGCAAGCGTTTTTCCCTTTATAAACTGATATGAAACAGCCCACTTGCCGTCGATATTCCTAACCTCCTGAAGCGTTGGAATACGGGGATAGCCCGTTTCCTCCACGCGCGTATGGGTAAGCGCTTCGTATAAAATAACGCTCTTAGGCTCGTGTGGGTCTTTGAACACCTTGACAGCATTGCCGTCACATTCATAAACCTGCACCTTATCGCCGTCGGAAATAAGCTTTTTAAGCTCCATACTATCTGCCCCTTTTTAGATATATTATAATAAGTTATTATACCACTTACTCCCTGCGTTGTCTAGTAGTTTTTATTAATTTTAAACTATATGTTGGATTTATCATGACGATTTTTAGCAATTTTAACAATAAAAAACCTCGGCGCCATTGCCGAGGTTTTTTATTTACTTGATCTCAGTGGGCTTGTCGCCGTCCTTTTTCTTCTTGCGCTTAGGCTCGGGAGCAACCTCCGCAGGGGTTTCATGCACGGTGTTGTTCTTTGCAACGCAGGTCTTCAGAATACGGATCTTTGTTCTGTCGCTGCCTGTTTCGAGAAGGATAGTGTCCTCTTTAACGGAAACAACTCTGCCGATGATGCCGCCGTTTGTGATGATCTCATCAGCAACCTGAATGTTGTTGAGCATATCCTGCATTTCCTTATTGCGCTTCTTTTCGGGGCGGATAAACATAAAATAGAAAAATACCACCAACAGAACGATCGGAATGACCAGTGTGATCAGGCTGCCGGCGGGATCCATGTTCGGATTGCCGCCTACCGCGAAAGTCATAAGTTCAGAAATATTCATAGTTGTCCTCCAAAAAATTGTTGTATTGATCTCTGTAAGATTATTATACCTTTTTTTGTTGAATAAATCAAGCCAAAACCGCAAGGTTTTAGAAATTATTCATAAAACACTGTTATATTTTCCTCGAGGAACGCCTTTTCAGCGCGCTCTGTTTCACCTTTCGACAAAACAACGCTATACTTCATATTGCCGTAAGTAGCTTTTATCTGACCGATAAAGCTCTTTGCGGCAGTATACGGATCTTTACCCTGTGACGAAAATACTATCAGAAGCTCCGCTGTGCTGAGCTTTGTGTGGTCATTTGCCATTTCAGCGCTTGTGCCAAGCTTTTCGGCAGAAGTGATATCTTCCATATTCATCTCGACCATAACATCAGCGCCGTTAGACTTAGCCGCAGACTGACAAGATGATACGACGCGCCACAGCACAGCCGCCCTGTGATTGCTGTCGTTCAGCTTAGAAATATGACTGAGATACTTGTCGTAATCGGCTGGGTGGAATGCAGGATACATAGTATCTGTCAGAATTATCTTTTCAAAGCCTGCCGATGAAAGCTCCGCTGTTATCTCGCCGAGATATTTCAACGTTTTGCTCTCAAACGGCGAAAGCCATGGCTTGCCGCCGTTATTAGGTGCCGCGTCAAGCCAGCCGTATCCATCGGCGGTAATATATTTTATGCCCGCGATGTAGCCGCCCGAAACATGATCTCTCAGCGTGCAGATACGCGCATAAGCATTCATTCCTGCGCCGTCTACAGCGTCGAATATCTCCTTGGCAGTAAGCGCATTTGTCAGCTCCTCATTATCCTTTACGCCCTCTATCGCGGTCTTGTAAAGGAATGTGCCGCCGCTTTCTCTCAGCGTTACCACAACAGTAGTGCAGCCCTTGCTCTTTGCCGCCGCAAGCGCTCTGTCAAGCGTAGCTGCGCTCTTTAATGCAGCGCTGTTGATATAGTGCACCTTTGTATTTTCTACAACATCGGGAGCAGGCTCAGAAGTTTCGTCTGTTGATTCAGCGGTAGATTGTGAAGATGTATCCGATGTGCTTCCCGAAGTGGACTCGGACGTTTGCGAGGTGGTCTGCTGCTTATTTCCGTTGAAATATTCCATAAGCGGTCTGCCAAGTCCGAAGCCCAGCACGCACAGCGCCGCCGCAATAACTATCGTAAGTATTATCGCCAGCGCCTGTTTGCCCTTGCTTTTCTTACGATTATATAAGTTATATTTTCGGTGCTTTATCTTAATTTTCTTACTTTTCATTTTTTCCCCTTTCGGCAGAAACAGTTACAAAATATTATAATCAGAAATCAACCGTATATCCCACCAGTGCATAGAAAGCAAGAGAAACCACACCGATATAAATAAGCATTATGGGATATCCGCGGAAAGCCTTGGGAATTTTGTCGGAATCGAGCTTTTCACGGGCGATGCTGAGCATAAGGCTCGCAAGGAAAAATCCAATACCCGTGCCGATTCCGTAGCCTATATACGATAAAAGGTCGCCGCCGTAGCCCGAATTTAGGAACAGCGCACCGATGACCGTGCAGTTGAACACCGCAAGGTGCGCATACTTTCTTATTTTGACAAACAGCTTTGGCATGAACCGCCACATTACAAGAAGCGCGATTATATACAGAACGCTTATTACCCCGACATAGATAAGCGGCATAAAAAGCCAGCCGTTCTCCATAGGGAGGATAATACCGTCAAGGAAATATGTCGCAACGCTTGCCGCTGTAGTCATAGCGGTGATACCGAGCGAAAAACCGATAATATGGGATTCTCTGCGCGATGCGTATATTGCAACATTTGAGCCGAATGCGCGCTCAAAAATAGCGTTTTGAACGAATATCGACAGCATCGCAGCGGAAATTATTGCAGAAAGAACAGCCATCAGTCATCAGCTCCTTTCCGCACAAGCTCGGACAGTGCTGCGTCTCTGCTGCGCTTTCTGTTATAGTAAGCGCGGCATATCGCGGCATACAGTCCTACAAGGATAAAGCCGAAGAACGGCGATTTCGCCGCAGGCATGATCGCATGGCATATATGCAGGTCAAAAACAGTGCCGTAAGCCAGCAGCTCTCTTACGATACCCACAGCAAACGCCGCCAGAGCGTAGCCTGCGATATACACGAGAGAGTCTATCGCCATTGAGGAGTAAGGGATAAGGTAAAAGCGGCTTTCGGTCTTTGCAAGCACCAGCGAATTTACCACCAGTATCTCGATATACAGCATAGCCGATGTCATGATATCGGGGAAAAGCGTCTGCGCAAGAACCGCTGTCGGGATAAACACCAGCGAAGCTATCAGCGCATATAGTATAATGCGAACTGTATATACCAGCTTTCTGGGGATTATCCTGCCGATAAGAATGGTACAGTATGATATCATAAAAAATGTCAGCGACAGCAGAGCGGCGCGCTGCGCAGTGGTCGCTGCAACGATTATCGGGGCAGTGACAAGACCGCTTGTCAGCACTATATTTTGTCTGAACAAGCCGTCAAAGCATATCGGGTAGGTCTTTTTATCACTCATCGCTGTCACCTCCCCTGTGCTTTTTGCTTCTTCTGTGCTTTTTCACCTTGCCGTCAATAGGCGGGGTGTTGTAGCGATACTTCTCGGGAAGCTGTATCTCCTGTGTGTCAGTCAGCTTGATATTGCCGCGTATTGCGTCGTTTTTGCTGCTTTCAAAGGAGCTTATATAAGAGCGCTTCCAGTACAGCAGATTATCAATGATAGTATCAAAGCCGGGGGTCAGCGCGTTGGTGATAAGCAGCGCAAACAGGAAGCAGCCCTCGGTCTGACCGAAATATCTGAACATCATGGTAGTGTAGCCAAGAACTATACCGTAGATTATTCTTGCTGCGCGGCGCTTCGGAAGTATATACGGCTCAGCGGCAAGGAAAACCACGCCAAACAGCAGATATCCGCTGGTAAGCTCATAAAACACCGACTCTGCAGGGGTAACGTCTATTCTCGGATACAAAAATGCGAGCAGCGATACTGTACCAAGGCAGGAGAGCATCGCGCATATACTGGTGCTGTGGCGTATAATCATGCAGATTGCGCAGACAGCAATAACAAGTATGCTGACCGCGCCGATAGCACCGGGCGCTCTTCCCATGAGGATATCAAGCATGGAATATGAGGGGACGTTGCCGAGCTTCAGTGTGTTGTCGAGGTCGCGCACGAGCGTGCCGCCGTATTCGCCGAAAACAGGCATTATTTCGCCTACCTTAGGGAAGTATAACATTTCAGAGGGATAGCATATAATTAAAAATGCCGCTGCAATAGCGGGAGGTGAAAACACTACGTTCTCCTTGCCGCCGAAGATATGCTTGCCGATAACAACGCATATTATCGCAGAAAAAGCCGACAGAACATAAGGAATACTTGTCGGCATCACGAGCGATACAGCAAGACCCCAGAAAATAACGCTGTAATCCTTGAAGTCGTACGGTATCTTGCGCACCTTGCAGCAGACCCAGTCCGCGGCAATGCACACGCCAACGCTGACAGCGCTGACCATAAATACGCGCGCGCCGTTAAGAAACCATGCGGGAATAAGCAGCGCCGCCATAAATATAAATCTTTCAAAATAAATCTTGCACGGATCGCGTGCAATAACAGATCTCATCAGTAATGATCCTTTCTTTTGTATAGGAGGTGCGATATGAAAGCCGAGCCTCTCGGAGAAACAACATATAAGATAACCCTCGACAGTATCGAAGCAGCCGCAGTGCCGCCTGACGGAAAGCCCTGCGAGATGCGCAGATTTATCCGTTCCGTCATTGACAGGCTCACAGAAGAGCAGGGTATAAACCTCCCTGACGGAAGACTGCTGGTCGAGGCGTTTTTAAGATCAGACGGAAGCTGTGTGTTTTTTGTTTCCGCACTGGAAAGCGAAAAACCTCAGCACCATGTGCAATACTATTCCTGCGAGCTAAAGGGCACGGAAAACCTGCTTCCGCTGATAAAAGCCCTGTCGGATAACGACGAGAAATACAGCCTGTTCTGTGGCAGTGACCCAAGTCTTTACAGAATTATTTTTTCCGACCCATCAGAGGACACCGAAAGGATATGCTCTGAATTTGGAGAGTACTGCGAGATATCTCCGCTATTCGCTGCACAGACGAGAGAATACCTAACCGAGATAATCTCGGACAGCAGCGAAGCGCTCGGCAATTTTTTCGATTAAACGGGCTTTTTAAGCTCGTCACATACCTGCTTCATGTTCTCCGCCTTGAACAATGTTGTTCCGGATACGAGAACATTAGCGCCTGCCTTTTTAACTAAATCAGCAGTCTTTTCGTTTATGCCGCCGTCTACCTGGATATCAAGATCTTTAAGACCGAGCTGATCGGCAGTTTTGCGCAGCTTTGCGATCTTTTCCACTGTTTCGGGAATGAAAGCCTGTCCGCCGTAACCGGGCTCTACTGTCATGACAAGCACCATATCGCACAGCTCAAGATATGGGAAAACTGTTTCGATGGGAGTCATGGGCTTAACTGCAAGCGCAGCCTTTTTGCCAAGCTTTCTGATCTGCTTTAACAGCTCGGAGATATTGCAGAAGCTCTCAGCGTGGATAGTGATAAGATCGGCACCCGCCTCAGCGAAAAGCTTTATCTGCTTTGTGGGGTCTTCTACCATGAGGTGCACATCGAGGAACATATCGGTAGAAGCTCTCACGGATTTCAGCAGAGGGCTGCCGTATGTGATCTGGTCAACAAAAACTCCGTCCATAACGTCAACGTGTATCCAGTCAACGCCCGACTTTTTGCAACGGCTTATCTCCAGCGCGATCTGCGCAAGATTACAAGCAAGCAGGGAAGCAGATGTTTTTATCATAAATTTCATTTCCTTTTCAATAAGATTTAAATCAGAGCGCCTACAAAAGCTTATATGTAAAACGCCCACATGTTACTATTCTATAATAAATATCTTTTCAAGTCAATAGCTGAAACGAATTTTTTCGCAAAAAATCACATAAGCGTGAAAAGTTCCGAAATAATCGTTTTTTAAACAATGATATTTGGTTATTTTTATTGGTGAGTTTGTAAAAAATTTGCTTGAAAAAATAGAGCCGAAGTGATATAATGAGTATTAATCAAATCAAAGCAAGCTTATTTCCCGCACCAAAGAAATACATTGTTTCAAAGCCATCGACGCCTTGCGTGTCTGCGGCTTTTTTCCATACAACGGGGCATATGAGCATTGCTTTACCGCAACAAAAACCACAGGAAGTGAGGAGAACAAAATGCTGAACTGCAACTACAACGAGAAGTTTGTAAAGGAAGGACTTACCTTTGATGACGTGCTGCTTATCCCCGCAAAGAGCGACGTCACACCCAACATGATCGATCTTAAGACAAATCTCACCAAAAACATCGTACTTAACACCCCCATCATGACCTCTGCGATGGATACTGTTACAGAGTCCAAGATGGCTATCGCTATCGCGCGCGAGGGCGGTATCGGTATAATCCACAAGAATATGCCTATAGAGATGCAGGTCGATGAGGTGGACAAGGTAAAGCGCTCCGAAAACGGCGTTATCACAAATCCTTTCTTCCTTTCTCCCGATGATACAGTTTCCGACGCTGACGCTCTCATGGGCAAATATAAAATATCGGGCGTTCCGATCGTTGAGGGCACAAAGCTTGTCGGTATCTTCACAAACCGCGACCTGCGCTTCATCTCCGATCCCGAGCAGAAGGTCGGCGAGGTAATGACAAAGGAAAACCTCGTTACAGCTCCCGTCGGTACTACTCTCGAGCAGGCGCAGTATATACTCAGAAAGCACAAGATTGAAAAGCTGCCCATCGTTGACGACAACGGCAACTTAAAGGGTCTTATCACTATCAAGGATATCGAAAAGAGCGTTCAGTACCCCAACACCGCGCGTGACAAGGGCGGCAGACTGCTCTGCGGTGCGGCTATCGGTATCACTCCCGATGTTCTGGACAGAGCGGGCGCACTGCTTGAGGCTCAGGCTGACGTGCTGGTGCTCGACTCCGCACACGGTCACAGCTCCAACATCATCAAAGCGCTTGACAGCATAAAGAATGCATTCCCTAACGCAGTTATCATCGCAGGTAACGTTGCAACAGGCGCTGCTACAGAGGATCTCATCAAGGCAGGTGCTGACGCAGTTAAGGTCGGCATAGGCCCCGGCTCTATCTGTACGACCCGTGTAGTTGCAGGTATCGGCGTTCCCCAGATCACAGCAGTTTATGACTGCGCTTGCGCAGCTGCAAAGTACGGCGTTCCGATCATCGCAGACGGCGGCATCAAGTACTCCGGCGATATCGTTAAGGCTCTCGCAGCAGGTGCAAACACAGTAATGCTCGGTTCTATCCTCGCAGGCTGCGAAGAAGCTCCCGGCGATGTTGAGATCTACCAGGGCCGTCAGTTCAAGGTATACCGCGGCATGGGCTCTCTTGCAGCAATGAAGAAGGGCTCCGCAGACAGATACTTCCAGGCTAAGAACCAGAAGCTCGTTCCCGAGGGTGTTGAAGGTCGTGTACCTTACAAGGGAGTTGTTGCTGATACAGTATTCCAGCTTGTCGGCGGTATCCGCGCAGGTATGGGCTACTGCGGTTGCCCCACTATCCCCGAGCTTCAGGCTCGCGCAGAGTTCGTTCGCATCACAGGCGCAGGTCTTAAGGAATCTCACCCCCACGATAT
Organism: Oscillospiraceae bacterium; assembly: GCA_015067175.1. Classification (GTDB taxonomy): domain Bacteria; phylum Bacillota; class Clostridia; order Oscillospirales; family Ruminococcaceae; genus CAG-115. Next base: position 118,113 of record SVMX01000005.1, on the reverse strand, counting down.
CTATATCACCAAGGAAGCTCCCAACTACTCTGCAGGAATTTAATTTGTTGCATTTAGATAAAAAACACCGCCTTTGCCATATCGTCAAAGGCGGTATTTTTATGCTTTTAACATCAATATTCGAGCGTTTTCACCTATGAAAGCGCTTGTTTTTTGTGTGAGACGAAAATTTTTTGTTGCATTTTCACAAATACTCATAACGATATAATAAGCTTCGGCAACAGCGTTTTGCAAGTTTTTTTAGTACTTCTTGCAAGCTGAATTTTTCAACATTTTCAACGTTGAAAGCTGTTGAAAATGTGAAAAAACGCCGAGTTAAGCTATGTTTTCAACATAAAACCCTCTAAAACGGCATTATTATCACATTGTTTTCAATAAAACCTGTTGAAAAGCATGTTAAATCCGTGGAAAAGTTTTCACTTGGTTTACATTCAAAAAAGCTCAAAAACGGTGCTTATTAGCCAAGGGTGAATTACGCAAAACCCGTCTATTAATACACAGCGTAATATATTTTGGAGATTGTTCAATTTGTATTTGTGAATTTTGCGACATTGTTAAAATTCTGCTAATATCACTAGTTTAACAGAATGTTTACGGAAAAATACAGCCGCTTCTGATATAATAAATATCGGCGGCAGGGTGATTTAAAACGCACTGTCACAAATTAAGAAAAGCGGAGCCGAAGCCCCGCAAAAAGAAAGGTTACATAATATGTGGAAGCTGACAACAGAGGAAATGACCAACGAGGACGGTGCAGTTTACACCGCATACGGATTTCAGTGCGGCGAATGTCACGTCAAGGACTTCACCTCGCTTCAAGCAGAGGCTGAGCTTTTTCTCGGTATCCTTAACGCGAATGATGTATCACCCGTACACGTTCATGATGTCATCGAGGATTATTTCGCCGCGATATGACATCGGTCAAGGCAGCGAGAACATTCCGTCACGGTTACGCACAACAGCGTCCATTAGCTCTAAGCCAAGGAGAACGGAGCATATCTCGTCACACCTTTTGCCTGTTTTGTCTATCAGCTCGTCCATGGTAAGCGGCCCGTCTTTCAGAAGCAGCACTACCTCGGACTCCTGAGGACCTAACTGCGCAATGTCAGGCAATACCCTTGCAGGAGCTTCGTGCTCCTGCGTTTTCTTTTCCTCGTGCTTTTTTGACAGCACGGTCGTCTTTTTGGTTTGTTTCTGCTTTTTGGGAGCTGTTAGCTTTTCCGCCGCTTTTTGTCTAAGCATATCAAGCTGCTCACACTGCTGAACGCCATTGTTAAGCTCAGAATAGATATCCTTTATACCAAAGACAGCACACGCACCGTCACGTATAAGCTGCGCTGTACCGCTGAATCGCTCCGACGTTATATCATGCGGAGGTATGCACATCAGCCGTCTGCCCTGCACTGCCGCATGAGCCGCCGTCAACAGGCTTCCGCTTCGCGAGGACGCTTCAGGTACAAGCGTGCCTATGGCAAGCCCCGAAATTATTCTGTTTCTTTGCTTGAAATACGATGCCGATACCGAAGCATACGGCAGCAGCTCAGATATTACTGCGCCGCCCGACTTTACTATTTCTTCTTTCAGCTCCTCGTTTTCCGCAGGGTAGTTCACCATTATTCCGCAGCCTAGAACTCCCACGGTGTAGCCGCTGTTATTCACAGCACAGCGGTGTACGCACGCGTCAATCCCTACAGCAAGACCGCTTATAAGCGCAACGCCGTCCTTTGCCATATCAGTGCAGAGCGAATCGCAGATCTTTCTGCCGTATTCCGAGGGGCGGCGCGGGCCTACCACTGCAACTGATGGCATTTTTGAAAGCGGCGCAAGGCTTCCCTTGACAAACAACACTATAGGAGGGTCGGCGATGGTTTTAAGCAGCGGAGGATATTCCGCGTCATCGAATGTGATTATACGTATGCCGAGCCTTTCGCACTCGTTGATAAGAGAACGCACCTCTCTTGTGCGCGTGCGCTGAACACGCTGCTTTTCCGCCTCAGTGAGAAACGGACATTCGCCGTCACGCATCGCCTTTGCCGCCTCCAGAGCTGAGCTGTATCTGGATAGCAGCTCAGCAGTGCGGGAATTATGCGGCAGCAGCACAAGCAGCAGCCACAGCCATACCTCCACATTACTGTTCATGGAAACCTCCTCATATAATCAGACCCTTTCAGCCTGCACCGAAAGGGTCAACAAATCTATTACTGTACTTTCAGCACCATGCTGCCGTAGGGCGGCAGAGTAAGTCCCGAAAGCTCCTTTTCCTCGCCTGTAAGCAGGTCAACAGCCTTTCCGCCGCGTCTGAGGTCATAGGTGAAGGGCGCGCCGTCGGCGTTTATAACGATGATAAGGGTTTCGCCGTTACAGCTTCTGGAGAACGCATACTGCCTGTTTGTGAGCTGTACCTGAACATAATCTCCGTCAGCTGCGGCAGGGTTGTTTTTCTGGATATCGGCAAGCGCCGCGATATGCTTTGTAAGATCGCACATTCCCTCGTTCTTCATCTTGTCTGCGTCAAACTCGGGACGCAGGATATCGTCACTGTTGCCGCGCTTGTCGCCGAGAATGCCAAACTCGCTTCCGTAGTACACAGACGGAATACCGGGCATCATGAACATAAGCGTATAGATGGCGGGAAGCTGCTCCTTGACATTGAGCATTGACGCAATTCTTGTTACATCGTGGTTGTCAACAAATGTGTAAAGGTGCTTGCCGCGGTAGATGCACCAATTCTCGCTGCCGAACTGACGATTGATGGAATGAGCTATCTCAAACATATTCATGTCATTGAAGCTAGAGAACAGACCCTTGTAGCACTCGTAGTTTGTTACGCTGTCGAGCATCTGGTCGTTCACCCAAGTGTTGTAGTCGCCGTGGAGCGTTTCACCGAGCAGGAAAAAATCCTCGCTCAGCCACTTGCAGTGACCGCGCAGCTCTTTAAGGAAGTTGTGGTCAAGGCAATAAGCAACGTCAAGACGCAGACCGTCAATTCCAAACTCGTTTTTCCAGCCTGTTATGCAGTCCTTGATATAGTTCTTAACATCGGGGTTGTAAAGGTTGAGTTTAACAAGCTCATAGTGCCCCTCCCAGCCCTCATAGTAAAAGCCGTCATTGTAGGGGGAGTTACCCTCGCGCACATGAAACCAATCCTTTTTGCCGCTGCCGAGCTTATGCTCGCGCACATCGCGGAATGCGCCGAAATCTCTGCCGACATGGTTAAACACGCCGTCAAGCACTACTTTTATGCCGTTTTCGTGCAGCGCGTCGCATACCTTTTTGAAATCCTCGTTGGTGCCGAGGCGGCGGTCTATTTTGGTGTAGTCGATAGTGTCATAGCCGTGAGCGACCGACTCGAAAACAGGGCCGAAATAGATCGCATTGCAGCCAAGCTCTTTGATATGCGGGATATCATCAATAAGCTTCAGCACAGCGTGCGACGACTCAGAGCTTTGGTCGTTTACTCTGTCACAGCCGAAATAACCTATAGGATAAATGTGATAAAACACAGCGTTTTCATACCATTTCATGACTTTAATACTCCTTAAAAACAAATATTTCCGTAATTCTGAATAAGAATCGCGGAACATTTCAAGCTGTATATCAGCCTTGTATATTATACATCACAAAATACATATTGTCAAGTTTTTTTGTATAAATTCACCAAACACATATGTAAAAAATTGCACAGATATGAAATTTTGAGATATTTATATTGAAAAGCTTATGCTAAAATGTTATAATTATATAAATTGGTGTAACTGTGCCTTAAAGCAGAAATTGCATCGGATTTTTCAACGGTTTTCAGGAGATTTATTATATGCGAAAAGGGAAGCTAAGATCCATAATTTCGTTATTTATAGCATTAGTATTGATGACGTGCGCAATGCCTTTGTGCGCTTATTCCACCGAGAGCGGCGACACCATAAGAGTCGGCGCGTGCGCGGAATTTGGAATCACTAAAACAGGCGGCTACTACAGCGGCTTTGCATACGATTATCTTACAGCTATGCAGACTTATACGGGTCACCGCTATACATACGTTGAGGCTCAGCCCGAGGAGCTGCTTCAGATGCTCTCAGAGGGCGTTATCGACATCATTCCCTGCGTAACGCAAAGCGAATACGATATGTGGAAAGATGTTTATTTCAGCGGCAGCGCGTACACTCCTGAGCTTAGCAGCGTATCGCTCACGAAAAAGTACACTGCTGTTTATGTAACAGCCGATAATAATGACATAAGCTATTTCGATACCGACGCCATAAAAGGCGCAACTATCGGTTATCTTGCAGAGAACAAATTGAAATATTTCTCGAACGACAGCTTTGTGCGCGGAGAGATAGACAGGGCTAATTTTGTTGAATACACTACCGAAGCGCAGATGAAATCTGATTTCTACTCGGGGGCGATCGACGCAGTAGTAAAGGATTGCTTTACACCTTGGGAAAATGAGGTCATAGTTTACCAGTATGCAACAAAGGACTGCTATTTCCTTACTTCGGGAAAAGACGCAAACATAAAAAGCAGTCTTGATGTCGCTGTAAACAGCCTTCATATGGCAAACAGCTCGTTTGCAACAAGCCTCTACGAAAAATATATTGAGAAATACGGCTCGGCGAATTTTGCGCTCAGCAGCGCCGAAAAAGCATATATAGAAAAAAATCCTATCATTACCGTAGCATACAACAACGGCTTTAGCAGCCTTGAAAATTTCAACGGCAGCAAAATAGTCGGCTATACCGATACCGTGCTTAAACACATAGCGGATTTTTCGGGATTTACTATTCAGGTAAGAAGCTGCGACTCTCTTGAGGAGTGTGTGCAGCTGCTTTCCGACGGAGATGCACACGTTATTTGCGGCGGCGTAAACTCTACAAACGTCGCACAGCTCGGAAATTACAGGATATCAATGCCCTACGCTACCGAACAGATAGTAGCTGCAGGTAAGGAGAGCGTAAATCTTAACGGAAATCTCAAGATCGCTATCCCTCATGATTGCAATGATATAACACAATATGCGTCGCAGATGTATAGAAATGCAACATTACTTCCTTATGATGATATCGAAAAATGTATGCAGGCTGTTCGTGACGGTGACGCCGACATAGTTTGCGCGGGTCTGTATGAGATAATTTTTCAGATAAGCTCAAACTTTGAGGATATCAAGGTCATCAACAGCTCAACCTCTTACCACGAGGAATGCTTTGCGTTCAACGCAAACAACACAGAGCTTGCGCGCATATTCGGAAAGGCTATCGCAAGTATACGTACCGGCAAGCACGCAGAAAGCTATTCGGATGCAATAAATGCAGCAAACAGCACTCCTATGCTCGATCTTGTGCCTAAGCATGTGCTTTATATCGGTGTTGCAGCAGTAATTCTGATACTTGTAGGAGCGCTGCTCTATATCGCTGTAATCAGCCATAAAAACAAACGTACAAGCAACACCGACCCCATAACGGGCGGCAGAAATAAAAAGAAATACATCGAGGATACGCGAAAGCTGCTGAAAAAGCGCTCTCCCGAAAAGCTTGCTGTAGTTTTGTTTGATATCAACAAATTCAAATATGTAAACGACTGCCTTGGTTATGAGGAAGGCGACCGAATGTTGGCGCGTCTGCACAAAACACTTGCAGACAGCCTCGAAAACGATGAAGTGTTCGCAAGAGTATCAAACGATAACTTTGCCTGCACCATACGCAATGCGCAGGACAGCGAGATAACCATGCGCATAAACAATATTTTCGCCGAGTTTGAGCGCCGCAACAATATATTTGTGAGATACCCGATCATTTTCAGCGCGGGCGTGTGCAGGCTTGGTCAGTGTGTAGACGGCAACGGCGGAATTGATATGAATGCTGCCATCGACCGCTGTACGATAGCTAAAAAGACTCTCAAGGGTCAGCATTTCTCGTCTATAGCGTTCTACGACGGCAAGATCCGCGAAAAGGCACTTCGTGAAAAGGATTATGAAAACGCAATGCCCGCAGCACTTGCGGCGCATGAGTTTGAGTGCTATCTCCAGCCCAAATATGGACTTAAATCCCGCCGCATTGAGGGCGCGGAGGCGCTTATTCGCTGGAACAGCAAAGAGTTCGGTTTTGTATTCCCGAGCGACTTTATCCCGATAAGCGAAAAGAACAGCTTCGTTGTCGAGCTTGACTTCTTCATTCTGGAGGAGGTCTGCAAGGCTATGCGCCGCTGGCTGGACGAGGGAAAAACACCTGTTATCATATCCGTAAACCAGTCGAGAATGCATCTGAACTATGACGATTATATCTGGAGACTCAGAGAGATCGTAGACAAATACGATATTCCGTACAAATACATTGAGCTTGAGCTTACCGAAAGCGTGTTCGCGGAAAACGCCGCAAAGCTGCTGACTATCATGCAGAAGCTTCACGATATCGGCTTTAAGCTGTCGCTCGATGACTTCGGCAGCGGTTATTCCTCGCTCAATATGCTTAAGGATATCCCTGTTGACGTTGTAAAGATAGACCGCGAGTTTTTCAACGGTACAGTAAACTCTGAAAAGGGACGCGCTGTTATATCTACTGTAGTTGACCTCGCCGCAAACCTTAATATGGAGGTCATCTCGGAGGGCGTTGAAACTCTCGAACAGGTAGAATTCTTAGCTGAAATAAACTGCGATATGGTGCAGGGCTACTACTTCGCAAAGCCCATGACCATGAGCGATTTTGAAACATTGTGGAACAAGGAACTAGACTCTATTCCAAACGACACAAACGAAGTCGCAGACACCGTAAAAGAATAAACCAAGCGGCGGGGAAGACCCGCCGCTTTAAAATTTGGAGGACGACAATGAAAGAAGAATATATAAAAATAGACCACATACCTGCAAAGCTTTATTCTGCCGAAAACGCCTTAGGCACCGTGCTTGCTATACACGGATTTGCGGGCAGCAAGGAAAGCAATGCAATAAAAGCGCTTGCTGAGCGTCTTTGCCGCGACAAGCTCAATGTGCTGACCTTTGACCTGCCTGCGCACGGAGAACGCACCGAGCCATCAGAGGGATTGCTGCCCGATAATTGTATTGCCGATATCATTGCAGCTGAAAACTACATAAAGAATCATTTTACAGGCACTCTGCACGCTTTCGCCACAAGCTATGGTGCCATGTGCCTGCTTCACAGGCTTGAGCGAGGCAACGACAGCTACAAGAGCATCGTGCTGCGCGTGCCTGCGGTGAATATGGCTAGCTCTCTTGTTCGTATCGCTGCGGCAACGAGCAAAAGTCCCTCGGCCTATAAAGCAAACGGGCAGGATTTTGTAATAAATATGCAGCGTGAATACCGTATTCCATATTGCTTCTACGAGCTGCTTTCAACGCTTCATTGTATGCGGCACAGCGAGCACTGGGACAGCGAAAGGATTATGACGGTGTATGCAGGAAACGATGAGCTTGTCGCGCGCGCAGACACCGAAAGCTTTCTGCGCCAAAATCCCGCAATAAAAAACCTGTGCATAGAGGGAAGCGGACATCGTATGGCGGAAAAAGCGGAGTTTTTAGAGAATGCAATAAAATCGTCGGCAGAATTTATTTTGTTGCATATTTGAATAGTATTCACAAGGATTTATTCTTTTTTCGTGTTATCCGGAGCTGATTTTTGAGGTTTTTGCACAAAGATATTCAACTGTATTGACAAATGCTTGGAAGTTAGTTATAATTAAATTGTGTTACAGTGCGCTAATAGCGCATAAACGGATACGGGAGGTGAAGCATAATGGAAAACGGACATTCTTTGTCGGTGCAAGAGCTGCAGCAGCAGCTTCAGCAGGCAAAACAGGAAATAAACTCTCTCAAGCTTGCAGTCCGTGCAGAAAACCTTAAAGTTAAGATTTCCTCAGAATACAGCGATTTCGGCTTGTGGGAATATGACATCGCCGATGATATATGCTATCAGTACAAAAAGCTTCACGGAATTTACGAAAACGACCTTGAGCCTATCCATCACTTCAGAGATACGATAATCAGTTGGGGTTCTATCTACTCCGACGATATTCCTGTGTTTCATAAAATGTGCGACGCTATGGAGCGCGGCGACAAAGAAATATATTATGATGTAAGAGTTGTCAACGATTTCAGCGACGTCGTATGGTTTAGATATGAGGGAAAAACCGTTTACGACGACAACGGCAATCCCGTGCGTATCGTAGGCAGAACTCTCGATGTCACCGAGGAAAAAGGCGGCGTCGGAATAAGCTCCGATAGCAGACGCGACATGCTTACAGGCGCTCTTTTATATGAAAACTTTAAGACAGATGTAGAGCAGCGCGCCAGTGAAAAAAGCTTTAAAAACTCTGCAATTATCATTGTCGGCATTGATAAATTCAGCGAAATAATGGCAGACTGCGGCAATGACACCAACGAGCTTCAGCGCTCGGTTGCAAAAGTGCTTGAGGCACAGTGCGCGGTAACGCAGGGCAGCCTTTTCACAAGAATAGAGGACGGAATGTTCGCAATGTATGTAAGATTCAGCGATATTCCTGCCCTTAACGTCATCGCAGCAAGAGTGATATACAGATTCCACAATCTTCACCACACTAATAACAGCGATGGAAAGACCGTCACTGTAAGTGCGGGTGTGTCTGTTTTTAAGCTCAACAAAAACTATGATACTGTACAAAATGAGGCTTTTGCCGCCTATAAAGCAGCTTGTGCAAAGGGCGGAAACGGCTATATGCAGTATAATTCCTCTATGTCGCTTGCAAAGAATATGCTTCACAGCGACTGGAACGAGCCGCGCGTAGTCAGCGTTGCGGGTGCCGAGCATATATACCATCTTATAAATACCGCACTCACCGATAAAAACGCAGGATATAAGGCTATTACAGAAGCTTTGCGCGAAGCGGGACGTTATGTCGGAGCAAGTCAGGTGCATATATGCTGCTTTGGCAAAGACGGAGCGCCTGATGAAAACTACACGCCGTGGAATCAGAACGGCAGTAATCAATACGACCCTTTGCTGCCTGCTTTCAGGTCTATATATGATACCCAAAAAACAATATATATGCTATCGGGTCACGAGATCGTTATTGCAGCAAAAGATTGCGGCGACAGCAAGGAAAAATACGGCTTCGAATTTGTAAACGGAGCTGAAAGCGCTGTGTGCTGCCCTATCATGACCGATGACGGAATAATAGGCTATGTTGAATTTGTTGCAAACGACATCGTAACATGGCAGGAATCCGATATCTGTCTTATCGAAATGCTCAGCAGCACATTGAACCATATGTTTGCCGTGCACTACAGAGTAGCTGCGCATGACAGAAAAATGAGCTTTGCCGCACCTGTTATAAATAACCTTAGCATAGAGGGCTTTTCGCTCATTCCCGACACATTTGAGGTCGACTATGTCGGCGAAAACGCTGCTAATAGCTACGGACTGAAAAAAGGCGATATCTGCTACCGTAAGATAAGAGGTAACGACGCGCCCTGCGCCGATTGCCCCGTTCACGGAGTTAAAGCGGGACAGCTTACCTCATCCACTGCGTTTTATCGCGAAAGCGACGGCAGATGGATAAATATTGCCGCCTCCTCGTACGAGGTAGATGGCGTAGGCGAGCGCTACGCTGTCAGCACGACGGATATCACCAACAGCATTTCAAAAATACAGACGCGCGACACGCTTACAGGCGTGCTCGGTTTCGACAGATTTGCCGTTGACGCAATGAGAATAGCTGCGACAAATCCCGAGGGCTGTTTTATCACGGTAATAAATATCGCGAATTTCCGCCGCCTTAACGAGTCGATGGGCTATGAGCACGGAAACTCCGTTCTTATCGCGGTTGCGGATATACTTGCCGCTTCCACAGGTGACAACGAGCTGCTTTGCCGCTCCGAGGGTGCGAGATTTATCGCTCTTCACCGCAACAACAGCACATCTGAGCTGCATACGCGCCTTTATCAGATGCTTAACAGTGCACAGGGTCAGGTGCTTGAAAGATGCGGCATTGAGATACATCTAATCGCAGGCGTATACGAGCTTGACGGCAGCGCAGGCATAATGACGGCGCTTGACAGGGCTATCGTAGCGCAAAAGACCATCAAGGACAAGGCTTACTACACAAGCAACATGATAGCGTTCTACGACAATGAGCTGAACGAAGAAATGCAGGCGCGCCAGTATGTTGAAACTCATATGCTTGAAGCGCTTGAAAACAACGAATTCAAGGTGTTCTATCAGCCAAAGGTCAACACTTTCACAGGAAAAGTCGTTGGTGCGGAAGCACTGGTGCGCTGGATAAGACCAAGCGGAGAGATAGTATCACCAGGAAAGTTCGTGCCTGTGTTTGAGCGCAACGGTTTTATCGCAGACATGGATTTCGCCGTGTACCGCAACGCTATTATGGATATCAAAAAATGGATGCAGGCGGGCTATGATGTGCCGATGGTATCGCTCAATGTTTCACGTCAGCACGTTCGCGACGACGGCTTCTGCTCTAAGATATGCGCGCTGGTTGACAGTATCGGTGTTCCGCGCAACAAGATAGAGCTTGAGATAACCGAGAGTATGCTCACCGAAAACCTTAATCGTCTGCGCGAAATAATGACGCAGCTTAAAGAGGCGGGCTTCCGTCTTTCAATGGACGATTTTGGCTCGGGCTATTCCTCGCTCAGCCTTATCACGGTGATGCCGTTTGACACTATAAAGATAGACGGCAGCTTCTTCCTGCGCAACGCACTCACAGACAAGACCAAAGCTGTAATCACCTCGGTAATATCGCTTGCGAAAAATCTCAATTTCTCGACGGTGTCCGAGGGTGTTGAAACAGACGAACAGGTCAATTTCCTTAAAGAGCTGGAATGTGATATGGTGCAAGGCTATTACTTCTACAAGCCAATGGCAAGCGCAGATTACGAACAGCTTATAAAATAACACGAAAAGCCTGAGAATTTCTTCTCAGGCTTTTAAGTTTATTCCATTATCCTCTGATCCATATTGAAGATAAGCTTCCACGCGTCATCGGTTTTCTTCCATGTCGATGTGATGTGGAATTTGCCTGCAAGATCGCGGTTTCTTTCGTCTGCAACCTGCGTTTTTATAACATAATGCACCTGACAAAGCTCCGATGTTTCTGCAACCGTTTCAAATCCCGTGATCTCGTATTTTGCCAAGTCAAACTCTCGAATTATCTCGGCGTATTCCGCACCGCTGCACCTAAAGCCTCCGCAGACCATCACCGCGTCTTCCTGCACAAGCTGCAAAAAGGCGTTTTTATCCCTGTTTTTTGCCGCCTCCCACATAAGCACTTCATAGCTCATTACGTCCATAATGTTCCTCATTTTCACATTGTCCCAAAGAAACAAAAGGTCGCCCTTGACAAACGCCAAAGGCGACCCCATTTTACAAAGCAATTAATACAGCATTAGTTCATATACTCGCCGCTGTATTCGAGAAGCGTTACGCTCTCTACGCCCTCAACCGCATTGAAACGGCTGATATATGAGGTATCGTTGTTTTTTATCTTCACTTCAACAGTAAGTTCGATGCTGCTGCCCGACTGGGTCTTGTTCTTCAGCTTGTACTTTATCGCACCGAGGATACCATTAACGTTTATCTCGCTGTCTGCGGTGTAGCGCACTATCAGCAGATAGCTCTTGCGCTGCTTTTTAAAGATAGTAAGCAGTATGTAGATGACCGAGATGATAACTGTGCCGATTATTGCAACCATATAAAGCTGCGCGCCCGCGGTAATGCCTGCGGCAATTCCCCAGAACAGAAAGCCGATATCCAGCGGGTCCTTTACCGCCGCACGGAAACGCACGATAGACAGCGCGCCGACCATACCGAGGGACAAAACGACATTCGCGCTTATGGTCATGATTATGAAAGATGTCACAACTGTAGTAAGAAGCAGGAGAATATTGAAGTTATCGCTGTACACCACACCCCTGTAGAAAAAGCGGTATACAACATATATGATTGCTCCGCAAAGTGCTGCGGTGAGCAAAGTCATTATTATTGTGGCAACAGAAAGGTTTGCAAACTGCTGGGACATATCAAAGCCGTCGCCGAATGCGGCAAGCACATCTTCAAGCTTTGAGCCCATTGTAAGATTTTCAGAAACCATGCGTTTTGACCTCCATAAGTTTATCGCTGCATATTATGTATTTTGATACCGACTGCCTCGGAGCGTTTATTCCCTGAAGCGCTGCCTGTATCGACGACGGAAGATAACCATCGAACTTTATTTCAAGTATTATCTCTTTACTGTAAACAGGAGAATACGCCGCATTCGCCGCGAACATATCAATCGTATTATAGCAGGTGGACAGCTTTTTGTCAAATGTAATGCGCACATTGCCATGCGGATACACAAGCGCCTCGCGCATATAGTCAACAATAAGCTTCGGCTTCAGCGCAGACACAAGGTTAGAGCGGTAATATTCGCCGAAAACGTCCTCAGCCCAGTCGTACTCCGCCATGAAAGAACAATCGCCTTTCAAAAGCGCCCTATACTGCTCGTCGGTAAGCTGTTTCGACAGCTTTGAAACATATTCGTCGTCCTTGTGCTTTGCCTCCAGCATAATTCGTGACGGGTCGAGATTGTAGCTTCTTATGCGGAACTTTTTTCGCACCGCAATTCCGCACAGCTTGTCGTTGTAGCCGCTGCCGTAAACATCATCGTAATAGAGACTGGTCACGCGGTATTCGCCGTTTACGCTGTTTTTGTCGGAATACATCAGCGGCTTCAGTCTGCCCAAAAGCACACGGTAGGTTCCCTCGTCAATGATGTATTTCAGCTCATGCCTTAGACGCCGCCCGCCGCTGAACGTGACAGGCTTGCCCGCAGGGAGAAGCGTTTTCATCTTTCTGAAGCCTAACATCTCACACCTCCGTTTGCTGTTTTTTCCAAATATACATTATATTAATAATATAGCATATTTTAAAAACGATTACAAGCGCCAATTTTGTAAATTATCCAAAAATTATAACAAAACGTTGATTTATTGCGAGTTTTTTTGAAAGAAATTTTGTAAAAAGCCCTTGACAACGCTTTTATAATACTGTATAATTAATTATTGTTGACAGCTGTGTGCGGACATACTGTGTCCTGACACAGATTAACCAAATTATGAAGGGGGTTTTTGACAATGAAAAGAACTTACCAGCCTAAGAAGCTTCAGAGAAAGCGCGAGCACGGATTTATGAAGAGAATGGCTACAAAGAACGGCCGCAAGGTTCTCGCACGCCGCCGTGCAAAGGGCAGAAAAAAGCTGACCTATTGATCTGAGATTGCATAAGCCTATGTCTGAGTTCAGAAAAAGGTATGTTGTGATCAAAAAAAACCGCGATTTCAGCTTTCTCTTTAAAAGAGGAGAAAGCATTGTGACCTATGCCTTTGTCTGCTATGTTAAAGAGCGGCGCGGCACTGCCAACCGCCTCGGCATAGTGACAGGCAAAAAGGTCGGAAATGCGGTCAAGCGAAATCGGGCAAGGCGGGTAATAAGGGAAGCCTTCCGCCTTTTTGAGCCGAGCTTGAAAGAAAAAACACAAAAGCGTTACGACTTCGTTTTCGTAGCAAGAGGTAAGACGCCCGAGCAAAAATCCACGAAGATCTTATCTCTGATGAAAAAGAATATTCTGTCAAAGCTGCCATGAAATTTTTGTTTTTGGGAATTATAAAGCTATACAGACTTACGCTGTCAAAGATTTTACCGCCGTGCTGCCGCTTTAGACCAAGCTGTTCCGAGTATGCGACCATCGCTATTCGGCGTTTTGGGGCGGTCAAGGGCGGTTATTTGACGTTATGGAGAATTATTCGCTGCAACCCATATTCACGCGGCGGATACGACCCTGTTCCGGAAAAGTTCTGCTTTCGTCCGGAAAAGGTGCAGCACACGACCACTCACACCGAATGCTGCGACGATACCTCCGAAGACAATTGCGGCTGAGCCGCATTGAAATATAAAATATAATAAGGGTGCCCGCCGAGGTTTAAGCCTCGTGTTTTTGTGTCCAGTGCACCCGCACACCAATCTGAAATCTTGTGAAAGGACGTGGACAAAATAGATTTCATATACAGTCTTATCGGTACGCCTCTCGGTTATATCCTGTACTTTATTTATGAGATAGGCATAACCAACATCGGTATTGCGATCATTCTGTTTACCCTTATCGTAAAGCTTGCAATGCTTCCGCTTTCGATAAAGCAGCAGAAAAACACCGCAAAATCCGCTGTATTTGCCCCTAAAGTAAGGGAGATACAGCAGAAATACAGAAACAACCAGCAGAAACAGCAGGAGGAGCTTGCAAAGCTTCAGCAGCAGGGCTACAACCCCATGGGCGGCTGCGGCTCTATGCTTCTCACTTTCCTTATCCTGTTCGGCGTGCTGGACGTTGTTTACAAGCCCATGACTCATATCACTCATACACCTGCTAGCGAGATCAATATGATGGTGGAAGAGTCCTACAGCATGAAGCTTGCCTCCATCTTTGTTGACGCTAACAACGCAACAGCAAGCGAGCTTGAGGGCGAGGAGCTTAAAAAGCATGACGAGCTTGTACGCGACTCCGAAAAGATACTCGCATACTACAATGCAAATCTTGCAGAGGGCGACACCGCTTACGACGACAGCGTATGGAACAGTGTTTCAAAAGACTCCATGAAGGTCGTTAAGGGCGCGATCACAGCCGCTCTTAAAAATGAATACGAGGTCGTTAAGGCTAACAATAACGGCAACGGTAAGGATTTCACGTTTATCGCAACAGACTTCTACGGCATAACAGACTATGCCCAGAAGGACGCCGCAGGCAACGAGCTTCCCAGCGAAAAAGATCAGTATAACGCTCTTTCCGATGACGCTGCCAAAAAAGCATTTATGGCAGAGCATTCTCTCAGCGACAGCACAAAGAGCACATTCAGCACTATGCAGAGCCAGTATGGTTATTACGGCATGACCGCAAACGGTACTATCTCGTTCACTCCCACATCTTCGCTGCAGAGAGAGCTGTATATCCTCGACACCTTTGGTACAGTTAAGGAATACAACGGCAACAAGGTGGAGTTCAGAAATCTGTATTCCCTCAATTCCACTGAAAACATCAACGAGCTTTACAACAACCTTGACTTCTTAGGTATAAAGCTTAGCCAGATCCCCGGCGAGCACATGGGCTTCCCCATGCTGTTCATGCCTATCGCAGCATTTGTGTTCTCGCTGCTTCAGACCTTTATCTCCAACAGACAGATGGAGAAGAACAACCCCGGTCAGGTCGGCGGCGGTATGAAGATCACAATGTATATCCTGCCTATCTTCTCGCTGATACTGGTATTTTCGGTACCTGCGGGTGCAGGCTTCTACTGGACGATAAGCTATGTGTTCGGTATAGCTCAGACTATCCTGCTCAACAAGCTGTATAATCCTCAGAAGCTCAGAGCACAGGCTGAAGCAGAGTACAACGAGCGTATGAAGCGTGTTGAAGTGCAGGCTCAGAAAGTACGCAATGCGCAGAACGACAACATCTTAGTTGAATACAACGGTGAAAAGCTTACTCAAAAGGAAATAAACCGCAGAAAGCTTGCCGAAGCACGCCGTCAGGACGCTATAAAGTACGGCGAGGAATATATCGAAGACGAAGACGACAAATAATCTATCGAAAGGGGAAACGACATGGAAAAGGAATTTACCGCTAAAACCGTTGACGAAGCAAAGGCTCTTGCTGCGCAGGAATTCGGCGTTTCTGTTGACGATATCGAGTTTGACATACTTGAGCAGCCCCGCAAGGGTCTTTTCGGAATGAGAGGCGAGGCCAGAGTAAAGGCTATCTATGAGGAGAAGCCTGTTGAGATCATCGCTCCCGAGGTTGAAGAAACCGCTCCCGCTTATGATGAGGAAGATACTGATACCGCAGAGCTTCCTGCTGATTTCGACATCGAAAACAGCGCAAAGGTAAAGGCAGCAAAGCAGTACCTTACAGATGTGCTTCACGCACTGAAGCTTGAGAATTTTGAAATAACCGCTGTAAGAAAGGACAACAATGTTGTTCTTGACATCACAGGCGAAAAGCTCGGCGTTGTTATCGGAAGACGCGGCGAGACACTCGACTCCTTACAGTATCTCACAATTCTTGCAAGCAACCGCACAGAGGAAAACTACTGCCGTATCTCGGTAGACTGCAACGGCTACCGCGACAAGCGCAAGGAAACACTTGAGGCTCTCGCAGCAAGAACCTCCGCAAAGGTAATAAAGCAGGGCAGAAAGATAGCACTTGAACCTATGAATCCCTACGAGCGCCGTATAATCCATAGCTGTGTTGCTGAGATAGAGGGCGTTTCCAGCCACTCCACAGGTGTTGAGCCTTACAGAAAGGTAGTTATCTACGCTGACAAGCCCAAGTACGACAACCGCCGCGGCGGCAGACGCGACAGAAACGATCGCGGCGACGCTCGCTCCATCAGAAACTACAAGTCCTCGGGCGGCTTCTCCACAAGCTTTGAGCGTGAGTACAAGCGCAGAACATACGAGCCCGACGAGAGCAGCGCAGGCGCAGGCGAGTTCTCCAAGGAGACTGTGGACGCAGAGAGAAACGCTACCCTTTACGGTAAGATCGAGATCTGATATACCGATAAATGGGTAATAAATAAGCTTTTAAAGCGGCTTTTGGTTATGTCAAAAGCCGTTTTCGTATTGGAGATATCTCAAAGCAACAACGAGTTGCTTGTATTATCAATAGTATCGTGCTATACTGTGTATGAGGTGATGAACTAATGGATACAAAAGACGTTATATTAAAGCTGAGAACTGAAAAAGGACTATCACAGGACGAGCTTGCAGAAAAGCTCTTTGTAACAAGACAGGCGGTGTCACGTTGGGAAAATGGCGATACTGTACCGAACACAGAAACCTTAAAGCTTTTGTCAGCGCTGTTCGATGTTTCTATCAACACACTTCTGGGCGCTCCCAGAAAGCTTATCTGTCAGTGCTGCGGTATGCCGCTTGAGGACTCCACAACAAGCAGAGAGTCTGACGGTACATTCAATGAAGAGTACTGCAAATGGTGCTATGACGAGGGTAAATTTACTTACACCAGCATGGAGGCGCTTATCGACTTTTGCGCAGAACATATGTCTAACGAAAATTGGTCAAGCGAGCAGGTACGCGCGCATATGGAAAATCTTCTTCCCAATTTAAATTATTGGAAGCGTGCAAATTAATACGTAAAAAGCCTGAGAAAAATTTCTCAGGCTTGATTTTTTTATTATTCTATCCCTCGGATCACGGAATAAAGCTCCTCTGCGCTGTTTACCATGAACTTAGGCGAGCAGGCTGAAAGCTCCTCTTTGCTGCGGAAGCCCCACAGCACCGCGCAGCTGTCAAGTCCAGCCGCAGCCGCAGTCTGCATATCAACATTGCTGTCGCCTATGTATATCGCTTCACGGATATCTGCGCCGTGTCTGCGGCAAAGCTCCAGTGCGGCGTCGGGCGCAGGCTTTGCGGGGAATCCTGCACCGTATCCGATGAGGTCGCTGATGTTATTTCCAAAGCATGAGGTCAGCAGTTCTTTTGAAAAATCATGCGCCTTGTTCGTGTTCACTACACAAATTACGCCCTCGGCGTTAAGTCTTTCAAGCAGTGCGTTTATACCGTCATATGACACTGTGCGATCTGATTTGTGCTCGGAATAATAGGCGGCGAACAGCTCGTAGCAGTGCTGATGCTCCTCGTCCGAATGTCCCTCGGGGAGAATACGGTGTATCAGATTAGGTATGCCGTTTCCGACAAAAAGCTTATAGCTTTCCTCTGCGTGACAGGGCTTTCCCATCTGTTTCAGCGCGTGGTTTCCTGCCGCCGCGAGGTCGCCAAGCGTATTTAAAAGAGTGCCGTCGAGGTCGAATATCGCAAGCTTATACATGATGTGTCCTTTCATTTGTATGTTCAATGTGCCAACTCAATTATACTACCCAAAATTGCGGCTGTCAATCTTGAAATATACTTAAATATGTGTTATACTAATAGAGTATATAGTTTTTAGAAAGGAACATATTTATTATGTTGACCAAGAAAGAATTTGAAGCACGCCTTGACCGTATGCTGGTCGAGCAGGAGCAGCTTTTCCGCCGCCCCAATCCCAGAACCGATTTCTACAACGGAATTTACGACCGCTATGAGAACCCCGTTCTCACCGCCGCTCATGCGCCCATACTCTGGCGCTATGATATGTGCTATGAGGACAACCCCAATCTTATGGAGCGCCTCGGAATAAACGCCGTAATGAACAGCGGCGCAGTGTACCTTGATGGAAAATACTGCCTTGTTGTTCGCGTTGAGGGCAACGACCGCAAGAGCTTTTTTGCTGTCGCTGAGAGCACCAGCCCGACAGAGGGCTTCCGCTTCAGGGATTACCCCGTTATCCTCCCCGACACCTGCCCTGAGGAGACCAATGTCTACGATATGCGCCTTACTCAGCACGAGGACGGCTGGATATACGGAGTTTTCTGCTCTGAAAGCAAGGACACCTCTACAAACGACCTGTCTGCCGCAATAGCACAGGCGGGTATAGTTCGCACAAAAGATCTTGTTACATGGGAGCGTCTGCCTAACCTTGTATCAAAGTCGCCTCAGCAGAGAAATGTGGTGCTGCACCCCGAATTTGTTGACGGTAAATATGCATTCTACACAAGACCTCAGGACGATTTTATCTCCACAGGCTCTGGCGGAGGAGTTTGCTTTGCGCTGTGCGAGGATATAACTCACCCCGTGCTTTGCACCGAAGAAGTGGTGATCAGTCCCAGAATATATCACACCATCACCGAGGTTAAGAACGGTGCGGGCGCTGTTCCGATAAAGACTGAAAAGGGCTGGATACACATTGCCCACGGCGTAAGAAACACCGCCGCAGGTCTGCGATATGTCATATATGTTTTCGCTACCGACCTCAATGACCCGTCAAAGCTCATCGCTTCCCCCTCGGGTCTGTTTATCGCGCCTCAGGGCGAGGAGCGCGTCGGCGATGTTTCCAACGTTGCTTTCACAAACGGCGCTATCGTGCGCGAAAACGGCGATGTGTATATCTATTACGCTTCGTCTGACACCAGACTGCACGTTGCTTCAACAACGCTTGAAAAACTTATGGACTACACATTCAACACTCCCTCCGACGCTCTGCGCTCCGCTGACTGTGTAAAGCAGCGCTGTGAGCTTATCACAAAGAATTTAAACAGGGAGAAGAACGTATGACCGAGTTTTTTGACCTGTACACTGCCGACCGTGTTCCCCTCGGGAGAAAGATACAGCGCGGTGCGCCTATCCCCAAGGGCGAATTTCACATAGTCGTGCAGATAATGACAATAAACAACAAGGGCGAGATACTGCTTACTCAGCGCGTTCCTACAAAGACGAGCGGCGGCAAGTGGGAATGCTCGGGCGGCTGTGCCGTTGCGGGCGAAAACAGCCGCGAGGCTGCCGCAAGAGAGCTTTACGAGGAAACCGGAATACGCACATTCCCCGATGAGATAAGCCTTGAATGGACGCTCACGACCGACAGTATGCTGAGGGATTTTTACATTGTGAACAAGGATATCCCTCTTGAAAAGATAAGGCTTCAGTCAACCGAAGTGTGCGCCGCAAAATGGGTGAGCTTCGAGCGCCTTGAAGAAATGGTTCAGTGCGGACAGACAACGCGCACGGTGTCGAAATGGCTGGAGCTTCGCCGCCGCGACCTGTGCGAAAGAATAAACGAGATAAAGAATATCAGCTAAGAGGATAAGATGGATAAAAAAGCAGCAATCGCAAAAATAAAAAGCCTTGCCGAAAACGGCGGCGCAAGCGGAGCTTCCTTTGAAGAGGTGTACGCACGCTGCTACTGTGCAGTGCAGAAAACACTTGGCATCACTCCCTTTGACGAGCAGCTCTCTGCCGCGCTTTCACTTTATGAGGGCAGAATGGTGCAGATGCAGACAGGCGAGGGTAAAACGCTCTGCGCTGTTTTTGCTGCGTGTATGCAGGCAATAAACGGCGGCTCTGTTCATGTGCTTACATTCAACGACTACCTCGCAAAGCGCGACTGCGAATGGATGAAGCCTGTTTATGACGCTATGGGCGTATCTGTAGGCTTTATCACCGAAAAGACCGACCGAAATGAACGCAAGAGCATATATAAAAAACAGGTAGTATACCTCACCGCAAAAGAGGCAGGCTTTGACTACCTGCGCGATTTTGTCTGCTTTGACCCCGATGAAATGGTGTTCCCCGAAGCGCTCGATTTTGCCATTGTCGATGAGGCAGACAGTATCCTTATCGACGAAGCGCGCATACCGCTGGTGATTGCTGGCGACCTCGCCGCAGAAGACGGCAGCGCAACAGCAGAGGTATACGCAAAGCTCACTGATTTTGAGCTTGACGAGGATTTCGAGATAGATGAGGAAAGCCGCAATGTCTACCTCACAGACGATGGCGCTGACCGCGCGGAGGATATCTTCGGCTGTAATATCTACAGCGAGGAGGGCGCTCCCCTGCTTGCAAAGATATGCGCCTGCCTTAAAGCGCGCACAGTGCTGAAAGAGGACAAGGACTATATCGTCAAGGACGGAGCTATCGTGCTTATCGACGAGTTCACGGGAAGAGCTGCAATAGGACGTGTGTTCCCCGGTGAGCTTCAGTCTGCGGTAGAAGCAAAGCATCAGCTTAAAATAACCTCGCGCGGACGTATAATGGGCAATATCGCGCTGCAGTATTTCGCAAGGCTTTATCCGAAGATAGCGGGCATGACAGGCACAGCCGAGCTTGCGCGCGAAGAATTTGAAAAGCTTTATGCGCTGTCTACCGATGTTATTCCGACAAGGCTTCCCTGTAAGCGTACCGATCACCCGCTTGAAATGTATAGCTGCGGCGAGGAAAAGCGCGCCGCGATAATCTCCGCAATTGAAGAAGCAGCGCAGTCTCAGCGCCCCGTGCTTGTCGGCACGGAAAGCATTGAGGAGTCCGAGGCTATTGCTGAAGAATTACGTCAAAAGGGTGTTTCCTGCGCTGTTCTTAATGCTAAAAACGACGCCGAGGAGGCAGCGATAATATCCCGTGCAGGCGAAAAGGGCGCTGTCACGATATCTACCAATATGGCAGGCCGCGGCGTTGATATCAAGCTTGGCGGCGAGGATTGCGTAGAAAAAGATTTCGTTGTTGAAGCGGGCGGTTTGTTGGTGTTGGCTACCTCGATGAGAGAAAGCTCACGCATAACCAGACAGCTTCGCGGACGTGCGGGACGACAGGGCGATATCGGCGAAAGCCGCTTTTTCGCCGCCGCAAACGACGAGATAATGAATAAATACGAGCTGAAAAAGCTTGCGGGACGGCATTTCCCCGACGAAAGCGTCAGCGGCGCTATCGACGACAAAACGCTGCTTAAAGAAGCCGAGCGTATCCAGCGCATTTCAGAGGGTGACACGTTTGATGAGCGCGTAAACCTCATGAAATACACCATGATAGGCGAAAAGCACCGCGAGCAGACCTTCCGCCGCAGAAAGGGCTTACTTGACGGAAGCTATAATTCCGAGCTGTGGCAGGAGCACGCTCCCGAGCTTTACGAAAAAGCAAAGCAGAAATTCAACGAGATAGCGCTTCAAGAAAAACAGAACATCATTCTTGCGGCATTGCTGAATGAATTTTGGTGCGACTATCTCGACTACACCGCATATCTGCGCGAGGGCATACACCTCACACAGGTGAGCGGTAGAAATCCTGCTGAAGAATACAATATCGCGTGTGAGGAATATTACGACAGCGCTGCCGACAGCATTCCCGAAAGAATGGCGGAAAAGCTGGAGGAGCTGCTTCAATGTGATACCCTTGAAGATTTCAAGGTTGCTATGCCCACACGCACCTACACATATCTTCTCGACGATATGGCGGAGGAATTTAAGACAAAGCCTCTGCTGCTAAACGTGTTTGAGGAGGAAGAGCCTCAGCCGAAGCCCGAGAAGACGGAAAAAGGCGAAAAGAAAAAGGGATTTTTCTCGTCGCTTTTCGGCAAGAAATAATTTTTTAAGAGGATAAACGATGTCAACTGTCTGCGCTATCGCAACTCCCCCCGCAGCGGGCGGAATCTCAGTTATAAGAATATCGGGCGAGCGTGCCGCAGATATTGCCGCAAAGGTTTTCAAGCCTGTGTCGGGAAAATCTGTGGAGGAGCTTTCGGGCTACCGCGCCGCCTACGGCAAGATATATGACGGCGAGGAGCGCCTTGATGATGGCGTTCTGCTTATGTTCCGTGCGCCGCACAGCTACACGGGCGAGGACGTTGCCGAGATATCCTGCCATGGCGGAATATACGTTACCCGCAGAGTGCTTGCCGCTTGTATAAAAGCAGGCGCAGAGCCTGCCGCAGCAGGTGAATTTACAAAGCGCGCGCTGCTTAACGGCAAGCTGTCGCTTACGCAGGCAGAGGCAGTCACCGATATAATAAACGCGCAGAGCGGTCAGCTTTTAAGCTGCTCTAACTCTCAGCGCGAGGGCGCGTTGTATCGCCGCGCAGAGGATATCTCTGATATAATAATGGAGATCTCGACGCAGATATCCGCATGGATAGACTACCCCGATGACGACACTCCCGTTGTCACCGAAGAATGGCTGAAAGCAAAGCTTTCCGCTGTGCAAGCGGAGTTTTCCGCGCTGCTGTCTGCTTACGATAAGGGCAGGCTGGTGCGTGAGGGTATCTCATGCGCGATAGTCGGCAAGCCGAATGTGGGAAAATCCACGCTGATGAACCTGCTTTCGGGTGAGGAGCGCAGCATTGTTTCGGACATAGCAGGAACTACACGCGATATCGTTGAGGAAACCATCTCGCTCGGCGATGTGGTGCTTAAAGTCGCAGACTGCGCGGGAATACGCGAAACAGATGACGCGATAGAAAAGATAGGCGTTGAGATAATGCTGAAAAAGCTTGGCAACGCCGACCTCGTGCTTGCTGTGTTTGACAGTTCAAGACCACTCGAAACAGACGACCTTACGCTTATCGAGCAGCTTTCGGGAAAGCTCGTGATACCTGTAGTAAACAAATGCGACCTTCAGCTCACTCTCGATACGGTAAGGCTAGAGGAAAAGCTCGGCAGAGCGGTGTTTATCTCCGCAAAATCCGACAAGGCTGCCGATATTCTCGCCGATGAGATAAAATCGCGGCTGTCGCTTGATAAGCTTGATATGCAGGCGGGAGTTCTTGCGAACGAGCGTCAGCGCGGCTGTATCATTCGCGCCGCAGAAGCAGTGAACGAGGCTATAAATGCAGTAGAGCTTGGGCTTACTCCCGATGCAGTCGGAGTTATGCTTGAGCAGGCACTTGACGCGGTGTATGAGCTTTCGGGAAGAAAAGCGAGCGAGGAAGTTATCGCCGAGGTATTTAAACGTTTCTGTGTAGGAAAATAGGAGCTTCTTATGAACATACTTATAATCGGCTGCGGTAGGGTAGGCTCAGAGCTTGCCGCCACTCTTGACAAGCACGGCCATGATATCTCGGTAATAGACAAGGACGAAAACAGCTTTGATATGCTGCCTGATGATTTCAGCGGATTTACGACTGTCGGTATTCCGATAGACCGCGATGTGCTTAAACGCGCAGGCATTGAGTCCTGCGATGCGCTGTGCGCAGTAACAGGCAACGATAATATGAACGTTATGGCAGCACAGATAGCTGCGCAGATATTCGGAGTGGAAAAGGTGTTTGCAAGGATACGCGACATCAGCAAGGGCAGAATATGCGAGCAGATGGGAATACATATCGTTTGTCCGACGAGCCTTGTCGTAAGCTCCGCGTGCGCCGCTATGGAGGATCAGGGGCAGACTACATCAAGACTTAGCTTCGAAAACCACAGTGTAAATTTCACCACGATGGAAGTTCCAAAGGAGCTTGTGGGAAAAACCGCTCATGATATAGAATATGAGCTTGGAGAGATGCTTTTTGCGGTGATGTGCGGAAGCGAGATGATATTCAGCAGTCAAAACAGCAACATAGTCTTTGCAGAGGGCGATAAGCTGGTATTTGCCAAGAAAGCGTAGGTAAATTTAATGAGGACGATAATAGTAGGCGGCGGAAAGATAGGCTTTTATCTTGCGAAAACCCTGCTTGAGCACGGAAGCTCCGTTGTTCTTGTAGAGCTTGACAAGGAGCAGTGCCGCTTTTGTGCAAATGAGCTTAACTACTCGGATGTGGAGGTAGTGTGCGGCGACGGCACCGATGACGATGTGCTTCGCACCTGCCGCATACATGAGACCGACGCGATAGTTGCTGTTATGGGACAGGACGAAAACAATCTCGTGTGCTGTCAGATAGCCAAAAGGCTGTTCGGAGTGAAAAAGACAATCGCAAAAGTAAACAATCCCAGAAATGCCGAAACACTTAAGATGCTTGGCGTGGATATCGTGATATCTGCCACAGACAACATCATTCAGCTTCTTGAGCATGAGGTGGATATCAGCGCGATAAAAAAGCTTATACCGCTCAGCGGCGGAGCGTCTTTGCTTGAGATAACGCTTCCCGAGGATTACAAGCTGGACGGCGAGGCGCTTATGGATATCCCGCTGCCGCAAAACTGCAATATCGTATGTATAGACCGAAACGGACACACTATAATCCCGCGCGGTAAAACTACGCTGCACAGCGGAGATATACTGCTTGCGGTAGCTCTCGGCGAGGACGAAAAAGAGCTTAGAAAGGCTCTTAAAATAAAGCAATAAGAAAGGAAGCGGAGAATGGACGCAAAGGACGAAAAAAAGACAAAAGCAGCTTCTAAAAAAACTACAGAAAAAAAGACCGCAGAGAAAAAAGCTGCGGCAAAAAAGCCTGTTCGCCGCACCAAAAAGCAGCAAGGCGATGTGGTGTTTGCGCTTGATATAGGAACGCGCACCGTAGTCGGTATTCTTGCGAAAAAGACTGGCAACGGCTATAATATACTCGATATGGAAACAGCCGTGCACGAAAAGCGCTCAATGACAGATGGTCAGATAGAGGATATAGACGCTGTTGCGGCTGTCATAAAAACAGTCAGAGCGGAGCTTGAAAAGCGCAATATGATAAGGCTGTCGCGCGTTTGCATAGCTGCCGCGGGACGTGCGCTTGTGACTATGCGCAGCACATCTGTATATGATGTTTCGGATAAACGCTCAATAAGCGCTGAGGACATCACCGCCGCAGAGCTTGAGACTGTGCGAGAGGCAGAGGAGAGTTTCTCTCAGCAGCAGGAAAACAGCGCATTTTACTGCGTTGGTCACAGCGTTATCGGGCTTACGCTTGACGGATATAAGGTAAACAAACCCGAGGGACACCGCGGCGAGCAGCTTCAGACCGAGATAATCGCAGCGTTTCTTCCCGCTTATGTTGTGGAGAGCCTTTGTGCGGCGGTAGATATCGCAGGGCTTGAGGTTGCAGGACTTACGTTGGAGCCTATTGCGGCAATGAATATCATTGTTCCTCAGGAGCTCAGACTTATAAACATCGTGCTTTGCGACATAGGCGCAGGTACTTCGGACGTTGCCGCTTCGCGAGATGGCAGCGTTGTAGCATACGGCATGGCTACCATCGCAGGTGACGAAGTGACTGAGGAGCTTATGAAAAAGCTGCTGGTAGACTTCAACACCGCCGAAAGAATAAAGACAAGCGACTCAGCGGAGCTTGAATATACCGACATACTGCTATGCACCCACAAAATAACACGCGAGCAGATAACGGAACATTTGAAGTCTGTTACCGAAAGTCTTGCTTCCACAATATGCAGTGAGATAATGAAAGCAAACGGCAAAGCTCCGCAGGCTGTTTTCCTTGTAGGCGGCGGAAGCAAACTTGAGGGACTTGCCGAGCTTGTAGCAAAGGGACTTGATATAAACCCCTCTCTTGTCGTTGTGGGCAGAAAAGAATTTATGCGCGGCATAACAGCGCCCACAGGCATAAATATCGGAACTGAACACGCAACTCCGCTCGGCATAGCTGTGACAGCTTCGCAGGGCATTAAATATGATTTTACTACGATAACGTTCAACGGCAGAAAGCTTCGCACTCTCGACACTAACCGCCTTACCGTTTTCGAACTTACCGCACTTGCGGGAATGAAGCCAGAAAATCTGATGGGCAGGTCAGGAAAGCCGCTGTCGTTTACACTGAACGGCGAGCGCATATTGCTGCGCGGAACTCCCATGGTTCCGTCTGAGATAACCGTAAACGGAAAGCTTGCTTCGCTAAATGCCGTTGTGCGAAAGGGCGATGAGGTGAACATAATTCTCGCACAGGACGGCGAGGACGCCGCGGCTTATCTGTCGGACTATCTCGATGCAGACAGCCTTTATACGGCGGAGATAGAGTTTTGTGGTGAAAAGATCACTGCAGGAAAATACATACTTGTGGACGGCAGCATAGTCACCGCTGACACCGAAATACAAAACGGCAGCACAGTCATATCATATGACTGTTGCACATTAGGCGAACTTTGCCGCAGCAAAGAAATATCGCCCGAGCACGCACTGCTTAACGGAGAGAGCGCAAGCAGCGACACAGCGCTGAATAACGGTGATATCATCACAATGCAGAAACAAAACAGCGAAGGGCAGCCCGTGAACGTTGCCGTTTCTGCTGATACAGAGGCGGATATAATCCATGTTATCTTTAACGGAGAGCCTGCTAAGTTCCCCATTCAGAACAAAGAGCGTGAGCCGATATTCCTTGATCTGCTGGCAGCGTTCTTGGAAAATCCCACTACCTTGCTTGCAAGCGCAACAACTACCACAATAAACGGTAAGATGGCACGTTTGGGCGAAGTTATCCATGATGGAGATGAAATAATCATTGAATGATATGAAGCACTTTTTTAAGATAATCGCACTTCTGCTTGTTGTGACAGCGGCAAGCGGCTGTTCAAAAATTCCCGATCTTACGCAAAGCTCCGTACCCGATACAATCGAAACGACAGAGCCTGAGGACACAAGCGAAGCGGTCACGCCAATACCCCCTGTGACAGATCTACCGCCTAAGGAATACAGGATAGACAAGCAGGAGGTATCTTTAAAGCTTAACGCCGAGGGCGGAGTTTTTGCAGGCGAGATGCGTTCAGACGGAGAGTTTGACGGCGAAGGCTATGTTATGCTTGAGGGCGACCAGACGCTTTTGCATATCGCTGATGTTCCATCGGCACAGCACTATAAAATAGTCATTGCCGCGACCTCATACACAGGTGCCGCAATACGTCTTTCAGATGAACAGGGCGACATAGGCACATACTATATCCCGCCAAATGAGGAGTTTCAGTTTTCGCAGTATGCCATAGACAGCATATATCTCACCGAAGGCTCAACATTTCTTACATTCGCGCTGCTTGACGGCTATGTTTCTATTGACTATATACTGGTCGAGGACGGCGAAGCTGCTGCCTCATCCTGCTATAAGACCGAGGATTCCGTCGTCGGAAAAAACACAGGTATCCACACTATCGGCACGATGAAATATCTGTCGAATATGTACGGCGCAAGAGTTATGACCGCGCAGAATATCACCCCAGGCACAAACAACGAGATAGACGCGGTCTATGCGGTGACCGAGCGTTATCCTGCAATGCGCTGCGGCGATCTGATGTATTCCTCGCTTTATGCGGGAGAGAAAAACGCCGAAAAAGCCGAAAAGGAGATAGGCCTTGCGCTTGACTGGGGCAGAAACGGCGGCATGGTTTCGCTGGGCTGGCATTGGTATGCTCCGACTGACGAGGAAACTCACTTCTACAAAAACGGTACCGAGTTCAGTCTTGACGGCGCTTATACCGAACGTGATATTGCTTTGGCAAGCATTGAGGAGATAGAGGGTTTAGCCGATAGCGATATGATACCCCGCGACTGCTATCTGCTGATAAAGGACATTGACAATATCGCCGAGGTGCTTAAAAGCTTCAAGACCGAGTATATGACAGTGATATGGCAGCCGCTGCCCGATGGCGACACCGATCTTTATTGGTGGGGCGGCAGCGCAGAAAGCTATAAATGGCTGTGGAGACTGATGTTCGCACGCATGAACGAATATCACGGTCTGAATAACCTTATCTGGGTATGGAACGGCAGCAATGTGGAATATTATCCGGGTGACGCTTACTGTGATATCATCGGGCAGGGAATGTATCTCGGCACATCGGCGCCGTATGCGTCAAGGTTTGAGGTGCTTGCGCATACATCTTCCACCTCTGTTAAGCCTGTGGCTATAACAAGCTGCGATGTGCTGACAGATATCAACTATATGAACCGCGACAATGCAATGTGGATGTGGGTCGCTCCGGCGAGCGGCGAATACACGATTGGCGCTGACGGGAGATATTCGGGCAATTATACCCACGCCGACCGTCTTTCCGAAACTTACAATTCACAACTTTGCATAACACGGGACGAGCTTCCCGACTTCTCCTCCTATGCGCTTGATATTACAGAAAGCGACACTGCTGAGGAGCAATAAAAATCAACACTGACCGCAGACACGCGGGGAATTTAATTAAGGAGTTTTTAGCATGAAAAAGTTTTTATCCATTCTTACTGCTGCTGCAATGCTGGTTTCAATGACCGCCTGCAACAGCGGCGACAACAGCTCTGTCAGCGGTGAATCGACGAGTGATACATCAACAAGCGAAGCTGATAGCTCGACATCGACGTCTTCCGATGCATCAACTTCTTCCGCTGTTGAGGAAATACCCGAGGTCGTGTATGAGCTTGGCGGTGAGCTTACACCGATGATGATCATAAACTCGGTTCTAAATCAAGGCAATCAAGCACGTCTTGCGAAGTTTTTTCAGCAGCTGATTCTTGGACAGGAGGTAACAGTAGCATACCTCGGCGGCTCTATCACGCAGGGAAGCTCCGCAGGCGGCGGACTTTGCTATGCTGATCTGACAACAAAATGGCTTCAGGAGAAGTATCCCGATGCAAAGATAAATCACGTTAATGCAGGCATAGGCGCTACAGGCTCATATATCGGTATTCACCGCGCCGACCGCGATGTTCTTCAGCATGATCCCGATCTTGTTTTTGTGGATTTTTCCGTAAACGACACAAGTGACCGTATGAAGATCAATAAGTCTGCTTATGAGGGCCTTATCAGAAAGCTGTGGAGTCATGAGTCTGCGCCTGCTATAATCTGTCTTGCAATGACGCAGGAGAACGGCACCAGCGTTCAGACCGAACACAACGAAATAGCGGTAAAATATGATATCCCCATGATATCCTACAGAAACGCTATCCTTGACGTTATCAACAAGGGCTACATAGCATGGACCGATATCTCTGACGATAATATTCACCCCAATGTACAGGGACACGCTGTGCTTACACAGATGATAACAAACTATCTCCAGACAGTAATAGATAATATAGACAGCATCGACATCGCTGAACCCGAGCTTGCAGCAACAGGCGACAGCGGCATCAAATATCAGAATGCTGAGCTTGTCTGCGTTGGCGATGAGCGCTGCTCTTCTATAGGTATGTTTAAGGAAAATACAGCCAATTTCGGTAATTTCGGCGATTCCTGGATGGCAAAGATTAAGGGCGGCACAGAGATAAGCGGCGGTCTTGAATTTACAGTTGAAGCGCAGAATATCGGTATACTTTACGGAAAGATGGTAAACTACGGCGGTATGCTTGACGTTTATGTTGATGGTGAATTGAAAATGACCATAAACTGTGATTTCCCGAACGGTTGGGGCAACTATGTGGAGTTTCAGGAGGTCGCTGCGTTCATGGAGCGCGGTGAGCACACTGTAAAGATCGTTCCTCAGCAGTCTGAGGAGATAGGTCTGTACTACATCTCCGCACTTACATTAAGCTAAAAAAGCAAATGCTCCGCCTGCGCCGCTTGGTCAGGCGGAGCTTATTAGAAAGGTACATAGTATGCGCATAGCCGCGATTGGAGATATCCACGCAAACCACACCGCCCTCACACGCTGCCTTGAATGGATATATGAAAACAATATCGACGGAATGATATTTCTGGGGGATTATGTCACAGACTGCCCGTATCCGCAGAAAACAGTGGATATCCTGCGAAATATTCCGCCGAGATATAAAACTTGGTTCATAAAAGGCAACCGCGAGGACTATTTGCTGAATTACCGCAAAGACCCCAAGGGCTGGATATACGGAAGCAAAACGGGAAATCTGCTGTATACCTATGAAAATCTTAACTCTGAGGCTTTGGACTGGCTTTCGCAGCTTCCCGATACGCTTGAGATTGATATAAACGGCTGCGACAGGATATTCGCAGTTCACCGCCCATCGTATTATGAATTTCTGCAAAAGGAGCCGCCGCTTGACAGATTAAAGCAGACGATATCGGAAATGACCGCGCCTGTTATGCTGTGCGCTCACTCACACGTTCCGTTGGTTTATGAGCAGGACGGCAGGCTTATCGTCAACAGCGGCCCGCTCGGAATGCCAAATCAACGCATAACAGACGCGCGCTTTGCGGTGCTAGAGTTCACCGACCGCTGGCAGGCTGAAATAATCTCTCTGCCATACGACACCGAAGCGGTCTTAGTTGAGTTTGAGACAAGCGGTCTGATCGAAAAAGCAAATTTCTGGGCAAAGGGCGTGCGTGAGATATTGAAAACAGGCTATGAATACTCGGTAGAATGTCTTGACGAGCTGCACAGACTGCTCGAAATCTATCCCCACAAGACCGAATTTGACGAGGATATGTGGGAGATGGCGGCAAAAAATATCGGGCTGATATAAAGAACCTCAGAAAAAATTTCAAATCATATTGCAAAACTTATATGATTGTGATAAAATAAACAATGACAATAAATACATAAATTCAGGAGGCAAACTATGAAATATGCAGTTCTTCTCTGCGATGGTATGGCAGATACTCCCCGTGAGGATCTGGGCAGCACTACTCCCATGGGAAAGGCAAACAAGCCGAACATGGACAGGATCGCCAAGGTATCCGAGGTTGGAATGGTGAAAACAGTCGGCGAGGGCTTGAAGCCCGGCAGCGATGTGGCTAATCTCTCCGTGCTCGGCTATGACCCCGCAGTGTATTATACGGGACGTTCTCCGCTGGAGGCAGGCTCTATAGGTATAGACATGAAAGCGACAGATGTTTCTCTGCGCTGCAATCTTGTTACTGTTTCGGACGAAGCTGACTACTCCAAGAAAACGATGATAGATTACTGCGCCGACGATATCTCCACCGCCGAGGCTGCGGAGCTTATCAAGTATGTAGAAGAGAATTTCGGCAACGAGGAGTTCAAATTCTACAGCGGCGTAAGCTATCGCCACTGCCTTATCTGGAACAACGGAACACTTGACCTCGGCAATATGACCCCTCCCCACGACATCACAGGCAGAGTTGTGACCGAGTATCTCAGCACCTCCCCCAACGCGGAAAAGCTGCTCGACCTTATGAAGCGCAGCTATGACCTGCTTAAAGACCACCCCGTAAACAAGGCAAGAGAAGCACGCGGCAAGCGCCCTGCAAACAGCATTTGGCTGTGGGGCGAGGGCAAGCGCGCAGAGCTTACGCCATTCAAGGAAAAGTACGGCGTAAGTGGTGCGATGATATCCGCAGTTGACCTGCTCAAAGGTATCGGTAAGTTCGCTGAAATGAACGTTATCGAGGTTGAGGGCGCAACAGGCTACATCGACACAAACTTCAAGGGCAAGGCTGAGGCGGCTATCAAGGCGCTTAAGGACGGCGCAGATTTTGTTTATGTTCACATGGAAGCTCCCGATGAGTGCGGCCACCGCGCTGAAGTGGATAATAAAGTCAAGTCCATTGAGATAATCGACGAACAGGTGCTCGGTCCCATGCTTGAAGCGTTCAAGGGCGAGGATATCCGTATCCTTATCTGTCCCGACCACCCCACTCCGCTGGAGCTTAAAACGCACACTTCAAACCCTGTTCCTTATCTCATTTACGACAGCACCAAGGAAGTAAAGGGCGTAGAAAAGTTCGATGAGGCTCACGCTGAGGCTTCGGGAATCTTCCGCTCTGTCGGACATGAGCTTATCAACGTATTTTTGCAGAAGTGATCGATATCACATCTTAATAGTAAGTAATAGAAAGCCTGAGAAATTTATATTCTCAGGCTTTTGTTATATTGTTTTCGCAACGCAAAAACCGCCTCGTTTGAGGCGGTTTTAATATTATTTTGCGTAATCAACAGCGCGGCTCTCGCGGATCAGATTTACCTTGATCTGTCCGGGATATTCCATCTCGCTCTCAATTCTCTTAGCAATATCGCGTGCAAGTACCTTCATGCCGTCGTCGCTGATGGACTCAGGCTTCAGCATGATGCGAACCTCACGGCCCGCCTGAATAGCAAAGGACTTGTCAACGCCGTTGTAGCTGTTGCATATCTCCTCAAGCTTTTCAAGACGCTTGATGTAGTTTTCGTAGTTTTCGCTTCTTGCAGCGGGTCTTGCTGCGCTGATAGCGTCCGCAGCCTGTACGAGCGCTGCGATGACCGTGCGGCACTCAACGTCGCCGTGGTGCGCTTCGATAGCGTGGATAACCTCTGGGCTTTCCTTGTACTTCTTACATACATCTACGCCGATCTGAACGTGCGAGCCTTCGATCTCGTGGTCAAGTGCCTTACCGATATCGTGCAGCAGACCAGCTCTTCTTGCGAGAGCAGGGTCAACACCAAGTTCGCTTGCCATAATGCCTGCAAGATGTGCTACCTCGATAGAGTGGTTAAGCACGTTCTGTCTGTAAGATGTTCTGTACTTCAGTCGTCCGATAAGACGAACAAGCTCATGGTTAAGACCGTTTACGTTGGTCTCCATAACGGCACGCTCGCCCTCCTGCTTGATGCGAAGCTCAACCTCGCGGCGAGCCTTGTCAACGGTTTCTTCGATGCGTGCGGGGTGGATTCTGCCGTCCTGAATAAGACGCTCAAGTGCGATCCTTGCGATCTCGCGTCTTACATGGTCGAAGCTGGAAAGTGTGATAGCCTCGGGTGTGTCGTCAATGATAAGGTCAACGCCTGTAAGTGTTTCGATAGCGCGGATATTGCGACCCTCGCGTCCGATAATACGGCCTTTCATCTCATCATTTGGAATTGCCACAACAGAAACTGCCATTTCGGATACGGTGTCTGCGGCAAGTCTTGCGATCGCAAGAGAAACATACTGGCGAGCCTTTTCGTCGGACTCGTCCTTTATGCGCTGCTCATAAGCGGAAATTTTAACTGCTTTCTCGTGAGAAAGCTCGCTGTCGAGCATCATCAGCAGATGCTCCTTAGCCTGCTCGGTGGTGAATCCCGAAATACGCTCCAGGATATCCATCTGGCTTGCTTTGAGCTGATCTGCCTCGGCGATCTTTTCGTCAGCCTTTTTGTGCTTTGCCTGAAGCTGTTCTTCAAGCTTTTCGATCTTGTCGGTCTTTTTGTCGAGGTTTTCCTCTTTCTGCTGAAGTCTGCGCTCTGAACGCGAAAGCTCGCTTCTGCGCTCCTTCAGCTCGCGCTCTGTGTCGTTTTTGAGGTGCTGGATCTCTTTCTCCGCGGAAGTACGGAGCTTGTGGATCTCGTCTTTTGCCTCAACGAGTGCAGTTTTCTTGCTTGTTGCAGCCTTTTCATTGGCTTCTGCGATGATCCTTGCAGCTTCCTTTTCGGCAGACTCAAACTGCGCCTCGGCAGTCTTTATGCGGTGCTTTATACCAAGCTTGAAGCAGATAAAGCCGCACGCGACCGCGCCTACAAGGAACGCTGCGACGCCGATCAATACGTTCATCAATACGTCGTCCATCGTTCTTTTCCCTCCTTTTAGAAATCGGCGGGATAAAATATATAATTTTGTTGGAAAATAGAATATCGCGATGTCTGCACCGCGCTGTCAAGATAAGATACACTTATATACCGCCTTTGCGGATACTCTCATACAGCGCCAACCGCGCCGTAATGTCATGAAAATATAAGTATATAAATTAACGGCTGTTCTCCTGTTTATCATATATTAATGCCGCCGTAACGTTGATATGTAAATGATTTAATATAAACGCCAAGCTGTTTTAAAACGGGCATAATTCACCGTTTATAAATAGCCTCTTCTATTTTACTACATAATCACGAAAATGTCAAGAGTTTTAAACCGAAGTTTCTGCAAAAATGCACATATTAATTTGTGAAAAATCAAAGTTTTTACAGAGAGCGGTCTTTTTGATGAGTTCGGGGACGAAAAAACGCTGTTTTTTACCGCTGCAAAGCAAAATCTATTGCAAAATAATGAGTATTGTGGTATAATAATACTGAAAAATAATATAGATATCTATGCTCTGCAAAGCGCATAGGAAGGAGCAGCTATGACATACAAAGAAAGCTTTATAAAATTCATGGTGGACAGCGGCGTGCTGAAGTTCGGCGAGTTTACGCTCAAGAGCGGCAGACTTGCTCCCTATTTCATCAACTGCGGCAACTACAAGACAGGTGCTCAGCTTGCAAAGCTCGGTGAGTTCTATGCAGAGTGCATCAAGGACAACGGTCTTACACCCGAAACACTGTTCGGCCCCGCATACAAAGGTATCCCGCTTTCCGTTGCTGCCTGCACAGCGCTGTACAACAAGTTCGGTATGGACGTAAACTACTGCTTTGACCGCAAGGAAGTTAAAGACCACGGCGAGGGCGGTATGTTCGTAGGCAAAAACCTTGAAAACGGCGAAAAGGTAGTTATCATCGAGGACGTTATGACCAGCGGAAAGGCGCTGCGCGAGGTACTCCCCAAGCTGACAGGCGCTGCCGATATCGATCTTCAGG
Organism: Oscillospiraceae bacterium; assembly: GCA_015067175.1. Classification (GTDB taxonomy): domain Bacteria; phylum Bacillota; class Clostridia; order Oscillospirales; family Ruminococcaceae; genus CAG-115. The sequence goes on along the minus strand of SVMX01000005.1, from coordinate 83,397 downwards.
GCATGGTTATCACCGTTGACCGTATGGAAAAGGGTCTTACCTCCGATAAGTCCGCTGTACAGGAAGTGTATGAGGAGTTTGGCGTCAAGGTATATTCTATCGTTACCATCAACGACATCATCGACGCACTCGAAAAGGGCGTTATTCCCGGTGCAGAGTATGTTGACAAGATGAAGGAATACAGAAAGACCTACGGCGTAGGCTGATAAAATAAAAAGAAACTCAAAGGAAAAGAAGTATGGAAATGCCATTTCAGCCCAACGAGGGCAAAAACTTAGAGATAGATACAGACTTCGGCAGATTTGCACGTTATCCTGTAAAAACTCACGTTATCACCAAGGACGACGTTATCTCGGACGTGCTTGATAAGTATGTTAAAGAGTATCTTGAGGACGGAGATACGATAATCATTTCTGAAAAGATAATCGCGATATCACAGGGACGTGCTTTCCCGATCGATGAGATCAAGGTTTCGCGTCTTGCCAAATTCCTCTCCCGCTTTGTTGTAAAAACAAACTACGGTATCGGTCTTGGAATGCCCGAAACCATGGAGCTTTGCATACGCGAGGTTGGCAGACCCAAGGTGCTGTTTGCGGCAGCCTGTGCGGCGGTCGGCAAGCTGTTCGGTAAAAGAGGCGTGTTCTACAACATCTGCGGCATGAAGGCGCGTGCTATCGACGGTCCGTGTGATTATACACTTCCGCCCTACAACCGCTACGCAAAAATGGCTCCCGACAGGCCTGACGAGGTCGCAGCAGAGCTTACAAAGCACATCGGTCACGATGTAGTTATCATCGACGCAAACGACATCGCTGCAACAGTGCTCGGCGTATGCCGTAAGGACTACCCTGCGGAATTTGCTTCTCAGGTGTTCAGCGACAATCCCCTTGACCAGTGCTCACAGCAGACACCTATCGCTATCGTGCGCAAGGTGAGCTGATAAAATCAAAACCAAAAGGCACATATAATAATTTAACGGCAAGGAGGCGATCTTATGGCAACTATAGGTAATATGGCTTCTGTTCAGTACAAAATGGCGGTTGTGAACACCAAGCAGCAGATGGCGTCATCGCTGTACAGCAACAGGTACAACAAGTATAATGCTTCGGTATTCAACAGCAAGTCTGTTGACGAAACGCTGGATAATCTCGTCAAGTACGGCGATGATTATATCAAGCAGGAGTATGAAAAGCTGTACAACTCCATTTTCGGCAGCAAGGAAGAGGATTCCGCCGAAAAGGCGATATCGGTAAAGCAGGCGGCATTCAACACATCAGGCTCCGCAGAGAGCTTAGAACGCTTTGCAGACGGTCTGAAATACGGCGGCGAGTACGACAAGGACGAGGCTCAGAAAGTCATTGAGGGCTTTGTAGAGGACTACAACACCTTTATTGAGTCGCTCGGCGAAGCTGAAGACACCAACGTTCTCCAAAAAGGCGTTATCCTTGTCAACACGGCAAAGGTATACTCAGGCTCTCTCCAAAGAGCAGGAATAACTCTTGGTTCTGACAACAAGCTTACGTTTGACGCAGATAAGATGCCTAATGTGTCTGCGACTGACCTCAAGACCACTTTCGGCGAGGGCGGTTTTGCTTCCAAGGTGATTCAGAAAGCCGAGCAGATAAACAGGCTTGCAGGCAGCAGCGGAGCATTCAGCTATACCGCAGCAAGCACCCAGAGCTACGCCTACACTATCGGCGCATTGTTCAGCACTTATGCTTAAATAACTATCTCCCCGTATTCGCTTGAATACGGGGAGATTTATTATCACCACAAATTACTCAATGTATAAAATCTGGAATATAAACAGAAAGCCCCCGTCCACTATTGCGGACAGGGGTAATAATTTTTGTAAAAAGTATAACTTTATTTACAAAGTTATTAGATAGCTCTCTGTACAAGACCGGAACGAAGGCAGCGTGTGCAGGCATTTACTCTGCAAGGAGTACCGTTTACGATAGCCTTAACCTTCTTAACGTTGGGCTTGAATGTTCTGTTGCTGCGTCTGTGGGAGTGAGACATCTTGATACCGAATGTTACGCCCTTGCCGCAGATTTCGCACTTTGCCATTATAAGCACCTACCTCTCTAGTGTGATTTCAGTAACGTATATTATTTTATCAGAAAACGCCCCAAAATGCAAGAGATAATTCGAAAATAGTGTTAATTTTGTAGATAATCACAGCTTACACTGTTGATTTAGGGGCGTATTTCGTGATTTTAACGAAACTTAAAGTATAATCTTAATGCGGTATATACACAATGTATATTAAGCATTAAAGTGTAACAAATCCAACCTTTTTATGCACCTTCTGGAGCGTCTTCCTGGTTGCCTTGTAAGCCTTCTCGGCGCCCTGCTTCATGCAGTTCTCAAGATACGCCTTGTCTGCCGAGATACGCTTAAATTCAGTCTGCATAGGTGCAAGCATATCCGCTGTAGCTTCGCCCACGGCAAGCTTGAAATCGCCGTAGCCCTTGCCCTTGAACTCAGCTTCGATATCCTCAAAGCTCTTGCCTGTAACGGCGGAATAGATGGACATAAGGTTTATGATACCGTCCTTGCCCTCGCGTGCGCAGACCTCTGCTTCGCTGTCTGTAACCGCGCGCTTGAACTTGCGGATAATGGTATCCTTATCGTCAAGTACCCATACGGAAGCGTTGGGGTTCTCATCGGATTTGCTCATCTTCTTTGTTGGCTCCTGAAGCGACATCACCTTTGCTGTGGTCTTTGTGATGTAAGGCTCGGGCATTGTGAAAGTATCGCCGTAAACGCCGTTGAAGCGCTGTGCGATGTTTCTTGCAAGCTCTAAGTGCTGCTTCTGGTCAGCGCCGACAGGAACGAGATCAGCCTGATACAGCAGGATATCCGCCGCCATGAGCACGGGGTATGTGAAAAGACCTGCGTTGATGTTATCGGCATATTTGGCGGACTTATCCTTGAACTGCGTCATTCTGGAAAGCTCGCCAAACTGTGTGTAGCAGGAGAGTATCCAGCTAAGCTCGGCATGATGGCAGTTGTGACCCTGCACGAACAGCGTGCTTTTTTCGGGGTCAAGACCTGCCGCGATAAGCAGCGCATAGCTCTCTTTGATCTGAGCGCGCAGCTTAACGGGGTCCTGTCTTACGGTAATGGAGTGAAGATCCGCAATACCGAAAAAGCAGTTATAGTCATTCTGCAGCCTTACCCAGTTCTGCATTGCGCCGAGGTAGTTACCGAGATGCGGAGTGTTTGTCGGCTGAATAAGGCTCAGCATATTCTTCTTTTGTTCTTCCATGATGTTTTCCTTTCGTGTATACAAGGGCGGCGAGATGCGGGTGTCCCTCCGCCGTTATTATTTCAAAATTTCTTTTGCAGCCTTACCAAGTATCTCAACGCCCTTGATTATCTGCTCATCGGTGGGAGTGGAGAAATTCATACGGAAGCTGTGAGATACCGCGCTTTCGTCAGCGGAGAAGGCATTTCCGGGTACGAGTGCGACCTTACGCAGAACGACCTCTTTGCAAAAAGCATTCATGTCGTATTTATCGGGAAGTGTGCCCCAGATGAACAGGCCGCCCTCGGGATTTGTAAGCTCGATAAAATCGGGGAGATTTGCTTTCAGACCGTCCAGCATGAGCTTGCACTTCTTGCGGTAGATATCGCGCAACATTGCGATATGCTCGCCGAAGTCCACGGTTGTGAGGAAACGGTAGGTGAGCATCTGCGCCCAGATATTTGTGTGAACTGTGCTGGTCTGAAGTCCTACGGTAGCCTTTGCAATCACCTCGCTGTCGCCAAGGAGATATCCTACGCGCAGACCGGGAGCGAGAACCTTTGAGAAGCTTCCGCAATACAGAACGTGCTTACTGTCGTCAAGCGACTTGATGTTTGCAACGTCCTCGCCCGAGAAACGCAGCGCGCCGTAGGGATTGTCCTCAACGATGTAAACGCCGTATTTCTTGGCAAGCTCCAGCATCTGCTTTCTGCGCTCCAAAGTTGTAGTCTTGCCTGTGGGGTTCTGGAAGTTCGGGATAGTATAAATGAACTTTGTTGTAGGATTAGCTTTCAGCGCCGCTTCAAGCTCGTCCATAATCATTCCGTCAGCGTCCATGGGGATTCCGACAAGCTTAACTCCATAGGAGCGGAACGCGTTCAGCGAGCCGATGAACGCAGGGTCTTCGCAGATGATGACATCGCCCTCGTTGCAGAGTATCTTAGCAACTGTTTCGATGGCCTGCTGCGCACCCGATGTTATGATAACATTATCGCCGTCCTTGAACAGACCTTGCTTTGTAAGATCGTCCTTAAGCCACTCGCGCAGCTTGGGATATCCCTCGGTGATGGAATACTGCAACGCGTTTATGGGCTCTTCAGCGAAGATATCCGCAGAGAGCTTTGCGATAACATCGGTAGGGAACGCCTCAGGCGCGGGATTTCCCGCAGCGAAGCTGATAACGGTAGGGTCAGCGGTAAATTTCAGTATCTCTCTGATGGCAGAGGGCTGAACACCCGAGACCTTGTTTGAAAATTCCTTGTACATATTATACCTCCTCGGCAAAGAGCCGATAAAATCAAATGTCTATATAATCAACGAGAGATTAAAACATAGTATTAGTATACCACAAAATCCCTCCGATGTAAAGTGAAAGCGGCTAAAAGTTCCTTGCTTTTTCACATAACCATGACTTTTATTTCACATTTGTGGTGTATTATTAAATCATTCCACCTACCGCCGATAATGGCGTTTACATAAAAATCGGAAAAGCCGATGACACAACGGCTGCTCCGAGTGTTCTTTTCATTGCCGCGGCGCGTTTTCCTCCTATTTTTCGTGCCGCGGCACATCTCTGCATACACACAAAGATCCTCGGATAACTCCGAGGATCTTTAATTAACAAAAAATTTGAGAATGATTATCGCGGCAGCCGAAACGCCGCAGATTATCCAGTTTCTTACTATTGCTCGTTCAAGCTTGTTATTGTCTTTTTTGCGATCGTCGCGCTTTGCCATACTATCACTCCCTTACGCTAATATTTTAGCACTATTTCGGGAAGTTGTCAAGGCTAAGCACGTTTGATGATAAAATCCAACAGGTCGCGGAATACCTCTTCCTTGTTAAGCTCATGGAGAAGCTCGTGGCGCGCCTCGCGGTAGATACGCAGCCTTGCGTTGCAGCCGTGCCGCTTGTAGCGCCTGCAAGCTTTACGCACGCCGTAGCCGTATTCTCCGACAGGGTCCATTCCGCCCGACATAAAAAGCATAGGAACATCGGTGCGCGTATTTTCGACAACAAAGCGGCTGTTGCAGAAGATGAGCGCTGTGATAAGATCGCGGTAGCCAATGGACGTGAATGCAAAATTGCACTTTGGGTCAGCTCGGAATTTATCGACCACTGCATCATCGCGCGTCAGCCAATCGCTGGGCGTACGGTAATTCACAGTGCGCAGGTTGAACACTCCAAGCGCTAGATCCATGCCCCAGGTGTAGCGCCAAAACTCTCCGCGTCGGACAGCGAGATTATCAAGATGATTTTCAAGCGCACCAAGCCACGAAACAGGACCTGCTGTACCGAGGAATATAGCACCGCTCCAACGATCAGTGCGACAGCGCGAAAAGTATATCCTCGCAAGAAAGCTACCCATGCTGTGTCCTATCAAAAAATGCGGAATATTCGGCAGCTTTTTCTCCATAACGCGCTTCATTCTCTGCAAGTCCTGCGCCATGCGGATATGCCCAAGCTCATGCCCGAAGTATCCAAGCATATCCTCGCTTGCAATAGAGCGTCCATGACCTATATGGTCACAGCCGCAGAATGCTACATCGCTGTCGCATAAAAACTGTGCAAATTCCTCATATCGCTCGATATACTCGCACATTCCATGCGATAGCATAACTGCCGCTTTCGGCTTTTTCGGCAGATAGAAATAATAATGTACATCACAAAGCCCCGAGGCGCTTTTAAATGTGCCGTTGATCTTTTTCATGGCGCTCCTTTGCGCTTTAGGGGTTTATGGCCTCCAGTCTGTATATCGGAAGCCCCATTTCGGTAAAGCGCGTTTCATACTCCGTCATAATATTCCCCTCAAACCCACTGTTATGCAGGTCAAGCGAAACATTCTGCATTCTGAAGCCGTTTGCGGAAAAATGCTCGATGGAAAACTCAAACAATCTGCGGTTGTCGGTCTTTTGATGTATCTCCGCGCCGCTTTTCAGCACCTCGCGGTAAATTTCCAAAAATCTTGTGTGGGTCAGGCGATGCTTGGCGTAGCTCTCCTTGGGAAACGGGCAGGAGAAGTTGAGGTACAGCCTCTCAACTGTATGAGGGCGGAACAGATGGTGCAGATATTCCGCCTGTCCAAGGCAAAAACGCACATTCTTCATGCCGCTTTCGATAAGCATTTCCGCGCCTGTAACGATAACGTTCGGCGTTTTTTCGATGGCTATGTAATTAATATCGGGATTGCGCTTTGCAAGCTCGATTATAAACGCGCCCTTGCCGCAGCCTATCTCCAGGTGCAGAGGATTGTTGTTTCCAAACACCCTCATACTGTCGAAGAAAAGCTCGTCATCAAGCGGATCATCGGCAAATTCGTTTTGATTCTGCATATAGATCATGACCTCTTTGCAGGCAGCGAGCCTGTCCTCAAGGTGCTTCTTTTTTCTCATTCGCATAAATTTATACCTCTTTTTCGTGAAAAAACCGCCGAATCGCGGCTCATTGTATTATGATATCACAAACACCGACAAAAGTCAATCTCAGACATAAAACAAAGGCTGTACAAAACGTACAGCCTTGTGTGTTATTTAAATCTTGCCGCGTCGATACGATTGAGCGCGCGCTTAAGCTTTGTTTCAGCCATTTTAAGCTGTCTATCGCTTTCTGCCGCCTTGATACGAGCTTCAGCTGTATCCTTGGCTGCTTCTGCACGCTTAACGTCGATCTCGTCAGCCCATTCGCAGGAATCCACCAGAACAACGGTCTTTTCGCGGCTTACCTTGATAATGCCGCCCGATGTCGCAGCATGGCGAAGCTTTCCGTCCACCATAACGCGCATCTGACCTATTCCCAGTGCCGCACAATACGGCTCATGTCCGTTAAGGATACCCACGTCGCCGACGGTGGTACGAACGATTATCTGCTCGGTCTCGCCGTCAAAGAATTTCTTTTCGGGCGTGATGATCTCAAGCTTGAACGGAGTCATAAGCTTTCACCTTAACCCTTCTTCGCCTTTTCCACTGCCTCTTCGATAGTACCAACGAACAGGAATGCGGACTCGGGCAGATCGTCGTGCTTGCCCTCGATGATCTCCTTGAAGCCGCGGATAGTTTCCTTCAGAGGAACATACTTGCCCTCCATACCTGTAAACTGCTCCGCAACGGAGAACGGCTGGGACAGGAAACGCTGGATCTTTCTTGCACGGGAAACAGTCAGCTTATCCTCATCGGACAACTCGTCCATACCGAGGATAGCGATGATATCCTGAAGCTCGTTATAGCGCTGGAGAATAGACTGCACCGCACGCGCAACCTCATAATGCTCCTGACCTACGATGTCGGGTGTGAGTATTCTGGAGGTGGACTCCAGCGGGTCTACTGCGGGGTAGATACCCATAGACGCAATGTTTCTGGAAAGTACGGTGGTAGCGTCCAGATGTGCGAATGTCGTAGCGGGTGCGGGGTCGGTAAGGTCGTCCGCAGGAACGTAAACTGCCTGAACGGAAGTGATAGAGCCCTTCTTTGTGGAGGTGATACGCTCCTGGAGAGCGCCCATCTCTGTGGACAGTGTGGGCTGATAGCCTACGGCTGAGGGCATACGACCCAGCAGCGCAGACACCTCAGAACCTGCCTGTGTGAAACGGAAGATGTTGTCGATAAAGAGCAGCACGTCCTGACCCTGCTGATCACGGAAGTATTCCGCCATAGTAAGACCGGACAGAGCAACTCTCATTCTTGCTCCCGGAGGCTCGTTCATCTGACCGTATACGAGTGCGGTCTTGTTGATAACGCCGGACTCTGTCATCTCGTTGTACAGGTCGTTACCCTCACGGGTACGCTCGCCAACGCCTGTGAATACAGAGATACCGCCGTGCTGCTTTGCAACGTTGTTGATAAGCTCCATGATAAGAACGGTCTTACCTACGCCGGCACCGCCGAACAGACCGATCTTACCGCCCTTAAGGTAAGGAGCGATAAGGTCAACGACCTTGATACCTGTTTCAAGCACCTCGTTGGAGGCTTCCTGCTCCTCAAATGTGGGAGCGGGACGGTGTATCTCCCACTTTTCAGCGGTTTCGGGCTGAGGCTTGTTGTCAACCGCGTCACCGAGAAGGTTGAAGATACGACCCAGTGTTTCCTCTCCGACAGGAACCTTGATGGAAGCACCGGTGTCAACTGCTTCCATGCCTCTTACAAGACCGTCGGTAGCACCCATAGCGATACAGCGAACGACATCGTCGCCGATATGCTGTGCAACCTCAACGACCAGCTTCTGACCGTTGTTGTCGATCTCGATAGCATTAAGCAGATTGGGAAGGTTATCGGGGCTGAACTTGATATCAAGAACCGCACCGATGACCTGAACGATCGTGCCTATGTTCTGTTTTGTCATTTTCTAACTTTTCCTTTCCGTTAGTTGGAAATGCTGATGTGCTTATTCAAGCGCATTTGCGCCGCCGACGATCTCGGTCAGCTCCTGTGTGATGCTTGCCTGTCTTGCGCGGTTGTACAACAGCGAGAGACTTGCTATCATCTCGTCGGCATTATCTGTTGCAGATTCCATAGCCGTTCTGCGCGCGCCCTGCTCGGAAGCATAAGCCTCAACGACAGCGCACTGCAAAAGGCTTGCAGTAAATCTGGGAACGATACGGTCGAACACTGCCTCGGGAGAGGGATCGTAGTTCATAGTGCCGTAGTTCTCAAGCTTCTGTGTCTGCATAGGGAGCACAGCCATCTGCTGCGGCTCCTGTGTAAGCGAAGAAACGAACGTTGTATAGAACAACTGAACATCGTCTACCTCGCCCTTTTTGAACATATCTATCGCAATGTTTGCAATATCAAAGGCTGTCGCCTGCTTGATATCCTCCGCAACATTCGGGAAGCTGCCGACAATCTCATATCCGCGCTTTGAGAAATACTCGATCGCTTTCTTGCCGATAGCAATTATCTTCGGCTTTTGGGCGTCGTTTTCATGCGCAGCGGCGGCGAGCTTCAGCAAATTGGAGTTATATCCGCCTGCAAGACCTCTGTCACCTGCGATGACGATAAAAAGTCTGTTTTTGATCTCTCTTTTGCGTGTGAACACTGTTGAGAAATCCAGATTTGCGGAAGCTATCTCACACATAGAGCGGTAAAGCTCGGTGAAATAGGGGCGCGCCTGTTCTGCGCGGGTCTTAGCCTTACGCAGCTTACTAGAGGCTACCAGCTCCATCGCTTTAGTTATCTGACGTGTGGAGCCGACAGACTTAATGCGGCGCTTGATATCCTTCATATTTCCGCTTGCTATGATATATCACCTCCATATTTTGGATTGGTGTTTATGTTGTTAACCAAGAAATATCACTGGATACTGTCTTCCGTTGTGATATACTTTACCTTCTTTTCAAGGTACAGCCATGCAACTGCAAGAGCAGCAGCAACGCTGATGGTGGTTGCGATTATGCTGAGTACAAAAGCAGCCTGTTTCATATTGCTACTCCTTTCGTGCTTAGCCCGCATAGGAAGCGGCGAAGCTTGTGAGAACTTCCTTTACCGCAGCCTCGTTTTCGGGCGTCATAGCCTTCTCGGTCTTGATGCTTGTGAGTATCTCGGGCTTGTTAGCCTTGATGTGGTCGATGAGGTCCTTCTGGTACTGCTTGATCTTCTCGATCTCGATAGATGCCAGATAGTTGTTGATTACGGCATAGATGATAACTACCTGCTCCTCAACAGCGAGGGGGGAGTTCTGATCCTGCTTTAATACCTCAACGATACGCTCACCCTTTGCAAGACGGTTCTTTGTATCCTGATCGAGGTCAGAGCCGAACTGTGCAAAGGACTGAAGCTCTCTGTACTGAGAGTAGTCAAGCTTCAGAGTACCTGCAACCTTCTTCATTGCCTTGATCTGCGCGTTACCGCCTACACGGGATACCGAGATACCGGGGTTTACGGCAGGGCGAACACCTGCGTTGAACAGCTCGGTCTCAAGGTAGATCTGACCGTCAGTGATGGAAATAACGTTTGTGGGGATATACGCGGAAACGTCGCCTGCCTGTGTTTCAATGATAGGAAGCGCAGTCAGAGAGCCGCCGCCGTAATTTGCATTAAGACGAGCAGCACGCTCAAGAAGTCTTGAATGCAGATAGAATACGTCGCCGGGGAACGCCTCACGTCCCGGGGGTCTCTTAAGCAGCAGAGAGAGTGTTCTGTAGGCAACGGCATGCTTGGACAGGTCATCGTATACAACGAGAACGTCCTTGCCCTTGTCCATGAAGTACTCACCCATGGTGCAGCCCGAATAGGGAGCGATATACTGAAGCGGTGCAAGCTCGGAAGCGGTCGCGGAAACAACGATGGTGTAATCCAGAGCATTGTTTGCGCGAAGCGTTTCAACAACACCTGCAACGGTAGAGTTTTTCTGACCTATAGCAACATAGATGCAGATAACATCTTTGTCGTGCTGGTTGATGATAGTGTCGATAGCGATAGCAGTCTTACCTGTCTGTCTGTCGCCGATGATCAGCTCACGCTGACCTCTGCCTATCGGGATCATGCTGTCGATAGCCTTGATACCTGTCTGAAGAGGTACGTTTACAGGCTCTCTTGTGATGATACCGGAAGCGATCTTCTCGATAGGGCGGGTCTCCTTTGCAAGGATCGGACCCTTGCCGTCGATAGGCTGACCGAGGGAGTTTACAACTCGTCCCAGCAGCTCCTCGCCGACAGGAACGGATACGATGCTGCCTGTGCGCTTTACTGTGTCGCCTTCCTTTATGCCCGCGTCAGAGCCAAGCATAACAGCGCCGACAAAGTCCTGCTCAAGGTTGAGCGCCATGCACTGAACGCCGTTCTCAAACTCAAGAAGCTCGTTGATCATGCACTTTTCCAGACCGTGGATACGCACGATACCGTCACCGACGGTAACGACCGTACCGATGTCGCCGAGCTGGATCTTAGCGTTGTAGTTTTTAATACGGTCCTTGATAAGGCCCGTTATTTCATCGGGGCGTAAATCCATTACTACTTCCCTTTCTTATAGTTTATTTTTACGCAATAACAGAGCCGAGCTCCTTCTTTATCGCGCTTATTCTCGACTTGACGCTTCCGTCATAGCGAGTGCTGCCGTGATCTATCACGATACCGCCGATAATATCGGGGTCAAGCTTTTCGCGCAGGTTGACCTTTTTGCCCGTAACCTCGGACATTCTTGCGATGATCTTGCTGCGCAGCTCCTCTGTAAGGGGAGCGCTTGTTGTAACAGTGATATCGGCAATATTGAAATGCTCGTTATACTTTGCTCTGAACTGCTTCACGATACCGTCAAAGCAATTGAATCTGCCGCGCTCCGCAAGAACGCACAGCAGGTTGCCGCAAAGCTCACAAACGTTTCCGTTTTCGATAATTTCTTTGGTAAGCGAAAGCTTTTCCTCTGCTGAGATCGTGGGTGTGCCCATTATCTTAACAAGCTCGGGATTTTCGCGGAAGATGCCGCCAAGCGCGGTAAGCTCCTCCGTGATGCTCTGAAGCTTATCGGGACACTCTTCAAGACACAGCTCGAAAAAAGCCTCACCATAGACCTTTTCTGCCTTGTCGTTCATGTTATTCTCCCGTATGATCGAAGAATTTTCGGCGCGCCTTACTGCTCGGCGCCGACATTTACAAGAAACTCAGAGATAAGAGCCTCGTTGTCCTTTGCCGAAATCTCCTTTTCTACGACCTTAGATGCGGCAAGGATAACGATATCGGAAATCTCGTCCTTTATCTCGTTCATTGCACGCTTTTTGTCGCGCTCAATAGCTTCTTCTGCCTTTGCTCTGATCTCGGAAGCATTCTTGTTAGCCTCCGAAATGATCTCTTCCTCGCGAGCCTGTGCTCTTGCTGTAGCCTGCTTCATGATCTCCGCAGCCTCAGCCTTTGCGTCGGCAAGCTTAGCGAGATACTCCTGCTCGGTCTTTTCCGCAGCTTCCTTTGCAGCCTGTGCGTCGGCGATTTCCTTCGCAGCAAGCTCCTTGCGCTGGTCAAGTATCTTGCATACCGGCTTGTACAGGAATATCCTGAAGATAAGGAAGATAATGAGCGTGTTTATAAGCGTAAACACGATCGTTCCGAGGTCGATCGAAACAAGCGCGAGCTTTGTCTGTTCAGCCGTGCCTGCTGCCGCCTCGCTGATGAAAGTCAGCATTATGCCCAATTCCTCCTTTTATGCTTTATCGTATCGGTTCGGCTTAACCGCCCAGTACACTCTGGAGAGAGCCGAAGATAGGGTTAGCATAAAGGAGAAGCAGTGCAACTACCAGCGCGTAGATACCTGTTGTCTCTGCGATAGCGTCACCGATGATCATTGTTCTGGTAACAACACCGGAAGCCTCGGGCTGTCTGCCGATAGCCTCAACCGCCTTACCGCCGCAGAAGCCCTCACCGATACCGGGGCCGATACCTGCAACCATTGCTGTGCCTGCGCCGAGCGCGGAAGCACCCAGAACGATAGCATTCGCTAAAATTTCCATATCTGTCATAATAATATCCTCCATGAATATTTTTGTTTATATAATTCCCGCTTGGGGAACATATCCTAATTTAATTACTCGCACTCCGCACTGGAGATGTAAGACATCGTAAGCATTACAAAGATATACGACTGGATAACCGCCGAGAATATATCGAAGTAAAGCGAAGCAACCGCGGGAATGAGTATCGCGAAGTTGCCGAGAGCGAAGTAGATAAGTCCGCCGATAACCATACCTGCAACGAGGTTACCGAAAAGACGGAGCGCCATAGAAACGGGGTTTGCAAACTCGCCGATGATGTTAAAGGGGAGCATGAAGGGCAGCGGATCAACAAACGCCTTTAAGTAGCCCTTGAGCTTACCTGTCTTTGCACGGTTGTACTGCGTCATAAAGAACGTGATCATCGCAAGCGACGCGGTAACAGAAACGTCTGCCATCGGCGCGCGCAGTCCGAACAAGCTGATAAGGCTGTTGAACATAACGTATACCATAAGTATACCAATATACGGAATATACGCTTTGTATTTTGCACCCATACCGTCATTTACCATTCCTCTGAGGGCGGAAATAAGCATCTCTGCCAAAGCCTGACGGCGAGTTGTGGGAACTGCCTTCAAGCCTGTGCCGAGGATAAGGCACACAGCAAGTATCACCAGCATAACTATCCACTGGACGATAACGGATTCTGTGAGATTCCATGTGATTCCGAACATCTCCCAGCTTGCAACGACCATAGGGCCGCTGATCTCAAAGCTCTTTTCGGCAGCAGCGGGAGCTGCTTCGGAAAGCATCATCAATGCGGTTGACATAATATAGTCCTCCTTTTTCTTGGCGGAGCGCCGCGCCCCGTCGGGTAAGCTTCATTGAAACCTTTATTTTTCCGCCCGAAAGCGGGAAAGCATCATTCTTTCTCCCTGAACGCCCTAAACGTTATCGCAAGCCTTGTAAACAGCAGCGGGAGCACTGCGGCAATAAGGTTTATAAACGGAAGCAGCGCCGCCGCAGACATCGCAGCGAACAGCCCAAGATATCTCAGGCAATACATCGCGTTCATATAGGTCTGCGCCGCCTTTTGGGACTTTCTCACTGCCTTTTGCGCGGAAAGACCCAGAAAATAAAAATTCAGCACACATATAATATTGCCGTAAACCGCGCCTGTTATCAACGTGTAATCGAAGCCGAGCGCGAAAAACAGCACCAATATCACCGCGAAATACACGCCGTTTATCACCATGAAGTAAGGAAACAGCGAAAGCATCTCCTGTGTTATTATATCTCGTTTCTTTGCTGCCATATCGTCATTTATAGTTGTCGTAATAGTCGTTATCCTCGCGGCTGTTGTAGCTTTTCGGCGCTTTTTCGTTATCCTTGCCGTATATGCGCATTATCTTCGTAAGCTGCGAGATGCCTCCGCACAGCATAAAGAATATTCCGAGCCCCACGCACAGCCCCATAGCCCAATCAGGCCATTCAAAGTGCTTTGACGCGTAATATCCGCCTACTATAAACACGATAAGCGGGGACAAGATAGCATACGCGAATTGGCTTGCTATCGCATAAGCGGAAAGATTGCTGTGTTTTTTCGGCATATCAATAAACGAACTCGGTAAGACGCCATTCGTCGCCGCTCTTTGTCATGAACATATCAAGCACGGAGTCTGCGTCAGCCTCTGTAGCGGTGTTTTCGTCAACGCCGTTAAGGTAAACAGTAAGCTTGCATTCGGTCTCGGACTTAGGCACGAGCGCTATACGGCAGCTCGACCAATCCTTTTTGTAGTCCTTTGCAGGAGTAAACTTTGCGCTTATTCCGAGAACATATTCCGTAGTATACTGAATGCTTGCGTCGCCCTCAGCCTCGGCGGTAGAATCCGCAGGCTGCTCCACCTTTACAAGCTTCTCGCGAGTCTGATACACCGCCAGCTTGTTTCCGTCGATATCAGTAAGGATACGCTGAGCTTCATCAGCCACAAAAGTCTCCTCGACAAGATTCTCAATCTCTTCAAGCGTAGTATAATCCTTGCTGCTTACGGTATACAGACCGTCCTCGGGAGCGTTTCCGTAAGGCTCGGGCTCATACGGCAGACCCTCTGTCACAAACAGACGGACTATCTGATAGTTGTTTGCCACAAGGTCGTGTGCAGCGTAGGTGCATTCGTCAAGAAGCTCCTGAGTAGGCTGAAAGCGCTGCTCGGAAACGCTGCTGTCGGGCACGGACGATTCGCCGCCCTTATCGCCTGATATAAGTATCAGCGCCGCAATAACAACGCCGATAGCGAGAACAGCTACGATGATAGTGGATATCATCGGGGCCATTGATTTAGTGTTTTTGCTCATTCAAAAAACCTTTCGCAGGGTATTACTTTAATTATAATACAAATTGGGCACTTCGTCAATAAGTTATCAATATTTTTTACCGTATTTTAAACGCGTCCGTTATGTAATCACTTAACGTTCTCGGGCTTTCCCGCGTCAAGAGAGATCGCGTCAGGGAACGCATTGCGGCTATCTTCCTTAGAGAGGAAGGTCGTGTTTACATAGCCCTGAATGATGGCGCCGTCAGTTACCGCAATGGTGGAAGCATTGATATCGCCAAAAACGATCGCGTCGCGCTTAAGCTCGGCCTTTCCTGCTATATCAAGCTTGCCTCTGATACGTCCGTTGACATCGGCATACTGCGAAGACAGATCTCCGATAAGGATAGTATCTCTATCCATGCGCATCTTGCCCTTTACCACCATGTTGCCCTGCATAGCCGCAGAGTTCATTGTGGCGTTGTTGCACTTCATATCGCCAACCACCTTGCCCGACATATCAATGTCGCGGGTGGTCTCAACATTGCCCTTGATGTTGCCGTCTACCTGCATATTTGCAAGAGAACGGATATTTCCGTCGATAACGGTGTTTTTAGAAATTACCGTAACTTCATCGGTCACGCCTGTTGCGCGATTTACATTTGCATTGACGGAAGCCGCAGAGGGAGCAGACGGAGCTGCATTAAATCCGTTATTCGCATTATACTGCGCATTAGCACCGTAGCCTGTGCCGTAATTGCTCTGTGCATTCTGTGCAGGAGCTGCGGGCGCTGCTGCCTGAGGCTGCGCAGGGGCAGTCTGCTCGGGAGCGGGCTGCGGATTATTAATCGGCTTTGTGGGATAATACGGTGTTTCAAGCGGAACGCCCGCGGCGTTCACGTCCTGCTGTATGGGAGCGTTCTGAGCGGGAGCTGTCTGCTGCACAGGTGCTGCGGGAGCCTGCTGAGCGGCGGGTGCGGCGGGCTGCTGAACAGGCGGCTGTGCCTCGTTCTGCTCTGCAAGATATCTGTCAAGCTGAGTAGGAGCGTTGTCACGCGCCGCAGAAGACTCTGCGCCCTCTTCCATACCGTCCTTTTTCCACAGTTCTTTTACCGCCTGTGAGAAATTATCCTTAATACCCATATTCGGTTATCCTTTCTAAGTACATCACGCAAACGGACCTATAAACTGCACAGGCTCCGTGTCGTTATTTATTTTGTCGAACTTATATCCTTCTTCGATAAGCACCTCGATAACATCCTCCAGCACATACACCGTGTTTACTCTGTGAGCGGAGTCGTGCATCAGCACAAATGAGCGATAGTACTTTGCCACATCGGAGGGTATGGAATTATACATTTCCGTCCATGTAGCGTCACTTGAATCGTTGCTGTCAACGTTCCAGTCGTAGTAGCGGAAGCCGCGGCGCGTCATCTCCTCAATGATGGCATCGCGTGTTTTTCCGTTATAGTCGTTGAGGCTGCCGCCGGGGAAACGGAATATCTGAGTTTTTACGCCCGTTGCCTCGTATATCATCTGCCAAGCCTCGTAGAAATCCTTCAGATAATCCTCTACCGAGGCATATATGGTTTTGTAATCATGGGTTTTGCTGTGAACGCCTATCGAGTGACCTCTATCGACAATATCCTTCATATACTTATAGCATTCCTCTGTGCGCTGCGGCACAACGAAGAAAGTCGCCTTTATGCCAAACTGGTCAAGATAGTTAAGCACAGAACGGGTATTGCGCGAGGGTCCGTCGTCAAATGTGAGATAGACAACATTATCATCTCTTGTATACTCAGCAGGGACGGGCACTTTCATGTCCGCGTACAGCGTTTCATACTCGCTCACAGGGTCAGAAACAGGGACATCGCTCGACTCTGTCGTTTCTTCGGGAGAAGAAACAGGATCATCTGTCACATCGGGCTTGTCCGGCTCATCGGGAGCGTCTGTCTGTTCGGGCTTAGCAGTGGTCTGGGGAGCGCTTGTATCGCCCTCGTCTTCCTTGTCGCCGTTGGCTTCCTCAGTCTGAGGGTCACGCTTGCCGTTGCGCATCTCTATATATGCAATAAGATCCTCATCGGTATGACCGCTGCTCGAATATATCTCATAAAAACCGGCAACCGAAAGCCGTTCGCCGTTCTCGACTGCCTCTGCGTAATGCGAAAGCTTGTCGTATTTCGAGTTTACCTCCTCAAGCTGTGCGCCCTTGTTCCACAACAGCACCGCAAAAATAACACAAAGCACCAACGGAACGAAAAAGGCGATACAGAGGACGGTCTTGATAAGCACCTTGAAAAATGCCACACTTCCAAAACGCATTGTAGTACCTCTTAATGAATGATACGGAAAAAAGGCATACTTCGCCTATACTCCTATTCTTTAATGATACTATAAAATAGAGTTTTTGTCAATAGCAACCTTACAGAAATAACGCTTGTCGCATAAAAAATGGACACAATGTGATTAAAATGCCCAATCGTTTTTGGGCAATATGCATAACCTTTTCTGCGGAAATAATTACCTCAATAAAAAACAAAGCGCAGACCTCGCTTTTTAGGTCTGCGCAAATGTCATTTATTCCTCAATATATACCTTTTTCATCTTCATATCGCTCTTGGGACGGTCGTTCATGTCGGTAGCGGTCTCAGCTATCTCATCAACTGCGTCCATACCCTCGGTAACTCTGCCGAATGCGGCATACTGACCGTCAAGGAATGTTGAATCCTTGTGAACGATAAAGAACTGCGAGCTTGCGGAGTTAGGGTTCTGCGCTCTCGCCATGGAGATAACGCCGCGCTCATGAGAAAGGCTGTTGGGAACGCCGTTCATGAGGAACTCGCCCTTGATCTTGTCCTTTGCACCGCCCATGCCTGTGCCTGTGGGGTCGCCGCCCTGTATCATAAAGTCCTTAATAACGCGGTGGAAGATAAGTCCGTCATAAAAGCCCTCACCTACAAGCTTCAGAAAGTTCTCAACTGTGATGGGAGCCTTGTCGGGATACAGCTCCAGCTTGATCTTCTTGCCGTTTTCAAGTTCGATAACAACCATTTTATTTTCTCCTTAATCAATAATTACAGCGGATTTTCCGCGTTGTATTTTTCAATGTCGCGCTTTCTTATCTCAGTGCGCTTGATCTTGCCGCTGATGGTCTTGGGAAGCTCGTCCACAAACTCAACTATTCTCGGGTATTTGTAAGGAGCAGTGTTCTTCTTAACGTGATCCTGAAGCTCCTTAACAAGCTCATCGCTTGCCGCATATCCCTTTGCAAGCACGATAGTAGCCTTTACAACCATACCTCTGATCGGGTGCGGAGCACCTGTTACAGCACACTCAAGAACAGCGGGGTGAGCGATAAGCACGCTTTCGATCTCAAACGGGCCGATGCGGTAGCCGCTCGCCTTGATAACATCGTCGTTTCTGCCGACATACCAGTAGTAGCCGTCCTCGTCGCGCCAAGCAGTATCGCCCGTGTGATAAAGTCCGTCATACCAGACCTCGTCGGTTATCTCCTTATTGCGGTAATAGCCGCGGAACAGGCCGGGAACCTTGCCGCACTCGCCGCGAATGCATATCTCGCCTGTTTCGCCTGTGGGAACCTCCTCGCCGTCGCTGTCAACCAGCACAACATCATAGAGGGGTGTGGGCTTGCCCATAGAACCTGGCTTCGGCGTCATGCCGATAGTATTCGCAAGAACAAGTGTGCTTTCTGTCTGGCCAAAGCCCTCCATAAGCTTGATACCTGTGTATTCCAGCCACTTGTTGTAGACCTCGGGGTTCAACGCCTCGCCTGCGATAGTGCAATATTTAAGGCTGGACAGATCGTAATTTCCGATACCTGTTTTGATAAAAAATCTGAACATAGTGGGAGGCGCACAGAATGTGGTTATCTTGTACTTCTCCATTATCGCAAGCATATTCTCGGGAATGAACTTGTCGAAATCGTATACGAAAACGCAGGTTCCCATAGCAAGCTGACCGTACAGCTTGCCCCATGCGGCCTTACCCCAGCCTGTATCGGAAATAGTGAGATGGATACCGTTGGGGTCAACGTTATGCCAGTGCTTTGCTGTCTGGATATGAGCAAGCGCATAGATGTGATCGTGAATTACCATCTTGGGATAGCCTGTCGTACCCGATGTGAAATACAGCAGGAACGTTTCGTCCCACGATGTGGGGATACGCTCCATCGTATCGGGATACTTTTCTATCTCCTCATCGAAATTCACCCAACCCTCGCGCGTGCCGTTTACGATATACTTTGCATTAAGGCAGCCGCCGAGCTTTTCGTCAGCCTCCTCAACATAATGAGATACATCTGCGTGGCTGGTCGCGATGACAGCCTTGACATCAGCAGCCTCAAAGCGATAAACAAAATCCTTTGTTGTAAGCAGATGAGTCGCGGGGATAGCGATAGCGCCAATCTTTATCAGCGCCATGATAACATACCAGAACTGATAGTTACGCTTCAGCACCAACATTACATGGTCGCCCTTTTTAATACCCATATCAAGGAACATATTCGCAGCCTTTGTGGAAAGTCTGGAAAGATCTCTGAAAGTAAACGTCTTTTCGTTGCCCTCGAGATCGACCCACATAAGAGCGCGGCGCTCAGGCTCAAGCTCTGCATATTTGTCGATAATGTCATAGCTGAAATTGAAATTATCGGGATATTTCAGTTTGAATTTATTCAGTATACCATTTTCGTCGTAGCCATCTTCAACGAAATTAAGGTGATATGATGATACGTCCATTGTCCGTTGCTTCCTTTCTTGTTCTCTGTATGTATATTAAGATACCAGTATTGCGATAAATGTGCAGTCCTCGCCGCCGACAGCTATCATTCCGTGGGGATTTTTGCTGTCAAGATAAAGCGCGTCGCCTGGGCCGAGTATCTCCTCGCGGCCGTTGATTATAAACTTCATCTTACCCGAGATGATATAGTCAAACTCCTGTCCCTCGTGGGAGGACATCTTGATGGGCGCATTCTGCTGCTCCTCAAGATAGGGAGCGGTTACCAGCATAGGCTCAAGACACTTGTTTTTAAATGTATAAGCAAGGTGATAGTATTCAAAACGCTCGCGGCGCTCGATACGCAGACCCTCGCCCTTTCTTATCACTGAATAGGTGGAAAGCTTCGGTGACTGACCTGTAAGCAGCGCGATAAGCTCAATGCCGAGCGCCTCCGCACAGTTGTTCATAAAGGACAGCGAAAGGTCGCGCTCGCCGTTTTCAAGGGCGATATAGTCCTCAAGCGACACCTGCGTGCGCTGCGCCATGTATTCGGGAGTGAAGTCAAGCGCCTCTCTTGTTGCGCGCAGTCTGTCGGATACTTCTTTAATGTTGTAGTCCATAATATCATTCCTTTCTGAGCAGTGATATTTAGAGATTTCGGTTTATTAGCAGTGCCGTAATTACGCGGCATAAGGTCAAATACAGAAAATCCCCCTTACCGCAATGGAAAGAGGGAGAAAGTATAAGCGAAACTCAGCCTCTGTACATCGAGCAATGCACTTCCCTCTAACGGTGGAAATCCGTACCTCCCTACTGGTGAAATTTCGGGAAGTCTGCTACGGGTGGATTATGTACACTGTCCTTACTGCCTCGCACCAAACGGCAGCTCTCTGAAAAGGGTGGTTGAGCACACAGCGGAAAGACCGCACCCATCAACGCATTTTTATAGGTTATGGTTTGATTATACAACGCTTTAAAGCGTTTGTCAAGAGGGGGAGCCGCATTTTAGCAAAAAATATTTATCCTCTCGGTATAATCGGCTTGATTTTTTCCGAAAACTGTGGTATACTTAGCTTCGTGACTTCATTATATGACCGCGGGGCACGAAAGTGCAATGAGGAAAGTCCGAGCATCATAGAGCAGGGTAGCTGATAACGTCAGCCGAGGGCGACCTTAGGGCTAGTGCAACAGAGATATACCGCAGGAGCATCGCACTCCTGTAAGGGTGGAAAGGCGAGGTAAGAGCTCACCGGGGTGCAGGTGACTGCACTGCCATGTAAACCCTATCCGATGCAACACCGATTGGTGCGGGGGACAACGCGTCTGCTCGGCGCGCCCCGTTGTAAGGTGGCTTGACCCTGTCGGCGACGGCAGGGCTAGATAGATGGTCATACACGACAGAACTCGGCTTATCGATGGAGTCACTTTTTTTAAATAAGATATCCGCACAGTTTTCGGCTGTGCGGATTTTTTGTATTTACCAGCGTTTCATGTTTTTCTCAAATTTTCCAATATAAGCCTGCCTAAGTTCATCGGCGTTAATGCCGTAGCAAAGCAGAACATCATTGTAATACATAAGCACGTCAGCCATTTCTTCAACAAGCGCTCTCCTGATACCCTCGTTTTCGCAGACATTTCTGTCTCCATTTTTCTTGACGATATCAACGACCTCACCGATCTCGCCTATCAGCCACAGCAGCTTGTGCTTGCCTGCCTCGGGAGAAATAGTCTCCCACTTATCTTTGTATTTTTCCTGAAGCTGCTCCTGCATGGAGATCATTTCGTTTATCGAAAAGTCACTCATTGTCGCGCTCCCTCCTGTCATACGTCCTCTCACTGATGATATATCGCGGTCGCTGCTTTACCTCCATGTATATCTTTCCGATATACTGTCCTATAACGCCGATGGAGATAAGCTGTATTCCGCTCAAAAAGCAGATTATACAGATAGTGGACGCCCAGCCGCTTGCGGTGTTGCCGAGAAGCGCTTCGACTATCGCCCATATAACGCCCACAAAGCTTATGGTAGCTATCACCATGCCTAAACCGAATATCAGCTTTATCGGCTTTATCGAAAGACTGGTTATTCCGTCAAAAGCAAGGCTCAGCATCTTACTGAGCGGATAGTGGCTCTTGCCTGCAAGGCGCTCGCTGCGCTCGTAATAAACACTGGTGCTTTTAAAGCCCACAAGCGGGAACATTCCACGCAAAAACAGATTTACTTCCTTGTAATTTGCAAACTCTTTCAAAACTCTGCTGCTTACAAGGCGATAGTCCGCATGATTATACACTACCTCCGCGCCCATAGCGTTCAGCAGCTTGTAAAATCCCTGTGCAGTGGTGCGCTTGAAAAAGCTGTCCGTCTTTCGGCTGGAGCGCACTCCGTATACTATCTCACAGCCGCCGAGATATTCGTCTACCATCTTGTCCATGGCGTTTATATCGTCCTGACCGTCGCAGTCGATGCTGATGGTTATATCGCAGATGTCCTTTGCCTCCATAAGACCTGCAAGCACCGCGTTCTGATGACCGCGGTTGCGGCTCTGACAGATGCCGATATAGTGCTCGTCCTGCTCGGCAAGTCGGGATATTATCTCCCATGTGTCGTCCTTGCTGCCGTCATTCACGAACATAATTCGGCTGTCGGGCGATATCTTCTCCGCAGCGATAAGCGACTCAAGCTTGTTCAAAAACATCGGAGCGGTAACAGGAAGCACCTCCTGCTCATTGTAGCAAGGAATAACTATTATAAGTCTTGGCTGCACATCATCACCTCATATTCCACTGTCAAGCAGAGACAGCGCCATTGCCGCTGAGCCGTAGCGGCGAAAAAAGTCGTTCAGGCGCTCCTTGGTCTCAGGCTGCTCGGAGATCCTATCGGAGTAGCTGAGCATCTGATACAGCATGAAAAACATCACTCTCGCTGCGATGTCCTCGCCAAGCGCAAAATATTCCGCAAGGCGGTCGGTAGCTATCTTAAGCGCTTCGGTGCGCTCTACTATGTTCTGCGGTATCTCTTTTTCTGCGGCAAGATTTGAGTATATCTCCGCGGTAGCGACCATATTCTCCTTTACCGCCTGCTCTATCTGCTCCATGGTAAGAAGCCGCTCCATACAGCATAGCCTTAATCTGCGGCTTGCTTTTATGTAAACATCATCAAGCTGCGGCTCCTCGGTAAGCTGCGGAACAGGGGGAAGCTCTTCTTCGGGCTGCTCCTCTTTTGCGGCTTCCACATCGGCTTCGGGAGCGTTTTCTTCTGCTTCGTCCTCGCTAATATCAGAGTTTATCTCGTTAATAGAGTCCACAAGGTACGACATCGCTTCGTCGCGGGTCATATCCTCGGGAAGCTCGTTGCCCGACAAAAGCTCGTCTTCCTTGCTTTTTGTAGGCTTGTCCTGTGCTTCGGGCTTTTCTTCCTCAGCAGGCTTTTCAGGCTCAGGCACCTCTGGCGCAGTGGAAAGCCAGCGTATTTCGCCCTCGGGTATCTTCGACGGCTCGGGGGTGGGAGGCGGCGGTGCGGGTTTTAAGGGATCTGCCTCGGGTATCTCAACCTCAATCTGCGGTATCTCGCCCGAAAAATGCTCCGCGGCTGCCGCAGTGCAGTCCTCGTGAAGCTTCTGCCGCTGCTCCTCACGCATGGTGTAGTAAATGCGGCACATGGAGTTTATAAGCTGACGCAGAAAGAACTTGTTCAGCGAGCAATCCGTTATCCTTATACAGCAATTCGGGGCCTCTATCTCAAGCTCGTCGTCAAATGTCGTTTCATAGCTTTTAACGATCCTTACCGAGCACACCTGCTTATATCCCACGCGGGATATCACTCCTGCAAAGCAGGTGCGTATCTCATCGCATAAAAAAGCAATTCCGCGGCTGCCGTCATGCTCGGGAGATGTGTCGATAACGCCGATAGTTTCCTCGGGCGGTGCAAAGCTGCAATAATGCCCCGCCTCGTAAAGGGCAGTGACCTTTCTGCCGAAGTCGTTTATAGTTTCAAGCATTAAAGTCCCCCCTTACCGCCGAGCAGTCCGTGCTTTATCGTCCAAAGGCTTTCGGACAGGTCAACGTAATATTTATGCGGATTTTCAAAGCGCTTTATCTCGCCCCAGAGCGTACCAAGCTGCGAAGCACAGTAGGCGCGTATATCACAAAGCTTCGGAAGCTGATACACCTGCTTTCCTCCGATAAACACAGGCACCTGAAGCTCTCTTGCGGTGAAATCCGTCACCGTCTTTTTCTTCCATGTGAAGTCGGGGTCGAATATCGTAAGCGGCTTAGTATCGTCGATGACCTCGTCATAAACGCAAAGCTGGTCTGCGACTGCCTTGCCTGTTTCGTTGTCATACAAGCGATACAGCTTTTTATAATGCGGATTGGTTATCTTCGCAACGTTCTCCGATATCTTTATCTTAGGGTTTATCTCGCCGTTTTCTTCTGTCGCGACAAGCTTGTACACGCCGCCGAAAACAGGCTCGCTCTTTGCGGTTATAAGGCGCTCGCCCACGCCGAAAAGGTCTATCTTCGCACCCTGCTTCAGCAGGTCAGAGATTATATATTCGTCAAGGCTGTTTGATGCGACTATCTTGCAATCATGATAGCCTGCTTCGTCCAGCATTTTCCTTGCTTCGATGGAAAGGTATGCGATATCGCCCGAGTCAAGACGTATTCCTTTGGGTCTTGCGCCGAGCGGCTTCAGTATATTGTCAAACGCCTTTATCGCATTGGGAACGCCGCTTTTAAGCACGTTGTAGGTATCCACAAGCAGCGTAACGCTGTCGGGATAAACGCGGCAGTATTCTTCAAAAGCTTCAAGCTCGCTGTCGAACATCTGCACCCAGGAGTGCGCCATCGTGCCCGTTGAGGGAACACCGTAAAGCTCATCAGCCATCACACAGGCAGTACCCGTACAGCCCGCGATATAAGCAGCCCTCGCGCCGAGAAGCGCACCGCTTGCGCCTTGTGCTCGTCTTGAGCCGAACTCCGACACCGCGCGTCCGTCAGCCGATCTTACGATACGGCTTGCTTTTGTCGCGATAAGGGACTGATGGTTAATAAGAAGCAGCACCATCGTTTCGATAAGCTGCGCCTGTATAGCGGGAGCGCGCACAGTGAGAAGCGGCTCGTTCGGGAACACGGGAGTTCCCTCGGGAACAGCCCAGATATCGCCTGTGAATTTAAAATCGCGCAGATAGCCGAGAAATCCCTCGTCAAATATGCCCTTGCCGCGAAGAAACGCTATATCCTCCTCGCTGAAATGCAGGCTGTTGATGTACTCCACCACCTGCTCCAGTCCTGCGGCGATAGCAAAGCCTCCGCCATCGGGAACGCGGCGGAAGAACATATCAAAATACGCGATACGCTCGGCATATTTTGTTTTGAAATAGCCGTTGCCCATCGTAAGCTGATAGAAGTCGCACAGCATGGAGCAGTTCTGTTCGTTTATCATTACCTTTTCCTTTTCACTTTACCATCTGATAAAACCATTCGGGTTTTAATATTATTGCTGTTTTGGGCGTGATTATTTCTTTTTGCGCTTGAAATTCTTCTCCCAGTTTTCCTTTACGCGAGTAGCTCCGCGCTCCACAAAAAGCGCGTTTTCGGGGACGTTCTTTGTGACTGTGGAGCCTGCCGCTGTGGTAGCGTTTGCGCCTATCTCAACAGGTGCGATAAGGTTTGTGTTGGAGCCGATAAACGCATGGTCGCCTATCTTCGTGCGGTACTTGTTTATTCCGTCATAATTTGCGGTGATACTTCCGCAGCCGAAATTTACACCTCTGCCGACATCGCTGTCGCCCACATAGGTGAGGTGCGCCGCACAGGTGTTCATGCCGATATCCGAGTTCTTTATCTCAACAAAATTGCCTATTTTTACGCCTGTGCGGATAGTTGTACCGGGGCGAAGATGTGCAAACGGGCCTATCTTCACATTCTCCTCCACAACAGAGTCGTAAGCGTGTACATTGTCGAAAGTAACATTATCTCCGATAACGCAGTTTTCGATATGGCAGTTTGCACCGATATTGCAGCCCTTGCCAATCTTTGTGCTGCCAAGGATAACGGTATTCGGCATTACGGTGGTGTCGCAGCCAATCTCAACATCTGTGCCGATGATGATACCATCGGTGGAGATAAAGCTTACGCCGTTGTCCATGTGCTTTTCAATAACGGCATTTCTTGCGATAGTATTAAGCTCAAACAGCGCTTTTCTGGTATTTGCGCCGAGAACAATATCTGAGTTATCCGACTTGTACGCAACACGCTTATCCATAAGCTCCACGCAGTCGGTGAGATAATATTCGCCCGCCGCATTGTTTGTGGAAAGCTTCGGCAGCGTTTCAAGCAGCTTTTTGCCACTGAACCAGTATGCGCCGCTGTTTACCTCGGATATTTCCGCCTCCTCGGGGGAACAATCCTTTTGTTCGCGTATTGCGGAAAACTCGCCGTTTTTGCGGATTATCCTGCCGTAGCCCTGCGGCTGCACTATCTCGGCGGTTATCACAGTGACCTCTGCACCGTTTTCGGTGTGGTATGCGAGCGAGCTTTTCAGCGTTTCGCAGTCAATAAAGGGCGCGTCACCGTTAAGCACGCAAACCGCGTCCATATCCGCGATAAGCTCTGCGGCGCACTTAACTGCGTCGCCTGTGCCTTTCTGCTCCTTTTGAAGCGCAGTGAGGATACCCTCGTTTCGAGAATTTATGTATGCCTCGGTAAGCTCTGTTTTAAAGCCCGTGACAACAACAGTCTTGTCAAAGCCGAACTTTCCGCAGGCGTCCAGCACCCAGCCCAGCATGGGCTTGCACAGCACCTCCGCAAGCACCTTAGGGCGCTCTGACTTCATGCGCGTTCCCGCACCGCCCGCAAGGATAACACAACCTGTTTTCATCTGAATAACTACCAGCCTCTCATTATGGAATTTATTTTTTACTTTATATTACGCCGTTTTTTTATATCGTTACAAACCGACAGCGAGAGGTTGATCCTCCGCAAAGGTCTGATATTTCGCCGTATTTATTATGTACCAATAAGCTCGGTTACTGTAATATCGCAAAAGCGCACGCCGCTGCTGCGGCTTCTTCGCGCAAGAAAAGTGACCGTCCGTACGCTTTCGGGAAAGATCTCATTTTATCTGCGCAGCTATGAGCGTTTTGACCCGCTTCCAAAACCTAAAACAAAGGTAAAGCTTCGCGCTCGCTTCGGCTCGTCGGCGCTCTGCGCGTTCACTCACACGCGCGCACTTGGCGCAGCAGTAGTCTTTGCCGCCGCAATATCACGCGTTGGAAGCGTGCTTGGCAGCGGCTACTACAACGGAATTATCGCTGCGATAGAGCAGACCGCGGTAGGACTAAGCGACTTTCTTGACTCGCTTCGTATAACCGTGCCGCGCATAACGACCGTTATTGCGGTGTTCACAGGCGCGGCGTGGCTGTTCGCTTTCATAAACAATCTGCTGAAACTGAGCCGATTTTGCCTGACGCTCTCCGAGGGTTTTGCAAAGACCTCTCACGGCACTTTTACATTATATGAAGAAGTGCTTGTGACAAATGACCTAGGAGCTGTACTGACACGCCGAACCGCCTCAACGCTCGCTTTTAAAGCAGCTCCGATGTATTGCTTCGGTACGCTTTTATTTCCTGCACTAAAAGAGAAAAAGCGCCGCAGTCTGCTGAGGATATTCCTCGGCACAAAACCGCCCGCAGCTCTTGAAGCAGCTCCTCCGAAAAGAGCGCTGCTCGGACACATCTCATGTCCGCTGTGGTGGTCGGCGGCAAATGCCCTGCTGCTTTTCCTTTGCTGTATAACAGGCTCAGACCCCATACTCCGCACCGTTTTGTGGAGCGGACTGAGCCTAAGCCTGTGGTATTGTATTCTTTATTTTTTGTATATGCGGCAATCGGGCGTTTCAAAAACGCACAGTATGCTGGTCATATCCGCACGAAAGGGCACAGCACTTCATACGCTGACACTTCCGAAAGCTGCGGAATACCGCCGCTTTGACCGCAATATCTTTCAAACTTTCACGGGACTATGCGATGTTTGCATATTCTGCCGCGGAAAGCTCAAGCTGAAGCTTAAAAATATGTATTACGCGAAGCTCAGCGAACTTTTGTGATAACGGAAACTTCCTTTACATTGTAAAGGCGCAGCACCTCTGCCGCATCATCGCTGATTATCTCACCGGGCATAACGGGAGGAACACAAGGAGGGCAGGGCGTGAAGATACCGCCGCACACAAATCCGATAGCCTTTGCAAGCGGCACGCGCTTCTGCGGCATAAACATCGCATCATACGCGGGAAGCGCCACTTTCGGAGTAAGCGTGGGATACTTCGCCAAGGGAATAGGCTTTTTCTTGGGGATAAGCGTCATCGCAGTAAGCGCGCGCTGTGCGTCCCTATGAGTGGAAGCCGCAGAGAACAGCAGCACTGTATGGTTGCGGTCGGAGTACTCGCACTCAACGCCGTTCTGGCGCAGCTTATCCGCGAAATTAAATCCGTTGTAGCCGTATTCGT
Organism: Oscillospiraceae bacterium; assembly: GCA_015067175.1. Lineage (GTDB taxonomy): Bacteria > Bacillota > Clostridia > Oscillospirales > Ruminococcaceae > CAG-115. The sequence continues at coordinate 55,183 of SVMX01000005.1, read as the reverse complement.
AAGCCTTTACAACAACACGCAGAGGGTCGGTCTGCTTTATCGGAATATCATAATCCATCAGCTTATTTTTGAGATATTCCACAGATTCGCACGCGTTGTTTACAACGTCGGGGCGCTTTGTGATGAACTCGTTGAACTTGTCAAGGCTCTCAAGCATAAGATAGGACGGGCTTGACGAGCCAAATGCTGACATAAGCTCCTTTGCGCGTGTGAAGTCAGCGCCTTTATAGAAATGCAGATATGCGCCGCCTGTAAGAACAGGGAGGGTCTTATGTGCAGACTCTGCGCTTATCACAGGTATACCGAACTCAGAGGGGTGCAGATAATTCTTGCCGAACTTTTCCTTGTCAACAAATCTGAGATATGCGCCGTGAGCGTTATCGCATACGATTGGAAGCTTTGTGTTGGGTATACGGCTGCTTCCGCCGAGGTAGTCGATATTTGTCATAAATACTGCGTCAGCACCCTCAAGCGCTTCCTCGCTGTAGTCCACATCAGCACAGAGATATTCCTCAGGATACAGCCACTTGATGTTCATGTGCAGAAGAGAAGCCGCCGCAATAAGGCTCTTGTGCGAATAACGCGAAGCCGCAATGGTCTTGCAGCCCTGTGCTTTGAGCAGTGCAAGCGCAGTCTGTATCGCAAGAGTGCTGCCGCCGCAGGAATAGCAAGTTCTGTCTGCGCCGAAAAGCTCCGCCGCATTCTTCTCGCTCTCGCCTATTATGCTCTTGGTGCGGTCAGTTTCATACAGGCTGTCGGCGCCCTCGATCTCGGTGATGTCATGCGGATTTGCACCGTTATGGCCGGGCATATGCAGACGCAGCGCGCCGCTAGTGGTGTACTTCTCCAAGAAATCAGAAATCGGTGTATTCATACAATTACTCCATTCGTATTTTTCGGCAGACCACTCTGCCGTTAAGTCCTTGTTAAGTGATAATGGGATAATGCGCGGTCAAACGCTCATGCGAGCACAATAGAATTTTTCAGCAGACTTGATTATGATTCCGCTGCCGAGGAAGCCTCCTCGGTCTGAACGGGAGCCTCAACATTCAGCGCCTTGTAATCTATTTCGTAGTCATATTCATCAAGCCACTGCTTTACAGTCTGAGAATACTTTTCGTCCTTTGCAGAGGTCACCAGTGTTTCGAGGATATAGTCGATATTTTCGTCCATTACCTCCTGAGATATCTCAGGGTCGGAAGCGTAAAGCATTATATGCCAGCCGAAATCAGAGGAAGCAAGTACATAGTCGCCGATGTTATCCATCATGAAAGCGCCCTTTACAAAGCCCTCAACATACATCTTGCTGTCGGGAATTATCATATATCCGTCGGGATATACCTCGGCTGCGGCTGCGTCCGCGCTGTATTCCTGTATAAGCTGGTCAAAATCCGCGCCGCCGTCAAGCTTTGCCATGACCTCGTTTGCTTTTTCCTCAAGCGGTGCAAGCTTCTCCTGAAGAAGCTTATCTGCGGTCTCGATATCGCCGCTTTTTCTGAGGCTCATTATCTCGTCACTGTCCTTTTCCTCAAGAGCAATAAGGATATGCTTTATGTTGCGCGCTTCCTCGGGCACCCACAGCACAGAGTAAGAACCATTCTCGTATTCAGCGGGGTCAGACGCATATATCTCCTTAACACTGTCGATATAATCATTTAAAACATCAACAGCCTCGTTGCGCTCTATCACGATATCCTTTGTAACCGCTTCCTTGAGCTTTTTAGCTATAACAGCGCTGCGCTGCCATACGAGCAGGTCGTCCTTTGTAAGTCCGCAGTCGGCAAGGTATTTGTCAAACTCCTCCTCGCCGCGCTTAAGCTTTTCTTCTTCGCTTATCGTAACGCCCTCTTCAAGCGTGCCGTAGTCTGCCTTTGTGCCGAAATATTCATACTGTGATTTAAGGTTTGCCTGATAATCGGCTTCGAGCGCGTCAAGCTCCTCGTCGGTGAGCACATCTGCGCCGTATTCCTTAGCCTTGTCAAGAGTTATCTGCTCTTCTACCATATAGCTGATTATCGACAGTCGAATACCGTCAAAAACCGCGTCATATTCCTCTTGAGTATCAGAGGTAACGCCATAGGTCGCATTGTAGTTTTTCAGCTTGTACAGATACTCTTTCTTGAAATCCGCATAGGATATCGAAAGGCTGTCTGCGTTATCTATGCCCTCGCCTGTGGGATGAGCAAGCACAGCGTCATCGCTCAGACTTACCGAGGATATTATCGAAGAAAATTTACTTGTTCCTGTTTTGAATGAACAGCCCGCCATAGACACTGCCGCAGTGCAGGCTGTCAAAATACTTAAGAGCTTTAATAATTTCATATATTTCCTTTCTTTTTTGCCAAAGGATAGTTCATAACGATACTTATCCAATTATACACAATAACATTATATCATACATTACGAAAAAAAGAAATATAAAAAGTTGAATATATTCTGAAATATTTCTGAAAAAGTGATGTTTTTTTTCTTTAAAATATGCTATAATGATAATAAGACTACTGCGCCCTGTAACAGTGTGCGCGCAAATTCAAATACCATGAGTATGTTTTGAAATTTTTATACCGGAGGTTATCAAAAATGACTGCTGGATGGCTTAAAAAAATATCTGCAATACTTGCGCTATGCATGACGATAGGCTGCTTTTCCGCGTGCGGCGGCGAAGCTCCCACTGAGGGCACAGCCGAAACCGGAGAAACAGGAGAGGCGAGCACTTCCGAAGCCGAAGAAAAAGAGGTCGTTAAGGTCGGCTATATCTTCATGGGCGACTGCGACGACGAAGGAACCGCGGCGCGCGACAACATACAAAGGATCGCTGCCTGCGCTCACACCGATGTTAAGTCATACTACATCGACAATGTGACGATAACAGACTTCCCCAAGGCTGTGGACAAGCTGGTTGAATACGGCTGCACATACATAGTTTCCGCAAGCCCCCGCTTTACCAACGTTCTTACAGATGTTGCAGGAAAGAACATGAACATCAACTTCATAAGCTACGGCGCAAGGATACGCACAGTGAACGTGTACGCATACACCGATCAGATGTATGAAGGCGCTTACGTTGCGGGAATGGCAGCAGCGTATAACTCCAACAACGAAAAGGTCGGCATAGTCGTTGACCCCGAAATGCTCTACACCACACCCGTAATCAACGCAGCAGCGCTTGGAATACAGCTTGTATACACCGACGGCGAGCTTGTGACTGCTTTCGCTTCTGAAGATGACGAGATACATAAGGCTGTTGACGCACTTTACAAAAAGGGCTGCGATGTCATCATCAGCTATACCGAATCCCCCGAAACCGTAGAATACTGCGAGAAAAAGGGTATAAAGGTAATAGGCAATCACGACTACGGCGCTGATACAGAAAACTATGACAACCTGCTGCTTACCGTCTATCCCGACCACGACAGCTTCTATCTTGCTCAGTTCAAGCAGATGGATCTCGAAACATGGGAGCCGGAAACTTTCGTTGGAACTGTTGCAAACGGAGCGGTTGCTGTTTCCGCCGCACAGGACTGCGCAAAGGACGGCACACAGGATATCATCAATGCACTTCTTCCAAAGCTTGCGACAGGCGACGCCTATATATTCAAAGGCGAGCTGAAGAATACATCGGGAAACATTATGATACAGCAGTCAAGCATGATGGATCCTGCCGAGGTATACGCTATGAGCTGGTATGTTCTGGGCGTAAACAACGAGCTTGATGTGTTTGTTGAACAGAAAACAGAGCTTGAAATAAACGATTTTGAGATCGTTGAGTAATATTTAAATAGCACGATCCCCCTGAAGAGCCATCGCTTTTCAGGGGGATATTTATTGCTAAATTAAGCTTTCACGGCTGTTACGAAAACTCCTTTATCTCGTAAGCCACTCCGCCTATCGTAAGCTTTGTTCCAACAAAGATAGGTGCTGCGCCATCTGTGGGTATCTGCTTTTCCTGTCCATTGGGAAGCGTACATTCCCAAGACTCGGCAGAAAGATTCTTTATTCCCCACAAAGAGGGATTAAGCTTGTTGCGTACGACCTCGGCAATCACTGAGATGTCCTCTGAAAACAGCTTTGTGCCGTCCGAAAGAAGCACGCGCTTTTTTCCGTCGGTAAGCTGCAAGGGTGGTGTGAAATGAGCCGAACACGGACAAATAAACCTGCCCTCATCGTCCTTTTCATAAGCCTCTGCAAAACTCTGTGCGCCGCAGGTGCAAGCGCAGATATCTCCGCGAAGTCTTATAAGCAGGTCAAGCCACTGCTTTTCGATAAGGCGCTTTTCGGGCTGGTCAAGTCCAACGGTAAACGAATATGTAAATGCCTCTCTGATATATTCGGGCATTATGCGCCAAAACTTTATTATGTTGTTGTGAACGCCGCGCACAGGACGGTTGCTGTCGTTGTCTGGGTCGTAAACAAACATCGGCTCAAAACCGTAGTGGCGCCGCTCAGCCTCCTCTGTAAGACATACGCTTTTAAGCACACGGCTGCCCTCCAATGGGTCGCCGCGAAGCAGTAGTCTGAACAGAAGCACCGCCAATGAATAGCGGTCTGTAAGCTTGTCGGGCGCTTTTTCGCCGCGAACAATCTCGGGCGCCATGTAGCCGGGCTTGCCCGCAATTCCGAGATGCTCGCCGTAAGGCGCGATGTTATCACAGTCGCATATCTTCACATCTCCGTCCGAGGGACGAATGAAAAAGCCGCCGTCGTTTAAGTCCTGATAGCTCTTGCCGCTGTTGTGAAGCTCACGGAACGCCATAGCTATGCGGATAGCAGCGTTTACGATGGGATACAGCCCCGAAAAGCGTACTCGCGCATTAAGGATATCGGAAAACGGCTTGTATTCGGGCGGGATAAGCTCCATAAGAAAGCCGAAGCCGTCCTTTGTTTCCTCTGTCAGCATAAGCGGCATGACAAAGCAGCCGCTGTCAGTACTTCCGTCAGCAAGCAGAGCAAGGTTATCCCTAAATATATCGGGGCGCTTCAGCTTGTTCTTAAAATACATCTTCAGCGCGTATTCCTTGTCGCGATATGAAACACGGTATACCGTTCCCTGTCCGCCCGAGCCGAGGACCGCCTTTATTTCAGCGAAGCCGCCAAGCTCCAGCGGTATCTTATCTCCGACCTTTATCATCAGAAGCCGCCTCCGCTTATAGCGTCAAATTTCTCCTCCGCAGCCGTTTCCGCAGAGTTTCCGCACCACTCGCATATCGTTTCAGCCTCGCCGTTCCAGCAGCTTGTCTTGCCGCAGTCTGCACACTGGAAAAAGCCCTTTGCTCCACAGTAGGGGCAGGTGGGATATTCCGTTGTGACATAAATATTGCCGCTTATCTTTGTATCGCCGAACTTCTCGCGGCTTGCGGTCTGCTCGGATACCTTGAACGCCCATGTAGCATACCATGCGCCGTCCTCGCGCTGCTCGGTGCGTATGCCGAAAAGCTTGTGGTCCTGTTTGCATTTTGTAAGAATTACTGCTGCTGTAAGCATTGTTGCTTCCTCCGTTTATAAAATTTATTTAAGCTTTGCTAATATTTTACCCGCTTCGGGGTGACCGTTTTCCATAGCAAGCGTGAAAAATCGCTTTGCTTCGTCAATATTTTTCTCAACGTATACGCCTTTTAGGTACATTATGCCGAGATTGTATTGCGCGATATCGAGATTTTGCTCCGCCGCCTTTGCAAACCACGCAAACGCTCCCGCGGGATTTTTCGCAATACCGCTGCCTATGTACAGACATTTGCCGTAGCTGCACTGCGCCCTTGCGTGACCCATCTCCGCAGCGCGCTTGTAAAACATCGCAGCACCCTCGTAGTCCTGCTCCGCAAGACAGCGGCGTGCTGATTGATACAGCTCCTCGCCGTCGTCAGAAAGCGGCTGAGGCTGCTCGGGAAGCTCCTCTGTATACTGCTCCTGCTCGGCAAAGCCGCCGCGCCATTTCGCGGCTATCTCGGGATTTTTCGCCACATAAACGCCGTTTTCATAGCACAGCGCGATAACGTTCACTGCGTCATCATAGCCTGCGCGTGCCGCTTCCATAAACCAGTTGAACGCCGCCTGCTCGTTCCTTTCGCAGAAAAGTCCCTCGGCAAGGAACTGCGCCGTCATGTACTGCGCCGCGGGAATGTTGTTCTCCGCACCGCGTAAAAACCACTCCCATGCCTGCTCGACATCCTGCTGACAGCCTCTGCCCTCAAGACGATAAAATCCGACATAATACTGCGCTTCGCCGCAGTCCTGCAAAGCCGACTGCTCAAACCAGTACATCGCCTTGGAATAATCCTTGATACGGTCGAAATGTCTGCCGAGGCTGTATTGTTCCGCCGCATCGGTGATGTTCTTTTTACTTTCAGTCACCGAAACAGGCGTTTCCGCGGGACGTCTGAAAGCTATCTCACAGCCAAGCGCTTGACCGATAGCCTCAACTGCGTCAGCGGCACTCTTTCCTTTCAGACCTATCTCATCGCGCAGGGATTTAACGCACCTTGCAGCAGCCGCACAGCGCACCTCAAAGGGCTTGCCGCATACTCCCGCAAGCTTTTTTGCACAACCGTCATACAGCGCCACATACACAAGCCTGCGCACCGCGTTTTCTTTAGGGAATATATCCGCAATAAGCGCGTCTGTTTTGCGCCTGTCAAGCAGCGTTTCCTTGCCGAAGCGCTGCGCAATATAGCCGACTATGCCCACTATGTCGCGGATAGGCTCGCCCTCCGCTGTGTGCACAGTCTTGCAAAAGCCGCAGTAATCCTGCGCCTTGCTGTCAAATTCACGTCCGCATCTTCCGCAGACCATAGGGATTACCCCCTCTCAAAGATGGTGTTGTACTTCATACCACAGGTGACGCAGCTTATGGAAATCTGTCGCGCCAAGCCCGAAATACCAAGAGAAATTTTCATAGGCTAGGAACCAAGGCGCGGGCGTGCTTTCTGCACGTCAAGCCGCAGGTGACGAAGCATATGGAAATTTATCGCAGGTATTTCGTTTAGTGCCAGCCGCACTCGTCATAATCCTTCCACTTCTCGTTGTATCGCATCTCCTCTGCAAGCTTCATGCAGATAAATGCAACAGCGCCTGCAACTATAACAACAGCGCCGAGAATGGGCAGAACTATCGATGTAAAGGGACTGTTCTTCTTGTTCATAGTAAAATACCTCTCTTTTTAATTATTCGTCAAGCAAAAGCTTGTATATCTCCTGTTTCGGAAAACCTGTTTCCTTTGCCGCTTTTTTGCAGGCTTCGGACATCTTCTCTCCGCCAAGCACGAGCTGCCTTGCAAGCTCTGCCGCTTGCTCTATCGTAAGCTCCTCGGCGGCTGTCTTTTCCGCACCCGCAACAACTATAACATACTCGCCGCGCGGCTCGGTAGTTTCATAATAGCCGCACAGTTCATCAAGCGTGCCTCTGATGACTTCTTCATGGAGCTTTGTAAGCTCACGGCAGAGTGCGCAGTATCTGTCGCCGCCGAATGATGTCTTCATATCTTCAAGCGTTTTTATCAGCTTATGCGGCGCCTCATAAAATATCAGCGTGTGCGGCAGGTTCTTTATCTCATCAAGACGTGCGGCGCGCTCTTTTTTAGGAACAGGCAAAAAGCCCTCAAACGCAAATCGCATGGTGTCTATTCCGCTTATCGCAACCGCCGCTATCGCAGCATTGCAGCTTGGTATCACCTCAACAGGCGTTCCCTGCTCATAGCATTTCTGCACAAGATACACTCCGGGGTCGGAGATGCACGGCATTCCCGCATCCGACACAAGCGCCACGGAATTACCCTCTGCAAGCAGAGCGAGTATCTTCGCGCTTTTTTCAGCCTCATGCGGCTTGTAGTAGCTAAGCATCGGCTTTTTTATCCCGAAATGCGTCATCAGCCGCAGCGTTACGCGCGTGTCCTCTGCCGCGATATAGTCCACTTTTTCAAGCGTTTCAATACCGCGCGGACTGAAATCCGAAAGATTTCCTATCGGCGTGCCGACAACGTAAAGCTTTCCCGTATCATTCATAAAGACGCGAATACTCCTCTGTGTAGGATTTATCGTCATTGCGCAGTATCATAGGCTTCTCAACTATCATGCCCGATTTTGCGCCTTTCTTTCCCGTTATGAGGAAAAGCCACGGCTTATCAAGGATACTGTTGTGAACGAATGTGATGCTCTTAGGCTCTATCTTGTTTTCACGCATGGAGTTTATTACATCAGCAAGGCGCTCGGGACGGTGACACATCTTCAAAAGTCCGCCGTATTTAAGCAGCTTTCCCGCAGCCTTGCATACATCGTCAACGGTGCACATAAGCTCATGCCGCGCAATAGCCTGCGGGCGTGAAGTCTTTTCAAAGCCGCTGCCGCTGGTCATATAGGGCGGATTTGCGGTCACGATGTCAACAGACTCAAACGCAAGCATCTTCTGGTCAAGCTCTCGCAGGTCTGTCAGAATAGGCGCAACTGTGTTTTCAAGCCCGTTCTTCTTGACCGACATATTCAGAAGCTCAATAGCCTCCTCTTGTATATCTATCGCATATACAAGGCGCGGCATAACGTTCTTGCAGAAGATGAGCGGAATAATTCCGCAGCCTGTGCACAGGTCGCACACGACGCTGTCGGGGCGCACTCCTGCATAATACGCGAGAAGAAAAGCGTCTGTTCCGAAGCGGTGGTCATCGGAAACGTACATGGTAATCTTACCGAGGGCAAAGGTCTCCATAACATTTCAGTCCTTTCTGTGTTTTTTATCCTATAAATATCTGTCCGTCGGGGACGACAAGATTTTTTCGTTTGCTGCTGTTTAGAGTAAGCGACATTATCAGCGATACCGGACCGATACGTCCGCAGAACATAAACAGCATTATAACAGCTTTACCGCCAAATCCCGCCGCTGACGAAACGCCAAGCGAAAGTCCCGCCGTAGAGCAGGCGGCTACCGATTCGAAAAGGCATTGAAGCGCGTCAAAGGAAGTAAAGCAATAGATAACCGTAAAGCATACCATCACAGCCGACATCGTAAGCGTTGTTATGACTAGCGTACGGTATACTGTGAGCTTATCTATCTTATGGCGGAATATCTCCACATCATTCTTGTTTTTTATGTAGGAAACAACTGTCATCACCAGCACCAGCAGCGTTGTTACCTTAATGCCGCCGCCTGTTGACGCAGGAGCTACGCCTATCATCATAAGCAGCATAGTTCCAAGCTGCGAGAAGCTCGTCATTTCTGCGACATCAATGCTGCTGAAGCCTGCCGAGCGGTTGGAAACGCTGCTAAAAAATGCATTCAGCAGCTTTTGTCCGAAATCCATATCTCCGATAGTGGCAGGATTGCTCCACTCAGATGCTAGGTAGAATATCGTTCCGCCAACCACAAGTATCGCTGTCATAAGAAGCACTGCGCGTGTGTGCAGGCTCAGCTTTCTTACCTTGCGGATATTAAGAAAGTTCTCCCAAACGACAAAGCCAAGACCGCCGATGGTTATAAGCAATGCGATTGTGATAAGCACAAGCGGCTGATTGCTGAAGCCGATAAGGCTCGATACGCCATCCGCTTGTCCCATAAGGTCAAAGCCTGCGTTGCAGAACGCCGATATGCTCATGAAAATGCTTACCCACACGCCGTATGCGCCGTATTTCGGCACGAATGCAAAGCCCAGTATAACAGCGCCGACAAGCTCGATTATAAGCGAGTATTTGATTATGCTCACAAATATGCTGCGGCCGCCGACAAAGCTGTTTTCGGTAAGTCCGTCAGCAGCGTTTGCGAGAGTGCGAAAGCCGAGCTTTTTTCCTGCGGCAATATTGAAAAAGGTGATTATCGAAACAAAGCCAAGACCGCCTATCTGTATAAGCAGTGCGATCACTATCTGACCGAAAAGGCTCCAGCTTGAATATGTATCCGCCACTGTTATGCCCGTGACACAGGTTGCTGAGGTAGCGGTGAACAGACACTCGGAAAAATCAGCCGAAGTGCCGTCGGCAGACGCAAACGGCAAAAACAGCAGCAGCGTGCCGACAAGGATTATTATTAAAAATCCCAACACCAGCGTTCTTGCGGGTGAGATCTTTTTTACGTTTTTATTCAGTATCGGCATTATATCCTCCGAAATATCACACCTATGCAAGCGGGTGCAGTGTTGTATCCTCGCACTCTATAACAAGGCTTTCTATCACAAGCGCTTCGGTGTTGCTGTTGCTAAGCTCAAACCGAACGCCCTCAAGCTTTTGCTCGACGGTAAATTCTATCACAAGAACTCCGCCGCTCCGCTCGGTTATGATATAATCGAGCATTCGCTCTCCCTTAGAAGCAGTGAGATTTATCAGAGTACGTCCGAGGTCTGTGCCTTCGCCTGTGACGGTTATGCGGTATGTTCCCGCGTTGTACAGCGTAAGGTAATTTGTATAGGCGCTTGCGCCTGTAGGACATATCACCCGTCCGTCTTCGTAAGAAGCGGTCTTGCTCGCTGTAAGCTCTGCGCCCGAATATCTCACAGCGCCGTTTTCGCTAAGGCTGTAGCCCTGTGAACGCGCCCATTCGCGCGCTTCATCGGTGCAGGCGTAAAGCTGCATATTGTTGTTTATGCTTCCCACAAGGTAAACATCATCTATCCACGCGTGAAGATTGTCCTCGCGGTCGGCAACCATGAAATGCGGGCGTTCTGTAAGGTCTGCAAGGTCATAGAAGCTGTCCGCAAGCGTTATCTCTCCCTCGGGAAGAATGAACTGTCCCTTTATATAGCGCTCGGAAGCAAGGTCATAAAAGCAAACTGTGTAAAGTCCGCTTCCCTGCACCATGCTGAGAGCCTGCTCCATGCGTTCAGCGCCGACAAGTGCGTTTTTGCCCTGTGTTACATTGTAATTGAAATAGCAATAAACATTGGTGTACAGCAGCCCTGCCGAAAGCGTCAGCAAATACAACAGATATATACGGCCGCTTTTTTTGATGATAAACTGTATCAGCAGCAGCGCCATCAGAATTATCATCGTTGTTGCCATCATCTTGATGAAAGACTGCTCTGTCGGAAGCGATTTCATCTTTTCGCCGTAGCGTATAGGCGCAAGCCCCATTATCATTGCAGAGGTCATGCGCGTGCCCGAAACGACAGACGGCACCACCAAAGCGACTGTCAGCACGTTTATCACCGCGGCACTGCACAGCGCCGCAAGCGAATGAAACAAGGTATAACAGCCGCGCCGAATAAGCACAAGCGCCGCAAATATCGCAATAGGATAAAACACCTCGGTATAGCGGCCGTATATCAGCGTATCGCAGCGCGCCTCAAGGTGAGGAGAGGTGCATTTGAATGCCGCGCTTACAGCAAAAACCGCAACCATCACAAGCAAAGTGAACAGCGAAAGTATCGCCTCGTTATCGGATAAAATCTCCGTTTTTTCGGTGTGGGCTGTCTTTTTTGCCTTTATCAGTGCTCTGAAATACTTCCACAGCACGCTGATTATCACTACGATGCAAACCGCGCCGAAGCCCCATGTGGAGGTTATAAAATAGAACAGATGTCCGATAAGCGTTTTGAAAAAATTTGATACTATTTCGCCGCCCGCGGAAAATATCCTTGACAGCGTGTTTTCAAGCGTGTTGGTTGGCGCTGAGCCTGTTTGCTCCACAAGCCACAACGCATTCTGAAACACTTTTTTAAGCACGATATCAGCCGCAAGCCCTGCGCCGATGCCCGAAAAAAATCCGATAAAACCGAATATTTTTCTTTTCATCACAAAATGCACGATAAGCATGAGCGCAATACCGCCCGCCATAAGCGCGAGCATACGTCCGTGTGCGGCATAGCCTGCGATAAGCGTAAGTCCGCCGAGCACCGAAAGCACCTGCTTTTTTGCGCCCCCGCACGAAAGCGCCTTGTACACAAGCAGCAGAAACACCCACGGTATAATATCGCATAGAGTCTCATTCCAAGTGAATTTCGTCAGCAGCATATAGCTGGGATAAAGTCCGCTGATAAGCGCAAACAGCACCGCAGCTCCTTTTTTAATCCCGAACACACTCCTGCCGAGATAGTATGCGATAACGGGCGCAAAGCTTATCAGCGCGCCGTTTATTGCAAGCATAAGGTCGTATCGCAGATACGGGTCGTCTGTTATGACAAAAACGGGAGCATACAAAAGTCCCTGTAGATATCCGTAATAGCCGCCCTCGGAAACGGTAGACGACCAATCAAGTCCGTTTACATACGCGGCGATAGCAGAAACGCTGTATTCATCGGGAGTGAGGTTGAATATGGTAGCACATTGAATAAGCAAAAGGTGAATGGCAAGCGCACCGAAATATATGCCAAGCATGATAAATATATCGGTGTTTATCCGTGTTTGCTTCACTGCCATTGAATTCATACCTTAGTTCTCCGTAAAAATCAGCCGAGCTGCTTATATCTGATGTAGTCCCTCGCGGCAGTGCCGTATGCCAGCACCGTGTGGTCGGAGGTCACACCGATAAGGTCGTAGTGCTCGGGCGAAAACGGTATCGTTGTTCCGTTTTCTATGATGATGATACCCGTTTCGGGCAGATTGTTTTCGTTGTTTATAAGCAGCACCGTCGTCTGCGGCATGAGGAACTGCACCAGTCCCGCGGTGCGCGATCCTGTCTTGTATGCCGCCACAGCAGGAGATTTCGGGTCATCATACAGCAGCTCGCAGACAGCCTTTGCGGGCGCGGTCTTAACCGCATTTTCCTCGGCTCTCATAGGGAGATACGAAAACGCCGTAAAACCTGTCGTGTAGATAAACACGGCGCATATAAGTCCCGACGCAAGCTGCGTAGGAAAACGCCTTGTGCAAGCCGCGCCAATTATCAGCGCAGAAAACATCGTGAACACCATCGACGACATTATCACAAAGCTCATCTCTGTGAAATCCTCGCCGTAGCTTTCGCCTATCCTCCACGGAAGCAGACCCAGTATCGGCGACTCGCGGTATGAGCCGATTTCAAGATAACCGTAAGCCGTAAGCGAAAAGCCAAAGCATACATAAGCGTAGATGGACGCGCTGCCGATAACGGTCTTTATCGTATAACCATAGGTGAACAAAAACGTCAGCACGAAAAATATCGCAAGCGGCGCCACGCTGTCGGTATAGCGGCCAAAGATAACAAGATCTTTTATCTCTCCAAACTGGGATGAATTGAATTTATACAGCACGGAAAGCAGCAGAGAGCCTCCAACCGCGAAAAAGCCAAACACTCCAAACACCGTGATACGCGTGCTGTATTTGTGCTTTGCAGGCTCATAAACGCGCGTGCCGTCCTCGTGAAGCTTTCTGCGTTGGCTGAACCACTCGCTGCAGCGCTTTGCGCAGATTATTATGAAGATCGCAACCGCCATCGCGCCGATTCCAAGTGTAGATGTAAAGAATGTGTACAGATGTCCGAACAGCGCTGCAAGAAATCTATCCAAGCCGCTCGATGACAGCAGACCACCCAGCCTTTCAATGCCGCCCTCAACGGTATTTCCGCGCGCAGCGCCGTCCCAGACGGCAACCTCGATCGAGGCGCGCAGCAGATGCTCCGCGAAAAACGATACGCCAAGTGTCAAAAAGAACGTGGGGAGATTGAGTATCTTCTCTCTGAATACAATGCGCGAGATGAGCAGAGTGATTATCAATGCGATAACCACCGCGATAAGACGCGAATGTGCCGCGTAGCATACCGCGCACATAAAGCCCGTAAGCACGGAGAATGTAAAACGCGAATATCTGTTCTTTCTGTCCCACGCCATGTAAACGCACCACACCAACACCCACGGAAGCATGCTGGATATAGCCTCGTTCCATATAAACTTAGAGTGTGCAACATAAGTGGTGTAGAAGCCGCAGGAGAACGCTATTACTATCTTCTGGCTCACCTTTGGTATGCCGAGCTTTGAAGCAAGATGATAGGCTATCATCGGGATAAAGCTTATGATAATGCCGTTCATCACGAGCATTGCCTTATACAGCGCATAGGGCGAGCCAAACACCAGCGCAAGCGGAACATAAAGCAGCGCCTGAATATAGCCGTAGTAGTAGCCAACCGCTCCCATAAGGCCTGACCAGTCCCTGCCCGTATAGAATGCGGTTATGCTTGCAACGCCTATCTCATCGGGGTTTACCGCGGGGAGCTCCATCATAAGAGAAAGCAGCGCGTGCACCACCACCGAGAAGGCGAACAGCACGAACATCACGCCTCTGTCGCCGAACGTCGAATAAAAACGCTCAAGTTTTTTCTTCATTACTTAGTAATTTCCTCTTTTGAATAGCTGCAAACGTTGTAGTTCTTACAGCCGTCATTTGTATTGTTGTATTCTATCCTTTTTACATGGAAAAGAGTTTCGTCCATCACTCTGCGGCAGCCTGAGATAGCGTCCGCCACAAGCCCGAATATGCCTATCTGAAAACCCACGATAGCAAGCACCGCCATAAGCACGAGCGACTGGATATGGCCACCGCCCTCGCCAAGGCACATATAGACGATAAATCTAACGCCAAGCACAAGCGCCGCGGCAATAAACACCGCCGCAATAGCGAGAAAGGTCTTCAGCGGCTTTCTCATAACATAGTTTCTGATGATAGTGCCGCTTGAGCGCTTGATATAGCCCCACATCGACTTGAATAAACGGCTCTTTCTCAGCTCGGGATTGGTGTCTATGTCCACCGACAATATCTTTGCCCTGTCAGCGCCCGCGGTGATTATCGTTTCTAGCGTGTAGGTGTAATCCGACAGCACGTTTAGCCGCATCGCCGCTTCTCTTGTGTAGGAGCGAAATCCGCTGGTCGTGTCAACGACATCGGTGCCGCTTGCTTTTCTCACAACGCTGCTGCCAAGCTTTTGCAGCTTTTTCTTCATTGGCGAAAAATGCTGTATGTCATCGGTGCGGCGGTTTCCTATCACCATAGTAGCTTTTCCCTCAAGCAAGGGACGCACAAGCTTCTCTATATCGTGACCGCTGTACTGATTGTCGGCGTCGGTGTTCACTATGATATCCGCGCCAAGTCTTAAACACGCGTCTATTCCCGCCATAAAGCCTTTGGCAAGTCCGCGGTTATGCGTAAATCCAACGATGTGATGCACTCCAAGCTCCTTAGCGCGCTGCGCTGTGCCGTCGGTGCTTCCGTCGTCGATTATAAGATACTCTATCTCGTCGATACCGTCTATATGGCGCGGAAGGTCGTTTATCGTAACTTCAAGAGTTTCCGCCTCGTTATAACAAGGTATCTGAATTATAAGCTTCATTATATCGTCCTTTTTTTACATCAGGAACTGCCCTGGCAAACGCAGCACGAGCTGGTTTACAATAAGGCTTGCAAGGATACCGATAACAGCTCTCAGCTTTGAAGGTCTGCCGCACTCGGTCAGCGCCTCATAGTAGCCCTCTGCTTTGCCGTCGTCATAGCTTTGGCGTATCTTTTTTATCCTGCGCACGCAGAACCTGTAGTATAAATAATCCCCGAAAACGCACAGCAGTATAGTAAGTCCCACGCTTAAAACCGTACCCACTACCGACAACGTCTGAAGAGTAGACTGCATACTGATGGTGAGCGCAGATTTGGGATAGTAATACAGCAGAACATCGGGGATAAGCATAATACCCTCAAGAAGCAGCACCGCAATTGCAAGAGCGTCCATTCTGCGGTAGAACTGATGTACAGGCTTGAAAAAACCCGCGCAGAAGTTCAAAAACAGCTTCACAGGCTGGATAGTGCCGTTTTTGTGCACGCCTGTGCGAAATGCGGAAAAAGCCTGCCCATAGTGGAACACCGAAGTGCCCACAAAATGACTCAGCTCTTTGCTGGAAACGCCGTCAGCGCCGCGTGTTTCGTCGCTTGTAAGCTCCTGCATATGACTGTAAAACTCAGCAAAGGGGTGTCCTTGCATATCATTATAAGGTTCGCTATTTGCCTCGCTGTTGTTATCACCCTCATCGGAAGTATTCGAATATCCGATACCGCCCGGATATTCCGCGTGGTGAGGGTCTACGTTCTCTGCCGAAAAAACGCTCGGCTCCTGTACTGCCGCATTCTGCTCAGCTTCAGGCTGCTGTTCGGGCTGCTCGTCGGGGAGCTTTCCATTCCACTCAAAGCCCTCTGCATGAGCGCTCTCCACGCCGCAGGTACCAAGCTTATTATAACAAGCCCTGTGGTGCGGCGTACCGCATTCGGGGCATACGACGATATCGTCCGATTCATTAAAGTGCTGCCTGCAAACAGGACAGAGCTTATTGAAAAATCTTGACATTCCTTATCCTTTCCAGATACTTTTATAAGACATACATATACATTATTCAGTATACCATAATCCGCACAGAAATGCAACCGAGAAACGCGCTTTTTTGTGAAATTAAAGGAAAATCAGCGTAAATGCCTTATATTTAAAATACAATAAATGAACTTTTACATTTTTAAAGCTCAATAATTAAAATTTATCAAAGCTATTGACAAATCCGTTTTCAGGTGATATACTAATAAGCGGATACGAAAACACCTGTTTTATATCCATAAAAATCAAGAAAGCGAGGTAAACAAGATGACCTACACAATGACAAGAAAATTTAACAGTGAGAGCAGAATTACCTCGGCAGTATTGAAGTAACCATTTTTGTGTGAAAATGTTTATGCCGCAGCGAATTTTGCTGCGGCTTTTTTGCGCCCAAAATCAGATTTTGGGCTGTCCGTTCTTTTCTATGCCGCAGCTTTGTTTCTCGGGATACTGCCGAGGTAATGCTAAGAAAAAACAAGGGCAACACCGCCCAAGCTTCGAATTGAAAGGAATGGTTATTACAATGAAAACTAACGAAAATAATATCATGCGAGTATCAGAGGTGCAGCGTGAACGCTACACCTTGATAGGCGAAATGGGCGAGATAGACGCAAAGCTTAAAGGCAATCTTTATAACAGCGGTGAATATCCCGTTGTGGGCGATTATGTTGAGGTGATATTCAACCCCTACGGCGACTCGCTCATAGAGAAAATACTCGAAAGAAAAACGTATCTTTCCCGTCCCGACCGAAGCGGCCATGCGGACGGATATGTAAAAACACTGGTCGAGCAGCCTATGGCGGCAAATTTCGACTATGTGTTTATTGTGACCTCGCTCAATCAGAATTTCAACGCAGGCAGAATTGCGCGCTACATCGCAATAACCGTACAAGGCGGCGGCACGCCTGTGGTGATACTCAGCAAGGCTGACCTGTGCGAAAATGTGAGCGGATATATCGCAGAGGTGAAAAGCGTTTCAGACAAGACCGATGTAATAGCAATAAGCTCTGTTACAGGCGCGGGTATGTCGGAGCTGCAGAAGTATTTCAGAAGCGGAGTTACTATCGCGCTTATCGGCTCATCGGGCGTGGGTAAATCCACTATGCTGAACGCTATCGCAGGCAAAGAGGTCATGAAAACAAGCAGTATCCGAGAGGAGGACGGAAAAGGCCGCCACACCACGACATACCGACACCTTTTCAAGCTTGATAACGGCGTTACTGTCATCGACACTCCGGGAATGAGAGAGATAGGCGTCTGCGATATCGACGAGGGCATTGACAACACCTTTTCCGATATCACCGATCTGTTTTCGCAGTGTCGTTTCAGCAATTGCAGACACGACACCGAGCCGAATTGCGCAGTAAAAAAAGCTCTAGAAGCAGGCGAGCTGAACGAAAAGCGCTGGCGGCTGTACCAAAGGCTTTATGACGAAAATTTCAAAGCAAAGAGAATGAAAGCGGGGTATAGAAAATGAACATTATATTTGAAAAATTCACAGAAAAACATATTGACGAAGCGGTAAATCTTGCACTATCCGAGCTTGAAGCAGAGAGAAGCTCATGCCCCGATATCCCAAACGGCGATTTTTCGGAAAAGCTCAACGGAATGCTGACATGGCTCAGCTCTCAGCCGATAGGAAAGGCGGCTTTCTGCGGCGGAAAAATGGTCGGCTATCTTCTTTTCGGCGGCCCGTGGGACGGCTTTTTCGGAAACGTAAAAGGTGTATACTCACCGCTTGGCGGAAGTGCGTTTTCTTACGAATACGCAGACCGCCAAAGACTTGCTTCCATGCTTTTTGAAAGCACAGCACAGGAATTCGTTCAAAATCGCGTGTTCAGCTGCGCCGTTACAAGATACGCTCACGACGAGGACACTGCAAGAGCGTTTGTTTTCAACGGCTTCGGTATACGTTGCAGTGACGCGGTGCGCAGGATCTCTGAGCTTTCACTGCAACATAGCGCAGACGACGTGAGCTTTATTGAGCTTACATTTGGAGAGTTTGAAAAAGTGAGCGCACTGCAAATGGGTTTGGTAAAGCATCTCGAAAAAGCTCCGATCTTCTGCCCAACGGATATGGAACGCTACAAGCACTGGTTTCACAAGGAAAGTATGCGTGTGTTTGCCGCTGTATCGGGCGAAAAGCTGATAGGATTTATCTCGGTAGACGTGACCGCCGAAAACTTCATCACAGAGCACGACAAGATGGCAAATATCTGCGGCGCTTATTTTGACGAAAACTGCCGTGGAAAGGGGATAGCTCAAGCTCTGCTTTCGCATATCCGCGATACTCTGAGCGGCGAGGGCATAACGCACCTCGGCGTTGACTGCGAGACCATGAACCCCACGGCGCTGAACTTCTGGGGCAAATATTTCACGCCCTACACTTATTCATTCGCAAGACATCTTGACGAGCGAATTGAAACAATGTCGCACAACTGATGTACTCGCATTGGCATTGTTTATCGATAGCCTGCGACACCGCCAAGTATAGGCGGTGTCTTTTTATGCAGAAAAGTACCCGCCAAGGTACATCTTGACGGGCAAAATGAAATTAGGAGAACAAAAAAGATAAAAACGGGGGTAAGCTGTTTATTGGAGGTATTCGCCGATAACTCTGACCATGAGGTCATTGAGCTTTTCAACCTCATAATCGCCGATAGTCGGCTCTATATGACCGCCGCCAATGCCGCTGTCATCAGTAAGGAACGTATATGTGCCGCCTGTTCTGAACGCCATAGTCCTGAGCAGGTATTCTGTAGTCTTATCTATGCCGCTGGAGGCAACAGGAATGATACGGATACCGTTTGCCGCGGCTATCTCAACACTGTCGTTCACCTGATCTATTATCTGCATATCGCTGTGAGGAGGAGCGTCAAGCACAAAGAACATCAGCTTTGTCGCGTTGCTTTTCCACTCGTGGCCTTTAACTGCGCTGTCAAGAGCGGTGTGAACAGCCTCGGGGAAATCTCCGCCACCGTCAGCCTCCTGTGCTGCAAGATCAGAAAGCGCAGATTCTATATCCTCAGTAAAATCAAACTCGCGGATAACATACTCGTCGCCCTCGTCGCGGTAGAAGTTCACGCTCACTCTTATCGGAATATTAGCATTCTCCTGCTTTACGCGGGTGATAACATCTTTCAGCTCCTGCTGGAGATATTGAAGCTCGTCCCACATAGAACCTGTGGTGTCTATCATCAGCATAAGCTCCAGCGCCTCCGAAGCATCTACCTCTCCTTGTGCGAGCGAGGAGTTTTCAAAGTCAACGGTATATGTGCCGCTTTTTGCAGGATCTACGCCCTCAATGGTCATATTCACTTCGCCGTAGGTCACATCAATAACGTGCTCCATATCGTCGCCGCACTCATCAAGGAAAAGGTACGCCTTGCCCTCGTTGTCGGTAACGGCAGAGGTAACACCGATATCGCCGCAGCCGCGCTGAGTTACCTTTGCGCCCTCAAGCGGCTTGCCGAAAGCAGTGACTATTACCTCATGGCGAACATCGAAATCTATCTGCCATTCCTCGCGGTAGAATTCCCACTCCTCATGTGTCTGATAGAGAGAAACCCATGCGTTCCAGTTCTCGTTGTCGTTCCACTCGCCGCCTGTAAGCATACCCGCCTCGGGTTGGATATAGGGCTCCTCAATATATTCATCGTCCCATACAGTAGTTGCTACGACGCCTTCTGTGGGAGCTTCTGCCCCGCCAAAGCCGTCAACCGACGCATAGTCGTCCTTTGTCATAACATCAAACGAGTCGCCTGTAGCGCTGTCAGCAACAATGTCGAAATCTTCAAATGCGCCCGTTTCACCCTCAGATCTGTCAACTGCCGCCGCAGTAGTCGTGGGCGCCGCTGTTGCGGTAGGTGCTGTGTCGTCAGCAGAGCTTCCGCCGACTGCTGTTTCAGGCTCGGAAGCCGCACCTGTGCCGATATCTGCGGAATTTACAAGCTCGCCGCCCGAAGCCGCAGAAGAGTCTGTCGCAGAATTGGACGCACAGCCTGCAAGAGAAGCGAGCATTGCGCAAGCAAGCATCATAGATAAATACTTTTTCATAATAAATACCCCTTTCATGATCAAAATGTTTTATTTGCTGTAGACTTCATTCTGCTAATAAAACAAAGTGCCGCGCAAAAAGGTTGCACGGCAAAGGAAAAATTTTTTCAAAAAAAATCCCGCAGACAAGGGGGTGTCTGCGGTAACTGAAATCAGTGCGCCGTCCGCTTGGGGAAAAGCGGTTTTGTACGGCAAAATAATTGGGGAAAATATATTAAGAAGTATGTTGGTCATACGACCACAATACTGTCTTGCAAATTTATTACTTCTTAATTATAACATTATAATGCTTTTTTTTCAACTAACAAAACAACCAAAATTACGGCTTTGAAATTGTATATTTTGTGTGCGGTTTTACTAAGAGTTAAAAACTTTGCTGATTATACGCCCAACAGACCTGCCCAGAAAGCCGACAGCATAAGCACCAGCGGCATGGTCGCCATGCTTGCTATGGTAGACACTGCAAAGTGCCCTGAGGCGTAGGCTTCGTCCTTGCCGTGGCGGTAGGAGAACATAATAGTTGCCGAAGCCGTGGGAGCGCTTGACGCGATAAGGATAGTGTTTATTACTGTCATGGAAACGCCTAGCTTTGCAAGCGGCACAAAAGCAAGCGTCAGCAGTGCAGGGACTAAAGCAAGCTTGAAGATCTGGATATAATAAACTCTGCCGCACTTGAAGCCGCGCAGAAGCCCTGCCTTTGCTATGGTCGCGCCCGATACTATCATAGCAAGCGGAGTATTAAGGCTTCCTATGTAATCAAGCGGTGTCTGGACCACATCGGGCAGCCGCAGTCCTGTGAAAAAAAACACCATTCCAAGCGCTATCGCGATTATCGCAGGAGAAAGCAGCACCTTGCCGATGTTTTTTGCGGTGTCCTTAAAGCCCGAGGTCTTTTTGCCGCTCATCATTATGGTGCCGTGAGTCCACATGAAAAGGTTGAACATCGTGATAAAGCCCGTCAGATAAAACACGCCCTCAGAGCCAAAGGTCGCATTCACAAGCGGAATACCCATAAAACCGCAGTTTGCATAGATTATCGCAAAGCGCTCTATCTGGGCGTTTTTTCTGCCCTTTCTCACAGCGATATAAGCCGCCGCCATCAAAGCAAGATGAGCTGCCGCGGCAAGACCTGCCGCAATTCCAAGACCCAAGAGCAGCGTTGTATCAAACTCCATCATGTAGGAATTGAAGATGACGATCGGGTTTACTATCGAGAGAGTTATCGCAGAAAGCTGCTTTGTGCTCTCATTCGAAAGCATTTTTCTTTTATAGAGGAAATATCCGAAAAACAGCAGTATAAACATCACCACTGCCTGAAATGCGATTATCTGAGCCGAGTCCATAGTTGTTCCTTTCAAGGTTTTGTTGCAGGATAATTATACTACTTTTCGGACGGTTTTTCAATATGTGTATTGATTTTTTTGTTGAACAGGTGTATGATTAAAGCAGTAAACTTTTAGGAGGTGCGGTATGTCTGAAAAGACGAGAGATATAATTGATATCCTGCTTTGCGGTTTATATATGGCGGTGCTTCGTATGCCTGTGGCGTATGCATATGGATATGCCGAGTATAAATTTGCCATAGATCCGTCGGCTACGGGTCTGTTTATAACAACTGTGATTATCAGCGTGATTTCGGGCTATGCTATGATTAGCGACAAGGCATCAATTGCAGCCGTAAAATGGATTATTGCGAACATTTTGACATATGGTTCACACTTTTTATTGTGTTGGGCTTTTAATAATACTTACTTTGTTAATAATTATGTAGGCGGCACTCTTATAATTATAACGCTCTTCATGGTAATAAGCGATTTTATCGCGTTTGTATACAGCGGCGAATCGCCAATTAAGGCTAAATATGCTGTGAATGGATTACAGATGATTAAATCAAAGTACAGAACATCAAAAACAGCATATAAGATACAAAAGCTCGTTTGTCCCATAGTATGCGGCGTAATCGTGATTTTGCTGATTGTATTAGTCTGTATCAGACATTTTGGCTAATGTGACACATTTGTGGATTTTTTCTTTTACCCCTTGATTTTTTCTGAAAATGTGATATAATGATTTTAGCACTCTTGATATGAGAGTGCTAAAACTTTTGTAATTAATACATAAAATATAAGGAGATGACCTGTAAATGGCAACAAAGAAGTTTAAGGCGGAGTCAAAGCGACTGCTTGAGATGATGATAAACTCCATCTACACTCACAAGGAAATATTCCTGCGCGAGCTTATCTCAAACGCAAGCGACGCTATGGACAAGCTGTATTTCAAATCCATGAGCGAGAATATCGGCATCACACGCTCCGATATGGCGATAAAGATCGAGGCTGACAAGGACGCTCGCACCCTCACCATCACCGACAACGGTATCGGCATGACCAAGGAGGAGCTTGAAAACAACCTCGGAACTATCGCAAAGAGCGGCTCTCTCGCATTCAAGACCGAGAACGAAAAGACCGAAGATGTGAATATAATCGGTCAGTTCGGCGTCGGCTTCTACTCTGCGTTTATGGTAGCTAAAAAGGTGACTGTGATCTCCAAGGCTTACGGCAGCGACGAGGCTTACATCTGGAAAAGCGAGGGCGTTGACGGCTACACCATCGAGGAGGCTGAAAAAAGCTCCTACGGTACGCAGATAATTCTTGAAATAAAGGACAACGCAGAGGAGGAGAACTACGACGAGTTCCTCACTCCGTTCAAGATAAAGAGCCTTATCCGCAAGTATTCCGACTATATCCGCTATCCTATCATGATGGATACAGAGCACGAAAAGCTGAAAGAGGGCAGCGAGAACGAGTACGAAAAGGAGATCGTTACCGAAACACTCAACAGCATGACTCCCATCTGGAAGAAAGCAAAGAGTGAGATAACCGACGAAGAATACAACGGCTTCTACAAGGACAAGTATTACGACTACGACGAGCCGCTTGCGCATATCCACACACGCACAGAGGGCACAGCGACCTACACCGCGCTGATGTATATCCCCGCAAAAGCGCCTTATGATTACTACTCCAAGAACTACGAAAAGGGACTGACGTTGTATTCAAGCGGCGTTATGATAATGGAGAAGTGCGCCGACCTGCTTCCCGACTACTTCAGCTTTGTGCGCGGTCTTGTTGACAGCGAGGACCTTTCGCTCAACATCTCCCGTGAGATGCTCCAGCACGACAGACAGCTGAAGCTTATCGCAAAGAGCCTTGAAAAATCCATCAAGAACGAGCTGAAAAAGCTGCAGAAGAACGACCGCGAGAAGTATGAAAAGTTCTTTGACGCATTCGGCACACAGATAAAATACGGCATTTACGAAAGCTTTGGCGCAAACAAGGACAGCCTGCAGGAGCTTCTGATGTTCAAGAGCAGCTTCGGCACCTACACAACGCTTGAGGAATACGTTTCCCGTATGAAAGAGGAGCAGAAGTACATCTACTTCGCAAGCGGCTCGTCCGTTGCAAGAATAGAGGCGCTCCCCCAGACCGAAATGGTTAAGGACAAGGGCTATGAGATACTTTATTTCACCGACCATGTGGACGAGTTCACCATTCAGATGATGCATGACTACAGCGGTAAGGAGTTCAAGTCTGTTTCCGCAGACGACCTCGGACTTGAAACAGAGGCAGAAAAGGAAGAACTGAAAAAGACCGAGGAGGACAACAAGGAGCTGTTTGACTTCATGACCGAAAAGCTTTCGGGCAAGGTCAAGGCTGTAAAGCTGTCGCAGCGCCTTAAAACTCACCCTGTCTGCATCACGAGCGAGGGTATGCTCTCCGTTGAGATGGAAAAGGTGCTTTCCGCAATGCCCGAGGAGCAGGCGCGCTCCGCAAAGGCTCAGAAGATACTGGAGATAAACGCAGAGCACCCCATTTTCGCTAAGCTGAAATCCCTGTACGAAACCGACAAGGACGCTGTCGCAAGCTACGCGGATATACTGTACACACAGGCGCTGCTTATCGAGGGCATGGCAATAGACGACCCCGTTGGCTTTACAAACAAGCTGTGTGAGATAATGGCAAAATAATTACCGATAAATAAACAAAGCTCCCGAGAACATCACATTCTCGGGAGTTTTTTCACCACTTTCTGCTTTTCAAAGGGCAGTGTGCGTCCGTTTTTGCTGCGCGAAGCTCCGCATAGCAGCCGCATTTAAGACAAGTGCCCTCGCTTATGTGCTCGCATTCTCTGCAAAGCTTCAGGCGGCGGTCGTATTCCGCGCTTTCCGTGCGCTGAGAAGCGGGAATCTTCTCAATACAGCGCTGTATGGAAGCATACACGTCCTGCTTGCCTGCTTCCTCTAACAGACAGCGGGTGCAGGGCTTTTTTCCGTACATCATACCTTGAGGGTTATCGCAGCTACGCTGCACGCGGGAAGCTTAACGATAGCTCTGCCGTTTTCGCACTTGACTTCGAGCGGCTTTATATTCACCTTGTCGGTATCGTCAAAGGTGTTGTGGTCATGCGCGTCACCAGTGAGTATTCTTGCCTCTGCGCTCTTTATCTCGCCGAATGCGCTCGCGCAATCTATCTCGTATTCCTTATTAAGTGCGCAGTTGGAGAGGGTCAGCAATATATCGCCGTTTTCATCAACAGACGCGGAATGACTTATGCAGGGAATATCATTTTCGCAATCCGCCTTGTCGTTGTCGATATGGCTGTAGATGAGGGTAGCCTCCTGATGGCCTTTATACAGGTCGAACACATGATATGTGGGAGTTTTCACAGTTACCCCACCTTCGGTGAGAAGTATCGCCTGCAGAACGTTTACGGCCTGCGCGATATTCGCCATGAACACGCGGTCTGAATGGGTGTTGAATATGTTGAGGTTTATTGCCGCAATGATAGCGTCACGCATGGTGTTCTGCTGATAAAGGAAGCCCGGGTTAGTGCCCTCCTCAACATCAAACCAGCAGCCCCACTCGTCAACGATAAGTCCTACTTTCTTTTCGGGGTCGTAACGGTTCATTATCTCGCTGTGACGGGTAACGAGCGTTTCCATCTGCAGCGTGGAATTTATCGTTTCATAGTATTCAGCATCGGTGAAATCTACTGCATCTCCCTTGTGCTCCCAGTTACCGTAGGGCACGGTATAGTAATGCAGCGACAGACCTTTCATGTGCCAAGTGCCGATGTTTTTCATGCATACCTCAGTCCAATTGTAGTCATAGGCGTTGGGTCCGCAAGCTATTTTATAGAGCTGATTACCGCTGAAATCGCGGCAATAGCCCTGATATCTGCGGTAGGTGTCGCAATAATACTCGGGCGTCATATTTCCGCCGCAGCCCCAGTTCTCGTTTCCTATGCCGAGGTATTTCAGCTTCCACGGCTGCTCTCTGCCGTTCTTTCTGCGCAGCTCCGCCATGGGAGAAACGCCGTCAAAGGTCATGTATTCTATCCACTCTGCCATCTCTTCTACAGTGCCGCTGCCGACATTTCCCGCGATATAAGGCTCACAGCCGACAAGCTCGCACAATCTGAGAAACTCATGTGTGCCGAAGCTGTTGTCCTCAACAACGCCGCCCCAGTGAATATTTATCATCTTTTTGCGGGAAGCCTTGTCGCCTATGCCGTCTTTCCAGTGATAAGCGTCGGCAAAGCAGCCGCCGGGCCAACGAAGTACAGGAAGCTTTATCTGTCTGAAAGCCTCAACAACGTCCTTGCGGAAGCCCTCGATATTCGGTATATCGCTGTTTTCGCCTACATAGATGCCATCGTAGATGCAGCGTCCGAGATGCTCGGAGAAATTTCCGTAGATCTCGCGGTTTATCTTGCTTTTTCTGTCGAGAGGGTTAAGGGTTAGCTTTAAAGTTTTCATAAGAGGTGTCCTTTCCGAAAATTATGTTACTTATATTTTACCACTTGACAGAATAATTTCAATGATGTATCATATTGATAAGACTGATATATCCTGCTACCAAAAGGAGAGCTTATGAAGCTGCACGCACTCGGAATAGGCACGCGTCACGACGCGGAATTTATTATAGACCGCCCAAACGGCTCGGGCGACTGCCTTGCGCTGATATTCAAGACTGCCGCTTCGATAAAGCTGAACAATGATGCTTTTGTCGCACCTGTGGGAAGCGCTGTCGTATTCTCGCCCGAATATCATCAGCACTACGGCGCGTGCGGCGAGGAATACATAAACCACTGGGTACATTTCGACTTTGAGGGCGACGACGCTTTTTTGCAGCGCATCGGACTTCGTTTTAATACGCTGATAACGCCGCCTGACATAACTGCGGCAGAGCGCGTGCTGGAGCTGCTGAGCGTCGAGTCGGTATCACCGCAGCAAAACTCCAACGAAAGCGCAGACCTGCTGCTTCGACTGTTGCTGACAAAGCTTGCAGACGGCTCGGGCAGAGGCGAAAGCACACCATACTGCGGAGCGCTGAGAGAGCTTCGCGCCGCGATCTACAGAAATCCTGCCTCCACACGCAGCATTGACGAGCTTGCGGCACGGCTCGCGCTAAGTCCGTCCAGATTTCAGCACCTATACAAAAGCGAATTCGGCGTGAGCTGCTATGAGGATATCCTCGCCGCGCGCCACGAGACCGCAAAATACTACCTCAGCAGCACTGCGCTGCCGATAAAAAAAATAGCGGAGCTGTGCGGCTTTGAGAACGATGTGCATTTTATCAGGCAATTCAAAAAGCGAAACGGCATGACCGCAACCGAATACAGAAGCACGAAACGCTAATAATATCCCGCAAACACTTGATTTTTGCGGGATTTTGTGCTATACTGATTACTGCCAATTAAATACGGTGTTTTCTTTGCCTAACCACCGTTAAAAAACAAGGAGATTTTTTTATGCAAAAAAACAAACTCAATGTGCAGACCATTGCACGACTTGCGGCAATTGCCGCTTTGTATGCCGCGCTGACTATAGCGCTTCAGCCGATATCATTCGGGCTTGTACAGCTTCGTTTTTCCGAAATACTGGTGCTGCTGTGCTTTTACCGCAGAGATTACAGTATAGCGCTTATCTTCGGCTGCTTCATCGCAAACTGCTTCAGTCCTATGGCGCTTATGGACATGGTGTTCGGTACACTTGCGACAGCGCTCGCTGTTATCCCGATGTTTTCGCTTAAAAATATTTGGCTCGCTTCGCTGCTTCCTGTGGTCAGCAATGCCGTTATTATCGGAGCGGAGCTTTATATCGCGTTCAGTCAGCCGCTATGGCTCGGAATGCTTACTGTCGGCGCGGGAGAGCTCATCGTTATAACCTTTGTCGGCTGCCCGCTGTTTCGGTTTGTTCTGCAAAAAAATAAACGCTTCATGAAAATAATGGGGTCGAAGAAAAACGCCGACAACTGATAAATCACAACAAAAAGCCACCTTTGATAATTCAAAGGTGGCTTATCATTTATGCCGTACCGTCAAGCGGTATCAGAGAGCTATTACAGATCGCCGAGCTTTGTGTTGATCTCGTCGATAGCTGCCTGGATCTGAGGCTCATGCTCTGCACGAAGCTGAGCAAATGTCTTGTCGCCTGTCAGGTAAACAAGGTTTGTGAGGGACTGAACAGGAGCATTAACGTCGTTACCATTGGAAACATCACCAAGACCGGCCTTATAGTCGATGATGAATGTCAGCGGGCTGCTGCCATCAAGTGTTACCCACTCATCATAGTAAGCGTCGAGGTTGTAGTCAGACCAACCGTAGTTCTCCTTCTGCTGCTGTCTTGCTGCCTTGGAAACCTCGGGATCAGATGCAGCGGTTACGCAGCAATCGATCCATGCAGCAACACCTGCACCGTTCTCAGAACCTACAACGTACATGTAGGAATCCTGCTTACAGGTTACATAGTGTGCGTCAGCCTGGGGATCCTTGGGGAAGGGAACCATAACGATCTCATCCTCTGCCCAGCCGAAACGCTTAGCATAGGGACGAAGTGTAGACTCATATACCCACAGAGCGCCATCGCCATAGAACAGAGTCTGTCCTGCTGCCCAAGCAGCGGGCTTGGTGCTGTAGCCGGAGAGCACGTGTCTGGGGAAGCGCAGATTTTCCTTCTGCAGAGTTGCAAGCAGCTGCTCAGCACGCTCAACAGCGGGATCATGCAGGTTGTTTACAAGAGCTGTACCGTTGTTGCTTACAATCGGAACACCTGTGGAAATAACGATCTGATCCTCGGGGTTGTAACCGTCGATGCAATATCTGTCATCGTCGTTGTCAACAATGCCGTCCTGGTTGCCGCTGTTCTGCCACTTACGGGAGATCTCGAGGAATGCGTCCCAATCCCACTTGCCTTCTTCAAACAGTGTTCTGGGATCATCAGCGCCGATCTCCTCGATCATGCTCTTGCGGTAGTAAAGAACGTTCTCAAGAGAGATCTCATAGAATGCGCAGTAGTAGTCATCGCCGAAGCGGAACTGCTCCATCAGATCTCTTGCACCGTCCCACTTGGGACCTTCAACGTCGATGATATCGCTTACGGGCTGGTATCTGCCCTTGATAACACCATACGGGAAGTCACGGATCTCAAACGGGAACATATCAGGAGAGTTACCCGAAGAGATCAGAGTAGCAAGGTTCTCATAACGAGTTGCGTAAGCTGTATCGATGTACTCGAAGCAGTAGCCGTCATACTCGGGGTCATCGCCCGTTGTGGGAACGCCGTATACTTCCTTGAACAGCTCTGCTGCAGGAAGAGTTTCGTCGATTATCCAGCCGTTCCATGCCATCCACTTAACTCTCTTCTTAACCTCGAGGTCGGGGTTGTCAAGCTTAGTAACATCCATATTGTGGATAGCATCCTTAACAGCCTCATTCTCAGAGTGACGAGTAGTGGTAACACTGGTAGCAGGGATAGCATTAGTGCCCTGTGTTGTAATGTTGTCGCCGCCGCCTTGGCTTGCTGCGGGTGCGGTATCCTCTGCACAGCCTGAGAGCGAGAGAATAGACGCAGCTGCAAGTACAACGGCAAGTGTAGCTTTCAACTTTTTCATGGTGTACCTCCATAAAGTAAAATTAGTTTTGTGAAAAACATATGAAAACTTTGCCTTTATAGAATTATTATACAGCAATTCGCCGCGAAATGCAATATTTATTTCGTACAGTATTCCAAGCGCTTTTTTGTGCAATATCGCATAGGCGGCGAAGCTTAATTTAAGTAAATTAAGCAAAATAATTTAAAGCATAATTAATTTTAGTAAAGCAAATTGTCTGAACGCCACGCAAAAGCGCTTTCAGACAAAAGGTACTTGCAAAAAAGCGCAAAAGATGATAGAATAGATAATTGAGATATATTTTATAAAGAAAGAGGTCTTTTTTGATATGAAATTAGGTATGGTAGGTCTGCCCAACGTTGGCAAAAGTACGCTGTTCAACGCGCTTACAAACGCAGGAGCAGAGTCCGCGAACTATCCGTTCTGTACAATAGAGCCGAATGTCGGTATAGTTTCCGTTCCCGACGAAAGGCTTGATGTTCTTGCAAAGATGTATTCCCCCGAAAAATTCACTCCCGCAACACTGGAGTTCGTGGATATCGCAGGACTTGTTAAGGGCGCGTCTAAGGGCGAGGGTCTCGGAAACAAGTTCCTTTCCAATATCCGCGAGGTGGACGCTATAGTTCATGTTGTGCGCTGCTTCAACGACGACAACATCGTCCACGTTGACGGAAGCATCGGCGCAGCAAGAGATATTGAAACGATAAATCTTGAGCTTATCTTCTCCGATATTGAGATACTTGAGCGCCGCCTCGACCGCACAAAGAAGCTTATGAAAGGCGACAAGAGCCTGCAAAAAGAGGTGGATTTCCTCGAATCGCTCATTGAGCATCTCAGCAACGGAAAGAGCGCAAGAAGCTATGACTTCTCCGACGACGAGCGCGAGATAATAAAGACCTGCCCTCTGCTGTCAAACAAGCCCGTTATCTATGCAGCAAATATGTCTGAGGCAGACTTCACAGGCGATATCAATAACAATGCAGAATACAAGGCTGTCTGCGCCATAGCAGAGGAGGAGCACTCCGAGGTGCTTCCTATCTGCGCACAGATAGAGGCTGAGATTTCCGACATGAGCGATGAGGACAAGGCTATGTTCTTATCCGACCTCAATCTCGACCAGTCGGGTCTTGCAAGAATAATCAAGACAGGCTACCGTCTGCTGGGTCTTATCTCCTACCTCACCGCAGGACCGCAGGAGGTTCGCGCTTGGACAATCACCGATGGTACCAAGGCTCCTCAGGCAGCGGGCAAGATACACACCGACTTTGAAAAGGGCTTTATCCGTGCCGAGATAGTGGCATTCGACGACCTCGTTTCCTGCGGAAGCATGGCAGCCGCAAAGGAAAAAGGTCTTGTGCGCCTTGAGGGCAAGGAATACGTTATGAAAGACGGCGATGTTACGCTGTTCCGTTTCAACGTTTGATCTCGACAACTGCAAGGGGACATAAATGAACAAGGTCATAAACGGCAGCAACACAAACAACAAAAAGGTCGTGGGGCTTTTCGTTGCGCAGGTCATTGTGGGTGTTATGCCTGTGATACTGCTAATATTGTTTGTGTGGCTGCAGCTTTATAACATTCAGATCGTTGCGATCGTTTTTATTCTGCTTATTTTTGCTTGCAACATCGTGTATATGGTGCTTGGCAGGCGATACAACGTGCTTCACTCAGGCATAAAGGGCGAAAAACGGCTGTACCGCGCTGTAAAAAGGCTTGGCGGAAACAACATAATATTCCGAAATCTGCCTGTGCGCTACAAAAAAGGTCGCTCGGAGCTTGACCTGCTGATAATCAGCCACAGAGGAATAATTATCGTTGAGGTGAAAAACCACTCGGGCACCATTTTCGGAAGCTGGAAAGCCGACAAGTGGACGCAGAAAAAATTCTACCGCGACGGAAAGACAACTCAGCAGGAGATGGACAATCCCATCAAGCAAATGCGCAGACAGCGTGATATCGTGAAAAGTATCCTGCTTGCCGCAGGCGAAAATGTATGGATAGATACCGTACTGTTCTTTTCCTCGCCCAGCGCAAAGCTCAGACTGTCGCTCAGAGAAAGCGATTATGTATGCTCCAGCGAAGCGGAGCTTATCAATTTCCTTGAGGAATACGAGGGCGGCGAAACGCTTTCTATGTCCTACATGAGAAATATCGCAGATATCCTTAAAAAAGCTTCAGGTCAATAACAAGCCCACAGCAAAAGACAAAACTCAATAATTAAAATAACCCGTGAAGAACGATGATTCTTCACGGGTTATATTTTTTGCTGAAAGCGAGAGCGCTTATGTAAAATTACAGCGCATTCTTTATCTTCTTCACATAAGAAGCCACAGCGTTAAGATTGCTGCTTGTGGTGGACTTAAAGTTTTCCAGAGTGTTATCAAATCTTGCAAGATAGAACACATCAGCGGTGTCCTTAAGGCTTGCACAAGCGGACTTCAGGTTTTTGTACGCCGAAGAATAAGCGGAGGGAGCAGAAGCAAGTATATCACAGTAAGCCTCTACTGCCTGTGTGTACTGAGCTGCCTTAAGATAAGTGCTGATATTGTCTTTCATAGTACCTGCAAACTTTGAGCTGAATGTGCTTTCGCTAAGAGCGGATATCTTTGTTCGCAGTGTGCTGTATGCAGCGGAAGCGTTTTCCGCAGCCTCAACCGCCTGGCTGAGAACATCAGCGTAATACTCATTCTTATCAGTTGTAGTCTGAGCCGAAGTGTTCAGAACGGACAGCTTGAACTTAGAAGAAGCATAGCTTGAAATATTGCTGAGATATTTGTCGCACTTGCTCTCAAAGCTGCCAAAGCTGGAAGCATTAACTACATAATCATAATACTCGAGATATTTGTCCTCAAGTATGCACAGCGCATTATATGCAGCGCTGAGTTCGGAGATAGTGGGCTTTGCACCGCTTACAGCGGAAGCTACAGTAGCCTTACCGCTCTTTATCTTGCTGAGCATTGTCTTACCAAGCTCGCTCGCATAGAAAGACTTACCTGCGGTATTGGTATCTCTGGAGTCGAACATTATCGCATAAGCAGCGTTTCTTGCAAATGCGTCAAGCTTTCCAACCTCGCCTGTGATCGTTTCGTAGGCGCTTATGAGCTTGTCACGCTGCTTATTCTGAGATACTATCGTTGACGACGGAGAATACGATGACGAAGGCTTAGATGTAGTTGTAGCGGGCTTCGTGGTAGTAGTTGTCGCGGGCTTAGATGTAGTCGTTGCGGGCTTTGAAGTGGTGGTAGCAGGCTTCGATGTTGTTGTGGCAGGTGTCGAAGCTGTTGTGTTATCAGGTGTTTCTTCGGGCTTGGAGGTATCGGACTCAACAGGCTCCGTTACGTCAGGCTGAGGCTCAGACATGGTGCTGTCAGTAGACTGGGCAGGCTCTGTGGTTTCGATCTCCACGGGATCATTGCCGTCAGTGGTAACGTCTGTTCCGCCTGCATTCATTTCGTCGTCAGCAGCGCTTGTCGTTGCAGACGATGTTGTCTTTGAGCCACTATCGGTGATATCGTCCTTACCGTTAAGCAGCGAGGGAACAAGAATAAACGCAGCGAGCGCAATGACCGCAACTGCTCCGATAAGAGCAGGCAGCGGCAGGAAGCCGAAAATCTTGATCGGCTCGTGGCTCTTGCTTTGCACCTTTCGCTGAGAAGGACGCTGATATTCGGGGCGCTTGGGTGCGCCGCAGTTCTGACAAACAAGCTCCTTTTCGTACATATCCTGTCCGCAGTTGCGGCAGTAGATAAGACGGCCGAGATCGACCTCGGGCTGCTCGGGAGCTTTTTCGCTGACAGGCTCTTCCCGAACAGGTGCAGGCGCGCTTGCAGCCGCAAATCCATAATCGGAAACAGGCGCAGTCTCCTCAGCAGCCGAAACAAGCGCCATGTCCTCGACAGCGGGAGCGCTTGCAGCTCTGCCTATAGCGGGCATAGCCTCTGCTTCGGACACAGAATATGCCGAAGCGGGACTTGTTGCTGCCTCTGCTGCAACAGCGGCAGCAGCACTTGCAGCCATAAACGGAGTAACAGCGGGCTCTTCCTCCTGCTCCTCTTTTTGTTCAGCCTCAGGCTCTTCGTAATAGGGTATATCCGCCAACGCAGACGCGCTCTGCTCATTGTCGGAGTAAGAATAGCTTTCCTCTGCAGCGGTGTCATCATCGCTGTAAACAGGGATAGAATATTCGGGCTCGCTTGCAACAGGCTCCTCGTATGTGGGAACTTCCTCTGCAACGGGCTCTTCGTATGCGGGAACTTCCTCTGCAACGGGTTCTTCGTATGTGGGAACTTCCTCTGCAACGGACTCTTCGTATGTAGGAACTTCTTCTGCGACGGGTTCTTCGTATGTGGGAACTTCCTCTGCGACAGGCTCTTCGTATGCGGGAACTTCTTCTGCAGCAGGTTCTTCGCATGCGGAAACTTCCTCTGCAACAGGCTCCTCGTATGTGGGAGTGATATCCTCAATAGCTTCCTCTGTCATAAGGAACGCATTGGGATCCTCAGGCTCGGGCTCGTCGGGGTCGTACTCCATAGACGCACCCTCTACAACAGGCAGACTACCGCTTGCAACATATTCATCATCTACGCCTGTAGACTCCATCGCGAAATTGTCCATCATGCGCTCGCCGGAGCTGCTCTGCTTAACAACTGCGCCTATTTCAGGCATCTCGCTGTTTGTAGCAGGATACATATTCGAAAACTGCGCTGTGATAGCTTCGATCTCGGAAGTATCCGCAACACTGCCGCCAAAGCTGTCAGCACCGCCAAAATCATCGACAGGCTGAACAGAAGCTCCGTCGCCATAGTCGTCGGGCGCGGAAATTCCGCCGCCGCTCATAAATTTATTGATCTGCTCGATCTCGCCCTCGGTCATATTGGCATAGCCATAGTCCTCGCTCTCGGTGTTCCAAAGCGGAACGCTGCCGTTTTTGGGGAGATTGTTATACTGATCGTTGGAATTGCTCTGCAGCTTCATGCCGCACTTTTCACAAAATGCACCGGATTTCTGCATATGCATACCGCAGGTAGGGCAGAAAACAAGAGTGCCCTCCTCGCTGTTAAGAGGCTCGACGCCGGGCATACCCTCAGCTTCGGGCGCAGAAGCGGAAGCCTGCTCCTCCTCCGAAGGCTGCTGTGGAACGGGAGTGCCGCATTCAAGACAGAACTGATATCCTCTTATCAGACTTTTGCCGCAATTCTCGCAAAACATAAATTATCCTCCTGCCTATTTTTTACGTATACTAAATATAATAATAGCATTACAATCCATTCTTTAGTATACTATATAGCCCAAGAAAAGTCAATTATCTTAATGCAATATTGTAAAAAAGAGATAACAATGCATAAGTCCATTTGTGCATTATTATCACAATCCAAAGCAAAAAAACGCTGTCCCCTGATAAGGACAACGTTTTTTACATTTTTTCAACATTTATAATACCGTTGTGAAATAAAGTCCTGCGAAAACTCCTGTTGCGATTGCGAGTATTCCGTTTACGATAAGACAGAACACGATATGTCCGCGCGTATAGTATTTCTCCTGCTTTGCCTTTCTGGGCTTTTTGACAGGCTCGAGCGGTATTGCCTCGGGAATAGGCACAGAAGCCTCGCGAACAGGCATACTTGCCTCGGAAACAGGTTCAACCACTTCAGCAATTGGTGCAGAAACAGGCGTTGTTTCCTCGATAGGCTTAGGGGGCTGCGCAGGCGTCGCCTGCACAATTGCAGTTTCCGGTGCACTCTGCTTTTCGGTGGACGCTTCACATTTTGCTCCGCAGAAGGTGCAGAATGCGCCTCCCTCGGGAACGATATTTCCACATTGATTACAATACATAAATTGTATTCCTTTCAGTTGTATTTGATTTGTTTTTAACTTTATGTATTCAATCCGCCGTTATTGCGGACATAATCAAAAAGATATTGCTGCGCTATTCCCTCTATGCCTTTAGTACATTCGGGAAGTCCATCGGGATAAAACTCCGCCATAAGCCGCTTTACCCACACATCGCGCGGAAACGCGTCGTATTTTGCAAAGCCAAACAGCAAAACACAATCTGCGACCTTATCTCCAACACCCACTATGCATTTCAGCTTTTCGCGCGCCTCGTCGAGCGGAAGCGCCTTTATCTCGGCAAAATCGACCTCACCGCTGTTCACCTTATTCACCGCGTCGCAGATATACCTCGCGCGAAAGCCTGCGCGAAGCGGCGCAAGCTGCTCAGGAGTAACTCCACGGAGTTTTTCCGCCGTAGGGAATGTATAACCGCTGCCGATGTCCTCGCCAAAGCTTTCGCAAAGCCGCGCGATTATCCCCGAAATGCGAGGAATATTGTTGTTTTGGCTGATGATAAAGCTTATAAGCGCCTCAAACGGCTCCTGCCGAAGTATCCTTATTCCTGCGCTGCTTTGACACGCTTTGCCGAGCGTTTCGTCCGCTGACAGGCGCGACACCAGCTCGTCATAATCGGTAGAGATGTCGAAATACTCCTCCCAGAACGGGATATCCGCTTCAGCAATATCGTGCAGCATAACTCCGTCCTCGCACTGCGAAACAGTAAGCCAGCGTCCTCCCGCAATGCCCGAAAAACTGCCGTCCGCGCCCTCGCTCCAACGAAAGCACTGCCCGCACATGAATGTGCGCTTTATATCAAAGCTTCTCGTTTTGATTAAGAAATCCATTGATTTTTTTGTAAACCCCTTGATTATTTACCTTAATTATAATACAATATAAATATAAAATCAAGCAAAACTGCGGAATTTCAGATTTTCATCACTTACTTTTTTCAAAAAGAGAGGACATTATCATGCGCGAAAGTATTCTTACAATACCGATAAACGAAGTGTTTGAGCCTAAGGAGGGCTGCCCTATCTGCGCAATGCGCAACACCGTTGAGGAGCACATCTCCGAGTACATCATGGGCGCTGCTATGATGGAGCCTGATGTACGCATCGAAACAAACAGACTGGGCTTCTGCCACACGCATTTCAACTCGCTTTTAAAGCAGAACAACCGCCTTTCACTTGGTCTTATGCTGAACACATATCTGCAATCCGCAAGAGCAAACGTGTTTGAGAAAAAAGGCATATTCTTCACAAAGGGCGCAAAGGCTAAAAAATGCAGCGAGATGGAGGACACCTGCTTTGTATGCAGCAAGGTAGACTGGGGCGTTGAGCATATGCTGGAAACGGTATTCACCATGTTCCGCGATGACCAGAAGTTCCGCAACCTTTATTGTTCCCAGAAATACATCTGTATTCCTCACTACAATCTGCTTATGTCGCACGTTCCGACAAAGCTTGCAAAGGGCGACCAGAAAGCGTTTATCGACGCGACTGACAAGCTTATCGAAAACTACATAAAGGAGCTTAACGAGGACGTTGAAGCGTTCTGCAACAGCTTTGACTACCGCAACGCAGGCAAGCTCCACAACGAGGATATGGAGCACGTTCGAAATTCTATCGAAAGAGCGATAGAGTTCCTTACATCGCGCAAGCCTGATGTAAAATAATTCAATAACACGGGGCGGGGCATCCTCGTCCCGACGTAATTTTATGTATAGATAAAGGAAAAGGCAAAATGGATATTTTAGCAATAGAAAGCTCCTGCGACGAAACTGCCGCAGCCGTTATCCGAGATGGCAGGGAGATAATCTCCTCCGTTGTCGCAACGCAGATAGAGGAGCATAAATTATACGGCGGCGTAGTTCCCGAGATAGCAAGCCGCCGCCACTGCGAGAGCATAGTCGGCGTTGTAAATGAGGCTCTCGAAAAGGCAGGCAAGACCGCCGCTGAGATAGACGCTATCGCCGTCACCTACGCGCCGGGGCTTATCGGCGCACTGCTTGTTGGCGTTAATTTCGCAAAGGGACTTGCGTTTTCGCTGAACAAGCCGCTTATCCCTGTGCATCATATCCGCGGACACATCGCGGCAAATTACCTTGCTCACGCAGAATTAGAGCCGCCCTACATTTGTCTTGTTGCATCGGGCGGTCACAGCCATATCGTAAAGGTTAAGGGCTACACCGAGTTTGAAACTATCGGCAGAACGGTAGACGACGCGGCAGGCGAGGCATTCGACAAGGCGGCGCGCGCGATGGGATTCCCGTATCCTGGAGGAGTTCACATCGACAAAGCCGCAAAGCTCGGCGATAAGCTTAAATACAAGCTTCCGCACCCAAAGACCGCAAACCCGTATGACTTCAGCTTTTCGGGACTGAAAACGTCTGTAATTAACCTTATCCACAACGCAAAGCAGAAAGGTGAAGAGCTTGACATAAACAGCCTTGCCGCAAGCTTTCAGTTTACCGTAAGCGATATACTCACCTCGAAATTCGTTCAGGCGGCGCTTGACAGCGGCTACAAGACTATAGCCCTTGCGGGCGGCGTTGCCGCTAACAGCGGTCTGCGCGAGATACTTGAAGAAAAAGCCGCCAAAAACGGCATGAAGCTGTATGTGCCGCCGCTGTCGCTGTGCGGTGACAACGCGGCTATGATAGGCTGTCAAGGCTATTATGAGTATCTGGCAGGAGTAAGGGGCGGCACTGACCTCAATGCGGTGGCGACTATGAAATTGGACAAGGTGGTTTATTAATATGACCGAAACCGAAAAAATGCTCTCGGGCATGATCTACGATACGTCTGACAAAGAGCTTGCAAAGCGCCGCACGCTTGCGCACAAGCTCTCAAAGGACTACAACGACACCTACGAGGACGAGGAGGAAAAGCGCGCCGAGATACTTAAAAAGCTGCTGCCGAACTTAGGCAAGGGCTCTTATGTTCAGGGACCGATACAATTCGATTACGGCTGCTATACCACATTCGGCGAAAATTGCTTTGCAAACTTCAATCTCACGGTGCTGGACTGCTGTCCGATAACGATAGGAAACGATGTTTTCTTCGGGCCTAACTGCACGCTTGCTGCGCCTATACACCCGCTTATCTCAGAGGAAAGAAAGCTGCGCTTCAAGGAGGACGGCACCGCCTACGACCTTGAATACGCCGCTCCCATAACCATAGGCGACGGTTGTTGGCTTGCTTCAAACGTTACCGTTTGCGGCGGTGTTACGATAGGCAAAAACTGCGTTATCGGCGCAGGAAGCGTTGTTACGCGCGATATCCCCGACGGCGTTTTCGCGGCAGGCGTGCCTTGCAAGGTCATTCGTGAGATAACCGAGGAGGACTCGATATACCGCAAAAATGGATTATTCTAATTTACAAAACAGAACAAAGGAAAAGACAATGCAGAAAAACATAGTTCTCATAGGTATGCCCGCCTGCGGCAAATCCACTATCGGAGTGCTTCTTGCAAAGGCGATGGGCTACCGCTTTATAGACACCGACATCGTTATACAAAACGACACCGGACGGCTTTTACAGGACATAATCGACAACGAGGGGCTTGACGCCTTTTGTATCGCAGAGGAGCGCGCTATCTGCTCCGTAAACGAGCAGGGCGGCTGCGTTATTGCAACAGGCGGCAGCGCTGTGTATTCGCGCTCAGCTATGCTGCACCTCAAAGAGCATGGGCTGATATACTATCTGTCGCTTCCTGTGCCCGAGGTAGAGAAAAGGCTATACAACATCAAAAGCCGCGGTATCGCAATGCGTAAAGGCGACACTATCGCGCA
Source organism: Oscillospiraceae bacterium (assembly GCA_015067175.1). Classification (GTDB taxonomy): domain Bacteria; phylum Bacillota; class Clostridia; order Oscillospirales; family Ruminococcaceae; genus CAG-115. The sequence goes on along the minus strand of SVMX01000005.1, from coordinate 16,318 downwards.
GGTATTCGACCGCCGCCGCGCACTCTACGAGGAATACGCCGATATAACTATAGACTGCCTCGGAAAGACTTTAGAGGAAACTGTGACTGAGATAGCCGACTACCACAGGCTTGTATCAAAGGAGTAATCATGTCAGATGATATCGCACTGAATACTGTATCCGACGAGGAGAAAAAGCAGGGCTTCAAAAAGGTGTGCCTGCGCCTTGGAATAATGATGACGGCGGTGTTTGTATCAAGGACCGCCGCAAGCGTTGTGCTGTCGCTGCTGTATCCCTCGCTTGACGCTCTTGACGGTACGCTGAGCTACCTTATCGAGTCGCTGATATCTTTCGTGTTTTTGTATATCATACCGATAACTGTTGCAGCGGCACTGCTGAAGCCGAAAAAAATGTGCAGCAATGTTTACAAAAAGCCGCTGTATTTCGGGGACGCTATGGGTATGTTCCCCGCGTTTTACGGGCTTGCGATATTCACAAATCTTATCACTGTGCTGATATCAAGCCTGTTCAGCCGCACTGACCTCAACGAGTCGTTCAATACAGTAAACGAGCTTGCGCCCGACAGCTTGGGGTCTGCTGTTATACTGTTCGTGCAGCTTGCGGTCATAGCCCCAATATTTGAGGAATTCTGGTTCCGCGGTATTGTAATGGAAAGCCTTAAGCCCTACGGAAACGGCTTTGCGATATTTGTTTCCGCACTGCTGTTCGGACTTACTCACGCAAACCTCGGTCAGCTTTTCTACACAACCGTTATCGGAATCTGCCTCGGCTATGTCGCAGTAAATACCCGCTCTATCGTTGCAACCACGATAATGCACGCGATACTTAACAGCATATCAGGCATACTGCTTTTATTCTTTTCGCTCGACCCTGTGCAAAAATATCTGATGGGCAAGGGAACGGAAAACGACCCTGTTGTCATTGCTTTCCTTGTGTATATGTTCTTTGTATTGACGTTTCTGCTGGTCGGTGTATTTATGGCGATATGGAAGCTGCGCAGGATACGCCGCTACCGCGTCGAAAAGGTGTGGGAATACAGCGCGGCGCGGCGCTGGGGCATCTTCCTGTCGCGCGTAACCGTTATAGTCATGCTGATACTCGCCGCCGATACGCTGACATTCCGCTTTATCCCGACAACTATCTATAAGCTTATCACGGGTACGCTATGAGCCATACAAGCAAGATACACGACCTGTTTAAAGTGCTTGCCGCTTTTTCTGCGGCTCAGCTTATCGGAATAGTTCTGATACACCTCCTACGAGGGCTTTTTGACGCATATTGGTACAACATTCTGCTGAACGCAGTCTGCGTGCTTGGCGCGAATGTTGCAGCTTTCGTTATCATCTGCGGCAGAGGCAAGCTACCCGAAAAAAGCAAGGGTTTTGCGCCTTGGGAGCTTTCTGCATGGCTGTTTGCGGCAGTATTTCTCTCGTGCCTTGCGGGATATCTCACAAGGCTTATCGGCGCACAGCAGACCATATCCATCATGCCGAAGGGAGCAGACCTCGCTCTATATGCCTTGTATACCGTTATACTTTCGCCGCTTGCGGAGGAGATCGCTTTCAGGGGTGCAGCTTTGGCGCGGCTGAGACGCTCATTCGAGGGCTACAGCGCCGCGCTTATTTCGGCGGCATTGTTCGCCGCATATCACATGAGCCTTGCACAGCTTCCGTACACATTCGCACTTGGCTTTTGCCTTGCAATAACCGCACAGCGGTGCGGCAGTATTATCCCGTGTATAGTGATCCACGCGCTGAACAATCTGCTGACGCTTGCGGTTTCACTGTCTGATACAGCCGCCGCAATAACCGATATCGCACTGCCGATACTCGGCTCAGCGGCTATCGTGGCGATCATAGTCGGAAAGAAATACAAGCTGTCGAAATGACGGAAAGGGAAATAAATATGTCCGAGCTTAGCATAAAAGAGCTTAGTATCAACAACATCAGCGAAATAAAAGCGCTGTTTTTCGACATATTCACAAACGAGCCTTGGAATGACGACTGGAGCGATGAAACGCAGCTTCATGAATACATAACCGACCTTATCGGAAACAGAAATTCCCTGTCGCTCGGGCTGTATGAGGACGGCGAGCTGATAGGTCTGTCGCTGGGCAGCATAATGCACTGGTACACAGGCACGGAATACTATATTTTCGAGTTCTGCATAAAGACAGACAGGCAGGGAAAAGGCGCGGGTACTGCGTTTTTGAAAATGGCAGAGGAGCATGCCAAGACAAAGGGCGCAACTCACATCTTTCTGCAGACCGAGCGCACTGTGCCCGCATACGGTTTTTACCGCAAAAACGGATTTTCGGAACTCACCGACCATGTTTCGTTTTATAAATATTTTGAGCAGGAGAACTAATGAAAACACTTAGCCTCCCCGACGGACGGGAGATAGTCTATGAGCTTACCCGAAAGCGCGTGAAAAACATCAATATGCGCGTGAAAGCCGACGGTGTCGTGCACGTTTCGGCAAGCACGAGGGTAAGCGTAAAATACATTGAGGAGATACTCACAGAGCGCGCGGAGTTTATATTCAAAGCCGCCGAGCAACTTAAAGCGCGAGAAAGCCGCAGCGAGATAACCGCTGAGAAAATGCGTTGGCTCGGCAAAGAATACCCTGTTCGCGTGATACGCAATCTGAGCGAGCGTGTGGCTTTAGAAGAGAACGAGCTGCGTGTGTTCACGGCGCACCCCGAAACGGCTCAGGAAATGCTTTCCGAGTGGGTAAACGACCGCTTTTCGGAACTTATCGACAAGCTTAACTCCGAGGTGCGAGAAGCTTTGCAAAAAGCAAGGCTTACACCGCCGCCAACACGAATATCCATAAAGGACATGAAAACGCGCTGGGGAAGCTGCTCCTACACGCGCGGGCACATCTCGATAAACGTACGGCTGATGGCATACCCCGAGGAAACGGTGCTGTCGGTGCTTTGGCATGAATATGCGCACTATTGGCACCACGACCACTCTGCGAGGTTTTACGCCTTTGTGGAGCGTTTTTTCCCCGAATACCGCAAATGGAACGGACTTTTAAAATAGAAAAAGCGGAGCATATTGCTCCGCTTTTTGCGATATATTATGTAATTTTAGACGAGAAAAAGAGGCTGTATCACGATTACCGTATCGGTGTTCGTCATACAGCCTCTCTTAAAATAAAGAAAGGTCACTGTGATCTTTTTTTATATACGCCGAATAAATGAAACGCTGTAAATCAGAAGGTTTACCCAATCGGGGCGGTGAAACCGTAACGTTTTCGCGCGAGGCTACTGCACCGTATCGTGCTAAAGACCAATTTTTTCGCGTTTGATCTAATCAGCTCTTAAAGAGTGACGCCCTACATCAGTCAACTGCTGCTGTTTCTGCTTTACACTGCCCTGCGCCGTCACCTGTCTTGCGGGACTTTGCATTAAGGTTGTGATAGCTGAAAATCAAGAAATTGATCTTCGGCGCTTAATGTGCTTTGCATACTCTGCCACAGCATCGTAAATCGGGCAAAGTTGGACTTGCCGTGCCGCATTTATAAACAGCGACATTCCCGATAATGCGCGGATCATAAAGCCTTACAGCTTATCCGCTTTTATTTTAACCTATTTTTCACCTAATGTCAAGTCCTTTGGCAAAAATTAAGAATTATTTGGTCAATATTTGGTATTTGCGGCGCAAAAATAAGCTATTATGACGAATTGACGAGATTTTATATATATGGTAAAATATAATTATCAAACAACGGAGGCGAAATAATGATACTTTCCGACAAAACAATAAACAAAATGCTGCAAAACAGCACGCTCGGTATAGCTCCTCTTATGCCCGAACAGATACAGCCCGCAAGCGTTGATATCAGGCTTGGCGATACCTTTAGCGTGGTTGAGGACAGCTCCTCGGGAATAATAACTCTTGACAGCAAGATAAGCTATAAAACAATAAAGACCGATACCTATCTGCTGCTTCCGGGACAGTTCGTGCTCGCTACTACAATGGAGTATTTCAAGCTGCCTGACGACCTTACCGCTTTCGTTGAAGGCAGAAGCTCCCTCGGCCGAATGGGTCTTTTCATTCAGAATGCAGGCTGGGTAGACCCGGGGTTTGAGGGAGAGATAACGCTGGAGCTTTTCAACGCAAACCGCTGCGCTATTGAACTTAAAGCAGGCCGACGTGTGGGACAGCTTGTGTTTGCAAAGCTTGACGACCACGCGCTGAATCCCTATAACGGCAAATATCAGGGACAAACAGGTGCAACAGGTTCAAGAGTATTTATGGACGGTGATAAATGATGAAAAAATTCGACGAAAATTATATACTGCTTTCCGATATGCGGCATGATGAGTATTTCCCCGAGTTCCTTGTGGATAAGGTCGAGGCGCTTATCAAAGGGGTCATCACGCTTTTAGAGGGCGGCGAAAAGAATCTTGACACAGTGCAAAAGGCGCTTGACAAGATGACGCTCGCAATAAACGATCTTCAAGAGGAGTTTGAAGATAACGACAGCGAGATCGAGACCGCCGCAAGGGACAGCATTGGCGAAACGATCGAGTATGTGCTGAAATGGTTCGATATCGATATAGATATTGAAACTGCTATCGCTGAAAGAGATTGGTGAATAAGTAAGGGGCACGGTGTAGCGTGCCCTTTTTTATATGACTTACATACTGAACAGCTGACCAAGTATCTCCATAAGACAATACCAGAACGATATCTGCGGTATCTCCTCTGCCGCAACTATATCGGAGCGAAAAACCTCCACGCCGTCAGCCGTCACAAGGTATTCGCCGAGGAAATCTCCCTTTTCGACAGGAGCTTCCATCTGCTCCACAAAGGTGTATTCATACTCTACTGCCGCCGCTGTTCCTTTTTTGATGATACACTCGCTGCCGTTTTGCTCTACAACTGGCATTACGGAACTTTTTGTGCCGCGTGTGACGGTTATCGGCAAAAGCTTTGTGCTGTCTATCTCGGGTGTGAATTTCTGAAAGCTCTCAAAGCCATAGTCTAGCAGCGCCTCTGCCGCGTCAAAGCGGCTGTCATCGTCCTCGCAGCCGAGAACGACAGATATCAGCCGCATATCTCCGCGCTCTGCGCAAACGGACAGACAGCAGCCTGCATTGTCGGTAGTGCCTGTCTTGCCGCCGACTAAGCCATCATAATAACGCACCATCTTGTTGGTGTTCACAAGCTGCGTTTCACCGCCGCGAAGATAGTCCATCCAAGTCAAAAACCAGCCGCGATACACCTCATGCCGCATAAGCTCCGCGGTTACTATTGCAATATCGCGCGCTGTTGTGTAGTGTCCGCTTTCATCATAGCCAACACAGTTTGTATAGTGCGTATTTGTCATTCCAAGCTCCTTGGCGCGCTTGTTCATAAGTTTCACAAACTGCGCCTCGCTGCCTGCGGTGTGCTCTGCAAGAGCTATGCACGCGTCGTTTGCTGAGGCTACTATGACAGCCTCAAGAAGCTCTGCCGCGGTCATTTCTTCGCCTGAAACGAGCCAAATTATCGAGCCGTCCGCTTCCTGCACCGCCGAGGTCGCTTTTACTGTTTCATCAAGCGACAGCTTGCCGTCTTCAATAGCTTCCGCCCAAAGCAAAAGCGACATCATCTTGGTGACTGACGCCATGGGAAGCTTTGCGTCAGCATTCTTTGACGACAACACCTGCATCGTGTCGGCTTCTATCAGTATTTCAGCCTTTGCGCCGCCCTCGGCGTGTGCGGTGCGTGAAAGCGGCACTGTCGCAAAAATAAGGCTCATCGCAATCAACATTGATATCAGTTTTTTCATAGACATTCCTCCATACTATCTAGTTTAATATATGGAGCAAGCGGCGGATTATTACATGACAATGCAAATTCCGCTCGGAATTATATTCTGTTTATTAAAAATTTTAGACAGCAAAAATCCCTCCGAGTTTTCGGAGGGATTTTTTAAACTGAAATTAAACAAGCTCAATGATAGCCATCTCAGCTGCGTCGCCGCGGCGGGGGCCGATCTTGTAAATTCTTGTGTAACCGCCGTTCTTGTCTGCGTACTTGGGAGCGATCTCGTCGAATACCTTCTTCGCAACATCTTCCTTAGTAACGTAGGAAAGAACCTGACGCTTTGTGTGCAGTGTGTTAGCCTTGCCGAGGGTGATCATCTTCTCAGCCTCTGCGCGAACTTCCTTTGCACGAGTAACAGTGGTCTCAATCTTGCCATTCTCCAGCAGATATGTTACCATGCCTCTGAGCATTGCTTTTCTGTGGTCGCTGGGTCTGCCCAGCTTTCTTGTACCTGGCATTTTTATTCTCCTTTCAATAGGAATTCGGTTTTATTTGCCAACCGTATATCAGTTGCTATCTTCAGATGGTGTTAAGTCAAATCCAAGGGAATTGAGCTTAGCCTTAACCTCGTCGAAGGACTTCTTACCAAGGTTTCTAACCTTCATCATATCCTCAGGGGACTTGTTGATAAGGTCGTCAACTGTGTTGATTCCTGCTCTCTTCAGGCAGTTGAAAGAACGAACGGAAAGCTCAAGCTCTTCGATAGTCATCTCAAGCAGCTTGTCCTTGCGGTTCTCTTCCTTCTCAACCATCAGCTCGGGCTGCTCCGAATCATCGGACAGCTCTGCAAAAAGCTTCAGTCTTTCAATGAGTATCTTTGCTGCGTAGGAAACAGCCTCCTTAGCGGAGATAGTGCCGTCAGTCCAGATCTCGATGATAAGCTTCTCGTAGTCTGTTCTCTGACCAACACGGGTATTTTCTACAGTGTAATTGCACTTGAGCACGGGAGTGTAGATGCTATCGATCGGGATAACGCCGATAGCAGGCTGAAGCTGCTCTTTGTTCTGCTCAGCAGAAACATAGCCTCTTCCTCTGTCAAGTGAAATGTCCATGTACAGCTTTGCACCTGCGCTGAGTGTTGCGATGTGCATACCGGGGTCAAGTATCTCGACCTCGCTGTCGGTCTTGATATCGCCGGCAGTAACTACGCCCTCGCCCTCAGCCTCGATGTAGATGGTCTTGGGAGCCTCGCCGTACATCTTAGCTCTGAGTCCCTTGATGTTGAGGATTATTTCTGTAACATCTTCTTTAACTCCGGGAATAGTCGAAAATTCATGCTGAACACCGTCGATCTTGACAGATGTTGCAGCAACACCCGGTAACGAGGAGAGTAAAACCCTTCTCAGGCTGTTGCCCAAGGTGTTTCCGTATCCGCTCTGGAGCGGCTCCAGAACGAACATTCCATAAGTTCCGTCAGACCTTAATTTCGAGGTCTCGATATTGAGCTTTTCGATTTTTTCAAGCATGGTAACCCTCCACAAGTTCTCGTCTGTTAATTATCCTGTGCTTACTGTCGTATTCGCTGTTAATTTTAAATCACACTCTGCCTGTGCCTTTACATTTAAGTATTGGCACAGTCCGCGGAAAATAAACAGCGGTAGCAGATCATGAATTAAAAATAACTGCACTAAATATCTGTATGCCCAAAGGCTATTATTTAGAATACAACTCGATAATTAAGTGCTCAGCGATCTCGAAATCGAGTTCCTCACGCTGGAATGCACGGAGTACCTTTGCGGTGCTTGCTTCCTTATTTACTTCGAGCCACAGGGGAGTGATTCTGCCGCCTGCAACCTCAGCGATCTGCTCAAACTTCTTGCTCTTCTTGCTGTTCTCCTTCAGGGAGATAACATCGCCAACCTTAACTCTGTAGGAGGGGATATCAACTCTCTTGCCGTTCACACAGAAATGACCGTGGGAAACCAGCTGTCTAGCCTCGCGGCGTGTGCAAGCAAGACCCATTCTGAAAGCGATGTTGTCAAGACGGGACTCAAGGAGCTTGATGAGGTTCTCGCCGGCGATACCTTCCATCTTTGTAGCGAGCTCATAGTAGTGGTAGAACTGCTTCTCGGAAACGCCGTAAACGAACTTCAGCTTCTGCTTCTCCTTCAGCTGCATTCCGTACTCGGACTCCTTCTTTCTTCTGTTGCCGCCGGGGTTTCTCCTAGACTTCTTGTCATAGCCGAGAACTGCGGGGCTGAGGTCAAGTGCTCTGCACTTCTTTAAAATCGGATCACGATTAACTGCCATTGTAAATTTCCTCCGTTATTCAAAAATTAGTATCGGCACTGTAGCTGCCGACGCCGAGCAAACGAAAGCTCGGTTTCATCTGTTATACACGTCTTCTCTTGGGGGGACGGCATCCGTTGTGGGGGATAGGTGTAACGTCCTTGATGAGCTTAACCTCAAGGCCTGCTGCCTGAAGCGCTCTGATAGCTGCCTCACGACCTGCACCGGGACCCTTTACGAATACTTCAACTGTCTTAAGACCGTGTTCCATAGCTGCCTTAGCTGCAACATCTGCTGCTGTCTGAGCTGCGAAGGGAGTGGACTTTCTGGAGCCTCTGAAGCCGAGTCCGCCTGCGCTTGCCCAAGAAAGAGCATTGCCCTGAAGGTCGGTGATGGTAACGATCGTATTATTAAATGTGGACTGGATATGAGCAGCGCCGTTCTCAATGTTCTTGCGCTCGCGGCGTCTGCGAACTACCTGCTTGCCCTTAGTTGCCATTAAAATACCACCTTTCTCGTGTGATTACTTCTTCTTGTTTGCAATAGTCTTCTTAGGACCCTTGCGAGTTCTTGCGTTGGTCTTTGTACGCTGACCGCGGCAGGGAAGACCCTTGCGATGACGAGTACCGCGATAGCAGTTGATCTCAACCAGACGCTTGATGTTGAGTGCTACTGTTCTTCTGAGGTCACCCTCTACAACATAACCCTGGTCGATAACTTCACGAATTCTGTTCTCTTCGTCGTCGGTAAGATCCTTAACGCGTGTGTCAGGATTTACGCCCGCCTTAGCCAGAATATCATTTGCAGACTTTCTGCCGATGCCGTATACATAGGTCAGACCTATTTCAACGCGCTTTTCCTTAGGCAGGTCTACACCAGCAATTCTTGCCATACTTTTTCCTCCTCTTAATTGGGATTAAGGCTTATTAGCCCTGTCTCTGCTTGTGTTTAGGTTCAACACAAATAACCATAACTCTGCCCTTGCGCTTGATAACCTTGCACTTGTCGCAAATGGGCTTAACTGAAGGTCTTACTTTCATTTAAATAACCCTCCTTATAGGTTTGTTTACTTTGCCGCAATCACTTGGCACGCCATGTGATTCTGCCCTTTGTCAGGTCGTAAGGCGACATTTCAACGGTCACTTTGTCACCGGGCAGGATTCGAATGAAATTCATTCTCAGCTTGCCGCTGATGTGAGCCAATATCTTATGACCGTTTGAAAGCTCTACCTTGAACTGTGCGTTGGGAAGAGCCTCAAGAATTACGCCTTCAACTTCCAATACATCTTCTTTAGACAAGCTTTTCACTCTCCTCGGCGATGCTTTGCTTACTCAGTGCGTTCAACGCACGTCGAAGCGCTTTATCCGTCATGTCGGTAAGAGTTACCGTCAATTCGGTCTTACGGATATGTTTTATATTTTTGCGTTTCGGGGCGCTGAGCTTGCGCTCTTTACCGTCGGCGATATACACATACCGCTCATCAGCTCCCGTGACAACGAACCAATTGCCGCTGTCGTGCCCCGCGGAGCTTATAACAACCATACCTGAAGCAAATTTCATGTTCAATGCTCGGGAAGCGTCAGTATGAGCGCCTTGTCATTAGTGATGGCAACGGTATGCTCAAAATGACAGCTCAGACTTCCGTCCGTTGTTACTACCGTCCACTTGTCACCAAGGATATTGACCTCGGGGAAGTTGGTGTTGACCATCGGCTCGATTGCGATCGTCATGCCGGGAGTAAGTCTCGGACCTCTGCCCGCTTTTCCGAAATTCGGAACCTCGGGGTCCTCGTGCATATCTCTACCCACGCCGTGTCCTATGAACTTGCGTACTACCGCATAGCCGTAGGACTCAACGTGCTGCTGAACTGCGTTGGAGATATCGCCCACTCTGTTTCCTGCCACCGCCTGTTCGATGCCCTTGTACAGAGCCTCTTCAGTAGCTTTCATGATACGCTCGGCCTCTTCCGAAACCTTGCCGACCTTGAAAGTCTTAGTGTTATCGCCCATAAAGCCGTTAAGCTCAGCAACGATATCGCAGGAGATTATGTCGCCCTCCTTGAGTATCCTATTCTTGGACGCGATGCCGTGAATAAGCTCCTCATTGATGGAAAAGCAGTTGTGCGCGGGGAATCCGCCGTAGCCCTTGCACGGGCAGCTTCCGCCCTTTGACTTGATATAATCAGCAACGATCCTATCAAGCTCCCAGGTGGATATACCGGCAACGGCATTCTTGCCTGCAAGCTCAAGAGCCTGCGCGGCAAGTTCGCCTGCCTTAAGCATAAGCTTCAGTTCGGTTGGATTTTTGATCTGGATCATGCTATCACGCCTCTTATCAGCCCTTGATAGCAGCCAGAGTCAGCTTGGAGGTGTCAGCGATCTCGTCCTGACCCTCTACTGTTACCAGCTTACCCTTTGCAGCATAGAAATCCTTGAGGGGAGCTGTCTTTTCGTGATAGGTTTCAAGACGGCTGAGAACTGTTTCGGGCTTGTCGTCAACTCTCTGAACGACCTTTGCGCCGCAAGCGTCGCAAACGCCCTCAACCTTTGTGGGCTTGAACTCAATGTGGTAAGAGTTGCCGCAGCCCTCGCAAACGCGTCTGCCGGACATTCTTGCTGTGATCTTCTCGTCAGCAACGTGGATCTCAACTACCTTGTCGATCTGAACGCCCATCTTTTCAAGCGCCTCAGCCTGAGAAACAGTTCTGGGGAAGCCGTCAAGAATGAAGCCGTTCTTTGCGTCGTCCTGAGCAATTCTGTCCTTGAGAATACCGATCACGATCTCATCGGGAACAAGGTCGCCCTTATCCATGCACTCCTTAGCTGCAAGACCGGCAGGTGTGCCGTTCTTAACTGCCTCGCGGAGCATATTGCCTGTAGAGATTGCGGGGATATTCAGCTCGTTGCAAACAACCTCTGCCTGAGTACCTTTACCCGCACCCGGAGCACCTAAAAAAATCAGATTCATAATGTTCTCCTATTCACAAATTGTCTTTCAGGATCATTCAAGGAAGCCCTTGTGGTGACGCATCATCATCTGGCTTTCGAGAGAACGTACCGTCTCAAGGCAAACGCTAACAACGATCAGCAGTGTAGTACCGCCGAGGCTTACGCCGCTGAGAGCGGGAGCGCACATCGAAAGGATGACAGGGAATACGGCGATGATTCCGAGGAATATCGCGCCTACCAGTGTTATCTTATTGAGAGAGTTGTGAATAAAATCGGAAGTGGGCTTGCCGGGTCTGTAACCGGGGATAGCACCGTTGTTCTTCTTCAGGTTATTCGCGATCTCAACAGGATTGTACTGAATGGATACATAGAAATAGTTAAATGCGATGATGAGCAGGAAGTAGATCACAGCATACAAGGGACTTGTCTGGCTGAACAATCTTACAAAACCGTCCCAGAAGGAATCACCTGTACCATCGATACCGAAGAAGTAACAGATGGTCTGGGGAAGGCTCATCAGCGACATTGCAAAGATGATAGGCATAACGCCGGCCATCGCAACCTTGATCGGAATGTGAGTGGACTGACCGCCATACATCTTTCTGCCGACAACGCGCTTAGCATACTGTACGGGAATACGACGCTCTGCGTTTGTCATGAGGATAACGAACCATACCAGCGCGAGGAATATGATTATTGTAACAAGTACCCAAATGATATTCTTCATATCACTTGCGCACAGCTTTACAAAGTAATCAACTACGCCGGGGAGGTTGGAAATGATACCTGCAAACAGTATCATAGAGATACCGTTGCCGAGACCCTTTTCGTTAATGCGGTCGCCAAGCCAAATAATAAGCGAAGCACCCGCTACAAAACAAGCCACGATAACTATTGCGGAAAGCAGGATCGAGAAATCGTCCGACTTGTTGGCCGCACAGTACTTCAGAACGGGGTTGCCTGCCTCGTCAGCGGAGCCCGCAAGCGTGAAATAGAATGCGATCGCCTGGAACAGTGCAATACCGAGCGAAGTAAACTTCGTGATCATGTTGATCTTTTTTCTTCCCACATCGCCTTCCTTGGAAAGCTTCTCCAAGGGAGGGATTGCGACAGTCAGAAGCTGAATGATGATCGACGCATTGATATAAGGCGTGATCGACATTGCAAGCAGTGTGCCCTTACTGAGCGAGCCACCTGTCATTACATCGAGGTAGTTCAGCAAGGAAACGCCGCCGACCATTGACTGAACAGCAGCGCTGTCAACAAAGGGAACGATGATATTAGAGCCTAAACGGAACAGAATGATGATAAAAAGTGTGTACAAAATCTTTTTACGCAGCTGGATATCTACCCATGCATTACGGAAGACTTGAAACATTAGATCACCTCTGCCTTTCCGCCTGCCTTTTCAATTTTTTCCTGAGCGGAAGCGGTGAACTTAGCAGCCTTTACTGTAAGGCTCTTTGTGAGCTCGCCGTTACCGAGGATTTTGATGCCGTCCTTAGCGTCCTTTACAAGACCGCAAGCCTTCAGTGCTTCAGCATCAACAGTTGCGCCTGCCTCGAAGCGCTCTTCAAGTGCAGATACGTTTACGGTAGCATACTCTGTTGCGAAGATGTTGTTAAAGCCTCTCTTGGGCATTCTTCTCTGCAGAGGCATCTGACCGCCTTCAAAACCGGGTCTGATGGAGCCGCCGGAGCGAGCCTTCTGACCCTTGTGACCCTTGCCGGCTGTCTTACCGGAACCGGAACCGTGGCCACGACCGATACGCTTAACGTCCTTTACAGAACCTGCTGCGGGCTGTAATTCGTAAAGCTTCATTACTTTGCACCCCCTAGTAATTTGGTATTAGAATTTAATGTGTGGATACTTATCAAACCTCTTCAACCTTTACAAGGTGAGCGATAGTCTTGATTTTACCTTTTGTAGCCGCGTTGTCGGGCTGTGTTGTTACAGAATTTACCTTGCGCAGACCAAGGGAATACGCAGTGGCAATCTGATTCTTCTTGCAGCTGTTGAGCGAGCGTACAAGTGTGATTTTAAGAGCCATTGTAATACTTCCTTTCGTTCTGCTTATAAGATTTCCTTAACAGTCTTGCCTCTGAGAGCAGCAACTTCTTCAGCTGTTCTGAGAGATGTAAGACCTGCCATTGTTGCACGAACAACGTTGCAGGGGTTGTTGGAACGCAGGGACTTTGTACGAATGTTCTTGATACCAGCCATCTCGATGACTGCACGAACGGGGCCGCCTGCGATAACGCCTGTACCCTCGGGAGCGGGACGCATCAGAACTGCGCCTGCACCGAATTTACCTGTAACCTCGTGAGGAATTGTTGTTCCCTTAAGAGCGATCTTATGAAGATTCTTCTTAGCGTCCTCAATGCCCTTGCGGATTGCGTCGGGAACTTCGTTTGATTTGCCCATGCCGAAACCTACTACACCGTTGCCGTCGCCAACAACTACCAGTGCGGAGAACTTCATGATACGTCCGCCCTTAACTGTCTTGGATACACGGTTTATAGCAACTACCTTTTCGGCAAGCTCGTAATTATTTGCATCTAAAAGTGCCAAAGTGTTAGTCCCTCCTTCTTAGAAATTAAGTCCGCCTTCTCTAGCGCCCTCGGCGAGAGCAGCAACTCTGCCGTGGTACACATAGCCGCCTCTGTCGAATACGACATCGGTGATGCCTGCTGCCTTTGCCTTTTCGGCGATCATCAGGCCAACCTTCTTAGCAGCCTCGCAGTTGCCGCCGAAGCCCTCAAAACCCTTCTCGGTAGAGGAAGCAGCCGCGAGTGTAACACCCTTTACGTCGTCAATGATCTGAGCGTAAATGTGCTGTGAAGAACGGAAAACATTAAGACGCGGGCACTCTGCAGTACCATTGATCTTAGCGCGGACACGCTTGTGACGGCGAAGTCTGCTCTTGTTCTTGTCGATAACTTTAACCATTTATTTTCAGTCCTTTCATTCTGGGAATTACTTCTTACCCTTGCCGGCTTTACCTTCCTTGCGGCGGATAACTTCGTTGGCGTACTTAATGCCCTTGCCCTTGTAAGGCTCGGGGGGACGCTTGCTTCTGATCTCAGAAGCCATCTGACCAACCTTCTGCTTGTCGATACCCTTAACGATGATCTTATTGGGAGCGGGAACTTCCAGTGTGATATCCTCGGTATCGGATACAACAACATTGTGAGAGAAGCCAAGGTTCATTACAACGTCCTTGCCGTTCTTCTGGCATCTGAAACCTACGCCGTTTACCTCGAGCTCCTTAGCGTAGCCCTCGGTAACACCGATTACCATGTTGTTGATAAGTGTTCTTGTAAGTCCGTGGAGGGACTTGTTTACATTCTCATCGTTGGGGCGCTTAACGATGATCTCAGCGCCTTCCTGAGAAATTGCCATGCGGCTGTTGAACTCTCTTGTGAGTGTGCCCTTGGGGCCCTTTACTGTTACTACAGAACCGTCGATCTTAACATCTACACCGGCGGGGATAGCAACAGGCTTATTACCAATTCTTGACATGTTACTTTCCTCCTTACCAGATGAATGCAAGAACTTCGCCGCCGACATTCAGCTCGCGAGCCTTCTTGTCGGTCATGATGCCCTTGGAAGTGGAAATGATAGCGATACCAAGACCCTTCATAACCTTAGGCATATCCTTGCAGTTAGAATAGATTCTCAGACCGGGCTTGGATACACGGCGAAGACCTGTGATAACCTGAGCCTTAGTGTCTGTGTACTTGAGTGTTACTCTGATGATACCCTGCTTGTTGTCATCAATAACCTTGAAGTTCTTGATGTAGCCCTCATCAAGAAGGATCTGAGCGATCTGCTTCTTCATGTTGGAAGCGGGGATATCTACCGAAGCGTGCTTCGCAGAGTTTGCGTTACGGATTCGTGTCAGCATATCTGCGATAGTATCAGTGATCTGCATTCGTTTACCTCCTGTTTGATAGCCGTTACGGATTCAAATTGTCCGTCGTACTGTCATGATCTACCCTTTCGGGCTGTATATTCGGAACCAGTTTGCATCTGTAGCATCTCAGACACATCCCGTGTCCCGCAAAGCCGAGCTTTATTCGTAGCCAAAAACCCGCCCGGCGAGGGAACAAATCTGTGGAACCTGATATTTTTTATCGGCGTTCCTGTGCAGCTTACCAGCTAGCCTTCTTCACACCGGGAATCTGACCCTTGTAAGCAAGCTCTCTGAAGCAGATTCTGCAGATACCGAACTTGCGAAGGTATGCATGGGGTCTGCCGCAAATCTTGCATCTGTTGTAGGCACGGGTGGAAAATTTGGGAGCTCTCTGCTGCTTAGCAATCATTGACTTCTTTGCCATAAGTTTTCCTTCGTCCTTTCTTACTTCTCAAACGGAGCGCCCATCAGTGCGAGCAGCTCTCTTGCCTCTTCATCAGTCTTTGCAGTTGTGATGAAGTTGATGTCCATACCTCTTACAGCATCGATCTTGTCATACTCGATCTCGGGGAAGATAAGCTGTTCCTTGAGACCCATGGAATAGTTACCTCTGCCATCGAAAGAGTTGGGATTGATGCCTCTGAAGTCACGAACACGGGGAAGAGCAACGTTGAACAGTCTGTCGAGGAACTCGTACATAATCTCGCCGCGAAGTGTTACCTTAACGCCGATGATCTGACCCTCTCTGAGCTTGAAGTTAGCTACAGACTTCTTAGCGCGGCAAGCAACAGGCTTCTGACCTGTGATGATGCCAAGCTCGTTCATAACGTTCTCTATGATCTTCTGGTTTTCCTTTGCCTCACCGCAGCCTACGTTTACAACGATCTTGTCCAGCTTGGGGGTCTGCATAACAGACTTGTAACCAAACTTCTTGAACAGTGCGGGAGCAACGGTCTCCTTGTAGAATGTCTTCATTCTTGCCATTGTTATTACTCCTATCTGACAGCCGGATTTTAATGCTGTATGCGGTCGGTTACGACCGCTTAGCATTTCTTATATCCGACCTATCTCTCGGGCAATATCAGTATTTCAGCTCTGCTCCGCAGTGCTTGCAAACTCTGATCTTCTTGCCATCCTCAATCTTATGAGCTACTCTTGTAGTCTTATCGCACTTGGGGCAAACAAGCATGACCTTGGAAGCATACATAGCACCCTCAGCCTGTACTCTGCCGCCGAGCTGTCCGGCCTGCTTGGGCTTAACATGCTTTGTAACCATGTTTACGCCTTCAACGATAACCTTGCCTTCCTTTGCGGAAACGCCGACAATCTTACCGGACTCGCCCTTGTGGTGACCGCTGATAACCTTTACCTTATCGCCGGTCTTAACATTTAAGTTAT
>SVMX01000004.1 GCA_015067175.1 Oscillospiraceae bacterium | reverse complement strand
CCATTCACCCCCATACAAAGTTCAAGGGTCAGGTTTACGTTCTCAAGAAGGAAGAGGGCGGCCGTCATACACCTTTCGTTTCCAACTATCGTCCTCAGTTCTTCTTCAGAACAACAGACGTTACAGGTGTTATCACACTGCCTGCTGACAAGGAAATGTGTATGCCCGGCGATAACGTTGTAATGGACGTTGAGCTGATCACTCCTATCGCTATTGAAGAGGGTCTGCGTTTCGCTATCCGTGAGGGTGGTAGAACTGTAGGTTCCGGCGTTGTTACTGCTATCAACGAGTAATTCAATACCGACTATCTTTTAAGATAACAGAGCCGCTTCCCGTAAGGGAGGCGGCTTTTGGCTGTTGATAAGCCGCATCTGCGTTGTCAGCTGCCAATTTAGTTGAAAATAAAATCCCCGCCGTTTTGAGCAATGCTCAGCGGCGGGTCTTATTTATTGGTCTTGGGATTATCGGTGCGCCCGAGAATATAATCCACAGAAACATCGTAAAAGTCGGCGAGGCGGATAAGGGTCTGGGTTGGTATGTCACGACCACCGCATTCATAGTAGCTGTATGTGCGCTGACTACAAAATATCTTTTCTGCTACTTGCTGTTGGGTCAGCAGTTCACTTTCTCGCAGATACTTCAAACGATACATAGATACACCCTCCGCTGTGCGAATATTTATAATATTATTATGCTTTAGAACAAAACATTCTATTGACATCTAGAACTTTTTGTGCTATAATATATCTAGAACAAAATGTTCTGCGAAATATGATGGAAAGGATAAATAATATGTACCCTTTATATCCTGAATATCAGGAAATGATAAATAACGGCGTATATGACAGCGTCGAGGAATTGTGCAACGGTGAATGTCTAAATTATCATGAAGTTTATGATTACGACACGCCTGAAGATGATGAAGACGAGTAAATAGTTTAAAACTGAACTAAAGGAGATGATGTGCGATGAAGATTTGTCCAAGATGCAATGAAAAAACTTTCTGCGAAAAGAGTTTTGGTAGAGAGTGTACAAAGTGCGGTTACAAGATGACTGTTGCGCCTAACGATGGAAAGGGTGGTAGAGGGCGCAGATGTAGCAATTGTGGAAGACTTACAGTTTTTAATGAAAAGTGTTCCTCATGTGGAGCAAAATACAGGTAAAAATGCATTAAAGGGGATAAAAGTATGGGTGAGCCGAACTTATTTAGTGTTTTATTTGATCTTGGAAAGTATGTTGTCTGTATGTTTCAAAATGATAAAAAAGGCTTGGAACGTTTGGATAATAAAATTAGTGGTGATTACCATAGGGTTCAGCAGAGGTATCAAGATTATGAACAGCGTACCGAAGAGAGTACTAAAGAGAATATTAATTATGGGGAGTTGGCGGAAGATTTGAAAAAGAAGAAATATCAAAAATATAGCGGAAAGGATTTTATCGGTAGGGATTAAGTGGTGAATTTAGAAGGTGAGATTAATGTGGAACGAAAATAAATTCAGAAAAAATCTGAAAGAAAGAGTTCAATGTATTGAAGATGAGATGCTTAAATACGAGTGTGAAGATTTGCTTTCTGACAAGGAGAAAAACAAAGATAAGATTGCAAAACTTAAAGAGGAAAAAGATGCCCTTAAAAGCTATCTCAAGAATGGGCATTAAGCGATGAATAGCTTAAAAGTGTTGCTAATTTAATAATACTGCAAAAGCCGCCCCACATCGGGCGGCTTTTCCCTTGCTATTTCCCATAAAAAGTGGTACAATAATCATATCACGAAAGGGGGCAGGGGGAATGGAGCTACCGCATAACATAACTGAAATACTCGCAAAGCTTGAAAAGGCAGGACATGAAGCCTACATCGTTGGCGGCTGTGTCCGCGACAGCCTTATGGGCGTACAGCCGCATGATTTTGATATAACTACCTCTGCGCTTCCCGAGGAGACCATGGCGGTGTTTGAGGGATATACCGTAATTCCAACAGGTCTAAAGCACGGAACCGTGACGGTGCTGTGCGAGGGTGAGCCTGTGGAGATAACTACCTACCGCGTGGACGGAGATTATGCCGATGGCAGACACCCGGATTCGGTTAAATTCACGCGCAGTCTTTCCGAGGACGTGGCGCGCCGCGACTTCACAATGAACGGAATTGCTTACAGCCCCACGCGCGGGCTTTTTGACGAGTACGACGGTGCGGAGGATATCCGCCGCGGCGTTATACGCTGTATCGGTGACGCTGATAAGCGCTTTAATGAGGACGCTTTGCGTATACTCCGTGCGCTTAGGTTTTCGGCTGTGCTGGGCTTTACTATTGAGGCGAGTACAGCGGCTTCCATACGCCGCAACAAGGGATTGCTTGCGCGTGTTTCGGGTGAGCGTATATTGACGGAGCTACAAAAGCTGCTTTGCGGCAGAAATGCAGGAGAGGTGCTTCGCGCATATCCCGAGGTATTCGCTGAGGTGATACCAGAGCTTTCGCCGTGTATAGGCTATGAGCAGCACAGCAGATTTCACTCGCTGACACTGTATGAGCATCTTGTTAAGGCTGTGGAAAATACGCCCGCAGAGTCGGGAATAAGGCTTGCAATGCTTCTGCATGATGTAGGAAAGCCGCTTACTCAGACCGAGGACGAAAACGGCGAGTGGCACTTCTATGCTCATGCGGAAAAAAGCGCGGAGCTTGCTGATGCTGCTCTGTCGCGCTTTCATGCGAGCAATGCGCTGCGCAGCCGCGTGGGAGAGATAATACGTTATCATGGCATGGTGCCCGAAAATAACGACAGGTTTATCCGCCGCAGGCTTTCAAAGCACGGTCTGCCGCTTTTTCGAGATATAATGCTTGCGCATATCGCAGATGACAGCGCCAAGGCAGAGTTTGCAAAAGAGCGTATTCCACTCTGGCGGGAGATAGTACGCCGCGCCGAGGAGCTTTCAGAGCAGCAGCCTTGCTTGTCGATAAAACAGCTTGCGGTAAGCGGCAGAGAGCTTTCTGCACTTATTCCGCCATCTCCGAAGATGGGCGAAACGCTGAACTATCTGCTGCAAGGAGTTATAGACGGGCGTTTTCGCAACGACCGCGACGAGCTTTTGGTGCAAGCACGCAGGTTTTTAGACAAAAATCCGTGAATAAAGCATAAAATGCTTGCAGAAACAGGTAATATGTGATATACTAATAAAGTTGGATTTTTGATATGTGTAGGAGAAAAATAAATGGCTTGTGATATAGGAATAGATTTAGGTACGGCGAATATCATCATCACGCTGAGCGGTAAGGGCGTTATTTTAAACGAGCCGTCCGTTGTGGCGTACGACCGCAAAAAGCGCGCTGTAGTCGCTGTCGGAGAGGAAGCATATAAGATGCTCGGCAGAACTCCCGAATATATCGTTGCTGTGCGGCCGTTAAAGGACGGAGTTATATCCGACAATGATATGACTCAGGCAATGATAAAGGAGTTTATACGCAAGGCTAACAGCAGCTTTATGGTGAAGCCGAGAGTCGTTCTTTGCGTCCCCTCGTCTGTTACAGATGTTGAAAAGAGAGCTGTTGTAGAGGCGGCGCTCTCCGCGGGCGCAAGAAAGGTGTTCCTTATTGAAGAGCCTATCGCGGCGCTTATCGGTGCAGGCATAGATATCTCTAAGCCAAACGGTACTATGGTCGTTGATATCGGCGGCGGTACGGCAGATGTAGCTATCGTGTCGTTCAATGGTATAGCTGCAAGCCGTTCTGTAAAGATGGCAGGAAATAAGTTCGACGCGGCTATAATCCGTCATATCACGCAGAAATACAAGATACTCATCGGCGAAAAAACAGCCGAAAAGGCTAAGATGGAGATAGCGAATGTATTTAACCCCGATGGCAGTAAAAAAATGATAGTGCGCGGAAGACATCTGCTGAAAGGTCTGCCTGAGAGCATTGAAATAAGCGATATCGACATTGACGAGGCTATCCATGAGAATGCAATGGAGATAGTTGAGCAGGTAAAGCTCACGCTGGAATCTGCTCCGCCTGAGCTTGTCGGAGATATTCTCAGCAACGGAATTACGCTGACAGGCGGCGGTGCGCTGCTCGGCGGACTTGACAAGCTTATCTCCCACCATGTGGGAGCGCCGTGCTTTGTTGCGGACAACGCTATCGAGTGCGTTGCGCGCGGCGTGGAGCTTGCATTCAAGATGTCGGGCGAGTTGCTGGACGGCTTTGAGCAGGTAAAGCTTTACGGCTACAGATAATAAAAATTGTCGTGCAGGCACATCGTTTTGATAAGGTGTGCCGCACGACTTTTTATTGTGAATTTTTTAGCAAAATTATTCACTTAACACTTGATTTCTATATGTATATGTGCTATAATATGAAATAAGTATAAGAGCGTGTGTTAGACAGTGTAAACGTTTTTATAGATAACAGTCAATTTACCGCAACGTACGGAAAGGAGGTTCGGGCTTGATCAATGATTGCCATTTGATCGGTTTTTGCTGCACAACTATGCAGAAAGAGCCGATAAGACCTATCCTTTACAGCCTGACAAAGCAGATGGAGGCACGCGATAATTATCGTATGCTGGTATTCCATTGCTTTGAGGATCTTTATTTCCCCGATACTCCCGACAGCATTGGCTCGGCGTCTGTATACGAAACGATAAATTATGATATGCTGGACGTTATGATAATGATACAGAGCAACGAGAATCAAAAAGAGTTGTTTGACAACATCTATTTGCGTTGCCTTAAGCACAATGTTCCTGTTATCAGCATAGACCAGTACCGTGAGAGAGCGTTTAATATCAATTTCGGCTATGGCGAGGCGTTCAGCGATATCGTTGAGCATCTTATCGTTGAGCATGGCTGCAAAAAGCTCAGGCATGTTGCAGGAATAAAGGGCAATTCTTTTTCGTGCACCAGAATCCAGAGCTTTGCCGAGGTGCTGTCGCACCATAACATACCGTTTAGCGAGAACGAGGTCATTTACGGCGAGTTCTGGGAGGCTCCTACGCTTGCGGCAATGGATCACTTTTTTGAAAACGGAGAAGAACTTCCCGATGCATTCGTCTGCGCCAACGATTCTATGGCGATAGCCGTTTGTCAAAAGCTTGCAGAGCATGGCTACCGTGTGCCCGAAAATGTGATAGTAACAGGCTTTGACGGAATTGAGATAGAAAGATATCACAGCCCGCGCCTAACCACTGCTATTCGCGATAATGATGAGCTTTCCAGTGTGATAATACAGGTGTGCGATGATATTATAGAAAGGGCAAGGAAAACTCCTTACAACACCGAGCTTAGTTACACGCCTGTCTTTTCCGAGAGCTGCGGCTGCACAAAGCGCGATTCGGGCAGAAGCAATCGTATGCTGACGGAGTATGTAAAGAACTATTCTTATGTTCGCGGCTATGAGGAAACGATGAACAAGATGGGCAACATCATTGCGTCTAATCCATCACTCGGAAATGCTCGCGTAACGCTTGGTAACTATGCGTTCGGCGGAACGACATTGTGTGTTTCTGAGGAGTTCAGTAAATTCAGCGCACAGAATTTCAACGTTAATGAGTTTGATGAATTTGACGACGCGGTAAAGCAGCAGGGCTATCCGCAAAAGATGATGGTGCTGCGCGAGTGCCTCAATACGGATTCGCTGCATGAAAACGAGATATTCCCCACATCCTTGATACTGCCAAATTTGTACGAGCGTTTCCCCGATAACCACACATTGGTAGTCTGTCCGCTTCATTCGCAGGAATATGTTATAGGCTATTATGTGACATATTTTGTGCCGCTCGATATCTGCGTTGACCAGCTTTATACCTACAACATGATGGCAAACCGCTGTCTTGAAGTGGTTCGCACTCATGAGCATATGCGATACCTCAACAGAAAGCTGGAGTTTCTGTTTACTCACGACCATCTTACGGGTATATATAACCGTTATGGTTTCTATAGAAATTTCAGAGAAGATTTTTCAGAGCTTGCGGCTGAAAACAAGGACGTATTCATCGTTTCTATCGACCTCAACGATATGAAATATATAAATGACAATTTTGGTCATCATGCAGGTGACGAGGCACTGAAGATAACAGCGTCGTCGCTCACAGGTGCGGCAGAGGAAAGAGATAAGGATATAATCTGCTCGCGCTTTGGCGGTGACGAGTTCGTGGTGGCGAAGATATGCTGCGGCGACGCGAAGGAGCAGGCAGAGCACTACCGTCAAAGATTTGATGAGGTGCTTGCAAAGCTGAACGCCGAGTCGGGCAACCCTTTCACTGTTGCGGCGAGTGTTGGTATACACTGCTCATCGCTTGAACACGTCGAAACGGTTGACGAGCTTATCGAGCTTGCCGATAAGATGATGTACAACGACAAGGCGCGTCATAAGCGCAGACCTAAGGGTGAATAATAATAAAGCCCCTCGGCTTCGGAAATTCCGTTGCCGAGGGGCAGTTATTTTATGCTGTTTGTTTATTTTTGTGCCGCATAGATATCGGCAATGCTACGTGTAACAAGGCGCTTGAACAGCGGAGCAACGCGGTCTGCTGTTTCCTGTACCTCGGCGTGTGTGAGGGGATTTTGTGATATTCCCGCTGCGAGGTTGGAAATGCAGCTTATTCCGCATATCTCCATGCCTGCGTGGCGTGCCGCCATAGCTTCAACAGCGGTGGACATACCTACTGCGTCAGCGCCGAGCGAGGAATACATTCTTATCTCGGCAGGGGACTCGTAATTCGGGCCGCTTGTCTGAACGTAAACGCCCTCGCGAAGCGGTATCTTCTCATCAAGCGCAGCGTTTTTGATAATGCCGCGCAGCTTTTTGGAATATATCTCGGACATATCGGGGAAGCGAACACCAAGCTCGTCGATATTTGCGCCGATAAGCGGCGAGGGTACGAACGACGAGATATGGTCGGTTATCATCATAAAATCGCCGCAGTTGAAATTGCGATTGATTCCGCCTGCCGCATTTGTGAGAAACAGCGTCTTTGCGCCCATAAGCTTCATTAAGCGTGTCGGAAGCACTACATCAGACATCTTGTAGCCCTCGTAGTAATGCACGCGTCCTTGCATTGCAACGATCGGAACACCGCCCGCATAGCCGAACACGAAGCGTCCCTTGTGACCTGCAACAGTGGATATCGGGAAGCCCTCAAGCTCGTTATAATCAAGCGTTTCCTTAACGTCCATTGTGTCAGCATAGTCGCCGAGACCGCTGCCGAGTATCAGTGCGATCTCAGGCTTGAAGCTGATCTTCTTTTCAACGGAATTGTAGCATTTTAAAAGCTTTTCGTATACTTCGTTCATGTTATACCTCCCAACCGTTGAGATACTTTTCCTGTTCTGCGGTGAGCTTGTCTATTTCGATACCCCAGCTTGCTATCTTGCGGAGAGCAACTTCCTTATCGACTTCGGCGGGAACATTTACTGTCATGCTGCCGTCCTTGCCGAGCTTGCCCTTGTTCTTTACAACGTGGAGCGCGGAGAGCGCCTGAATTGCAAAGCTCATATCCATGATCTCAGCGGGGTGTCCATCGCCTGCTGCGAGGTTTACAAGTCTGCCCTCTGCGATGATGAATACGGTGTTGCCGTTTGCAAGCTTGTAGCCCATGATGTTGTTTCTTGCAAGGTAGCTGTCTGTTGCTATCTCGCGTAGCTTCGCCATGTTTACTTCCACGTCAAAGTGACCTGCGTTGCAGCAGATAGCGCCGTCCTTCATGTTGAGGAAAGCTTCCTCGCCGATAACGTCAGCGCAGCCTGTTACAGTAACGAAGAAATCACCGATCTTAGCAGCCTCGCGCATGGGCATAACCTTGAAGCCGTCCATTACAGCCTCCATTGCCTTGATGGGGTCTATCTCGGTGACGATTACCTCTGCTCCAAGACCTTTTGCGCGCATTGCAACGCCCTTGCCGCACCAGCCGTAGCCTGCAACTACAACGTTCTTTCCTGCAACGATAAGGTTAGTTGTGCGGTTGATACCGTCCCATACGGACTGACCTGTGCCGTAGCGGTTGTCGAACAGGTGCTTGCAGTCTGCGTCATTTACCAGCACCATCGGGAATTTCAGCGCCTTTGCTTTATCCATAGCGAGCAGACGGATTATGCCTGTTGTGGTCTCCTCGCAGCCGCCGATAACATCGGGGATAAGCTCGGGACGCTCGTTGTGGATAAGGTTTACAAGGTCGCCGCCATCGTCGATGATAACGTTGGGGCGCGCGTCTATTACTTTGGATATGTGACGATGGTATTCCTCGTCGGTAGCGTCGTACCATGCGAAAACATTAAGTCCGTCATGCACGAGTGCAGCCGCAACATCGTCCTGTGTAGAAAGCGGATTGCTGCCAGTAACGTACATCTCAGCACCGCCTGCCGCAAGCACCTTGCACAGGTATGCGGTCTTAGCCTCCAGATGCACAGAGAGAGCCACTCTAAGTCCCGCAAAGGGCTTTTCAGCGGCAAATTCCTGCTCTATACCCCGAAGCAGCGGCATATTGCGCTTTACCCATTCGATCTTTCTTGCACCGCTTTCCCACAGGTCAGCGTTTCTTATCTCACTTGCCATTTTATATTCTCCTTTGGTTTTTGATATTCGCAGGCGGTATTTTCCGCCATAATTTACAGATTTTCAGCCAATATTCCGCAGGCTATGCGTATTCCCGAAGCACCTGCAGGCTGCGTCATAAAATCGTCCTTGCCCGCGTGAAGCACAACAGTTCTGCCCGAAATATCGGATACCACAGCGCGGTCAAGATACACGCCCATTATCGCGGTACCGTTCACGTCCGAGAAAACGGGCGGCAGGTCGCCTGCGTGGTATGGGTGACGGTCGCACCATGTGCCCTCGGGACAAAGGCTGAGGTGCTTTCCTGCCTCCTCAAAGCCGTCGTCTGGCGTTCCGCATACAAAGCCGTCATGAATATGAAGTCCCAATATCTCAGACGACGGCAGCCCGTATAGCTGCACCTCGAAATACACAGCGTCAGGCAGCCAAAAAACAGCCGCCGTTCCGTTGATGTCCTCGTGCCCTGTTGCGCCGCTGATGTTTCCGAGCAGCGCGGGGCGCTCGTATTCCATATAGGAATGATCATGTATATGCTGCATATAAAACACCTCTTTCGGTTGATTATATGCAGTGTACGCCTGTACTTTTTACTTTCTTATGAACAAAATTCCCAGTGTATCCTCGCCGCAGTGGCACGCAACCGTGCAGCCTGCGTCCGTAACGGCTACTTCGGAAAAGCTGCCGTTGCTCTTTATCGCTTCGGCGGCGATAGCCGTCATTTCGGGCTTTGTTGTGTGAGTAATGAATATCAGCTCACTGTCGTAGCCCTCTACCTGCTTCAGCCTGTCGCTTACATATTCTTTGATGCACTTTTCCATCGCACCGCGGTATTTTTTTGTAACCTTCATCTTGCCGTCGATAACGTCTATACAAGGGCGCAGCTTCAGCAGATTTGCACCGAGCGCCGCGATAGAGGAGCAGCGGCCTCCCTTGTGGAGATACTCCACATTTGCAACGAAAAAGCTTGCGTCAATTTTGGGAATAACATCGGAATGCAGCTTTGTCACTATCTCTGCGGCGGAAAGTCCCTGCTGTGCAAGCTTTGCAGCGGCAATCGCGACAAGACCCTCGCCCGTAGAAAGATTGCGCGAGTCAACGACATAAACTCCCTCAAAATCCTCTGCTGCAATGCAAGCATTCTGATAGCAGCTTGAAAACTCCGAGCTTATGGTGATGATTATCAGTTCATTGTGCTCTTTGAGCTGCTGCTCGAAAAACTGAGAGAAATCCGCGATATTCACCGCGGAGGTGGAGCACAGCTTTCCCGTGGAGCGATAATGTGCGAACACCTCGCTTTGTGTTATCTCAACACCGTCGCGCAGGGTATCGCTTCCCTTTGTGACGTAAAGCGGTATCGTGTCGATATTATAGCGTTGTTTCATTTCCTCCGACAGATCGCATACTGTGTCTGCTGTTATTTTAACCATGATGCTCACCTCGTTTTATGCTTTTGCGGCCAGGGCGTTCAGCACCCTTGTCAGCTCTTCTTCAAGACAGCTATGGAAAAGCGTAAACAGAATGTCTGCGCTTCCGAGCAGAAGCAGGTTTTTGTTGGTTATCGCAGCAAGCGCCGGAACATAGGTGTAGATATAGCCCTTAAACCACTCCGCGTCATAGGTGGGAACGGGCTTTCCCGATTTCACCATGCGACGTACCTCCTCATAATCGAGGGAGATGACGTTTTCAAAGTTTCCAGCGCCCTTGGCAATTACCATGTCGTATATCGTTTTTATCTGCTTGTCGTTCAGATAGCCGCCTTGCGTTTTGATGTTTTTAAGCTCGGGAAGTCTTACAGCGAATGAATACACCATCAGCGACAGCACACGCTCATATTCGGGCGAGTTCATTTCGGTGCAGCGTTCTTTATCGAGCTTTATTCCCGTGTTGTGCAGCGCCGCGGTATCGGTGATGTTGTTCAGCGCTATTTTAATGATGTCCTTGATATTTATGTTGTAGAAATCCTTGTCGGAGATCATGTAGATGTACTTGACTGAATTAAACAAGGATACGCCTGCTTTTACTACCATCTCGGATAAAAGCGTAAACGCTGTACGTTCGCTGAGAAATTCCATTTTATCAGTTCCTTTCGCAGTCGCTTTGCAATTTTTTCATATACAATAAATATTATAACCTGTTTTGCGCGTTTTTGCAAGTATGCAGACGAATTTCTGCTGTGATTTTTTGCAGGTGTTTGGGATGATCGGCGCTGCTGCAGTTTTTCCGCTTTGTTCCGTCAAATTTAACAAATCCAAAATATAATTTTATATTGCTGTCATAGATTTTTTACATAAAATTGCTTGATTTATCCTTGGAATTATTGTATAATTAATTGTAAGGTTTTTTTGATTGGAGAGTGTTTAAAATGAATAATGACAACATCACGCTGCTTGATATAATCGACAGGCGCACCTTGCAGAGCCTGCAGGACGCCTTTGCTGACGCAACAGGCATGGCTGCCCTTACTACTGATGACACAGGCTCCGTTACAGAACTTAGCAACGGTACGGATTTCTGCATGAATTTCACAAGGAAATCAAGAGTCGGCTGTGAGCGCTGCAATAAATGCGACCTTAAAGGCGGCGAGGAATCCAGCAAGACAGGCAGACCTGCGGTGTATTACTGTCACGGCGGTCTGGTGGACTTTGCGGCTCCCATTATCCTCAACGGCAAGCATATCGGCTCGCTTATCGGCGGTCAGGTGCTTCCCGAGCCTCCCGATGAGGAGAAATTCCGCAAGATAGCAAAGGAGATCGGCGTTGACCCCGATAAATATATCGAGGCTCTGCGTAAGATAAAGATCGTTCCTAAGCAGCAGATCGACGCTGCTGCTAATCTGCTGTATCAGATGGCAAATGCGCTGTCGCAGGTAGGCTATCAAAGACTTCTTGCCGTGCAGAAGACAGGCGAGAGTGAAGCGGCTATTGATGGTATCAACGAGAAGTTTGACGCTGTTCAAAATCAGATCGATGTTGTATGCGAGGATATGACGACTGTCAATCGTGCGTTTGAAGATATCGAAAAGGCTACAGACAGCTCTGTCAGAGCGGTAGAAAGCACAGACAGCATCATCAAGGCTATCGAGAGTGCTTCCACACAGCTCACCCTTATCGGCTTCAATGCTTCTATTGAGGCAAAGAGAGCGGGCGCGGCAGGCGCAGGCTTCAATGTTATCGCACAGGAGGTGCGTAACCTTGCCGACAGAAACACTAAGCTTGCGGGCGAGGTAGAGTCCACACTGAACGATATCAAGAAAGCTATAAACGGTATCAACGAGCAGCTCAAGTCCATGACTGCAAACGTGAACGAAAACGCAAAATCCATTGCAGAGCTTAAAACTATGCTTGACGAAACAAGCGAGCTTGTACATAGCATAAAGTGATCAAGCCGCAAGGCTTAAATAAAACCAACAACGAAAGGACGGTACAAACCAATGGCTAATCGTTTTATTCTTAATGAGACCTCCTACCACGGCGCGGGCGCTATCGCTTCTATTGCTGACGAGGCAAAGAACAGAGGCTTCAAAAAGGCTCTTCTCTGCTCCGATCCCGACCTTATCAAGTTCAACGTTACAAAGAAAGTGACAGATGTTCTGGATAATGCAGGTCTTGCTTATGAGATATATTCTGATATCAAGCCCAATCCCACTATCGAGAATGTTCAGAACGGTGTTGAGGCTTTCAAAAAGAGCGGTGCTGACTACATTATCGCAGTAGGCGGCGGTTCTTCCATGGATACCGCAAAGGCTATCGGAATCATCATCAACAACCCCGAATTTGCCGATGTAAGAAGCCTTGAGGGCGTTGCTCCCACAAAGAAGCCCTGCGTACCGATCATTGCTGTTCCCACAACAGCAGGTACAGCCGCAGAGGTTACTATCAACTACGTTATCACAGATGTTGAAAAGGATCGCAAGATGGTATGCGTTGACCCGCATGATATCCCGATCGTTGCAATAGTTGACCCCGACATGATGAGCACTATGCCTAAGGGTCTCACTGCCGCAACAGGTATGGACGCGCTTACACACGCTATCGAGGGCTACATCACCAAGGGCGCTTGGGAGCTGTCCGATATGTTCCACATCAAGGCTATTGAGATAATCGCACGCTCGCTGAGAGGCGCTGTTGACAACACTCCCGACGGACGTGAGGGCATGGCGCTCGGTCAGTATGTTGCAGGCATGGGCTTCTCAAACGTTGGTCTTGGTATAGTTCACTCTATGGCTCACCCTCTCGGTGCGCTGTATGATACTCCCCACGGCGTTGCAAACGCTATCATTCTCCCCACTGTTATGGAGTACAACGCTCCCTGCACAGGCGAGAAGTACCGCGATATCGCAAAGGCTATGGGTGTTAAGGGCACAGAGAATATGACTCAGGAGGAGTACAGAAAGGCAGCTATCGACGCTGTTAAGCAGCTCTCCGCTGACGTTGGAATCCCCGCAGACCTCAAGGATATCGTTAAGGAGCAGGATCTTGCATTCCTTGCACAGTCCGCTTACGACGACGCTTGCCGTCCAGGCAATCCCAGAGATACTTCCGTTGAGGAGATCACAGAGCTTTACAAGAAGCTGCTGTGATAAACTGAGCAGTATTAAAGCCGCTTTTGATGATAAAGTCAAAAGCGGCTTTGTTGTTTTATTTGCGGTTTTTGTCGTAGATAACCTTTAAGCCTTTCAGCAGCAGGTCGTCGTCAAGTATGATATTATTGCGGCAATAGGGAGTAATAACACCCGAAAGACCACCAGTCGCTATCACTGTACATTCGCCAAGCTCTGCGGTTATCCTGTCGATTATTCCGTCCAGTGCGCCTGCATTGCCGTAGATTATGCCGCTTTTAAGGCACTCTGCGGTTTCGGTGCCGATAAGCTTTTTGGGCGGTTCAAGATCTACCTTGCGAAGCTGCGAAGTCCTGCTGATAAGTGATTCGTGCGACACCGACACGCCTGGGAGTATCATTCCGCCGAGGTAGTCGCGGTTTGCGCTTATTACAGATATTGTGGTAGCTGTGCCCATGTCGATTATTACCATCGGCGCGGTGTAGTATTCAATGCCTGCAACAGCGTCAACAACGAGGTCGCTTCCAAGCTGCGCGGGATTGTCTATCTTTATGCTAAGACCCGTTTTTATGCCTGGGCCTACTACAAGAGCGGAAGTCTTGGTGAGCTTCTCAGCCGCCGCTTTTACGTTTTTTGTGACGTTCGGCACGACCGAGGAGATTATGCAGCCTGTGATGTCCTCTGCACTGATGCAGTGCATCTCCATTGCCGTTTTGAATATCGCCGTATATTCAAGCGCGGTAGCTGTGCTGTTTGTTGATACCCTTTCTCTGAACAGGATATCATTGTCATTGCAGCAGCCTATAACTATATTGGTGTTGCCTACATCAATTGCGAAGATCATATCATTCCACCTGCTGTGCCTTTTGTTTTTTGAGCGAGCCGCCCTCTATGAGCTTGGCTTTTATAAGTACGATACCTACTGCGCCTGTTATGAGCGTAGAAGATATCATCTCGAATACCGAGTTTATGCCGACGAATGTGCATACGAAGATGAATATATTCTGTCCCGCGATAAGCTCCTGCATGTATTCTGTGTTGCTGAAAAGCAGAACAAGCGCAGTCATAAACAGCACCGTGTTGAAGAACGCCGCACAGAAGCCTGTGATAAAGCAAGCGATACCCGAGCCGACAAGCTTTCTTGCGCCCTTGTAAACAAATCCGACCAGAAGTCCGTCAAGAACGCGCGGAACAAAGCGCTGAACGAACGCAAGGAACGGGTCGATGGCAAAGAGCGTAGCGCCCATAGCGCTGATGCCGCCTACGCCAATGCACTGTAAAAAGCTTGTAAGTCCGAAGACACCGCCAACGATCGCGCCGCCGACAGGTCCGAGTGCAATGCCTGCTATCGCAACGGGTATAACGTTGAAGGTGATGGCAAGCGGGCCGATGTTGAGATAGCCGAGGGGGGTGTACGACATCACTAAAAGGATTGCCGTCAGAAGTCCCAGCAGAACTATCTGCTTTGCGTTTGGTTTTTTTGTCATATTAAATTCCTCCTTGTTAATGTTCTCCTCACGGGAGATACATTACACCAACATTATAGCACATTTTTTTGAAAAGTCTATATATTTTTATTAATTTTTGTGCTATAATGAAATATATTGATTATTATATGATCGGAGTTGTGTATTATGCTAAAAGGAAAGACCGTTGTTCTGGGTGTAACGGGCAGTATTGCGGCTTATAAGATAGCAAATCTTGCGAGAATGCTGAAAAAGCTTCATGCCGATGTTCAGGTGCTTATGACCGAAAACGCGGTGAATTTTATAAATCCCATCACATTTGAATCTCTTACGGGAAATAAATGCCTTATCGACACATTCGACAGGAATTTTCAGTACAGCGTTGAGCACGTTGCGCTTGCAAAGCGCGCTGATGTTGTGCTGATAGCTCCCGCGTCTGCAAACGTTATAGGAAAGATAGCAGGCGGAATTGCCGATGATATGCTCACCACTACAGTTATGGCGTGTCCATGCAAAAAGCTGGTTTCTCCCGCGATGAACCATAATATGCTGCACAATCCTATCGTACAGGATAATATCAAAAAGCTCGAGGACTACGGCTATGTTATCATACCGCCCGACAGCGGAATGCTTGCAAACGGCGATATGGGCGACGGCAGAATGCCCGAGGAGAGCGTGCTGCTTCAGTATGTGCTGCGTGAGATAGCTTGCGAAAAGGATTTGCTCGGCAAAAAGGTGCTGGTTACAGCGGGCGCAACGCGCGAGTCTATAGACCCTGTGCGCTTTATCACCAATCATTCCAGCGGCAGAATGGGCTTTGCCATGGCAAAGGCTGCAATGCTGCGCGGCGCAGAGGTAACGCTTGTGACAGGTCACGCAGAGGTAGAGCCTCCTATGTTTGTGGAAACAGTCAGAGTGACCTCAGCACAGGATATGTTTGAAGCAGTGACGGAGCGCTCGGACGCTTGCGATATCATCATAAAAGCTGCGGCGGTAGCGGATTATACTCCCATCTCGACCGCTGACAGCAAGATAAAAAAGAGCGACGGCGATATGAAGATAGAGCTTAAGCGCACCAAGGATATATTGAAGCACCTTGGCGAAAACAAGCGCAGCGGACAGTTTGTCTGTGGTTTTTCGATGGAAACTGACAATGTGCTGGAGAACTCACGCAGAAAGCTTGCCGCAAAAAACTGCGACATGATATGCGCAAACAGCCTAAGAACACAGGGCGCGGGCTTTGGCGGCGATACCAATGTGATAACTGTAATTACTGCTGAAAAGGAGCGCGAGCTTGAGCTTATGACAAAGGAAAGCGCCGCTCATGCAATACTTGACGAGATCATCGCGGCTTTAAAGTAATATCGGGCGAAAAAAGATTGCTTTTTTCGTAAGAGTGTTGTATAATAAAAACGACAATGTTGCACTTTACAGTGCTAAATCATTTTGAAAGGACGCAAAAACCATGAATATCGCTGTTATAGGACTTGGACTTATCGGAGGCTCTATATGCAAAGCCTTGAAAGCCAATACCTTCCATCATATAATGGGCATCGACACAAACAAGGAGACCATCAGAAAGGCGTTGGAATGCGGCGCTATCGACGAGGAGATAGACGAGAGCCGTCTTAACGAGGCAAATCTCACCATCGTTGCGCTTTATCCTATCCCTACTGTTGAGATGATAAAAAAGAATGCGGACAACTTCCGCAAGGGAAGTATAGTTGTTGACGTGTGCGGTGTAAAAAGCTACATAGTAGAGGCATGCACGCCTGTTTTGGACGAGCGCGGAGTTATCTTTATCGGCACTCACCCTATGGCGGGTACGGAAAACAGTGGCTTTGACTACGCAACAAAAGATCTTTTTGCAAAGGCAAGCTATATCCTCACTCCCACAGAAAGTACACCTCAGATAGCAGTAGACCTTGTATCAACGCTTGGCGCGTGCATGGGCTTCGGACAGGTAGTTATTGCCACTCCCGAGCAGCACGACATCAATATTGCGTACACCTCGCAGCTTGCGCACGTTGTATCAAACGCTTATGTAAAAAGTCCGTCGCTGTTCAGAGCCGATGGCTTCTCCGCGGGCAGCTTCTTAGATCTCACCCGTGTTGCAAAGCTGAATGAGGATATGTGGTCAAGCCTGTTTTTGTGCAACAAAAAGCCTCTGCTTGACGAGATAGACACGATAATGAAAGCTCTCGCCGAATACCGCGACGCTATGCAGAACGATGATATGGAAACTCTGCGCGAGATACTTAAGATAGGACGCGAGCGCAAGGAAGAGAGCATGAAATACTACGGACAGGAGCATTAAAATGGCAAAGAAAAAGCCGCGCATAAGCTACATAGTATCGCTGTGCGGTATTATGAGCGGACTTTCGCTGGTCATGATGTTTTTTCTCAGCATGATACCCGCGTTTGAGTATATAAGTCCCGCTGTATCGGGCGTGCTTTTGTGGGTAGTCGCAGAGCGCCTCGGCACAAAATACGGCATCATAAGCTATGCTGCGGTAGGGCTTTTGTGTCTGTTTTTAACGCCTAATTACGAAGCAAGCATGATGTTCATATTCCTGCTTGGCTACTATCCTATGGTAAGGCAGTATTTTATGAAGCTGCCGCATTTTCTGCTGAAATGGATCGTTAAGCTTGCGGTCTACGCTGCTTCTGCGATAGCCTGCTATTGGCTGCTGATAAATCTGTTCAATATGCATCAGCTTCTAGAGGATATGGGCGAGCTTGGCGAATACGGCGCGTGGATACTGCTTGCGATGGGCGCGGCTGTGTTCGTGCTGTATGATATATTCCTCGGGCTGTTTGAGCCGTTTTATGAAAAGGTGATGAAGCCCAAGATAGCAAAGATGATGAAATAAAGGATTTACGGATATACTAAAATAAAACGCTAAAAGGAGAACGACATGGCTGAAAGGATACCTCAGCGCAGCGAGGTCGCTGCCCAATACAAATGGAACATAAACGACATTTATCCCACTGACGAGGCGTGGGAGAGCGATCTTGAAAAGGCAAAGGCGGCAGCGGAAAAGATATCGCAGTATAAGGGCGAGCTTTGCAAGTCCGCTGAAAAGCTGCTTGAATATATGCGCTATGACGACGAGCTTACTGTGCTGCTTGAAAATCTCATAAATTACGCACAGCGCAAGAGCGACGAGGACACTCGCGAGGCGAAGTATCAGGATATGGTCAGCCGTGTTGAGGTGGTGCTGGTGGATATCAGCGGCGCAGCGGCGTTTGTTACCCCCGAGATACTCTCTATCCCCGATGAAACGCTTGACAGCTTTTATAAGACTTGCCCCGACATGGAGCTTTACCGTCTGTGTTTAGACAGAGTGCGCATCAGGCGCGAGCATATCCTCAGTGAAAACGAGGAGAAGATAATGGCGCTTGCAGGCGAGATGACAGGCTCTCCCGATACGATATTCTCAATGTTCAACGACGCAGACCTTAAATTCCCCGACGCAGTTGACAGCGATGGCAATACGCATCAGGTGACCCACGGCAGCTTTATTCCGCTTATGCAGAGCGGAGACAGAGCGCTTAGAAAGTCCGCATTCGAGTCGCTGTATCACGTTTACGAGGCTTATAAGAACACCTCTGCTGCAATTCTTGCATCGCAGACAAAGTGCCTTAATTTCCGTGCAAAGGCTAGAAAATACAGTTCCACACTTGAAGCTGCACTTTCGGGAAATGAGGTTCCCGTTTCTGTATACAAGCAGCTTATCGAGGCAGTCAACGACAATCTCCCCTATATGCACCGCTATGTAAGGCTTCGCAAAAAGCTTCTCGGTGTAGATGAGCTGCACGCATACGACCTTTATTGTCCTATCGTAAAAGACGTGGATTTTGAGATACCTTTCGAGCAGGCAAAGCAGGAGGTATTTGAGTCCTTACAGCCTATGGGCGAGGAGTATCGCAAAATATATACTGAAGGCTGTGAAAATGGCTGGATAGACGTTTATGAGAACGAGGGCAAGCGCAGCGGTGCTTATTCCGCCGGTGCGAGAGTACACCCGTTCGTGCTGCTCAATCATAAGGACACGCTGAATTGTGAATTTACGCTTGCACATGAGATGGGTCATGCTATCCACTCTTATCTCTCCAACAAAACTCAGCCTGTGTGCTATGCGGATTATGTTATCTTTGTGGCAGAGGTAGCATCTACCTGCAACGAGAGCCTGTTCATGCAGCATCTTTTAAAGACTACTACCGATAAAAAGCGCCGCGCTTATCTTATAAACTACTTCCTTGAGCAGTTCCGCACAACGCTGTACAGACAGACTATGTTTGCGGAGTTCGAGCTTATGATAAACGAAAAGACCGAGAACGGCGAGAGCCTTACAGCGGATATGCTGTGCGAGATTTACCGCGGCCTTAATCTGAAGTATTACGGCGAGGATATCGTTATTGATGCTGAGCTTGATATGGAGTGGGCGCGTATTCCGCATTTCTATTACAACTACTATGTTTATCAGTATGCAACGGGATTTTCCGCGGCTATCGCGCTGTCACAGCGTATCTTAAACGAGGGCGAAACCGCCGTTAAGGACTATATTGGCTTCTTAAGCGGAGGCTGCTCAAAGGACCCCATTTCGCTGCTCAAGGGCGCAGGCGTGGATATGAATTCTGCAAAGCCCGTGAACGATGCGCTGAAGCTGTTCAATGAGCTTCTTGACGAAATGGAAGCGCTGATGGACTAAGCCATGACGACATTGAAATTAGGCTTGCATGATACCGTAGAGCTTGCAAAGCGCTTGGGCGGCAGATTTTGCGTGCTTGACAGCGTTTTGCGCTGTGTTTACGGCGGCGATATCGTGAAAGAGGGAATGCAACTCAGCGATATGCTCCATGAGCATCTGCGGCTTCCTGTAAAGAGCTTTGATGAAGGCACTTTTACTCATGACGGACATTTTTACTGTGCAAGGGTGTACTCGCTGTCAGACGGCAATGAGTATTATCTTTGCGAGGTGCTTGGTCAGAGCGAGGCTGTTTCAATAATGGAAAAGACCGACGGCGCTGTGGAGCTTCTTTCCCTGTGCAGCTCTATGGACTATGGTCTGAACGAGATGCACGACAGTATAGAGCTTCTTCGCAGCACGCTTCGCGATAACGGGGATATGGAAAAGTTTTTGGCCGTGTGCGGCTTTGAAAGAAGTCTTATGCGGCTGTCTGCTTCGGTTAAAAATCTTACGGAATATTCACGGCTGATGTATGCGCCGCCCGAAAGGGTGCTTTTTGATGCGGAGCATCTGTGTGAAAAGCTCACTGAGCGGTGCAATGCGGTGTTAGCTAAGTGTGGCAGATATATCGAGATGTACGGCGAGGGAAAAGGTATATACATCTGTGCTGACGGCAGACAGGCGGTAATTGCGCTTGCGAATGCCATTCAGAATGCTCTGCTGTATTCTCCGAAAGACACCGTGCCGCGGCTTACTGTGCGCCGTTTGGACAGCAGGACAGCCGAGATCACGGTCGTTAACGAGGATATCATGTTCACCCGAGAGGATTTCAGCGGCGCGATGGATTTTGCATATCAGCGCGCAGGCTGCGGACTTGCTGTGATAAGGCGCTTTGCGGAGCTTTCGCACGGCTCATGTGAGCTTGTGAGAAAGGACGGAATTGCAAGCCTTACGCTGAGGCTTCCTCTTGCGAGCGAGGCAGAGGTTGCAGACTTCCGTCTGGAGGAGCCATTGACATTCGAGCGCTTCAGTGCAGGCAATATCGTGGAGGTGCTTATCGGCTATGCCGCAGACATCTTTGTGTAAGCCTCTGCACTTTGCTGAAAACGACAGAAAAAATTCAGTGCATTGTCACATTTCCATCATAAATAAAGGGTAAAATATTTCACAGCAAAGCAATATTTTCGGCGTTCCTCTGAACTGAATAAAAGAGGAACGCTGTTTTACAGGAGTGATAATATGTACAAGATACTTATCGTTGACGATGAGGAGCATATCCGCGAGGTGCTTAAAGAGTACGCCGAGTTTGAGGGGCATGAGGTGCATGAAGCGTGCGATGGTATGCAGGCAGTGGAGATGGCGAAGCAGACAGACTACGACATCATCGTTATGGACGTTATGATGCCGAAGCTTGACGGTTTTTCCGCCTGCAAGGAGATACGCAAGTTGAAAAATACCCCCATGCTGATGCTTTCGGCACGCGGCGAGGAGTATGACAAGCTTTTCGGCTTTGAGATAGGCGTTGACGATTATGTTGTAAAGCCCTTTTCACCTAAGGAGGTAATGGCGCGTGTGAACGCCATCATCAAGAGAAGCGCAGCGGGCAGTACTGCCGAAAACGCAGAAGCTCTGCGCTTTGAGGGGCTGGAGATAAACTTCACCTCGCGCGATGTTTACATCGACGGCGAGAAAGCAAGCCTTACTCCAAAGGAATACGACCTGCTGTTTTATCTTGTGCGCAACAAGAACATAGCGCTCACAAGAAACCGCCTTTTAGAGGAAGTGTGGGGCTATGACTTCTTTGGTGATGACCGCACGATAGATACTCATATCAAGATGCTGAGAAACAATCTCGGCCCTTACCGCAAGTTTATCGTAACGCTGCGCGGCATGGGCTACAAGTTCGAGGTGTAGTATGAAAAGCTTCTTCAGAAGCATAAAGCTGCAGGTGTGGCTGCGATTTGAGATAGTGGTCGCAGCTATGCTTGTGCTGACATATTTTTTCCTTGTGGCGATGTTCTCTGTTTTTTACGAGTGGATGAAAGTCGAGGAGATAGACCGCTCGCTTGATACCATTCAGAAAAGCTGGAATGAGGGCGATATCGATATTGCACGAACCATTGAGGGCGTAGCGCTTGAAAATAAAATGTATATTGAGATATACTTCCCGCGTGAAAACAGGAGCATTCCGTTCAACAATATCGGCGGTGCGCTCACCTTTGCGGGGATATCCAAGAGTGAATACTGCAAGGCGGTCACGGATTCCGATACGGGCATAGTATATAGGCGTTTTCGGGATATCAGAGAAAACAACATAGCGCTTATGGTGTGCTCTTATGTCGGAGCTGACAAGAGCACTCCCGACGCTTATATTTTCATGAGCACCTATTTGCAGCCGCTTGGAACAACTCTCGAGATATTCAAGCGAATGTTCGGATTGGTTTCTTTGGTGACGGTAGTTCTGACCTTTTTGATATCCATCTTGTTTGCTACAAAGATAGCTTCGCCCATTATAAGAATGAACAAAGCCGCAAAGCAGCTTCCGCAGGGTAAATACGACTATCCCGTAAGCGAAAGGGATTTTGCGGAGATAAAGCAGCTTTCTGAAACGCTTCACCATGCTTCGGGCGAGATAGCAAAGACAGACGGACTGCGTAAGGAGCTTATGGCTAACATTTCGCACGACCTGCGCACGCCGTTGACGATGATAAAGGCGTATGCGGAGATGATACGCGACCTTTCGGGAAACAATCCCGAAAAGCGTGAACGCCACATCAAGGTGATAATAGACGAAACAGACAGGCTCTCCTCGCTTGTGAACGATATTCTCGATCTGTCAAAGCTTGAAGCAGGCGTTAGCGAGCTGAAAGTCGAGCGTTTCAATTTCGGCGAGCGCTTAAAAAGCGTTGTAGCGAGATTTGATATAATGCGCGAAAAAGAGGGCGTGTGCGTCGAGCTGAACGGCGGCTCAAATATTCCGATAGACGCGGACCCTGTGAAGCTTGAGCAGGTGGTTTATAATCTTATCAACAATGCAGTCACCTATGTCGGAAGCGACAATGTAGTAAATGTGCGGCTGTACCGCACTGTAAACGGAACTGTACGTTTTGAAGTCACCGACCGCGGCGACGGTATCTCCCCCGAGGAGCTTCCTTATGTTTGGGACAGATACTATCGCGCAAACGACCCCACAGCTACTCACAAGCGTGCGAAAATGGGCAGCGGTATCGGTCTTTCTATAGTAAAAAACATACTGGAGCTGCATGGCTTTGTCTACGGTGTGAACAGTGTCGTGGGAGAGGGAAGCACATTCTGGTTTGAAGCGCCCGACCCGTTGGCTGCTGCTACGCCGCAGGAAAAGCCGCCGTCACGTTTCGGTAAGCTCATAGACAGAAAGAAACAGCAATAAAAACAGCCGCTTTTGACATCAATTTCAAAAGCGGCTTTAAAGGTAAAAGATATGAAAAAAATAATGGTGATCGGCTGCCCGGGTAGCGGCAAAAGTACGTTTTCAAGAGCGCTTCACAAAAGAACAGGTATTCCGCTTTTTCATTTGGATATGATGTATTGGAATGCGGATAGAACTACTGTAGAGAAATCTGTTTTTCGTGAACGACTATCAAGCGCTATTCAAAAAAATGAATGGATAATCGACGGCAATTACGGCTCTACGATCGAGTTGAGATTACAAGCTTGCGATACGGTTGTTTTTTTGGATTATCCGCAGGGGATATGTCTTGATGGCATCATGGAAAGAAGAGGCAAGGCGCGCACCGATATGCCGTGGATAGAGAATGAAAACGAAGAAGATGAGGATTTTATTGAGTTTGTAAAAAGCTTTAATTCTCAGAGCCGACCTAAGATAATTGCGCTGTTAGAGAAATATTCTGATAAAGATATTATTGTTTTTAAAAACAGAGATGAAGCAGATGATTTTCTGAATCAAATATAGCGATAGATCTCTATTAGATTTATAAAAAACCCGTGAAAAAACTTCACGGGTCATTTTTAAGTTTTAATGTTTAAATTTCCTCATAGGTCATCGCAAAGATATCTTTTTTTACCACATAGATGTCCTTTGTATCACTTTCTGCGCAGCAGAGCATATCGCCGCGCACTCCCGCCATGTAGGATTCATAATCCCAGCGGGTGAATACCTTTGTGAATTTTTGCAGCGGTCTTGCGAGAATAACTGCGCCCTCGCCGGAATAGCACTTTTTAGCGTACGGCATAAGTCTGCATATCTTTGCTTCCGACAGATTTATAAGCGACGGAGGATATTCGAACGAGCGCTCAAAAGGTTCATCGGTAGTCGTGTAGCGGCTTTCGAATACCTGTTTTTCAGTGGGGTAGACCTCGCCCGTTATGCCTATCATGATATAGGTGTTATCGTTGCAGGTGATGAAAACGTCGCCCTCAAGCGTTCTTATCTTGCACTGAGTTCCTGCCGCAAATACATCGGTAGACCTAAGCCAGCCGTATTCGCCTTTCTTTTTGCGGTAGCGGCGAAGCTGCTCGGTATTTGCAGGCTTGTCGGTGTAGCGCACCACGTCATAGCCCTTGTGGTATTCGTCCATTCTTTTGCGGAGAAAGCTTTCGATATTGCCCGAATATTGGCTGCTAAGCCTTTCTGCGCTTATAAATCCGCCTGCCTTGTTGAAGTGTCCTCCGCCGTTTCCTACACCGTCTGTAAGGAAAGCGGCAAGCTCGTTTGCGGCGACCTCTACAGTGCAGCTTCTGACTGACAGCTTGTAGCCGCCCGCGCATTCGTTGTAGATAACGCAGGTATCTATGCTGTCCACCTGTATCACAAAATCGCCGATAACGCCGAGGATATTCGGGTCACACGGCTCGGAGCTTACGATAGCAGAGCGGTATTCTTCTATGTAGTTGTTATTAGTTATCGCGATACCCGCAGTTTCAAGCTCGGCTATGCTGAAATTTGCATATCTGAATCTTGAAATAAGGTCTTTGTCATACTGCATGAAATCAACCATATCACGGTCGAGCGGGTGGCTTATCTCAGATAGCTGACCGCTGTCCATGTAAAGCCCGTAATACAGCGCGGTTGCGATACGCACATCCTCGTTCACATCAAAGCCCTCTGTTGTCAGCATGGAGTAGCAGATAGTGGAGCAGCTTACAAGATGGCTGCGTATCTCAGCCATATCATCGGACTGCTTGCCTGTTGCGTGGTGATCGATCATAGCAACGTTTTTCGCGTCGAAATGCTGCACGTTACCCTGACCGTATTGACAGTCGGCAGTGAGAAGCAGCTCAGGGGCGTCAAGCTCCTGCACATATTCCAGAGGAATACCAAGCTCGGATATCATAAGCTTCATGTTGCTTTTACTTATGACATTTTTGCCGCCGTATATAAGCCTTACGTTTTTGCCGCGGCTTTCAAAATATCTGTACAGCGCATATCCCGATCCTACTGCGTCTGCGTCGGGATTGTCATGCACTTGAATTACTATTTCATTAAAGCGTTCTAAATCAGATAATCTCATAAAGCTCTCCCGAATTATTCCGCAGCGATAATGCCACTGCTGAGATCTATCGTCATTGCAGGGCGTATGCCAAAGCCCTCAAGCCCAACGCTCTCGCTTGATATCTTGCCGCCGTAAAGGCTGTTTGTTACTGTGTGCGCTTCGCATACAGTGTCGGCGTCAGTGCTGCGCAGCCACCAATAGTGAGTGTTTACACTGTATTCATTGACATAAAGCTGATACCATGCGGACATATCCTGTTCAACGGCAGCGTCAGTAGGTCTGCCGTATTTGCTTACATCAGCTTCGACAAGCCATTCAAGCTCATCATCTGAAAGCAGAAACACTCTGTCGTTGGTGACAGTGCCGTTTGTTTCAACGTTTGTAGTGAGTATCGCAGCAAGCTCCTTCTTGCTGAAGTCGCTTAGGAAGCCCTTTTCTGTGTCATAGGCGTTTTTCAGCTCAGACATCGCACCGAGTGACGGAGGCTGGTCTTTATATGTAACATACTCTCTGTCGGAGTTGAGCCATGTTCTGATGTTGGAAAGCTCCCAGCGGTTATCGCCGCGGATAAGACGCATCTGCTCGTCGGAGAGCGCCGAGGTATCCTCAGACCAGTAATAATTTCCGTCGAGATAGTTATATTTCCCACCCTCGGCAGCATCAAAGCATTTCATTGTGAGTATTCTGTCAGCGATAACAACAGCCGAGTTTCCATCATCGGAGAATTTGATTATACGCCATTCTATCGGCTCGTCATTGTATTCGCCGAGCACTATCGTATCACCGAGAGCGAAGCGCTCTGCGGACACAGGCTCAGAAACAACGGTCTTTTCAGTTGTAGTAGTCTGCGTTGCTGATGTGGTGTTCTGTGTAGTTGCAGAAGTAGCTGTGGTTGATGTGGTGGCACTTGTGGCGGTTGTCGCAGATGTAGTGGTTGCCTCGGTGGTCGTCTGCGTGGTCGCAGAGGTGGTTGCAGGCTCGGTGTGTATAGTGGTTGTACTCTGCTGTGTTGCGGGCGGAGCTTCAGTGCTTTCTACATTGGAGCTGCTTGTCGGCTCGGAAGCTTCGGGCAGACTGCTTTGTGCATCGTCGCCGTTAAGCAAGCCAAAGCCTATTACTGCTCCGACAATGCACAGCACAACAGCAACTGCTATTACAACAACAGTCACAATAACGGCAGGCTCGCGCTTGCTTTTTTCGTCTATATTGTATTTCTGTGCAGGCTCTGTCGGGAGTATCTCCTCGGATTTCACATCTTCGCTGTCGCGTCTGTTTGCAAATTCGTTTATGCAAGCAGTGATAGTGCTGTAGTACTCGCCGGATTTTGTGTTGAGCCACTGGTGCGTCATGAGGAAGTATTCCATAGACTTGCTGAGCTTCACGTCCTCAAGCTTATACACCATAATTGCGATCTTCTTACTTACCGCGCGCTCTATCTCACGCAGAACATGGGGCGAGCTGTTAGCCTTTTCCGACAAAAGCAGAAGCATTACGTCACTGCCGTCGATTCCGTTTATTATTTCCTCCGCATATTCATGCCCCGAGCGTATATCGCGCGGTGCGAGGAAGCATTTGTGTCCTTCTTTTTCTATATATCCGCAGATCTTTTCAGCCTCGGCGGAGTTTTCCGAAGAATGTGATATAAAAACGCGCATTATTATCCCTCCGTGCGTTGTTTCCCAATACTGAAATATATTTTAGCATATTTTGCGAAAGTTTGCAATACGCAGTTGAATTTATTTCCATTATGCTGCATCGCAGTAAAAGACCCGAGATTGTTTATAATCTCGGGTCTTAGTTTATTTATCCTCTTTGTAGCCCCAGCGGTCTATGTTGGCCTTTCGCATAGCGCCGAAAATACGCTGTTTTATGCCCTTGTCCTCATGCTCCATCTTTGCGAGCATTTCTTTTGTTGTTTGTCGGGTCGTAGCCTTGTCGGCGGGGCATTTTGACTTCACAACTTCAAAATTATTGCGCCTTGCGCAGGACATCACCGCGTATTCGGGCGCGAACACCAGCGGTCTTATCATAGTGATATCTTTGCGCGAGAGGTAGGATATCGGTGCAAAACAGCCAATCCTGCCCTCCTTGAAAAGGTTCATCATGAACGTTTCAATGGCGTCGTCGTTGTTGTGACCGAGCGCTATCTTGTTGCAGCCGAACTGCTTTGCCGCGTCATGCAGTGCGCCGCGGCGCATCTTTGCGCACAGCGAACAGGGACTTTGCTCCTTGCGGATATCGAACACTATCTCAGCGATATCGGTGCGCAGCAGGTGAAACTCCACGCCGAGGCTGTCGCACAGCCTTTCAACTGCGGAATAGTCGCCGTCCTCGTTGCCAAAGCGCGGGTCGAGCGTTATTGCGACTATCTCGTATTTTTTCTCGTAAAACCGCCTCATGTGCGCAAGTCCCGCAAGCAGCACAAGGCTGTCCTTGCCACCCGAAACGCCCACTGCAATGCGGTCGCCGTCCTCGATAAGGTCAAATTCCTGACAGGCGCGGCGGATATAGCCTAGAATTTTTTGCATTTTAGTGTCCTCTTATATCAAATTCGGCAAAGAGCCATGACGGGCTTTCTCCCCACATTTCAACCATGTAAGCATTATCGGGAAAAGGCTCTGTTTTAAAGCGAATATCGCTATGATCGATATCAATGCGCGGATAGTCTATCCGATAAACTT
This sequence comes from Oscillospiraceae bacterium, assembly GCA_015067175.1. Lineage (GTDB taxonomy): Bacteria > Bacillota > Clostridia > Oscillospirales > Ruminococcaceae > CAG-115. Next base: position 194,177 of record SVMX01000004.1, on the reverse strand, counting down.
CGCAGTCGTACTCGCCGTAATATTCTTTTAATTCCTTCAAGGAAAGCTCGCTGCTTATCAGCATAGCACCGTAATACTGCATACCGTTGCCGTTTCCCACAAGCTTTCCCGCTTTGGATAAGCTCTCCACGAAAACGGTGTTCTCGGGAAGAGGAAGCGATACAAGCGTTTTTTCAAGGTCAGCCGCAGTATTGTCATTCACTACAGTTATCACAACCGACATGATTAACGGTATAAAAATAAGCACCGCAATGATAATAAGTGCCGTCTTTCTCGCCTTGCTCATTGTCTTTCACTCCATCACCAGCAGCACATTTGCATGAGCGCCGATACCTCTGCCTGCAAGACCAAGCCCCTCCTCGGTGGTGGCTTTAACGCTTATCTTGCCAATGTCACAGTTGAATGCGGAGGCGAGGTTTCCGCGCATTTCTGGGATATACGGCGAGAGCTTAGGCTCCTCGGCGATTATCGTTATATCGAGATTTCCGAGGGTATAGCCGCGCTCCAGCATACGCGAATTTACCTCCATCAACAGCATCATGCTGTCTGCGTCCTTATATTGCGGATCGCTGTCGGGGAACAGCTTGCCGATATCTCCGAGCGCGAGTGCGCCCAGTATCGCGTCCATCAGCGCGTGTACCGCGACGTCTGCGTCAGAGTGTCCGAGCAGACCGTATTCGCACGGTATCTCAGTGCCGCAAAGCACCAAGCGCCTTTCCTGAGCAAACTTGTGAACATCATAGCCGTGACCTATTCTGATCATGCTTTACACCGTCTTTCTGTTATGGTATATAGAACTTACCGCCGCGAGGTCGTCGGGGCGGGTTATCTTCATATTGCAGCAGGTCATCTCGGTTATATGCACCGAGCCGCCGCATCGTTCAACCAGCGCGCTGTCGTCGGTGAGAGTTTCCGCTTCGCTGCCGAGCTTTTCAAGACAATCAAGATACAGCGTTTTTTTGAATGCCTGCGGAGTCTGTGCGTAATAAAGCCTGTCGCGCGGCGGAGTGCTTTCCACGCAGCCGTCTGTGCCGACAAGCTTCACCGTATCCGCCGCGGGAGCGGCTGCAATAGCGGCGTCGTACATCTCAGCGTCAGCAAGAACACGGTCTATCTCCGAAGTGGGAATAAGCGGCCTTGCTCCGTCGTGTATCGCAATATGGCTGCATTTTTCCGATACCTCGGAAAGCGCGTTTTTAACGGACAGCGCTCTTGTCGCACCGCCCGAAACAACGCATTTCAGCTTCTTTATGCCAAAGCTTTTTGCGATGCCGAGATACTGCTCCGCTTGGTGCTCGGGGGCGGCGATAATAACCTCGCTGACCATATCCGAGCGGTCGAAATTAAGTGCGCTCAGCACAAATACGGGAACGCCGTCTATTTCGGCAAGCTGTTTATTTGCGCCGTTCATTCGCGTGGAGCTTCCTGCGGCGAGAATAATTGCGGAAAACACAGTATTCACCTCGGTGGTATTATAAGAAATTGCCGTGCAGCTTGAAGTAGTTGTATTCTGTTTCGAAGTTCTTCAGCAGCTTTCTTGTTGCTGAATCGTTGATGTTTCCTGGGAACTCAATGTAGAACATATGGTCATCGGGGTATTTCAGTCTTATCTCAACAGGCAGCGGCTTACTTTGTATCTTGCTCATGTTTATGCCGTTTACTGCGAATTTAGTAAGCATACGGTAAAGCGAGCCTGCGAAGTTAGGTATAGACAGCGATACTGCGATGGTGTCGGCGCCGTCGTACACCTCCATGTTTTTTGAGATACAGATAAAGCGCGTTGCGTTGTTCGGGTCGGTCGCAATGCCCTTGTGGAGTATATCCAGACCGTGCATTTCGGCACATTCCTCAGAGCAGATGCAGCCAAGCTCGCTGCTTGCGTTTTCGGATACCATCAGCGCCGCTGCACCGTTGTTGTGGTAGGGAATAACGGTGAGGTCGCGTCTGCTCTCTATGTAGCTGTCGCACTGACGGATAGCCTGCTCGTGTCCGAACAGGATCTTTATATCCTGCTCCTTAACGCCTTTTTTGGCGGCAAGCACATGAGCACATTCCACGGTGGTGGTGCGGTTGATGAAAACATGGTGCTTTTCAAGAAGCTCCATGTTGACAGTTACTTCGCCCGCTGTGTTGTTTTCGATGGGGAGTATTCCGTAATCGACATCGCCGTTTTCAACTGCCTCAAAAACCTCGGCAAAGCTCGCGTAGAAGCTTGCGTTTCCGCTTTTGAACAGATTATTGTATGCCGCGTGACCGTAAGCACCCTCAACGCCCTGAACGGCAACAGAGGGTCTGTCCATAATGCAGGAAATATGCACTATAGGGTCATCGGGAGTAATATCCTTAGCCTGTGCGCATTTTGATATATCCATTATGTTCATGAACAAAAATGCGGCACTTTTTTTAAGCTCCTCGGGCGAGTTTTCCTTAACTCTCTCGATGATAGCCTTTTCGCGGTCGCCCTGGAAAACGACCATGTTGTTTTTTGCTTTATAGCGCGCAACATCGCCTGTGAGAGTCATGCGCTGCTTGAACAGCTCGAGAAGCTGTTCGTCTATTTTGTCAATATCTTTTCTTATCTCGGTAAGGTCAAGTTCCATTTTTGTCTTCCTTTATTCTGCTTCGGGAGCGGCTTCTGTGCTTTCGGGCTGTGAGCTTTCGGGGCTTTCAACAGTCTCTGTGGGAGCCTCAACGGTTCCCGGTACTGTGGATTCCTCGGGCATAGGCTCGGCAATAAATACGGTGATCTCCTCGCTGTTTTCAACGCTCACGGGGTCGCCGACAGATTTGCTGCAGCGCACTACTTTTCCTACGGGAACTTCGTTTGTTTTTTCGTATTCTATTTTGTATTTTATGTTCAGCGCGTTAAGCTCGGCAGCGTATTCTGTTACGGAAAGACCGCTGTATTCGGGAAGCTCCACGATACTCGGGCCCTTGCTTATCTTAACAGTGATAACCGCGCCCTGCGATACCATAGTGCCGGGTTCGATGTCCTGCCAGAATATTATGCCGCTGATATAGGCGTCGTTATACTCCCACTCCTCTTTGAAAGTGAACGTGTTGAGGTATTGGCTCTTTGCGCTTTCAAAGCGGCGGTTTGAGAAGTTAGGAAGAGATATGTTTGCGTCAGGTACGGAAGGAGCCTCTTCTGTGGGCTGTGTTTCAGACGTGGAAGCCGTTGAGGAGGTGCTTGCTGATGTAGCCTCAGGCTGCGAAGCCTCAACAGTCTGTGAAGACAGGTCGGAGGGATTTTGTTTGTCCTTTCCGCCGTTATCCAGCGCCCATGCGAATACTATTGCGAAAGCGATAAGGACAAGTCCTGCGATAACAAGCACAGCGATGGTCTTTGCGCGCTCTTTTTTCTGCTTTTTCAGCTTTTTCTCCTGCTGCTTGGAAAGCGGCTTTTCAATGCCGACGTATTTGGGCTGTTCAAACAGCTTGTCAACAAATTCTGTGATGGTGCGAATTCTGTTGTCTGTTGAGAGATTAAGTCCGCGCATTATCGCCCTTGAAACGTTTGAGGGAATATTGCGGTTTATCATCATAGGCTCAAGCATACTGCTGCCTGTTCTAGCGATAGCTTCAGTAGGTGTGCAGCCTGTAAGGCAGCGGTAAAGCACGGCAGCAATGCCGTAAACATCGGTCCATGTGCCGTTTACATCATTGGTGTACTGCTCGGGTGCCGCAAAGCCTGCGTATACCTCGCAGGCGATCTCGGTGTTTGTAGTGCGCGCCGCGGAGATGGAGAAGCCTGTCAGCTTAAGCTCCAGCTTGTCGGTGACATAGATTGTTGAAAGGCTTATTCCGCGATGGATAACGCCTGCCGCGTGCATAAGGCTGAGCGTTGTGAAAACAGGCGGAAAAAGCTCCTTTATCTGCTCCCATGTAAGCACGCCCGAAGAATTTGACAGATATGCCGAGAGCGGAATACCGTTGATATGTTCGTACACGGCATAGGCTGTGTTGTTTTCGGTAAAGATATCAAGAACGGTCTGGAGATGCGCCATTCCGCGTGACTTCATGAGTGTTTTATTGAGATCCTCAAACTCCGACAGATAGGTCTTATACAGCGGAAGCATACCTGTGTTCACGCTTATTTCGTCCTCGCCGCGCTTGCGTGAGCAGAGAGTATCGGGCATAAATTCCTTGATGTTGACCTTTGTGCCTGTCGCGGTGTCATAGCCGACATATACTGCGCCCTCGCCGTTATAGCTCAGCACCTTGCCGACGATATAGCGTTCATTCAGAAATGTTTTGGGTCTGAGATATGAGGGGATACTAGGGGTATCCTCGCTGTAGCTGCAGAGCTTGCACGCGCCGTCATAGGTCTTGTCGCACATACAGCCCATACACAATGTGGTTTCTTTAAGCATTTGCTCGTCACCTTTCAAGGGAGTGTATGCTCTTTACCGCACAGCACTCCATAATAAATATATAATATTACACTTTATCAATATACCCGAAAAGCCCCGAAATGTCAACAGTTTTGCGGTATTTGTCACCATTCGTAAATAATTTGTATCCAATTTGTAATAATTTATCTGCGTTTTGCACATATCTAAGCTTTGCAGAAACTTTATTTTTGGCTGTTTTGCACCTCGACGCTTTTGTGGGCTGTACGTTGCATTTCGCGGCAATTTGTGGTATAATTATTGTGTATAGTTATATCTAAACGCACGAAAGGAATTTATATGAACCTTAATAAGATAAAATCCAAGGACGAGATAACAGAATCAAAGGAAGCAAAGCTTACGAAAATGTTTGCTGAGATGAACGCTGTCAAACAGGGCGGAAGCTCCGACAAGCTTGTGTGTGAAACGGAATGTACGATGGCGCGTATCCGTTCAATGTCGGATTTTCTGTATCTTATGCGCGTGAAACCGCTTCAGACCTTGTGCTATTACGGCGCTGCGGCGTTTTTCCTGCTTATGCTTGCGGCAATATGGTGCACCGTGGGCTTTGGTATGGAGGACCCGCGCAACGTTTGGTATCTGATAGTTTTGTTTGCCATTGTGTTTCTTGTGCTTGCAACACTTCCCCATAATATGAGGATATTTTATTTCAACAAGCAGGCAGACTCGCTTGAGGAGTCTTACGGCAAGATAATCAATGCGGACTTCACAGATACCGAGATAATTCTTTCAGTCAGTGAAGCCAAAGACTATAAGCCTCAGCTTGACGAGGACGGAAACGCTATTGCACGCAGGTCGGCAGTTTCAAAGGACGAAAATACAACAGTCGTGACTCATATACCGTACAAAAATATTGCGGCGGCTTATGAATGCAGCCACAGCTTTTATATATTCCCTGTAGACGAAAACAAAAAGGGAATGGACACTGTTATCTGCGACAAAACGCAGTTTCTCTGCGGCACTCCGATGCAGCTTCGTGACAGGCTTGCAAGGGGCTGCGGCAGAAGATTTAAGATCAAGACGAAAAAGGCTTGATCCCCACAATTATCAAGGGGGCGCGAAAATGAACGCTATCAAAGCGCGTCTGCTTCATTTCGAAACAGGCGGCGATATCATCAAGGATTTTGTAGCGGCACGGCTGAAAAAAGCCGCCAAGCTGCGCGGCATTATACACGTTTGCTTTTATATGCAGTGTGTTATAGCCGCGGCGTGCATAGCGATAGGAATGCTGCTCGGAAGTGAGCTTTCCGCTCAGATATTTTCCGGTATAGCAGGGGCGGTCGTTATAGTGGTCGCTTTTGCGGCGCTCGGAGGCGGAGTAACAGAAAAGACCGTTTCCTACATACTTGATATGGCGTATGCTGTTGTGTGCTTCTTTTTCGGAGGTACGGCAATGTATATCTGCGGCGGACTTATGCTTGCCGCGGCATTTGCGGCGCTTGCAGCTTTTTTTGCATATTATTTCAGGCAGTGGCTGCTAGATTATTCGCCGCTGATGATACGCGAGGAGCATTACACGCTGAAAAAAGGCGCTGCGCTGCGTATTGTAGACGATGAGCAGCACGACGAGAAACCGCTTCCTCCGCCCGTGCCGCAGAAATCCGAGCTTATGGAGGTTGCCGAGGCTTTCATGGAGATACTTAAATGAGCGCAAAAAAGCTTGCCCTGTGCGGAGTTTTTATCTGCTTTGCGGCGGCACTTTCAGCGCTTGAAACGATGCTTCCGCCCATTTGCCCGATACCTGCTGTAAGGGTAGGACTTGGAAACACGGTGACGATGTTCATTTTGTATCTTGGCGGCAAATGGCGTGTGCGTGACGCATTGTGTATTGCAGTGCTTAGGTGCGGCGTTGCGGGGCTTATCACAGGCTCTGTTATGAGCATGGCTTTCGGCGCAGTCGGAGGAACGCTTGCTCTTTTCTCGATGGCAGCGGCAAAACGGCTTTTGCCGAAAGAAAAGAGTGAAGCTTTTTTGCCTTTTGTCGGTGTTGCGGGAGCAGTGCTTCATATTGTGGGGCAGCTATTGACGGCGGCTTTTTTTTACGGCAGTCTTTCTGTATTTGCTTATGCGCCGATATTGCTGTCGTCCGCGATAATTGGCGGCGTTTTTACGGGACTTTGTACCATGCTGCTGCTGAAAAAGCTCAGCGCAAAAGTTCTTGATACAGTGAGGAATATATGAACAGAGTGATTCTTGCAGGTTTTGACGGAGAGAACAATCCTGCGCGTATCGTTACCGAGCGTGCGGAGTGCGGCTGCCGCAAAGTGATACTTCCGAATGACAAAGAGCGCAGCGTTAAGGCGCTTTTCGATGAGATAGACCGCGCAGAAACAAGCGTAGTGATAATGCTTGGGCAAAAGCCGCGTATCCGCAATAAAATATCGGTAGAGCCTACGGCAAGATGCGGTTGTGAAACACTGCACACGCCTATGGACGTTACGACTTCAGCAGAGCTTATAAAGCAGAGCGGCTATGGGGCTTATATCTCCTCGTGCGGTTGCGGCACTTCCTATTGCAACCATATATATTTTGAATGTCTTAAACGCGGCGTGTGCTGTATATTTCTGCACGTTCCGACGATGAACAATATTTCCGATATAAACAAGCTGATAACAGCGGTCGAGGGCTATATAGGCGGCATAGCAGGAATCCCTTGTATGATGTGAAAACGGAGGTAATACATGAAGCTTCTTCTTATAGACGGCAATAATATCCTTTTTCGCGCTTTTTACGCGATAAGACTGCTCACCAACAAAAAAGGGCAGTTCACAAATGCGCTGACAGGCTTTATGAACACGTATCTCCGCGTTATGAAAGAGGAGCAGCCCGACCTCGTTGCGGCGGCATTTGATACAGGCGCGCCTACTTTCAGACATGATATGTACGACGGCTATAAGGGCACGCGCAGCAAGGCTCCCGATGAGCTTATACAGCAGATGCCTGTGATACGCGAGCTGTTAAAGGCACTTGGCGTTGCTATCATCGAAAAAGACGGATATGAAGCCGATGACATAATCGGAACGCTCTCCCGTGCTGCGGCAGAGCAGGACATGGACTGCGTAATAATGACAGGCGACCGTGACAGCTTCCAGCTTATAAACGACAGAGTGACGGTGCGCTACCCCTCGACAAAGGGCGATGTGATGTACACTCCCGATAAAATAAACGAGGTTTATGGCGTAACTCCGCGTGAGATGCTCGAAGTAAAGGCGTTTATGGGCGACACTTCCGACAATATCCCGGGTGTTGCGGGAATAGGCGAAAAGACCGCTTTATCGCTCATACAAAAATACCATTCAGTTGAATATATTTACGATAATCTTGACACTATCGAGGTGACTAACGGAGTCCGTGCAAAGCTTGAAAAGGGCAAGGAAAGCGCACAGTTCAGCCGAAAGCTTGCGGAGATAGAGCTTCATGCGCTCGTATCGGAGAACATGGAGGATTACAAGCTCGGCGAGGTGAGCGAGAGGGCTTCGCAGATACTCACTGAGATGGAGATGTTTTCGATACTGAAAAAGCTTTCGCTTCAGCCGTCTGCGGTAAAGCCCGATGAAAAGCAGGAAAAGCCTGCGGTACAAGCGGCAATACCTGCGGAAGAAATTCCTGAGTTTACCGCCGACGCATATGACATAGTAACTGTTGGTGAGAGTATCCGTATTTTCAAAGGCGGAAAAAGAGTGGAGGGGCATACAGCAGCTTTGTTGGAAGGCGAAACACCCAAGCGCACAGTAGACGCAAAGGCACTGTACCGATATTGTCTGCAAAATGATATAGAGCTAAAAAACACCATTTTTGACACAACGCTTGCGGCGTATCTGCTGAATGTTAATTCTAACGATTATTCGATAGAGCGCCTTTGTGCAGAATACGGAGTAACCTATGACGAAGCGCGTCTGGGAGAGTCGCTGTTTTTGCTGAATAAATCACTTTTCACCCGTATCCATGAGGAAAAGATGTTCGGTATTTTGACAGAGATAGAGATACCTCTTGCCGAGGTGCTGTCCTCTATGGAGCTTTACGGTATTGCGATGGATATGAATGCTCTGCATGATTTCGGCGAGCAGCTAAAGCCGCAGATAGCTGAAATAGAGCAGCAGGTGTATTCTCTTGCGGGTCACGAGTTCAACATCGGCTCTCCGAAGCAGCTCAGCACTGTGCTTTTCGAGGAGCTTGCGCTGCCCTCGGGCAAAAAGCGAAAGACGGGATATTCCACTGACGCGGAAACGCTGGAGGGGCTTTCCGACAAGCACCCGATAGTGCCGCTGATACTGGAATACCGCTCTCTTACAAAGCTTTTCAACACCTATGTCAAGGGCTTGGAGGGTGCGGTCTCTCCCGATGGACGTATGCACACCACATTCAAGCAGACAGAGACCCGTACAGGACGTATATCCTCTGCTGAGCCGAATATACAGAATATCCCCGTGCGCACAGAGCTTGGTCGGAATTTTCGCCGTTTCTTCACAGCGGAAGAGGGCAAGGTGCTGGTCGACGCGGACTATAGTCAGATAGAGCTCAGAGTGCTTGCGCATCTTGCAGATGACCCGATTATGATAAAAACATTCTGCGATGGCGGTGATATCCACGCTGAAACAGCGGCAAGCGTTTTCGGAGTGCCCGCGGAGTGGGTCGATGAAAATATGCGCCGCAGCGCAAAGGCGGTAAATTTCGGTATAGTTTACGGAATCGGAGCATTTTCACTTGCAAAGGACATCGGCACATCGGTTGCCGAGGCGAAAAAGTATATTGACGATTATCTTGCAAATTTTGCGGGAGTGCGTGAATATATGAGCAAAGTTACAGCCGAGGCGGAAAAGGACGGCTATGCTGTCACGATGTTCGGACGCCGCAGAGCGATTCCCGAAATTCTTTCCTCGAACAAGGTAGTAAAGGCTCTCGGAAAACGTATCGCTATGAATACCCCCATTCAGGGTACAGCTGCGGATATAATCAAAATCGCTATGGTGCGGGTGTATAAACGGCTTAAAAATGAGCTGCCCGAGGCAAGACTTATACTTCAGGTGCATGACGAGCTTATCGTTGAAGTGCCTGATGCGCTTGCGGAAAAGGCAGCGAGGATATTGACCGAGGAGATGCAGAACGCTGTAAAGCTGTCTGTACCGCTCACTGCACAGGCTAAAAACGGAAGCAACTGGTACGAAGCACATTGACAGGAGGAAAAAATGAGCAAAGCATCAATTTACAGCGGAAAGAAAAAAGCAGGTCTTGTTATACTTTTCATAGGAGTGGCAATATTGATCGTCGGAACGGCGCTTATTTTTGATTCGCTCACTTTTATGAATAATGCGGTAGAAGCAGTGGCAACGGTGACCGATATAGAATCGGAAAGTAAAACTTTTAATTCGCATGATAAAAACCGCAGTCGCTATTATCATATTGAATTTACGGTTGACGGGCAGCTTATCCACACAAAAGTGAGAGATGTTGACGTTGACGGTTTCGCTGATGTCGGCAGTGTGATCAATATTCATTATGACTCCAGAAATCCCGAGAGAGTAAGACCCAAGGCAGTGACGAGCGAGCTGTTTTTTATACTGATAGGCACTCCTGTTACGATAGTTGGTCTTGTCATGTTCCTCAAAGCTGTCGGCAAGGAAAAAAGAGCGAAAAAGCTGCAGAAAAACGGTATTCATGTTAAAGGCGTTATCGTTGATGTTTACACTGACACAAGTGTTTCTGTGAACGGAGTTTCTCCCAGTTGGGCAGAGTGCGAAGTAGAAGACCCCGAAACCAAAGCGGTATACAAATTCCGCTCCGAAAAAGTATATAAAGAACTTGGTCATTTAAAGGGCAGAGAGGTCGATATTTGCTTCGATCCCAAAAACCCCGATGAATATTATATTGATTTCGCAGCACTGCTTGAAAACCGGCCTGAGCAGGAAGAAGACTATGAAGCTGAGTGGTAAAGAAGAGCAGCAGCTTAACGAGGTTGAGCAGCAGTGCTTTCACGGAAGCTGGACGAAAGAGATGCTGCTGGAGGAGGTAAACAACCCCTTGTGCGCCGTTGTTACGGCAGAACGCGGCGGCAGTATCGTGGGCTTTGCGCTTGGCAAGATAGTTGCAGACGAAGCGGAGCTGTATCAGATAGGCGTGCTTCCCGAATACCGCAGACAGCATATAGGAAATGAGCTTCTGACAGCGCTTCACGAAAAAATGCGCGAGCGCGGCGCAGTCTGCTGCTTTCTGGAGGTTAGAAGCAGAAATTCGGCAGCGGCGGCGCTGTATGAAAGCCTCGGCTATGAAAAGATATCGGTACGCAAGGGCTATTACGGCGATGATGACGCAGTGATATATAAGCTTTCGTTTGCTTGAGGTTGCATAATGCTACCAAAAGTGATATAATAGAAAAGTATTTTTTGAAAAAAGATATAGGAAAGGAACGACAATGGAAAAAGTACAATGGAAAGGCGGTACGCTGCTTGCTCCCGTGCCTGCTGTGCTGGTAAGCTGCGGCACTGTTGAAAAGCCTGCGGCTATCACTATCGCGTGGACGGGAATAATCAATTCCGATCCGCCTAAGACTTATATTTCTGTAAGACCCAGCCGCAACAGCTATGATATTATCAAGAACAGCGGCGAATTTGTTATAAATATGATGCCCTCGGGCTTTGTAAGGCAGGTAGATTACTGCGGCATAAAGTCGGGAAAGCATGAGGATAAGCTTGCAAAGCAGCGCCTTACCGCTCAGAAAAGCAACATTGTTTCTGCGCCGCAGATAGAGCAGTGCCCCATCTCGCTTGAATGCAAGGTGACGGACGTGCTTCCTCAGGGCAGCCACGATATGTTTATTGCGGAGATAGTTTCGGTAAACATCGCGGAGCACCTTATCGACGAAAAGGGCAGACTTATGATTGAGAAAGCAGGCCTTATGGCTTACGCGCACGGTACTTATTTTGCGCTCGGCAAGAAGATCGGCAGCTTCGGTTTTTCTGTAAAGCCGAAAAGGGCGAAAAATCCTCACTACAAGAAAAAGAAGAAGTGATATCATGGTACATATAGGCAACGAATGGGACACGCTGCTCGCTGATGAGTTCAATAAAGAATACTATCTGCGTTTGCGTGAATTTCTGAAAGCTGAATACAGCAGCCGCAATATATTTCCGCCGATGAATGATATCTTTAATGCATTGCGTTATACTTCGTACAGCGATGTCAAGGCGGTAATTCTGGGGCAAGACCCCTATCACGGTATGGGTCAGGCACATGGGCTTTGCTTTTCAGTGAAAAAAGGAGTTCAGCCGCCGCCATCGCTTCAGAATATATTCAAGGAGCTTAACGCTGACCTTGGCATACAGCCGCCATCTCACGGCGAGCTTACTGCTTGGGCGAAAAGCGGAGTGCTGCTGTTAAACACGGCGCTTACAGTGCGCGAGGGTCAGGCTAACAGCCACCGCGGACAGGGCTGGGAGATACTTACCGACCGTGTTATTGAGCTGCTGAATGAGCGCACACAGCCGATAGTTTTTATTCTGTGGGGTGGAAACGCGCGCGCAAAGGCAAAGCTTATCACCAACCGCGCACATCTCATCTTGCAGTGTGCTCACCCCAGTCCGCTGTCAGCGTACAACGGATTTTTCGGGTGCAGGCATTTCTCAAAAGCAAATGAATTTCTTGTGAAGAATGGTATACAGCCTATTGACTGGAGGCTAACATGAAAAATATATTGCGTATCGTCTGCGCGGCGGCGCTTGCGGTGATATGTACAGCGTGTTCGGCGAACTCAATGATAGAGCCTGACGCAGGACTTCAGGCTGTGACAGTTGACGGCATCACAGCGGATATTACCGTAGAGAACGAGCAGCTTAAAAGCGCTTTGGGAGACCGTTACGCGGTGCTTGAAAGCATCTTTGGTTTTGATGCGGAAAATCCCTCAAAGATACTGCTTGCGAATGTTATGACAACAGAGGACGAGAGCGGCAAAACCAAGGTGTACCTCACAACGGGCTTTGGCGAGCCTAGCGAAAAGGTGTCTTTTTATCGCGGCGTGCGCTCTGACAGCAGCTATTCCGAGTACCTTTCGGCGTATGCCGGATATTGTTTTATAGAGGAGATGTCGGGGGAGTACAAGAAGCTCACGCTGGTGCAGTATGACGGAGAGCTTATGAGCGTGGAAAAGCTGTGCTCTATGGCGCAAAGCGAGATAGACAGCGGCGCGTATGAAAACTTCTACTCTTACATAAATCCTGCGGACTACACCGCCTACAGAGTAGAAACAGGAAGCACAAAGGAAGCTGTAGCGTTAGAGTGCAGCTTTAACGGCGAAGAGTGCGTGATGTGCAAGCTTCTGGTGCTTGAATCAAAACAGCAATAAAAAAGGGAGATATAGATGACATTTGAACAGATATTATCTACGATAGACGACGCGGTGTGGGGCATACCGCTTATCGTGCTGATACTCGGCTGCGGAATCTGGCTTACGGTGCGCACGCGCTGTCTGCAAATAAGGCGGCTTGGCACATCTCTTCGCTACATGGTAATGAACGAGGCAGACGGCGACGGTGACGTCAGCAGCTTTGCGGCGCTGTGTACAGCGCTTTCTGCGACAATCGGAACAGGCAACATCGTCGGAGTTGCGACCGCAATATGCATAGGCGGTCCCGGCGCGCTGTTCTGGATGGAGGTCGCGGCGCTGTTCGGCATGGCGACAAAATACGCCGAGGGATTTTTAGCGATAAAATACCGCGTTACCGATTCAAGCGGCAACAAGCTTGGCGGTCCGTTCTACTACATAGAGAATGGCATGGGCAAGCGCTGGAAATGGATGGCGAAGCTTTTTGCGGCGCTTGGTGTGTGCGTGGGATTGTTCGGAATTGGCACATTTACGCAGATAAACGGAATCACTTCTGCAGCAAATAACTTTTTTGATCCTACGAAATCCTGCACGGTACAGCTTTTCGGTGCGGAATATACGCTCACCACAATAATCACAGGCGCTATCGTTACGATTTGCGCGGCGCTGGTAATAATCGGCGGAATCAAGCGCATCTCCTCCATTTCGCAGGTAGTCGTGCCTTTTATGGCGATAATCTATGTGCTGTGCGTTATGGTTATACTTGTTGCAAATGTAACAGAGATACCTGCTGCTGTATGCGCAGTTGTGGAAAGCGCGTTCAGCTTTGAGATAAACGAGGTCGCAGGCGGCGTTGTGGGAATACTTATCGCAATGAAGAGCGGTATTTCCCGCGGTATCTTCTCAAACGAGGCAGGACTCGGCTCTGCGCCTATCGCGTCGGCTGCCGCAAAGACAAACGATGCAGTGCGTCAGGGTATGGTCACGATGACGGGTACATTTATTGATACCATCGTCATCTGCACCATGACTGGACTTGCTATAGTAATCGGCGGAAGCTACGCACCCGAGCTTGGTCTTGAGGGCGTTGAGGTAACTACTCACGCATTCCAGAACGGACTTTCGTTCCTGCCGTCTGAAGTGCCTGCGTTCATACTGATGATATGTCTTGTGTTCTTTGCGTTCACTACAATACTTGGCTGGAATTACTATTCCGAGCGTTGCCTTGCTTATCTTGCAGGTTCAAAACCTATCGTAACAAAAATATTCCGCTGGGTATATATCGCGGCGGTTGCAATTGGCCCTTACATGACGGTTTCTGCGGTATGGACTATTGCGAATATCTTCAACGGCCTTATGGCTATCCCGAACATCATAGCGCTTATCGCTCTGTCGGGAGTTGTCGCGGCAGAAACGCGAGCCTATGACAAACGTAAAACTATAGAAAAATATCAATAAACAGGAGGATAACATCATGCCATATATCAACACAAAGTATTCCGCTTCCATCACACCCGAGCAGGAAACTGCCATCAAATCCGCACTCGGCGAGGCTATCGCCCTTGTCGGCAAGAGCGAGGGCTGGCTTATGCTGGGATTTGAGCAGAATTGTTCTATGTATTTTAAGGGCGAAAAGAGCGAAAAGATCGCTTTTGTTGAAGTAAGCCTTTTCGGCGGAGCTTCGTCCTCGTCCTACAGCAAGCTTACAGGTGAGATATGCCGCATTTACGGCGAGGTGCTGGGTATTCCCGCAGACAAGATATATGTCAAGTATTCCGCTACAGACGACTGGGGCTGGAACGGCAGAAATTTCTGATACTCGGTTTTTGTAAATGATAACGCCGCACATCTTTCTGAAATCATGGAACGTTGTGCGGCGTTTTTGTATATTACGGGATATGTTTTAATTTCTCTTGCTGTGCTGATATAAAAAGCACTTGACAAATCAAGGGTGAAGTAGTATAATAAATCACATGATGTAAAACGATTGTTTTCAAGCGCTGAAAATAAAGAGAAAACAGCGCTTAAACTTAGAGAAAGGAAGATGCTTATGGAACAAAAGAAAAAGACCTCCGCGCTGTCAAATGTAATGTATATGCTGAAGATATTGTGGCGTGGAAGCAAGGGCTACGTCATATACACGTTCATAAAGGAATTTAACGAGAACGTGTTCTGGACGTTATTTTCGGTATATCTGACAGAGTGGATATATGTGGCGATAGAAAATAAAACGCCGTTTACGGCGCTTGCTTCATTTGTTGGGGCAATGTGTATCGGTCATATCGGAATACATATCACAGCGGCGATACATCAGCTTTGCGAGAAGCAATTTTTGCCGAAGATGTATCAGGATTTTTACAAGCGCGTTATACGCAAATCCATCTCGATGGAATACGCTGAGTTTGAGCGCCCAGATTTTTATGATAAATACACCCGTGCGCTGAACGAATGTCAGTGGAGAGGAAACAATATTCTTTATTTCTCTGCATACCTTGTTGCGGGAATCGCCTCGGTGATTGCGGCTACTATTATAGTCGCAGATGTAGACCCTTGGCTGCTGCTGTTTATCGTACCGATGGTTGCGATTTCAATGCTGTTTGGCAAGAAAGAGGGCGACCTTTACTATTCCCTTGATATGTCCAATACTCGCGACGGACGAATCGGCGGCTATGCAAAGCGCGTGTTCTATGAGAAGAAATACGCAGGTGAATTGCGTCTTTTCGGTATAGGAAAGCTGCTTTTGTCCCGTCACGAAAAGGCTTATGAAGAAATGGAGGAGCGTACAAGAAAAATTCGCAGAAAGCTGTGCGTTATCGAGCCATTAAAGTGGATATTATACAATATTCTTTCTACGATTCTGCCGTATCTCTACATAGCATTTGTGCTGAATGAGGGCGAAGTGCAGACCGCGGCTTATGTTGCGATGATTCCTGCACTTTCAACGCTGTCGTGGCGCACCTCCGACGCAGTGGAGCTTATCGTTGCGCTTGCAAAGGAGAGCGCATTTGTAACTAATCTGCGTGAGTTTTTATCCTATAAGCCAAAGACGAATGCAGATGAGCTTATCAAGGCGAAAAATCTTTCCGATATCGAAATAAAGGATATGAGCTTCACTTATGAGGGCGCTGACAAGCCTACTCTCCATGATGTGAATATCAGCATCAGAAAAGGCGAGAAGATCGCTATTGTCGGTCACAACGGCGCAGGAAAGACTACCCTTGTAAAGCTGCTCATGGGGCTTTACGAGCCTACTGTCGGCGAAATGAAGATAAGCGGCGAGGATATCTCAAAATATGAGCCGAAATCTTTGCATCGTCGTTTCGGTACAGTCTTTCAGGATCTGCAGGTGTTTGCGCTTCCGCTGTCACACAACGTTCTTATGCGCAAGCCTAAGAATGACGAGGAGCGCAGACTTGTTGAGGACGCCCTCAGAAAAGCACAGTTCGGCGATAAGCTTGACAGCCTTGAAAATGGCATTGATACAATGGTCACCAAGGAGTTTGACGAAAACGGAATGGGGCTTTCGGGCGGCGAGGCTCAGAAAATCGCCATTGCGAGAGTTTTCGCGCGCAAGCCTGATATAGTTATTCTCGATGAGCCAAGCTCTGCGCTTGACCCTATCGCGGAATATAATATGTACAAAAATATGATCACCGCAACGGACGGTGAAACGGTGATATTCATTTCTCACCGTCTTTCCGCGACCCGCGACGCAGACCGTATCTATATGTTTGAGCATGGTACGGTGATAGAGCAGGGAACACATTCCGAGCTTATGGCGCTGAACGGAAAATACGCGGAGATGTGGAAGCTGCAGGCTCAGAATTATCTTGCAGAGGAGGTGACGGCATGAGCGTAAAAAAAGAAAAGAAAAAAGATAAAATAAAAATGAAGCGTCTTATTTCCAACGTTCTCTATGTTGTGAAATATGCATTCCGTCATGATAAAAAGCTGCCTTTATCGTATATCGTGAGCCGCTGTGTTTTCATGGGTTTAGGTGCGTTTATCGACACCTTTTTGCTCATGCAGATCATCGACATTTTCACCACGACCGCCGACATTCTCAGCGTTGTGAATGTGCTTGCGGTGATGTTTGTGCTGCACATTGTGCGAATGGTCATCTTCCGTGTTCTTGAAAATTATTTCTGGACGAAGATGATAGGTTTTGAGGGCAAAGTCCAGCGTGAGCTTATGACAAAAGCACAGCTGATGGATCTAAAGTGTTACGATATCCCTGAGTATTATGATGATTTCGTTATCGCTGCGTCACAGTCTGAGGAGATGTGCAAAAAAGCCATAATGAGCATAGGCAGCATTGCCGCAAATATCGTGTCAATGCTTGTTGCGGGAACTATGATTGTCACGATAAATCCTGTTGTGATAGTTTTCCCCGTGGTTGGATTTATCGTCAACATCATTACAAGATTTATGATAACAAAGCTAGAGTATGAATACAATCTTGAAAAGCAGCGTATCGGGAGAAAAGCAGACTATTCAAAGCGCGTGTTTTACCAGCCCGAATACGCAAAGGAGATAAAGCTGACGGGCATTGAAGAGGCGCTTATGGAGCAATACGATGAGGCTATCGCGGAGGAGCGCAAGATGGCGCTTGGCTACTCTCTTAAAATAATCGTGCCGACCCTCATTAACTGGATAACCGTATTTACATTGTGCCAATTCTATGCCGTACCTGTGTACCTTGCGTATCTTGCTATTGAAAAGAAATCCATTCAGCTCGGTGAGGTCGCTTCTCTTAAAAACGCAACAAACGGTATAAAGAGCCATCTTGACCAGATGAACTATGCTCTTGTGGATTTTCAGAATGTTGGACAGTATGCCGAAAAATTCCGCCGCTTTATGAATTATGAAATAAACATAGAGGGCTGTGAGGGAGAGGTGTCTGTTCCCGAAAACGACTGCACGCTCGAACTCAGAAATGTAAGCTTTAAGTATAAGGATAATGAAAAATATGTGCTTAAAAACGTAAGCATGACTATACGAAAGGGCGAGAAGCTTGCTCTTGTCGGCGAAAACGGCGCAGGAAAGTCCACGCTGATAAAGCTTATCATGCGCCTTTATGACGTGACCGAGGGCGAGATACTTTTCGGCGGTGTGGATATACGAAAGCTTAACACAAAGGCGTACCGTGAGAAGATAGGTACAGTATTTCAGGATTTCCAGATATACGGCGCTACGCTTGCGGAAAACGTAAAGACAGATTTTGTTTCGGAAAATGACAGCGGCAAGATAGTTGAGGCTCTGAAAAGAGCGGACTTTGGCGCTAAGCTTAAAACTCTCGAAAACGGTATCGACACCGAGCTTACCAAGGAGTTTTCCGAGAACGGAACCATGCTTTCGGGCGGCGAGGGGCAGAAAGCGGCGATCGCACGAATGTTTATGCGCGATATGCCTATTGCAATACTCGATGAGCCAAGCTCTGCTCTTGACCCGATCGCTGAGTACAGGCTGAACAAGAGTATGCTTAAAAATGCGGAAAATCAGGCGGTCATACTTATTTCGCACCGCCTTTCCACTACAAAGGACGCTGACCGCATAATACTCCTTGAAAACGGCAGTATTGCTGAAAGCGGAACGCACAGCGAACTGCTTAAAAATAACGGCACTTATGCCGAAATGTGGAATGTACAGGCTAAGAAATACTGCACCGATATCTATGCATAATTCTGCATATTTCGACAAAGATTGACATTGTTTGATATCTGTATTATAATGAGTGTAGAATGACTTGAGGGAGTGTCAGCTATGCTCGGTAAAAGAAAGGCTAAATTCATTGCTTGCGGCACAGCTATGGCGGCGGTATATGCCGTGGCAGTTGTTAATGCGGCGAATATGTCGGCGGAGATGAATGTCAGCGCGGCTTACGAGAATACAGGTGCGAGAGAAAATGCGTCAAAAACAGGTGAGCTGTTCGCACCGTCAGACGGCATTTCGATAGAGTTTTCAGCGCCCATTTCATCATGTGCTGACGGGAAGTATATATTTGAGTTTGATGATCCCGATGTTACTATAATCGCGCCGCTCAGCGGAAAATATTCCGTCGGAGAGAAGCTTTCGGTCAGTGGTGTTC
Organism: Oscillospiraceae bacterium; assembly: GCA_015067175.1. Lineage (GTDB taxonomy): Bacteria > Bacillota > Clostridia > Oscillospirales > Ruminococcaceae > CAG-115. The sequence continues at coordinate 175,363 of SVMX01000004.1, read as the reverse complement.
TTGTCGCAGTGAGCGATGATGTGTTTACGCTTGAGGATTGCATTGTCGCAGGCGCGGAAAAAGAGATAGCACAGACCTATAAAAGCGAGAGCAAGACCGAGCGCACGGAGCCTGCTGTAAGCTCCTCAGATAAAAATGCTGGCACAGTATCTGAACCTGAACACTCACAGAACGAAGCTTCGTCTGAAACGTCAAAGCCTCCTGTCCAGACTACATCAACTACTGCGCAGACTACCGCAGTTCAAACGCCCGCGACAAGCGCTTCCTCTCAGCTTGTTGTGGAATATGAGGGCGTTACGGTATATGTAAGCTCCACAGGAAAATATCACAGCAAATCAAATTGCTCGGGAATGAAATCTTTCACCGAAATGTCGCTTGACGAAGCGCTGGAGGCGGGGCATATTGCCTGCAAACGCTGTTGGGATTGAGCGAGATTTCTGAAAAAACATGACCCGCTTCTGACATAATATCAGAAGCGGGTCTTTTATACAGTGCTTATGCACCTGTTATGTCAAATTAGCCGCAAAGGCCCTTGAACCACTCGCACAGCGCGGAGAAGTCACAGAAAAATGTAAAGAAATTGCACATCGTGTTATACCTCCTCGTTGTATTTCCCGATTTGGTGCACCCCCCTTGGGATAATCTAATTATAGCATAATATACGCGGTGGTGCAATGCAAAGATATTGGAAACCAAGGGAGTGTGAGGGTTAATTGGCAATACTTGTTTTGGTTATACTGAGTGAAAAAAGACTTTTTACAATACAATCAAAGAGACAACATGCGAACGTGATCGGTTTTGCGAAGCAAAAACGCAGTGCCGTAGGGGCACTGCGAGCCGAGAGTTTGCAACCAAAATAAAAAGGACACTTTTTCAGTGTCCTTTTTATTTTGGTTGGGATGGCGGGATTTGAACCCACGAGATGACGGAGTCAAAGTCCGTTGCCTTACCGCTTGGCTACATCCCAGAATATTTAAAAAGGCACAGGAATAAACCTATGCCTTTTATGTGTGGGGTGGGTAGTGGGAATCGAACCCACGATCTTCGGGACCACAATCCGACGCTTTAACCAACTAAGCCATACCCACCATGTATGGCACGCCATAAAGGATTCGAACCTTTGACCTACCGCTTAGAAGGCGGTTGCTCTATCCAGCTGAGCTAATGGCGCATAGCCCATAAGCGCTAGAGCGCTTGGAGCGGGTGATGGGAATCGAACCCACGCGACCAGCTTGGAAGGCTGGAATTCTACCATTGAACTACACCCGCGGGAAACATATGCGTTGCATAACGCTTAATTATTATAACACTATCGTTTCGATTTGTCAAGTGTTTTTGAAAAATATTTTCCAAGTGAATAAGAAGTCATGGTGGCTTGCATGGCATTTTGAGGGTCGTTCCGTCATTTTGGGGCGTAATTTTCTCGAAAACGGTACTTTTGACGCGGAAATGCGAAAGATTTTATCAAAACACTTGCAAAATATATATAAAAGGTGTATTATAATTATAATTAAAAAGAATTTTTCCTGCTAAGAGAGGTTTAAAAGCATGAAGGACGATCTGCTGCAGCGCATATCTGAAATGATGCCCGAGTTTTCAAAGGGTCAGAAGCTTATTGCTAAATATATTCTTGAGCACTATGAAAAAGCGGCTTACATGACCGCGCTGAAGCTTGGCAATACCGTCAATGTCAGCGAGTCTACAGTTGTGCGCTTTGCGAATAAGCTGGATTTTGAGGGCTATCCACAGCTTCAGCGTTCGTTGCAGAGCCATATCAAAAACCGCCTTACGTCTATCCAGCGTATGGATGTCACCCGCAGCAGAATTGGCACGCTAAACCCTGTTGAGGGCGTGCTTAATCAGGATATTGACAAGATACGCCGCACTATGGATTCCGTAAGCCATGAGGCGTTTGACAAGGCTGTGGACATAATATGCTCGGCAAAGAATATTTATATACAGGGCGCTATGAGCAGCGGAATACTCGCTAATTTCATGCACTATTACCTCCGACTTATTTTTGATAATGTAAGCCACATCGGCGCTGTCGGCACGAATGAGCTGTATCAGCAGATGGTGCATATCGGCAAAGGCGACGTGCTTATCGCTCTGTCCTTTCCGCGCTATGCCACAAGTACTATTGAAGCTTGCAAATTCGCGTATGACAGCGGTGCGCATATCATTGCAATAACCGACAGCGAAAGCTCGCCGCTCGTGCAGTATGCCGATTGTCCGCTTTATGCGTATTCGGACATGGTTTCATTTGTGGATAGTATAGTTGCTCCGATGAGCCTTATAAATGCGCTTATCGTTGCCGTTTCCGACCGCAACCGCGAAAGCGTAGAGCTTAATTTCAATAAGCTTGAGCGCCTTTGGGAGCGCAACGAGGTCTATAAAAAAGATGTTTGATATTTTGATAATCGGCGGCGGCGCGGCAGGAATGCTGTGCGCTGTTACCGCAGCGAAAAAAGGTATGCGCACTGCGCTGCTTGAAAAGAACGACCGCCTTGGCAAAAAGCTTGCGATAACGGGCAAGGGGCGCTGTAATGTCTGCAACAACTGCGATAATGATACGATAATGAAGAATATACCGCGCAATGCACGCTTTTTGTACAGTGCGCTTTCGCAGTTTTCGGCGGCTGATGTGATGGAGTTTTTCGAGAGCATTGGAGTGCCGCTTAAGACCGAGCGCGGAAACCGAGTTTTTCCGCAGTCCGACAAGGCGCATGATATAGTGTCGGCGCTGAAAAAGGAAATATCGCGACTTAAAGTCGAAGTGATATGCGAGGCTTGCACGGCGCTTATTATAGAGGACGGAGTTTGCCTTGGCGCAAAGACGAAAAAGCGCGAGATAAAGGCGACCGCAACGGTCGTTGCAACAGGAGGCTGCTCCTATCCGCTGACAGGTTCAGACGGGTTTGGATACACTTTGGCAAAGCAGGCGGGTCACACGATAGTTCCACCCGAGCCGTCACTGTCCGCTATGGAAACGGTGCAAAAGCCGCTTGAAGCCGCAGGTCTTAATCTGCGCAACATATCAATGAAGCTAGTTGACGGCGGCAAGTGTATATATGAGGATTTCGGTGAGCTTACGTTTATGAACTACGGCGTATCGGGTCCTACGGTGCTGAGTGCTTCGGCGCATATCCCAAAAATGGAACGGGACCGCTATTCTATAAAGATAGACCTGAAGCCTGCGCTGAGCGAAAAGCAGCTTGACGCGCGCATCCTCAGGGATTTTTCGGAGCGCAGAGGGCAGCAGTTCGGCGAAAGTCTGCGCGGACTTCTTCCTGCACAGCTCGTTCCGATGATAGTGAAGCGCTGCGGGATAGACCCTTTGAAAAAGGTTGACGAGATATCAAGATCTGAGCGTTCGGCGCTGCTTAAACAGCTCAAAGAGCTGTCGTTTGACGTGTCGGGCTTTCGTCCTATCGAGGAGGCTATCGTTACGCGCGGCGGCGTTTCGGTAAAGGAGATAGAGCCGAAAACTATGCAGTCAAAGCTGTGCAATAATTTGTATTTTGCGGGCGAGATAATCGACTGCGACGGCTATACGGGCGGCTTTAACCTGCAGATAGCGTTTTCGACAGGTCATGCCGCAGCAAGCGCGATTTGTGAAAAAGCGCAGTAATGTTACGTTTGGCGGATAGCTGCGTAAATATTTATAGAGGATATAAAAACATTTAAAAGGGGTGAATATCATGCCGAATTTGATTGCTGGGCATTACTATAATGAAGAAGCGGCAGGTCTTGTCCGTGACCTCGGGCTTCCTGATGGAATGTATGAACAGGCGTTTGACCTTGTGAAAACTCGAGATTTTAATATTCCTAGACATTTCTTCGATCCGCATGCCAATATTCACCTAAAGGGCGTTTTCAGCAAGATGATCGGCAGAGATGACGCTACCATTGATGACGTTACCGTTAATGAAGTGAGAGATATCGTTAATATGACCGCTCTTAACGGAAATAGATTTGAAGTAAACGGAGAGGATATCGACGAAAGCAATTACAAGAGCATTCTGGGGTTGCTTGGCGCAAGCATGTCAAAGAGCTTGTCCGGTGATAGGGAGGGCCCTGTGATGGGGCTTGTCGACAACGAAGGTAATCCGCTTACTGTAACGACAGATGTTTTTAAGGGTGCTGCGCCTGTCCGCGGCGATCGTCCTAAGCGTCCCAATATCTTCAAGAGATTGCTCAATAAAATGTTTGGCTCTTATCGCGTGGAGTTCGAGGAATACGATCGCAATAAGGAATTTTACGATAAATACGACGAGCGTTTGGCAGCATATAACGAGCGCTGCGCCGCAATTGATGAGCGTTTTGACGATAACTACGGCGCGAGTGTGAATTTCAGCGAATTGGTCAAAGGACAGATGAATGAGTTGAATGTTGAAGAAAAACGTAATGAAATAAACAACCATATTGATAAGCCAATCAGTGCTGCTCGTCTTATGGAGGAAGCAGGTATCAACGTAAATGTGCAGACTAACGAAAAGCCCAACGCAAAAGATAAAACTGTTGAGAAACAGCTTTCGATGGGTGGCAATCATTAAAGAAAAAGACTGCACAGAGATTACAGTAAAGGTGGTTTTGAATTATGGCAGGTATCGATCTTTCGGAGCGCTATGACAGGGCTGCGATAAGAACTATCAGGCGTCTTTTTCCGCGGGATAATAAAACATACGGAATAGTGCTTGCGCAGCGCTATCAGGCAGATGTTCTGCGTGCAGATGTGAGCGCGGATTCACTTCATGAGGGTATGCTTCATGCCGAGATGCATCTTGGCGGCATTTTTGCAGTGATGTTGGAAAAAGATCAGCTTAATATCAATAATGTTACTGTTGAAGATGTAAGAAATCTTGCCGAGCGAATAACGATATCGGGCAAGCCTTACAATTACCTTGACGGCGAGATACACGACGGCAACTATAAAAAGGTGCTTTGCCATCTTTCGATATTGACTTCAATGGGCTTGGCGGCTGATGAGAGATCGCCGCTCATAGGGCTGGTAGATATCCAAAACGAGCCTGTTGATATGTTCCCTACAGTTTTTGAGCCTGAGCCTCCCGCTGAAGTACCTGTGCCGAAAAGACCGAATTTATTCAAGCGCATCATGAACCGAATGTTCAATCTGTTCAGTGCGGATTTTGAGAAGTTCGAGAACGATAAAGCCGCACGTGAGCAATATGAGAATGATCTCGTTACACACGAAGCAAATGTCGAGGCTGCTAATGAACGTTATGAAAAGAATGCACTTGAAAGCAGAAAGCTTCAGGAAGCGCTGAATAATACAGCTTCTTCCAAGATGGTGAAAACTGCAGATGCCGACTTAGACGTAGCTATGGATTTTAACACCTTTAATAACAGCAAAAGCGCAGGTGTAAACCGCACTGCAAAGAAAACGGAACCATCTATGTCGGCTGAAAAGCCTATCGAGCTTTAATAAGATCACAAAACCGCCTGTTTTAGGCGGTTTTGTTAATATGTAATACGTGTCATTTTTTCAGAAAACAGTGTTTTCACACTATAAATTTCAAATAAATCGTGAAAATTCAGTGAAAATGCAAAAAAGTTCTTGCAATTTTGAAATTATTATGCTATAATAACTTCTGATAGGTTATAAAGGGGGAATTGTACCCTTTAGCGCCTTTTGGTAAAATATTACGGCGGCGTATTTTCGCTGTCATAATAAGGAGTAAGCTTATGGCAAAGCCTCATGTTTCGGTTGCTATCGACGGTCCTGTCGGAGCAGGCAAAAGCAGTATCGCGCGAAATGCCGCAAAAACGCTTGGCTATATCTATGTTGATACAGGGGCATTGTACAGAGCTGTGGGTCTTTTCTGCAAAAGAAGCGGGGTAGATATTGCCGACGCTTCCGCTGTAGAGTCGGTTTTGACCGAAGTTCGCCCTGAAATACGTCTTATCGATGGCGTTCAGCATATATATCTGAACGGAGAAGATGTTTCTGAGGAGATAAGGCTTCCCGAGATATCCATGGCGGCTTCTGCTGTTTCCGCTATTCCCGCTGTGAGAGCGGCTTTGCTTGACCTGCAAAGGAACATGGCCGAAACAAACAGCGTTATTATGGACGGTCGGGATATAGGCACTGTCGTTCTTCCGAATGCAACGGTGAAGATATTTCTCACCGCAAAGCCTGAGATACGTGCAAAGCGCCGCTATGACGAGCTTTGCGCAAAAGGCGTTGCAACCACTTTTGAAGAGGTTTTATCCGATCTCAACACAAGGGACTATAATGATTCTCACCGCGAAACTGCTCCGCTGAAGCAGGCTGACGACGCGGTGCTTGCAGACACTTCCGAGCTTGATTTTGAGCAGTCCTGCGAGCTTGTATGCAATATAATAAAGGAGAGAGTGTAAATGTTCTACGCGTTTCTCCGCAAATGCGCGAAGCTGTTCTATGTTATAATGTACAAGATGACTGTCATCGGCAAGGAAAATATGCCTGACATGAAGGGCGGCTACATAATCGCGTCAAACCATGTTTCCAACAACGACCCGCCTGTTATCGGCGTTACCTTTAAGGGTAGATACAACTTCATGGCGAAGGAAGAGCTGTTTCACAAAAATCCTTTCTTCACATGGTTGATAAAACAGCTCGGCGCGTTTCCCGTAAAAAGGGGCGCAAAGGACGGTGCGCAGGCGATAGAAAAGGCTCTTGAAAGTCTTGAACAGGGTCACATTTTTGTTATATTCCCCGAGGGTACACGTTCAAAGGACGGAACGCTTGGCAGACCGAAGAGCGGTGTTACGCTCATTGCGGCTCAGGCGAAGGCTCCAGTGGTGCCTGTGTTTATAAAATACGGCAAAAAGCGCAAATTCCGCCGCCGTATACAGGTATCTGTGGGCGAGATGATGCCCGCGGAGAAATTCGACATCGACATAGAGGACCGCCGCCAGCTGAAAGCACTCAGCAGCGACATAATGGGCGAGATAGCAAAGCTTCAGGAGAATGCCCCCGATGTTGATTGAGATAGCTGATAAGTCAGGCTTCTGCTTTGGTGTTGAAAGGGCGATAGAGCTTACCGAGCAGGCTGCTGAAAAGCACGGCGAGGTGTATACACTCGGCCCGCTTATCCATAACGAAACAGTTACCGACTCCCTTGAAAAAAAGGGTATCCATATAGCCGCAGATATTGAACAGGCTGCGGGAAAGCCGCTGGTGATACGCTCCCACGGTGTTACAAGAAAAGTACAGGAACAAGCTGAAGCGGTATGCTCCGACTGCATTGACGCGACCTGTCCGTTTGTGAAAAAGATCCACAAGATCGTATCGGAGCAGCCCGAGGGCGCGGCGGTGATAATACTCGGCGACGAGAAGCACCCCGAGGTCATCGGAATAAAGGGTCATGCAAGGTGCAGGGCGTTTGTCTGCAAGGACTTCGCTGATATAAAAGCACTGTTCGACAGCGGCACGCTTTCTCTTGACAAGGACGCGGCGCTCGTCATTCAGACTACCTTCGACCGCGGCAGGTTTCTTGAATATTCGCAGGAAATTCGGAAACACTACAGCCGTGTAACGATATATGACACAATATGCAGCGCTACCTCAGAGCGTCAAAAGAATGCAGAGGAGCTTGCAAAAAGAGCTGAACTGATGATTGTTGTCGGAGGAAAACACAGCTCAAACACAGGAAAGCTTGCGGAAATTTGCGCACGGCACTGCACGACCGTGTTCGTGGAGAATGCCGCCGAACTTTCCAAGCGGCTTGTCAAAGGGCTGCGCTCCGATAGTATTATCGGAATTACGGCGGGAGCATCGACTCCAGCCTACACTATAAGGGAGGTTCATAGAACTATGGACGAGATTATCAAAACAAATGAAAATGAGGAGTTAGACTTTGCTTCAATGCTCGAACAGTCTTTTAGAAGAGTATATACCAACAACAGAGTAAAAGCTACAGTTGTAGGCATCAACAAAAATGAAGCAGTAGTTGAGCTCGGCACAAAGCAGACCGGTTACATACCGCTGGACGAGCTGACAAACGACCCCAACGCTACAGTTGCTGACGTAGTAAGCATCGGTGATGAGATCGACGCTATCGTAACTAAGGTTGACGATTCCAACGGCGTTATCTTCCTCTCCAAGAAGAAGGTTGATTCCGCTCTCGGTATGGAGAAGATCGCAGCTTCCAAGGAAGCTAACGAAACTCTTGAGGGTGTTGTTTCTGCAGCAGTTAAGGGCGGCGTTATCGTTATCACTAACGGCACACGCGTATTTATCCCTGCTTCTCAGACAGGTGTTCCCCGCAGCGGCAAGCTTGAGGATCTTGTAAAGAAGACTGTACAGTTCAAGGTTATCGAGATCAACGAGCAGCGCGGCAGAGTTGTTGGCTCTATCAGACAGGCAAACCGTGAGGTTCGCGACGCTGAGAAGGCAAAGTTCTGGGAGTCTATCGAGGTTGGTCAGAAGTTCGAGGGCGAGGTTCGCTCCATCGAGGATTACGGTGTATTTGTTGACATCGGTGCAGTTGATGGTCTGGTACGCACCTCTGAGCTTACATGGAACAGAGTTTCGCACCCCAAGGATATCGTAAGCATCGGCGACAAGATCACTGTTATCGTTAAGTCCTACGATCCCGAGAAGAAGAGAGTTTCTCTCTCCGCTAAGGATCCCGATGAGAATCCCTGGACAAAGTTCGTTGCTGACTACGCTGTAGACGATGTTATCAAGGCTACTGTAGTAAGCATCACAGAGTTCGGTGCATTCGCACAGATCATTCCCGGTGTTGACGGTCTTATCCACATCAGCCAGATCTCCACAGAGAGAGTTACAAACATTGCTAACGTTCTCGCTGTTGGTCAGGAGGTTGACGTTAAGATCATCGATATCGACGCTGATAAGAACAGAGTTTCCCTCTCTATGAAGGCTCTCATGGAGGACGCTGCTCCCGCAGAGGAAACAGACGCTGAGTAATTAACAGCATAATATTTAAGCCGCCGTTGATGTAATTTCAGCGGCGGCTTTTGTTATTGACGCTTGTATCAAGAAATGCCGAAAAATTCGCGGCGTTCAACGCGCTTTGCGCAGTGATTTTGCGAGAGTGCTTCGGTCGTGATATCGAAATATTTCAGACCTTGCACAGATTCGACGTATTTACCGTTTTTGTAGAAGTTATCGGTGTTCCAAAGAGAATCTACCCAAATAAATCGTCCGTCTATAAAAACAGCGTTCCATTCGTGGCTAGGCGCGATATCCACGTCCTCCTCAAAGGAGTAGTTGTTCTGTACCACAGACCCTTGAACGATGTAACATTCTATGCCTTGCGACTGACACAGCGCGGCGTAAAGATTTGCGTAGCCACCGCAGACAGAGCGGTGCTCTTCCAACGTTTTGCAAAGCGACAGCGTTTCTGTGGTGACGGAGCTGTTATATGCGTCGCTGTCGTAATAGATGTTTAGTGACACCCATTCGGACAGTGCGCGCGCCTTGTCGTAGTCGCTGTGAAGTCCGTCGCAGACCTGTGCGCTTATCTCAGCTATCTCTTCGAGCGTTGTTTCACGCTGCTCATCAGTACCGTTTGTTACGATGTAATCATCAACGGCAGTTTGAGGTATATCAATGATATGCTGCAAAGCATTTTCGCTTTGCTCTGCGATGTTATCACAGAATACGATATGTGCTTCGTTTGAGTCACAGTAAAAACGGAAGCTTTGCGGTTTGTCCTCGGAAAACTTCAGCGTAACGTTATTATAGCCGTCGTTTTGAATTTCAAGCTTAGCTTCAAAAGTGCCGTCATCGTTATACGCGGGTTTTACGCTATTGTCTCCTACAAAGACCCCAGTGACTTCGTCCGAATTGAAATATCCCTTTATATAAAAGGTGTTGCCTTGCAGCTGAAGCTCGGCATAGTTTTCGGGGTCATTGGTAGTGAGCAGTATCGGAAAGCTCTCGGTTGGTTCGCTCGTGCTCTCGGTTGTAACAGTCGTAGTCGCCGAGGAAGTGGGCGGCGCTTGCGAAGCGGAGGTCGCAGCTGTAGCTGCAGCGCTCCCTGATGTCTGCATCTGAGAGGTGTATATGAAATCAGGCGCGTCTTCCGCGGAGAATATGTTGATGGCAAGCCAAGCAATTCCCACACATAAAATTAATACAGGTATGGAGAGTATGGCAATTTCGCGTTTTTTCATTTTTTCACTTCCCGACTTGATATGAGAACGTATTGTTTTCTATATTATATATCGCACAGTAGGATTTGTCAAACTTAAGGTATCAGTCGTGCTTCAGCACTGTAACAAAACTTCCTGCTTCTCCTGAGGAGATGTCGGCTCCGATTATGCTGCCGTTTTCAACCAGCAGGTCGGCGTATATGTCGGGCAAAGCAGTGCCGCTGTTGTTGTCGCGGTAGTTTGTTATAAGATATGTATACTGTTTTACTGAATGTGCTCTGTATGGGCGCAGGTCAAAGCCTTGCTTTAGCTGAAGCTCGTTGTATTCTTCGTAAACTTCGTCAAAATTGACAGGAATGCGTACCTCGTTCAGCTCGCAGTGAGTAGCCTCCGTTTCCCAGCCGCAGCCGTTTATGAATGATATGCGCGCACTGTTAGTTGAGCCGTCAGGTGCAGTCTCGCCGCCCGAAAGCTTAACAAGTCCCCATATAGCCGCCGCAATGAGCAGCACCGCGCCTGCAAGCAGCGCTGCGCCGCCGCGTGTATTTTTCTTTGTCATCATTGCCTCCTGCATATTGCACAAAAATCGACGGAGTTTTTGTCCGCCCGATAGATTATATGTGTATGCTCCTATCAATAATGCCCAATATATTGTGCTGATATGCACAAAAAACATTTGGGGGATTTGTTACATTATCCAAAAAAAGAAACAGGCTTGCTGAAAGTCATGTAAAAAACTGCTTTTTTTGTGCAATAACACTATCTGAGAAGCGTTTTTTTGTGGGTTTTTTGTAGCTGTTAGTGAAATTATATAAAGGAATTAAAAAATATTTGTTGACTTAGGCTCTTTTATTTTTACGTTTATTTTGGTATTATATTATTAGCGCCAAATGGCATGAGAATTTGATGGTCGATATCACATCGACTGACAAATTCCCGAAAATCAAGTACATCAGGAGGTCATATTAAAATGGCAAGCTTATCACTCAGAGGCATATACAAGCGTTATCCCGGCGGCGTTGTAGCCGTTTCCGACTTCACAATGAACATCAAGGACAAGGAGTTTATCGTACTCGTAGGTCCTTCCGGTTGCGGTAAGTCCACAACACTTAGAATGGTTGCAGGTCTTGAGGAGATCTCCGAGGGCGAGCTGTTCATCGGCGACCGCCTTGTAAACGACGTTGCTCCTAAGGACAGAGATATTGCGATGGTATTCCAGAACTACGCTCTGTATCCTCATATGACAGTATTCGATAACATGGCATTCGGTCTTAAGCTCCGTAAGGTTCCCAAGGACGAGATCAAGAAGCTGGTTGAAGAGGCTGCTAAGATCCTCGATATCGGCCATCTGCTCGACAGAAAGCCCAAGGCTCTCTCCGGTGGTCAGCGTCAGCGTGTAGCGCTCGGTCGTGCTATCGTTCGTGATCCTCAGGTATTCCTTCTCGACGAGCCGCTCTCCAACCTGGACGCTAAGCTCCGTGCACAGATGAGAACTGAGCTTTCCAAGCTGCATAAGAAGCTGGGTACAACCTTTATCTACGTAACCCATGACCAGACAGAGGCTATGACAATGGGTGACAGAATCGTAGTTATGAAGGATGGTTACATTCAGCAGATCGATTCTCCTATCAACCTTTACGAGAACCCTGTAAACAAGTTCGTTGCAGGCTTTATCGGTTCTCCCCAGATGAACTTCGTAAACGCAAAGCTCCTCAACAGAGAGGGCAAGTACGTTGTAGAGTTCGGTTCCGAGGACACCAAGACCTCCAGAGGCCGCAAGTTCTATGTTGAGCTTCCCGCAGCTAAGGCTGACAACGACGCTCTCAAGTACTATGTTGACAAGGACGTTATCCTTGGTATCCGTCCCGAGAACATTCACGATGAAGAAATGTTCATATCCAACGCTAAGAACAACGGTATCATCGAGGCTACTGTTGACGTAACCGAAATGCTCGGTGCTGAGACATATCTGTACCTCACCTGCGAGGGTATCCCGCTCACAGCTCGTGTATCTCCCAGATGCACCGCTCGTCCCCAGGACGTTGTTAAGCTCGCTATGGATCCCAACAAGATACACCTGTTCGATGCTTCCGATGAGCACTCTCTCCTCGGCTAATATCGCTTAAATTGCGGCGCGGCTCAAAAAGCCGCGCCGTTTTTGCCGTGAGGTGTGATATGAAAAAAGCTTTTATCATTTCCGCGTTTATTCTTGGCGGCGCTGTTATAATGACGGGGCTTGCTTTGCTAAATTATTGTCTGTGGGTCGGGCTGTTGGTCGGATTGAGCGGTGTCGGATTGTGTCTGGCACTGCTTATCAGTGTCGTGCTTGGAATAGTGCCGGCTATCGTCTGCAAAAGGCTCGAACAAACTAAGGGCGTAAGCGGCACAAAAAAGCTCTGGCTTTTATATGCACTTACTGCCGTTGCAGGAGTATTCTTTTTAATAAAAGGAATTATGACGCCGTCGGGCGCTCTGTTCTCGGGAAAATTTTTGGCGGGACTGGGGGATTTTTTATTCGGCATTTCTTTGTTGGCGACCGATTTTGTTATGATGATAACCGCCGCTTTTGTGTTTGCCATGACCGATAATGGAACCGTCGACATCACCGAACAAGAAGCACCGCAAAACACCCCTGAGCAAACAGAAAACGAGAAAACTGAGGTATAACATGAACCCAAAGATAGAACAACTTATAAATAACATAGAAAAAGTAATCCTCGGAAAGCGCGATGTTATCATCAAGATAATCTGCGCCATGCTTGCGGAGGGCCATGTTCTCATTGAGGACGTGCCCGGCGTTGGCAAGACGCTGCTTGCGGAAACTCTTGCGAAAAGCGTTTCGGGCAGCTTTAGACGTATTCAGTTCACGCCCGACCTTATGCCGTCGGACGTTATCGGCTACACCGCTATTGACATGAATACGGGCAAATCTGAGTACAAAGAGGGCGCTGCAATGTGCAATTTCCTCTTGGCTGACGAGATAAACCGCACCTCGCCAAAGGTGCAGTCTGCGCTGCTTGAGGCGATGGAGGAAAAGCAGATAAGCGTTGATGGTGTTACTCACGCGCTTCCTGTGCCGTTTATGACCCTCGCAACGCAAAATCCTATAGAAACCTATGGTACCTATCATCTGCCCGAGGCGCAGCTTGACCGCTTTTTGATGCGCGTTTCGATGGGCTATCCCGACCGCGCGTCGGAGCTTGCTATGCTTGATGTTATGCCGCAGACCGCCGAGGTGTCCGCGGTGATGACGCTTGACGAGCTTATGGTGCTTCGCGGTGCGGCTAAGAATGTCACTGTGTCGGAGCAGATAAAGGCTTATATCCTCGCTGTTGTCGGAGCAACGCGAAATGACCCGCAGCTTGTAAAGCTTGGAGCAAGCCCGCGTGCTTCTATCGCTTTGTATAAAGCGGCTCAGGCGATGGCGCTGATAAACGCGCGCAGCTTCGTTACTCCCGATGATGTAAAGAGCACAGCTGTTAGTGTTTTGTCGCACAGGCTGATACTTGCATCGGGTCAGCAGCAATTTGGAAGCGCTGAGCAGCTTGTTGAGAAGATTTTGAACGACATTCCCGTTCCTGTATAATTATTATATCCCGAGCTGAAAACTCGGGATATTTGCTATTTACAGCCGCCCAGCAGCCATTTCACAAACTCAAACAGTGCAAATTCTATCTTCACGCCCTCGTTTTGATTGGCGTTCACCATAACATCGGGAAGCTGATTTGTCGGCTGTACACAGGCTGTAGGAACGCACAGCGGCGGAAACATCACGCACCACCAGTTTTTGCCCTCGCCGCTGCCTAACGTTATGCGAAGCGCAGTGTAGGTGCCCGCAGGAAGCGTTACCTCCTCATAGGTGCGCGTGGTGAAATACATCTCCGTAAGCTCCGCTTTTGCGGTGTAGTTTACGCCCTCGTTTGCGAGAAATTCGTTGCAGTCTGCTTCGATTTCGGGCAGCAGCGCTTCGGTCTGCGCGATAGCCTGTTCGATATCATTTTCGCAGGAGAGCCGCGTTCCGTATTGTTTCAAAACATAGTCGCGCAGCCGCAGCTTTATCTCTTGGTCGTGCTTACTGTCGGAGTTTGCTGGGATATGCAGCCGCAGCACCTCGTTCTGAACTCTCTCACATTCAGCCGCAAAGCCTCTGAAGCCCGAAAGCAGCAGCGCTGCTGCTATTCCTGCTGCCATTATTATATCGACTGTCGTTTTTTTCATATGTATGCTCCTTTGCTGTCGTTGGTAATCACAGTATTGACTGTGAAACGCAGTTTAAACCGAGGTGAAGGTGAATTTTTGAAAATCATTCAAAAGCTTGTTGCCCCGTATTTGAATTTTGGGATATTTCTTTCTAACATAGTTAAAATAATCATTAAAATACTTGAAATAATTTCGCCTATAATGTATAATGATATATGAAGCACTATGCTTTAACGACGCAATTGAGAAAGGACTGTTTTTATGCCTCTCGAAGAAATTAACAGGGAGTTTTCATTCCCCCTTCAGAAAATAATCGACGAGTTCCGTCTGCGCATTGTTTATATGCCCGAAAACGGCGGAAACAAGCTTATTTCCAGCAACGACACCAACCGTCCCGGACTTCAGCTTTCGGGATTTTACGAGTATTTTGACAACAAGCGTATTCAGGTAATGGGTAATATGGAGTACGCTTACCTCAACGGACTTGACGCGGATACCCGCCGTCAGCGCCTTGCAGACTTGTTCGGATATCATTTTCCTGCGCTGATCATCACACGCGGACTTGAGCCGTTTCCTGAAATGACAGAGCTTGCGGCAGAATTTAATATGCCGATTTTCTGCACTGAGGAAAGCACCTCGGTATTTATATCAAAGCTTGTTGCGTTCCTAAATCTTCAGCTTGCTCCGAGAATTACACGTCACGGCGTTCTTATCGAGATATACGGTGAGGGTGTGCTTATCCTCGGCGAAAGCGGCGTAGGTAAATCCGAGACCGCTATCGAGCTTGTAAAGCGCGGTCACAGACTTATCGCAGATGACGCGGTAGAGATAAAGAAAGCCTCTAACATCACGCTTGTAGGAAGCTCCCCCGATAATATCCGTCATTTTCTTGAGCTTCGCGGCATAGGTATTATAAATGCAAGACAGCTCTTCGGTGTGGGCGCAGTAAAGCTCACCGAAAAGATCGACATGGTGGTTGAGATGGAGCTGTGGAATCCCGAAAAGACCTACGACAGAATGGGCGTTGACACACACTTTATGACCATTCTCGGCGTTAAGGTGCCGTTGCTGACTATCCCTGTAAAGCCCGGACGTAACCTTGCGGTCATTCTTGAGGTTGCGGCTATGAACAATCGTCAGAAGAAGATGGGCTACAATGCGGCAAAGGATCTGCTGAAGCAGCTTGGCATCGACTCGGACAGTGAAGAGATAATGTCCGACATGAATTTATAATAAAAGATCGAAAGGAAATACAAACCAATGTACAATATAGGAATAGACCTCGGCGGTACCAATATCAAGGTAGGTCTTGTTGACGAAAATTACAACATCGTATCAAAGGCTACAGCAAAGACAAATCTTCCCCGTCCTGCGGAGGAGATAGCAAATGCTATCGTTGAAACCGTGTGGGTAGCACTGAACGAGGCTAAGGTAACGATCGGCGAGGTAAACAGCATCGGTATAGGCACTCCAGGCGTTGCAAACCGCAACAGCGGAATCGTGCTGTACAGCTGCAATCTCGGCTTTAACAACACCGACCTGCGTTCTCTCATTCAGAAGAAGCTGAATAAGGAGATATACGTTGAAAATGACGCTAATGCAGCGGCTTTCGGCGAGGTGCTGAACGGCGCAGGCAAGGGCTATAAGGACGTTGTTGTGGTAACGCTTGGCACAGGCGTTGGCGGCGGTATCATCATTGACGGCAAGATATACACAGGCTTTAATTTCTGCGGCGCTGAGCTTGGCCACAGCGTTATCCATTACGGCGGCAGACAGTGCGGCTGCGGCAGAAAGGGCTGCTTTGAGGCTTATTCCTCCGCGACAGCGCTTATCAACATGACCAAGGAAGCCATGGAGGAGAATAAAGACAGCAAGATGTGGCAGATCTGCGGCGGCGACATCAACAACGTTGACGGCAAGACTGCATTTGACGGTTGGAGAGAGGGCGATTCCTCCGCTTGCAGCGTTGTGGATATGTACATCAACTATCTCGGCTGCGGTCTTACAAATATCGTGAATACATTCCAGCCCGAGGTGCTGCTCATTGGCGGCGGCATCTGCAAGGAGGGCGAGAACCTCACAAAGCCGCTGAACGAGTTTATCAGCCGTGAGAGCTACTGTATAGACCCCACACGCTCCACAAAGCTTGATATCGCAAAGCTCGGAAACGATGCGGGAATTATCGGTGCAGCGTATCTTTATACACTGGCTGAGTAATTATAATAATTATACGGCGGGCTGAGAGCAGCCCGCCCTACTATTCATACGGAGGGCAGCGTTTTGGATTACTCTTCACTTGAAAAACTGTGTTGTGATATCGGTGCGAAATACAGCTTAAACGAGCCGCTCGGCTTCCATACTTCTATGAAAGTCGGCGGTGAGTGCGATATACTTGTTCACGCGGGAAGCGAATATGTTGTCCGTGAAGTAGTTTCCTTGTGTAAAAAAGAGAATATCCCGTATTTTGTGCTTGGTAAAGGCAGTAATGTTCTTGTCAGCGGCAAGGGTTATCGCGGCTGTATAATTCTTCTGTCGCAGGACTTTTCAGCAGTGGACGTTTGTGATGGCAAGATAACTGCACAGGCAGGCGCAAGCCTTAAATCCGTCTGCATGGCGGCGCTTGAAAACGGGCTTACGGGGCTTGAATTTGCGTATGGTATTCCTGGGTCTGTCGGCGGCGCGCTGTACATGAACGCAGGCGCTTACGGCGGAGAGATGAAGGACATTGTAAAAAGCTGCCGCTATGTCGATGAAAACGGCGAGTATCAGGAAATGAATGCCGATGAAATGCAGCTTTCGTACAGGCACAGCTACTTTTCGGGCAAAAAGTGCGTTATCACCTCCGTAACTATGGAGCTGCAAAAGGGCGACAAGACCGAGATAAAAGCGAAGATGGACGAACTTATGCAAAAACGCCGCGACAAGCAGCCGTTGGAATTTCCGAGCTGCGGCAGCACATTCAAGCGTCCCGAGGGATACTTTGCGGCGGCGCTTATTGAAGAATGTGGGCTTAAAGGCTACACAGTCGGCGGCGCACAGGTGAGTGAAAAGCACAGCGGATTTGTCATCAATCGCAATAACGCAAGCTTTGATGACATCATGGCGTTGGTGGAGCACATAAAAAGGACGGTAAAGGAGCAGAAAGGCGTGGAGCTTGAGTGCGAAATGCTGATATTGGAGTAAATTATGGAATTTGTAATTGTAACAGGACTTTCAGGCTCAGGAAAATCCTCGGCGGTCAAGGTACTGGAGGATATCGGGTATTTTTGTATTGACAATATGCCGCCTCAGCTTATTCCCGACTTCGCTGCGATGTGTAACGAAAACAATGAGATATCCAAGGTCGCAATAGTTACAGATATTCGCGGCGGCGCGATGTTTTTCAAGCTTGAGGACAGTATAACAAAGCTGCATCTGCGCGGTATTGACGTAAAGGTGCTGTTTCTGGAGGCTTCGCGCGAGGTGCTGATAAAGCGCTACAAGGAAACAAGGCGCAAGCACCCGCTTGACGAGGCTTCGGGCGGTGATATCGGCAAGGCTGTTGACGCTGAGATGGAGCTTCTCGGCAATATCCGTGAGAACGCGGAGTACATAGTTGACAGCTCCCTGCTCAGTACAGGACAGCTTAAGGAACAGATCGCAGGATTGTTCCTTGAAAAAGCTTCTGACGCTATGATGGTAAGCTGTATGAGCTTCGGCTTTAAATACGGTGCTCCGGGGGAAGCGGACCTTGTTTTTGATGTGCGCTGTCTGCCTAACCCGTTTTATATTCCCGAATTAAAGGAAAAAACAGGTCTTGATAAGGAAGTGCGGGATTACGTTATGAGCTTCCCGCAGTCCGCAACGCTTCGGGACAAGCTGTTTGACCTTATTGATTTTCTTATTCCGCATTATGTTTCGGAGGGAAAGAGCCGTCTTGTAATAGCATTCGGCTGCACAGGTGGTAAGCACCGCAGCGTTACATTTGCGGAGCTTACTGCGGCGCATCTTCGCCGCAAGGAGCTGAAAGTGAGAATGCTGCACCGCGACGCTGCAAAGAAATGAGGAAGATATGTCGTTTTCATCGGATATAAAAAAGGAACTGTGCGATGTTAAGGATATGCCGCTTGGCGAGATGACCGCCATGCTTTACGGGATATTTTTTTCCTCTCGTATTTCAGAGGGAATGCCCGTGGTGCAGACCGAAAAGATGTATCTGCTGAATGCCGTGCGTACGCTTTGCGACGAGGTGTTCCCCGATGTTAAGCACGAAACTGTGCGGCTCGTGAAAAACGGTGGCTCGCTCTACACGTTCAGGATAACAGACGGTTATGAGGCGGTGCGCAGTCGTTTCGGGGAGCTTTCCGAGATAAGCTCGGACGTTGTTTCGGGCAACGACAACGAGAGCGGAGCATTCTTGCGCGGAGTTTTCGCAGCGTGCGGCTCGGTTACTGACCCCAACAAGGAATATCACCTTGAGATAGTTCACCCCGACGGCGGCAGGGCAAAGGCGCTGCACAGTTTTATAAACGAGCACGGCATGGCGTTTAAGACCACTGTACGCGCCCGCAGAGCAAGGGTCATTGACGAAAACGGAAATGCTCACACCTCGGGCAGTCTCGTGCTGTACGCAAAGGAGAGCGAACTTATCGAGGATTTTCTCACCTACATCGGTGCGGCGGCTCATTCGCTTGAGATAATGCAGGTGAAGATAATGAAGGATTTTCGCAACCGTGTCAACCGCTCGGTGAACTGCGAGAGTGCAAATCTTGATAAGACGGTCGCGGCGGCTGGAAAAAGCGTTGAGGATATTGAGCTTATCTACCGCGAAAAAGGAGCGGAGTGGCTGTCGGACGAGCTTCGCGAAACCGCGGAGCTTCGCATGGAAAACCCCGAAATGCCGCTTTCGGAGCTGTGCGGACAGTTCAAAAAGCCCATAAGCCGCAGCGGGCTAAATCACCGATTGAAAAAGCTGTCAAGACTTGCTGAGGAGATACGAAAGGGTAGTCCGAATGGATAATTAATAAATAGTGAATCCCCCGATTTATGATAAAATCGGGGGATTCTGCGTTATATTTTTTGGAAGATTTACTTTCTCTTGCGTGAGAACAGAACTGCCGCACCTGCCGCAAGTGCGATACCTGCTGCCGCTGCAACACTATGTGCGCCTGTGTCGGCGGAATTCTTGTCCTTGCCGTCAGCGCCCTCGGTGCTGCCTGCGTTGTCGAAAGCACCATCGCCAACAGAGGTGTCTGTACCGTCACCTGAAGTGTTTTTGTCATCTGTGGTAGCGCCATCGCTATCGCCTGTGGTATCATTGGGAGTTTCAGGAGCAGTAGCACCTGCGTTTGCTTCGTTCAGCATAGTTGCGCCCTGTTCAGTGAGAAGCCATTGAGTAATGACACGGTAATTGCTGTCGGACGAAGGATATACAGCATATCCGTCTTCATCAAGCTCATCATTAATGTAGAATGCGACAACCACCATATCTACATCATCATAGGTAAAGGCATATTCGGGACCGCGACCCATATCTTCGTTCAGTTCAAATTCACCGTGTTTATTGATTATCTCAATCAAATCGGACGCTTCAAGAGTAGTAGAGTAATCAGGACCCATTGTAGGACAAGGTCCCCATATTGCTACTAATCGTGCTACAGTATAGCGATTCCATAATGTATTAAGCTGTCTGAAGCTTGTGTTGCCATCTGCGTCCTTTTCAATATCTATCAGTTCAAATTCAATACGGTACACTTCATTCAGGCTGAAGCTCGTACCATCAGCAACGATAAAGCGGCTGTCTTCTCCGAAAATGCCGCATGGCTCGTTTACGAAAGTCGTGTCCTCGCTGGAACCGTTGACCTCGATGTTGTAATCGACAAATGCTGCAAGCTCCTCATCGGTAAAGGTATACGTACCCTTTTCGTTTTCCATAGTGAAGTTTACGCCAAGAGCGCCCTCAGTTGAAGCGTCCTCCGCGAATGCGACAGTGCTTGTCACAAATGCCGTTGCCAGCATAGCTGACATAATTCTTCTTAGCTTCATAGTTTTTTCCTCCATTTTTAATTGTTCGCGCAAGTGCGCGTATTTTTGCAGAATCATGTACCACATTTTGTTGTATTTGTCGATACCACAAAATGTTGTGTGGCATAATAGCAGTATAAACAAACGGGAGGTGATGGTGTGTACAGGCGAATAAGAGATCTCAGAGAGGACAGCGACCTTACTCAGAAGCAGGTCGCGCAAAGGCTCTGCTGCTCTCAGCAGGCTTACAGCAACTATGAGCTTGGGCTGCGCGATATCCCTACCGAGATACTCATTGCGCTTGCGAAAATGTACAACACCACCTCAGATTATATCTTAGAGCTATCCAACGAGCGGGAACGCAGATATTGATTGCATGAAATAATCTTATACAAAGCAACGGCGGAGCAAAACTCCGCCGTTTCGTTATCAATAATTTTCAGCCTTTATCTCGAAATACGATTTTGGGTAGGAGCAAACGGGACATTTGTCGGGCGCTTTTTTGCCTATCACGATATGTCCGCAGTTGCGGCATTGCCACATTTCCTCGCCTGCTTTTTCAAACACCTTTTGAAGCTCAGTGTTGCTGAGAAGCTGCAAAAATCGCTTTTCATGCCATTCCTCGATATCAGCCACTTGACGGAACTTTTCCGCAATTTCGGAAAAGCCCTCCTCGTCAGCCTCCTGTGCGAATTTTTTGTACATGTCAGCCCATTCGAAATGCTCGCCCGAGGCTGCGTTTTTGAGATTTGCGGTGGTATTCATCGGCTGACCCAGCAGCTTGAACCACATGAATGCGTGCGCCATTTCGTTGTTTGCAGTCTCGCGGAATATCGCTGCTATCTGTTCAAAGCCCTCACCCTGTGCAGTTCGCGCGAAATAGTCGTATTTGCTGCGTGCCTGAGTTTCGCCCGCAAATGCAGACATAAGATTTGCTTCTGTCCTTGTACCCTTTATATCCATAAATGCTCTCCTTTCCTGAATATATAAGTATTGTTGGCGGTTTTTTCCGATATATTCACGTCATTTCGCTTTTGCTTATTTTTGCAAAAGCACTTGTATAAATTAGCGGTTTATGTTACAATATTAGTGTATTTATTATTGCAAAAGTACGTAATTACTTATCTCAAAGGAGTATTCTGTCGAGCCGAAATTTTCATCTGTTTTTGATACAGAGGTACTTCGGTGAAAAGACAGAGCTGACCGCTTTTTATGAAAAAATGGCTTTGTGCCGCAGTTCCCGCTGAAAACTCCGAAATGAGACGGGAATTCGGCGATTTTTTGGGTGACCTTCTTGCGGCACGCGGTATTAACACTCTGCAGCGTGCGCAGGAGTTTTTCGCGTGTGATTCGCTTGGCGACCCGTTTTTGCTTCGTGATATGGACAGGGCGGTAGAGCTTATTCGTGACGCTATCGACGAGGGCAAGCGCATTACCGTTTTCGGTGATTACGATTGTGACGGCATTACTGCTACGGTGATGCTGTACAGCTATCTTGAAGCCATGGGCGCAGAGGTGGAGTTTTATATCCCCGACCGCTCCGAGGGCTACGGAATGAACATACCCGCGCTGGAGAGGATAATCGCAAACGGAACGGAGCTTGTTGTCACCGTTGACAACGGCATTTCCGCCGCTGAGGAAGCAGATTTTCTGCGCGAGCATGGCGTGGAGCTTGTTATAACCGATCATCACCAGCCGCCTCAGGATATACCTGTGTGCGGAGCGTGTGTTGACCCACACCGCGCTGATGACAATTCTCCATATAAGCAGCTTTGCGGCGCAGGCGTTGTTCTTAAGCTTCTGTGTGCGCTCGAGGAGGACGAAGAATTCGTCATGGAACAGTATGCAGAGCTTGCTGCTATCGGCACCATCGGCGACGTTATGCCGCTGACGGGAGAAAACCGCTACATAGTGCGCAGAGGTCTTGAAAATATACAAAGCTGTCAGAACTTAGGACTTGAAAGACTGTTAAAGATAGCGGGCGTTTCGCCGGATAAGGTTACTTCCACAGCGATAGCATATTCCGTATGTCCGAGGATAAACGCGGCAGGGCGAATGGCTCACGCGGAGAAAGCGGCAAGGCTGCTGCTTGCGGACAGTCCCGATACTGCTGCGCTTCTCGCAGAGGAGCTTGAAATGCTGAACGAGCAGCGCAGAAAAACAGAGGCCGCGGTGCTTGATGAAGTGAACGCAAGGCTTGAAGCCGAGCCGAAGCTGTTATCTCAGCGTGTTCTGGTGGTATCTGGCGAGGGCTGGCATCATGGTATTATCGGCATTGTCGGCGCAAGGCTTCTTGAAAGATACGGAAAGCCTGTAATAATTATCGGTATTGAAAACGGCGAGGGCAGAGGCTCGGCAAGAGGCTTTGAGGGCTTTTCGATATACAAGCTTTTGGAGCACTGTGGAGAGCTTCTGACAAAATTCGGCGGTCACCCAAAGGCGGGAGGTTTTTCGCTGCCTGCCGACAAGATAGACGAGTTTCGCCGTATGGTGTATGAATACTGTGCGCGCTGCTATCCGAAAATGCCCGTGCATACTGCAAGTGCGGATATGGAAACAGACTGCCGCATGCTCACTGAGGATAATGTGCGGCTGATGTCGCGCTTAGAGCCTTTTGGCGAGGGCAACAGACAGCCCGTGTTTCTGCTTAAAGGCTGTACGGTTCGTTCAAAAAGGTCGCTCAAGGACGGCAGATTTACAAGCTTTGAGGTGCAGTCGGGAAAGACTGTGCTTAAAGCGCTCAGCTTTAAGATACCGTTTGCTGAGTTTTATCCTGAGGTCGGCAGCAGTGTTGATATAATGGCGATAGCAGAGATAAACGAATATAACGGAACGACCTCTGTTAGTTTAAAGGTACATGAGATACGTCCGTCGGATTTCAACGAGGACAGATTTTTTGCCGCGCAGCGTGTTTACGAGGAGATTGCAAGAGGCGAGGGCTGCGACAGCCGCCTTGCTCCGAGGATAATTCCCGACAGGGACGCGCTTAAGGATATCTACGACATGGTGAGAAAAGACGGTCAGCGTATGTCGGCGGAGGATATGTGCGTTTATGGCGGCGATGTAAACTACTGTATGCTGAGGATAGCGCTTGACGCGTTTGCCGAGGCGGAGATGGTCACCATCACGCCAAATGCCGAGCGCAGCAGTGTTCTTCCTGTGAGGGAGAAGAGAGACCTTTTCAAAGAGGGACTTCTTGCTGAACTTAAAGTTCAGCTTAAATAAGCGGCTTGATGTTCGGCGTTCCCGAGTTTACACAGAAAACTTCGGGATATCTTGATATGCGTTATAAAATAAAAATCAGTTTGCGGCTTTTCTGCAAAAACCGAAAAAGGAGGGCGTTCACAGTGGAGTGTACGACCATAGAAAAGCTTGTCCAGCGTATTAAGGACGTTGATAAGCAATACGATCTTGACAAGATAATGCAGGCTTACACGCTTGCGGATAATGCTCACGAGGGACAGGTGCGTTCCTCGGGTGATCCTTATATATCGCACCCGTTGGCGGTGGCTTCGATTCTGCTTGATTACTGCATGGATACCGATACCATCGTTGCGGCTCTGCTTCATGATGTGGTGGAGGATACCGACATATCGCTTGAGGAGATAAGAAAGAAATTCGGCGATGACGTGGCGCTGCTTGTTGACGGCGTTACAAAGATAGGTCAGGTTCCGCTCAACACCAAGGAGGAGCAGCAGGCTGAGAATATCCGAAAGATACTTATGGCGATGTCTAAGGATATCCGCGTTATCATCATAAAGCTTGCTGACAGGCTCCACAATATGCGCACTCTTGACGCAAGACCTCCGCACAAGCAGCGCAAGACTTCTCTTGAAACGATGAACTTCTATGCGCCTATCGCTCACCGACTCGGTATGAGCGACGTTAAGGAGGAGATGGAGGATATCGCTATCCACTATCTTGACCCCTACGGCTGTAAGGAGATAGAGCGTCAGCTTGAGCTTCAGAAAGAAGAGCGCGACAAATTTATCGATACCATCAAAAACCGTATCAGAGAGCGCATAACCGATATCAAGCCCGAGCCGATAATCGAGGGACGAGTAAAATCGGCATACAGCATTTACAAAAAGGTCTATGTCAAGAATAAGCCTTTTGACGAGATTTATGATATCTATGCGGTGCGCGTGATAGTTCAGTCGGTGATAGAGTGCTATAATGTTCTGGGCGTAATTCACGATATGTTCAGACCTATTCCGTATCGCTTTAAGGACTATATTGCAACACCAAAGCCCAACCGCTATCAGTCGCTTCACACTACTGTTATCGGCAGAGAGGGCAGACCTTTTGAGGTGCAGATACGCACGGTTGAAATGCATAATACCGCGCAGTACGGTATCGCGGCGCACTGGAAATACAAGGCAGGCATAAATAAATCCACCGCAGGCGAGCAGCGCTTTGACTGGATAAGACAGCTTCTTGAGCGTCAGCAGGAGGCTGACGATGTTGAGCAGATAACCGACGCGATAAAGACAGACCTTGCCCCCGATGATGTGTATGTGTTCACACCAAAGGGTGATGTTATCTCAATGCCGATAGGCTCTACCGTTATAGATTTCGCATATGCTATACATACGCAGGTCGGCAACAAAATGACGGGCGCAAAGGTCGGCGGCAGAATGGTGAGCTTTGACTATGTCGTTAAAACAGGCGATATCGTTGAGATACTCACCACAGGCTCTGCAAATTACGGTCCCAACCGAAATTGGCTGGATATAGCAAAAACGTCAGAGGCAAAGGGCAAGATACGCTCTTGGTTCAAAAAGGAGCGACGTGAGGAGAATATTGAACGCGGCAAGATGGATCTTGAGCATGAGTTCAGAAGAAACGGTATACTTCCCGAGCCTGAGATGTTAAAGACCATCGCACAGCGTCAGCGCTTTGACACGGTGGACGACCTTTATGCGGCTGTAGGCTACGGCGGCGTATCGCTTTCAAAGATAATCCAGCGCATAAAGGAGGAGCAGCTTCGTCATCAGAAGGAGCAGGCTTCGCTTAATCCCAAGCCTTTTGAGGACATTGAAGCGAACAACCAGCGTAGCCGCCGCAAGGGTATCATCATTGAGGGCGTTGACAACTGTCTGGTTAAATTCGCGCAGTGCTGCAATCCGCTTCCGGGTGACCCTGTTATCGGCTTTGTAACGAGGGGCTTCGGCGTGTCTATCCATAAGCTTGACTGCATAAACGTGATCAACAACATGGAGAGCGAGGAGAACAAGGAGCGCTGGATAAAGGCAAGCTGGGCGGGCGCGGACGATACCGCAAACTACCGTGCGACTATTGATATAATCGCAGAGGACAGAACATCGCTGCTTGCAGATGTTACTGTAGCGATAGCGGCACATCGTATCCCTATTCACGAAATGAACGCTCATCAGCTTAAAAACGGCAATGCAAATCTTATCGTTACCGTTGAGATAGCGGGCATGGAGCAGCTTACAAATCTCATGGTAAAGGTGAAGAAGATCCCCGGTGTTATCTCGGTCGAGAGAACAGGAAAGCAGTGATGAAGCTTACAGAGCAGCAGCTTTGGCTTATTGCGGCGCTTTGTGTGTTGGTGCTGATATGGATATGCGTTCACAACAGCAAGCATGTTACGGCGGCAAGGCTGCGCAAAAGAATACGCTCGGGTAGGTTTATCCACTACACCGATTTTGAAGAAAATTGGCGCACCGAGGCTGACGATGGCACGAAAACAGGCTATAAATACAACGATTTTTCGGGCTGCTATGTTATAATGATTTTCGAGAAAAAGGTGCATTTCGGACGCTTCAAAAACTATGATAATATCTACATCGGGCAGTCTGTGAACGTTTGTCAGCGGGTGCATAACCATTTCAGCGGCAAGGGCAAGGGCGATGTCTACGCCGATATCAAGTACGGTATGGAGGCTTATGTAAGGATAATCCCCTGCAAGGTAAAGAAGCTGAATGATATGGAGAAGAAGCTGATAGACGCTTTTCATGCAACTAATTCTTACAATAAGACTAAGGGCGGCGCGAAGCTGACGAAGAAGTGACTTACAATAGAGATAGTTCTTTTGAAGTTATAGGTATGGATTTTATATTTGAACTTTTATTTGAGCTGATCGCGGAAGGAACAGTCGAATTAAGCAAAAGTGTCAAAGTGC
Organism: Oscillospiraceae bacterium; assembly: GCA_015067175.1. Taxonomy (GTDB): domain Bacteria; phylum Bacillota; class Clostridia; order Oscillospirales; family Ruminococcaceae; genus CAG-115. The sequence continues at coordinate 148,884 of SVMX01000004.1, read as the reverse complement.
CTAAATTTATCAGATATCCATTGATAGCAATCGTTATATTGTTTTTTGTTGGCGTAATTGGATTAATGGTGTTTGCGGGTCTGGCGGCGTTTCAAGAAAATGTTATTTTAGGAATAGCACTAATTGCAATTGCCTTATTGATATTGGTTATGGGTATTGTAAAGTTTAGAATAACATATCTGAAAAAGAAAAACGAAAAACAGTAAAAGCTCTAAATCGCTTTTTGTAATAAGTAGTATTCAAATAAGGATATGCGAATTTCTACTCAATACAATTATCCTCACCCACTAAGCAGGTTTTACGGGGGAAAGGCATGGAGATACTATTGTTGATAGTTGGTATTATAAGCGTTATTGTCGGTGTTTTATCCTTGTTATATTCCGCGTTGAATCGACACGGATACTATAATCTGCTTGACGGAGAAAAAGATATCTATATCAGACTGAGCAGAAGAATGATCATTTTCTTCGTGGTCGGAATAGTTCTTGCAGTGATCGGAATAGTCTGCATTGTAATTTACTCTGTATCATAAAAAGGAGAGCCTATGAAAATATACGAATTTCCCCTCGGCGCACTTCAGACCAACTGCTACGTTCTTGAGGGCGAGGACAGCAAGGCTGTCGTGATAGACCCTGCGTCCTCTGCTGAGGTCATCAGATTTCTGAACAGCAAAAATCTCACGCTCGGCGCAATAATCCTAACGCACGGACATTTTGACCACTTTGCGGGCGTCCCAGAGCTTAAAAGGCGCACCGACTGCGAGGTAATCGGCACGAAGCCCGACGAGGAGATGTTCAAAAGTGCGGCGAAAAGCTGGGCGGATTTTATGCCGTATATGGAGTTCGAGCCTGTAACGCTTGACAGAAGCTTTTCCGATGGCGAGGAATTCACAGCCTGCGGAATCTCGTTCCGCGTTATGGCGACCCCCGGACACACCGCGGGAAGCTGTCTGCTGTTCTGCGATGACGTTATCTTTGCAGGAGATACCATATTCTGCGGCTCTATTGGCAGAACAGACGGCTACTCCGCAAGCGGCGCAGAAATGCGCAGATCGCTTGACAAGATAGCGGCAATAGAGGGCGATTACCGCATTTACAGCGGTCACGGCGAGCCGACTACTCTTTTATTCGAGAAAGAGAACAATCCTTTTATGTAATATTCGGGGGCGCTTTGCGTCCCTGTTATTGTTGAGGAAGCTATGACGTTAATTTTTTCAGACCACAAATTCCAGTATGAGATAGAGCGCCTTTTCCGCGCGTTTTTTCCGCCGATAAAGATAGCGCTTTCAACGGACAAGGCTGACGCAGAGGGCGAATATTGCCTTACACAGCGCAGCTTTGACGGTAGCGAGGCTGTGCTTTCCGTAAGACTGTGCGCTGACGTAAAGGATATCAGCCGCGAGCAGCGCGTGCCCTCCGATACTCCCGAAAAAGAGCAGGAGCGCGTTATGTCGGTGTTGCTTTACAAGGTGCTGAGCGAGTACACGGGCGTTGAGATCCCGTGGGGAATACTGACGGGCGTGCGTCCCGTAAAGGTGCTGTCTAAGCTGTCGGATAGCGAAGCACAGGAAAAGCTGCTTGTTTCAAGCGAAAAAACAGCGCTTGCAAAGGCTATCGACAGGGTGCAGCAGCCTATGATAGCGGCTATCCCGAAAAACTCATTCAGCCTTTATGTTTCGATACCGTTTTGTCCTACGAGGTGCAGCTATTGCAGCTTTGTTTCGCACTCGGTCGATAAGGCGGCAGCTCGAATGGAGGAATACATAGATCGTCTAATTGAGGAGATGAAGCAGACCGCGGATATTGCAAAGCAGCTTTCGCTGCGGCTGGATACGATATATTTCGGCGGCGGAACGCCTACAACGCTGTCTGCGGAGCAGCTTAAACGCCTGTTTTCCGCGCTTGACAGCTTTGACCGCAGTTATGTAAGAGAATTTACGGTCGAAGCGGGCAGACCCGATACCATCACAAGAGAAAAGCTTGCCGCAATAAAAGAAGCGGGCGCAGACAGGATTTCCGTAAATCCGCAGACCATGCGTGACAGCGTGCTGGATGCTATAGGCAGACGGCATACTGCGGCGCAGACCGAGGAGGCTTACGCGCTTGCACGCGAGGTAGGCTTTAAGTGCATAAACATGGACCTTATTGCGGGGCTTCCGACAGATGATACGGAGGGCTTCAGATACAGCCTTGACAGAGTTATTGAGCTTCGTCCCGAAAATGTCACGGTACACAGTCTGTCACTCAAACGCGCCGCAACGCTATTCCATGAGCAGGACAGAAAGACGCACGGCGGCGCCGCAGAGATGATAGACTACACACATAAGTCGCTGCAAAACGCGGGATATTCGCCGTATTATCTCTACAGACAGAAGAACACCGCAGACAATCAGGAGAACACAGGCTATGCGCTGCCCGATACAGAGAGCCTTTACAATATGTTTATCATGGAGGAGCTTCAGACTATTCTCGCAGTAGGCGCAGGCGCTTCGACAAAGCTTGTCGATACAGACGGCGCACGAATAAAACGTCTTTGCAACCACAAATTTCCCTATGAATATTTAGACAGATTTAATGATATGAAAATGCAAAAAAACGAGATTTTTGACTTTTTTGTATAAAAAAGTGCGAAAACGTTTGCAATAGTTGACAAATGACGATTTTTGTTATATCATATACTGGTAGCGGAAAGTGATTCCGCGAAAAAATGATTAGGAGTATTAGATAATGGATATTTTGAAGACACTTTTCCCTATTTCTTACAAGAAGTCCGACACTGTAAATAATCTTGTAATAGGTATTCTCATTTATGTGGTTATCGGCATCATTGCAGGCGCTCTCATCGCGCTCCCCGCTATGCTGCTGGGAGGCATTCCTGTTGTGGGAACGATCCTTTGCTGGGTTCTTGGTATCATCGGCAGCCTTGTAGGTCTGTACACACTTGCAGGTGTTGTTATTATTGTTCTTGTTTATCTCAAGATTATGAAATAATACGGAATTTGCAAAGCAAAAAAGGCTTCCGCTTATGCGGAGGCCTCAATTTTTGTCAAAGATAAAACCGACGCTTTAAGCATCGGTTTTATAAGTATAAGGGAAAATTACTGCTTTTTCTTTTTCATGTAGGTTACTACTACAAGACCTATGCCTACGATCATAAGAATGATTCCTATAACGATCCATGCTGTTCCGGGAGCAGTTCCACCCAGAGCCGCATAGAGCAGTCCCTCTAAACTGTTGTTTTGTACGATACCAACGATCAAAAGTATCAGGCCAAGCAAAGCCGCAATTGCGCCGCCGATAAGCATCATGATAATTACCTCCGATTATTATTTAGTACTTTATTAGACAAATCTTGTCTATAAAAATTATATTACATAATGTCACAAAAGTCAAGATATTGCGACAAAGACCAATATAAAAATATTTTTTAAAAATTTTTCAAAAAAGTATTGACAAATCAAAAGAGCTGTGATATAATATACTAGTCGTCAGGAAGTGACACGCAATAAGCTGGTGTAGCTCAGTTGGTAGAGCAGCTGATTTGTAATCAGCAGGTCGGGGGTTCGAGTCCGTCCACCAGCTCCAATTTTTTCTCTAATTAAATATTATGGGAGCGTTCCCGAGTGGCCAAAGGGGGCAGACTGTAAATCTGTTGCGTTTCGCTTCGGTGGTCCGAATCCACCCGCTCCCACCAACAAAAAGCTGTTTGATCTTAGGGTTAAACAGCTTTTTGTTTTATATTTATTTTTTGACAGTAAAGTACAGACAGCAGAAAATATGAGGTGTTGAAATGAAAAGAATAATAGCTTTATGCTTAACATCGGCGCTGCTGTTTTGCGGCTGTTCTGCCGATACCGAAAGCTCGCAGAGTGCTTCTTCTGCGGAAAAATCCGAGCAGATCACAACTTCTGCCACAGAGCCGACATCAACAGCGACGACAGTTACTTCCTCGCAATCCTCGGCCTCTACTACAGAGAGCGCGACGGCCGATATTGAAACCGAGGAGCCTGTGCCCGAGGGCTCGGGAACTGCTGTGATCGCATTTGCGGGCGATACCACTCAATCAGATGTTTTTGCCGATGCGACAGCCTCGCGCTCGATGGAATATCCGTTTGAGGACGTTGCGCCGATATTCAGTGCCGCCGATATTGCTTTTGTTAATTTGGAAACCTGTGTCAGCGACCGAGGTCAAAGCGAAAAGAAAGAGGGCTACGGCTTCAGAACACCGCCCGAATATCTTGAGGTGTACACGCTTGCGGGAATAGATATCGTATCCTGCGCGAACAATCATGCGCGTGACTACGGCATGGACGCACTTGCCGACACGTTTGATAATCTTGAAGCATACGGCTTGGATTTTGTTGGTGCGGGCAGCGACCTTGCCGAAGCGCAAAAGCTTGTTACATATGAAGTGAACGGTCTGACTATCGGTTTTACTGCCTGCAATATGATAAATCACAATTCAACATGGTATGCAACCGAGGAGCGCGCGGGGCTTGCCTGCGTTGACTTGGACGATTGTCAGTGGTATCTTGACCTTATATCCGAGTATGAAAAGCAGTGTGATGTGCTGCTTGTTTCGGTGCATTGGGGACTTGAATATATGTATAATTTTAGTTCTAAGCAGCAAAAATTCGGTCATATGCTGTGCGACAGCGGAGCTGATGTGATACTCGGACATCACCCTCATGTTCTACAGCCGATAGAGCAGTATAACGACAGCGTTATATTCTACAGCCTCGGCAATTTTTTGTTCTACAAAATGGACGATTACGCGGGGCAGACTGCGATATTTGAAATGGAGATAGACAAAGACGGTTTTGTAAAGGGTAAGCTTTCGCCTGTGTTTATTTCATACTGCAAATCAAAGCTGCTCGGTGCGGAAGAGCCGATGTATAGCGAGATAATCAAGCTGTGTCAGGAGCTTTCCGCCCCTTACGGAGTATCCATTGACGATAACGGGGTGATAGAACTGCTATGAAAAGAATAATAACAGCCATCGCTTTATGTATGCTTTTTGCAGGCTGCGCTAAGCCTGTTACAGAGCCGTCTTTGCCGAGCGTAGACGCTTCTGAGGCTTTAAGCGCTCAATCGTCTGTTTCTTCTGAGCAGACCGAGAAGCCGCAGACGACTTCAACATCTATACAGCAGACCGAGGAGCCTGTCGAGGAGCTTCCTTACATAAACGGCAGTGTGACCATTCTCGGCCCTAACATGGTTTATACAGGCGAGTATTTTGATTTTAAAAATGAGTTTATTCCCGAGCCTGACAGTGAGGAGGCAGAGTTCCTTTGGGAATGCATAGGCGACGCAGGCAATATTGCCGCTGACGGACGCTTTACAGGCGTGCAAAAGGGAATAGTTACGCTTAGAGTGTATGACAGCACCGAAAGCGTTATGGGCACTCTTGACGTTCACGTGGTGGATACTGCGGCAGATGTGGATTTTGTGCCAATGGTTAATGGCATTCCTATCGCAAACAAGACCTATCCGCTTCCAAAGGACTACGATCCGGGTATCTCAAGCGAGGCGTATGATGCACTTAAAAAGCTGATTTCGGACGCTAAGACCGAAGGGCTTAATATAACGTTCTTGTCGGGTTATCGCGGATACAGCTATCAAAAGAAGGTGTATGAGAATTGGTGCGTTAAATATCCCGACGGACAGGCCGACAGGATATCTGCGCGCCCAGGACATTCCGAGCACCAGCTTGGACTTTCTTTTGATGTAAATTCTCTTGAGTTTGAGTTTGCGGATACTCCCGAGGGCTTGTGGCTTGCCGAAAACTGCTATAAATACGGATTTATCATACGCTATCCCGAGGGCATGGAGCATATTACAGGCTATATGTATGAGCCTTGGCATATCAGATATCTCGGCAATGAGCTTGCGGAGAAGGTACACAACAGCGGTTTTACGCTTGAGGAATATCTCGGTATCGACTCATATTACAGAGGCGAATATGAATATGCGGCGGATATACCGCTTGACAACGCTGAAAATTCGTGATATACTAATAAAAGTTGAATAAAGGCTGTGATAAGAAACAGTAGGCATTGCAGAGATATCAGAGAGGCGGCGTTTGGTGCGAGCCGCTGTCGAAGTTTTGCCGAACCCGTCTTTGAGCCTCGCCCCGAAAGGTATTTCCGAGTAAGCGGCGGCGGTTTCCCACCGTTATCGGGAGAGAGTGCGGAGATATCTCTCCGAATTCAGGTGGTACCACGGACTTATAAAAGTTCGCCCTGAGCCAAACAAGGCTCAGGGCTTTATTATTTTGAAAGGAAGAACAACTATGAAACTTGACAAGCTTGTAGGCGATCGTTTTAAAGAGCGCCCTTCTGACTGCAACATTGACAGCCATGCACTGATGGTGAGAGGCGGATATATGAAGTACGTTGCAAACGGTATCTTCTCCAGCTATATGCCGCTGAAGCGCGTTACACGCAAGATCGAGCAGATAATCCGCGAGGAGATGGACGCTATCGACGGACAGGAGGTAATGTTCCCTGTTGTTATGCCTGCGACCATGTGGCAGGAATCGGGACGTTATGAGAGCATCGGCAGCGAGCTGCTGCGCTTCTCCGACAGAAACAAGGCGCAGATGGTGCTTGGTATGACCCATGAGGAGGCTGCCGTACATCTGGTGCGCGAGTACGCAAACAGCTATACAAAATACCCCTTTATGATATATCAGATCCAGACCAAGTTCCGCGACGAGGCAAGACCCCGCGGCGGTCTTATACGTGTGCGCGAGTTCACTATGAAGGACGCGTATTCTTTCCATACCTCGCAGGAGGATCTGGAGGAATACTACTATCGTTGTCACAAGGCTTACGAGCGTATTTATGCGAGAGCAGGTATCCCTGAAGTTATCTCCGTTGCTTCTGACAGCGGTATGATGGGCGGCAGCATTTCGCATGAGTTCATGCTGCTTACTCCCATCGGTGAGGACAGCATCGCTATCTGTAAAAAGTGCGGCTACCGCGCTAATATGGAGGCTGCCGAGAGCATTATCGAAAACACCCGTGACGCAGTTTCCGAGGAGCTGAAAGAAGTATATACTCCCAATATCCACACCATTGAGGATATATGCGATTTCCTTAAAACTCCCACTGATAAGAGCTGCAAGGCTGTGGTATATCAGAGAAACAGCGACGATCATTTCATCGTAATATTCATCAGAGGCGACCTCGATATCAATGAAACAAAGCTGACAAATCACCTCGGCTATGATGTTCACCCTGCTGTTATCACAGAGGAATGCGGACTTAACGCAGGCTATATCGGCCCTGTTGGACTTAACGTAAACGGCGGCTGCACAGTGCTGTATGACAAGTCGCTGATGAATACGAATAATCTCTCCTGCGGTGCAAACAAGGAGGAGTATCACTTCACAGGTCTTGATATCGCACGTGATATCGGCGAGGTGGAGTACATCGACCTTGCAAAGATAATCGACGGCGGCATTTGCCCCGAGTGCGGCGCACATGAGATAAGCATTTCGCGCGGCATTGAGGTGGGCAACATCTTCCAGCTCGGCACGAAATACTCTAAATCCATGGGAATGACCTATCTCGACAAGGACGGTAACACACAGACTCCCATAATGGGCTGCTACGGCATCGGTGTAGGACGTCTTGCGGCTTCTGTCTGCGAGGCTCATCACGATGATTACGGACCCATCTGGCCCATGGCTATCGCTCCGTGGCAGGTACACATCTGTGCGGTGAGAGCAGACGACGCTGAAGTTAAGGAAAAGGCTGATAAGCTGTATGCAGAGCTTCAGAGCCGCGGCGTTGAGGTTATCTACGACGATCGCGCTAATGTAAGCGCAGGCGTTATGTTCTCCGACGCAGACCTGCTGGGCTGCCCCATCAGACTGGTGGTAAGCCCCAGAAACCTCAAGGACGGCGTTATAGAGGTTGCAGCAAGAGATAAGAGTTTCAGTGAGAAGCTTGCTCCAGAGGCAGTTGCAGACAGAGTTTGCGATATCATCAAGGAAAAGCTTGCTGTGAAGGATTGATCTTCGCGAAGCCGAAACAATGTGAAACGGACATAAAAGTAGATCCGGAGAAGACGTTAGAGCTTCTCCGGATCTTTATTTATCACTTTATGGTATATTCGCATTTGCCTATTTTACAATGATCCCTTTCTCAAAAAGTGTTCTTTTTGTTTTTTCAAATCGTTGGATATTTTGTATCCCTATGCACTTATATTGCACTATCGTTTTATATGTGTTTTTCACGGAATCAATTGCGGTACTTGCTATACAGGAATTTCCGTCAATTCCTGCGATTTCAATTTTTGTAATATGGTTTTGCTTCAAAGTTTCTTGTAGCTTTGAATTAGAAAAAGCACTAGCCTTTTCTTTGCATATTATGTATTCAGAGCAGACGTTCAAATCCTTTGCCAACTCATTTGTTTTTTTACCGCTTTTGAGCCGTTTTGTATTTTTGACGTATACAATAAGCTCTTTGTTGGCGGTTGCTTCTTGGATTCTTTCGTTTATGCAGGCAATTAATAAGGGTGAGTATTTTTCTATGTAACCCTCTTGCACATCTATTATAAGCAATGCCTTTGACATGTTTTTCTCCCAATTAATTTTTTGCTTGTCATTAAATTTATTATAACAATAATATAAGCAAAAGTCAATGAACAGCAAACAAACACTCCCTGCCACACCAGCGACAGGGAGTTCGTATATTCAATCAAACCTCAAACTTGCCCTCAGCAAAATCGAATGTTCTGAAATAATCCTCGGGAGTTTCGGCGCGGCGGATAAGCTTAACGCTGCCGTCCTCTCTGAGTAGCAGCTCTGCACTTCTCAGCTTACCGTTGTAGTTGTAGCCCATTGAGAAGCCGTGTGCGCCTGTGTCGTGGATAGCAACATAATCGCCGATGTCGATCTTCGGGAGCATTCTGTCGATAGCGAACTTGTCGCAGTTCTCGCACAGACCGCCTGTTACATCATACTTATGGTCGCACTCTGCGTTTTCCTTGCCGAGCACGGTGATATGGTGATAGCTGCCGTAGATAGCGGGACGCATGAGGTTAGCAGCACAAGCGTCAAGACCGATATATTCCTTGTGGATATGCTTTTCGCGGATAGCCTTTGCGATAAGGTGTCCGTATGGAGCAAGCATAAATCTGCCAAGCTCTGTGAAGATAGCAACATCGCCCATGCCTGCAGGAACGAGTATCTCCTCATAAGCTTCCTTTACCTTAGCGCCGATAATCGCGATGTCGTTTGCGGGCTGGTCGGGCTTGTAGGGGATTCCAACACCGCCGCTGAGATTAATGAAGCTGAGCTGTACGCCCGACTTTTCCTTTATCTCAACAGCCGCACGGAACATTATTCTTGCAAGTGTGGGGTAGTAGTCGTTTGTAAGAGTGTTGGAGGCAAGGAAAGCGTGCATACCGAACTTTTTCGCACCCTTTTCCTTGAGGATACGATAGCCCTCGATTATCTGCTCATGTGTGAAGCCGTACTTTGCGTCACGGGGAGTGTCCATAACATTGGGGCTGCCGTCTGTTTTGAATTCTCCACCGGGGTTGTAGCGGCAGCAGATGGTCTCGGGAATGCCTGTCAGCTTGTCGAGCACGTCAATATGAGTGAAATCGTCAAGATTGATGATAGCGCCCAGCTTGTGAGCAAGCAGGAAATCCTCATCGGGAGTAGCGTTAGAGCTGAACATGATGTCGTGCTGCTTGCCGCCGACCTGATCGCTCATCATAAGCTCTGTGTAGCTGGAGCAGTCAAAGCCGCAGCCCTCCTCCTGAAGCACCTTTAAAATAAAGGGGTTGGGAGTTGCCTTTACCGCAAAATACTCGCGGAAGCCCTTGTTCCATGAGAATGCCGCTTTAAGTGCGCGCGCGTTCTCGCGGATAGCCTTTTCGTCGTAGATGTGGAACGGTGTGGGGTAGGTTTTTACTATCTCCTCGACCTGTTCCTTGGTTACAAATGGTGTTTTCATGATGTATGTTCCTTTCTTTGAGTTAGTCTTTTCTAACTAACCTTATAATATCACAATTAAATATGTTTGTCAAGAGGGCTTTCAGACTCTCCCGATAACAGTAATGATAAATATCGCAGCAAGGAAGATGTAAGCCGCCGCAATACAACCCTTTCTCAGCCTGTGTAAACCTTTTTCGCTGTAATTTTCAGGCTTGCTTACAAGATTTGTTCCCTGCGGCCATACCGAGCATAGAGTGCAAATCGTATAAAGAATACCGTTACACACAAGCATAATTATTGCTTCTCCCGAAAGATACCCGACCACTATAAGAACAATATATAGCACAGTAAGAACCGCAAATAGCACAGCGCATATTATTTCGGCAATCTTTTCGCCTTTGGTGAAGCTAAGCTTATCGGGTACGCTCATGACACATCTCCTCCTGCATTTTCTTTTGACAGCGTTATTAAAGTGTTATCAATATTGCTGAAGATATAAAGCCTGTCATCATCACAGAATATATCGTAATGATACGAAATCGTAATATCGGGCAAAAACGCCGCTTTCATTTCGCTGAAATCGTTCTCTTTTCCAAGCAGGACTATGGACTGTTCATCGGAAAGACGAAGAAGAATTATCCCGTCCTTTGTAGCATGAAGCTTTATTTCAAAATCTATGTCAGGCTTGGTTTTGGTCTGCATATATCCTATTACCGACTCATTGCCATCTTGGTCTGTTATACTGAGCCTTGTTCTCCAGCCGAGAAGATTTTGCTCTGTCATAGCGGTGCACTGATAGTAGGTGTCAAATATATAGTCTTTCATTCGCTCGGCAGGCTCGCTTGTCAGATATTCATTGCCTAAAATATCAAAATACACATAATCGCCGTAGTCGTACATATTATAGACAATATTATTGATACCTCGTTTGAAGTAAGGTGAAGATGTATATTTGATTTTTGTGCTGTACAATTCATTTTCGTCAATACTGCTATAGAATAAATCGTAATGACCATCTGCGGGAGTTGGATAGAACAGCTTATCATTAACAAGGATCGGATACTTTATATCATCGGGGAGCTGTTCCATATAGCCGCTGTCCCTGTGAACCATAGCATAGGACGAGCCGTCTGATACCACCATGACATCGCTGCTTATATTGGTTATTTTTGAGTAGCCCTCGCACGGAAATATCTGCGTTAGCTCGCCGCTGTCGCAGTCCAGACAGAAATGGTCATATCTATGTTCTACGGTCGTTTTGCCCTCTGCAGGATACATAGTGGCAAATTCGCCTTCCTCTGTTATATATCCGTAATTAGTCAATATATAAAAATAAAAACAGCCATCATCATATCCTATAATACCGCCAAGACCTCTTTTGTCGTAATTGGGGTCGAAATCCTCTGCCTGTGCCGATATAGCAAGCGCCCGGTCTATAAAATCGCTGTTTACGGTGAGATTTACGCCAAGCTCATCGAAATCGCAGAATTGTTCTGCGCCCGAAACAAGCTTTCTCAGCTCCTTGTGTTTGTCGGTCAGCGTAACACCGCCTGAGAGCTGTCCAATTTGCTCTGTGCCATCAATATCGGTCGTATGCTCTTCAGATGAGATAACGGCTTCAGCTATAGCTGAGGTAGAAGCAGTCGTTGCTTCGGTCGAAAGCTCCTGAGAATTTACGCTTTCGGTGCTTTGCGAGGTATCGCCGCAGCCGACAAGCAGCACGGCGGCAGTCATTATACATATAAGTCGCAGCTTCAATTTACTCACCCTTTATTTTATTAGTTTATGTCTGTCAGCAGCTTTTTCAGCTCCGACAAAGACTTGGCACTGAAGTCGGGCTTCATGCTGTCATCTGTGACAGTCTGCAAGCCGCCCCATTCCTGCTTTATCCATACAGTCTTAAAGCCGAGGGCTTTCGCGGGAGTGATATCGTTAGTCAGCTTGTCGCCTATCATCACGCATTTGTCGGCTGTGGTCTGCGCTTTGTAGAGCGCCTCGCGGAAAAGCCGCGGGTCGGGCTTTGAAAATCCTACCTCGGCGGAAATTATCATCAGGTCGAAAAATTTTGCAAGCTGCCATTCCGTTTCCATGCGCTTTCGGGTGTCAAGCGGCTGGTTTGCGATAATGCCAAGCTTATGGCGCTGCTTCAGTGCTGCAAGCACTTCCGCCGCATCTGGGTAGGGGGTTATAAACTGCGAATTCCACTTCTCGCCGAAGCCTATGCCGAGCGCGTCCAGTGCGCCGCGGTATTCGTGGAGGTTTTGATGTGCGGCTTTCTCCATTTCAGTGCGGAATAAAACGGCGGAGATTCCGTGCTTTTCTGAGGTGCGCTGTATTCTGTCCTCCCAAGAGCGCGATTCGTCCATTATCACGCCGCCGAGGTCAAAAAACAACCATTCGATATCTTTCATTTCATGCACCCATATCATCGTTGTATCTGCGCTTCTTCAGCCCCGCACGTTCCTCTAAAATAAAGAAAGGCGTGTCCTTTTCGCTGCGCAGCAGTTTGTTTTCGGAGTAGATGTATTGATAATTGTGCGTGCGGTATTTTGTTTCGATATATACGTCAAACCCACGCTGGCGTCTTTTGAACAGCGTGAGTTTTTCATAAGTGACGGATACCATATCCTTGTATTCGAATACTGTTTTTTCGCCATCGGGATCGGTGATTACCATTTTGATCTCATCTGCAAAGTAGGTGTATTCCTTGCCGTTTGTAATTATTATAACCGACAATATTACCGCAGCAGTCAGAATTACAACAAGCAGCACCGATACGATCACGCCGAACAGATCAATGGTAGGCACAAAATCATCTATCGTCTTATCGTATTCAAATATCGGCATACTGAGATCGCTCGTAAGCACTATCACCGCATTTACGATCGTGATCAGCAGACAAGCAGTATACACAGCCGCAGCTATAGCAAGCATGAGCGGCTCTTTCTTCCTAGGGCAGCGGAATGTGCCCTTTGCGCAAAATCCGTATCTGTCATCTACCCGTGCATAGCCTATATGCTCCGACATGAGATCACCTCGTTTATAGCGTTTTAAGAAGTTCTATAAGCTCACGCCAATCTTTGATGTGCAGATATTCACAGGTGTTGTAAAGTCCGTTGTTGCGCTTGCCATGGGGAGATCGGGGCTTCGTCATACGTTCATGTATTTGTTAAGGAACTCAACGGAAAGTCCTATCCAGCGGCGGCAGTTGTCGAGATAGAACATCTCATGCCAGCCTGTAGCCTTGTCGCAGGTAGAAAGACCGTGAGGGCCCTCGTCATACATATGAAGCTCGACAGGCACCTTGTTGGAGATACACGCCTTTGCCATAACGAGCGAGTTGTGCGCAGGTACGCAGTCGTCATTTGCGGTAGTCCAGATGAATACGGGCGGAGTTTTCGGTGTAACTCTGTTTTCGAGAGAAAGGCGCGAAAGGTCGCTGCGGCTTGCTTCCTCACCGAGAAGCACCTTGAAGCTGCCCTCGTGCGGAGCAGTAACGCCGCTGATAACGGGATAGCACAGGATAGCAGCATTGGGGCGCAGATCCTCTGGCTCGCAGCCGATGGCTTTGGTTATCTGAACGTCACCCCACATTGTTGCAAGGCAGCCTGCGAGATGTCCGCCTGCGGAGCAGCCGAGCACAGCGAGCTTGTCCTTGTCAACGCCGAATTCCTCAGCTCTCATGCGCACCTTGTAGAATGTATAAGCCGCGTCAACGAGAGAAGCGGGGAACTTTGCGTTGCAGGTATAGTTTACAACAAAAGCGTTGTAGCCCTGCGCAAGATACTGAAGCGCGATAGGCTCGCCCTCGCGGTCAGAGCAGAATTCATATCCGCCGCCCGGGAAGATGATGATACCGGGGCGCTTTTCGCAGAACTTCAGTCCCGAGATATTGTCAAGCATATACGCCTTGACGAATGCGGTCTTTTCCTGATTGATATAGAAAGTTTTGATAGTCATTTTTTTATCCTCCGAAAAAGGTCATAGATACACATATACATTCTAACATTTTTTGATAAATAAATCAAGTAGCGAAAGGTATTTTTAACACAAAAACCGCTGTCAAAATGACAGCGGTCTGTGTTTATTCTTTTGTATAGTCGTCTGTTGGAATTTCTGACAGCAGTGCTGCGCTGTTCTGCTCCTTTTCTGAACTGCGGCGGCGCAGCTTTTTGCCGAAGCGGCGGCCTGTTTTTCTTATGCTGTGAGGCAGACTGCGGAATTTCTGCACTGCTCCAGTCATTCTGTTCATTGTGAAGAAAAAGTCCTCTGAGATAACGCTTTCCTGTCGGTGGGTCTGACCTGCTCTGCAGTTATCCGCAACTATCAGATATCGCTCATACGCGCGTTTTACAGCGCTTTCCCATGACAGATATACCTCGTCCATTGCGTGCTGACCCATCTGATGTATCTCGTCCATGTGTGAAGCGGCAAACTCAAGCTCGGCGGCGATAGCGTCGGAATTATCCTGCGTGAGTATGCCTGTCCTGCCGTGAGTTATACCCTCAGCGGCACAGCTTCCCTCTATCAGGAGTGATGGCACTCCGCACGCGGCAGCTTCACGCACAACGATACCGTTGGTGTCGTACAGAGAGGGGAACAGGAACAGATCGCCCGCAGTGTAGTATACACGAAGATCTTCGCGGTCGTATACAGCGCCTGTGAAGATCACCTTGTCGTCGATCTCTATCTCCTTGGTGTAGGCTTCTATCTCCTCGCGGTCAAGACCGTCGCCGACTATCATCATTCGATAGTCGATGTTCTTTTCGGAGAGCTTTTTGAGCGCGTCAAGAATGAGCCTTAGACCTTTGTACCAAAGCAATCTGCCAACGAAAAGAAACACTGGGATATCTTCCGACAGGCCATAAAGCTTGCGAAGCTCTTCTACGTCCTCGCTGTCGGCACGTCCGCAAGGGAAGTCAACGCCGTTTTCCATAACGTAGTATTCGCCCTCATAGCCAAGACTGCGGAGATTTTCCCCTGCGCCTCTGCTTACCGTCCACACCTCATCGCAAGCGGCGATGTTGGCAACTACCAGCTTTATTGCGGAGTCGGCAAGGAATTTTGTCGGCAATGCGCGGCGGATATCTATATCAAATTTTGTGTGATAGGTGAGTATTATCGGGATATCCGTCTTTTCGCGAAGCACTCTTGCCATAACTGTAGAGGCAAACGGGCAATGGCTGTGAATGATATCAAAGCCGCTGTTGCTCAGCTTTTGCAGTCTGCTGCTGCTGAACGGATAGCCTGTGCGGTAGCCGCACCATTTTTCTGTGGGTATGCTTTTATAGCGCATAACTTCAAACGGGAAGTCGTCCTCGGCGTCGGGGTGACTTGGAGTGACAACAGTGGTTGAACCAAGACCGTTTGAAATCACATTTGCATA
This sequence comes from Oscillospiraceae bacterium, assembly GCA_015067175.1. GTDB lineage: Bacteria > Bacillota > Clostridia > Oscillospirales > Ruminococcaceae > CAG-115. The sequence goes on along the minus strand of SVMX01000004.1, from coordinate 133,544 downwards.
ATTAACGACCGCATTCGCAACACCGTCAATGAGCGGCGGGAACGAGTCGTTCATAAGACATATATTAAGCTTATCGCTCATGTGGGAGCGCTCCTTTCAAATACAGATGAACCTATGCGGCTCAACTGACAGCAATTATATCTCAGACTAATTATACAACAACTGCTCATATAAATCAAGATAGTTTTAAAAAATTATTTCCAATCGCTGTATATTACGACTTTTTATGATAATTGTCTTTTTAACTCGGCGCGGGGTGTGCGGTTTTTTGGTTTTATGCCTATATAAAACATATTCTTTGGTGTAATAGCGACAGGATATTTGCCTTAGATGTGGTATCATTTACACGAAACACAGCGAAGGGGGAAACAAAATGATAAAGCTGTACAATGACGGTAAGCGCATAACCGCTGCGCTTTACGGAGATATAGACCATCATGCTGCACGCAGGATGCGCGAGGAGCTGGACAATGTAATTGCGCGCTCTGCGCCCGAAATGCTGATAATCGACCTTGAAAACGTGGGCTTTATGGACAGCTCCGGTATAGGGCTTATCCTTGGCAGGCTCAAAGCGGTGCAGGCGTGCGGCGGAGATATCATAATAAAAAACGCCCGTCCGAGCATTGCGGCAGTGATAAAGCTGTCGGGTCTGTCGGGATTGTTGGCGGAAGGAGTTAATGCATGAAAAGAGAACTGATAAACGAGGCGAGGGTTCAGTTCCCCTCGTATTCTGCGAATGAGAGCTTTGCACGCTCGGCAGCTGCGACATTTGCGTCACAGTGCGACCCTACGGTGCAGGAGATAGGAGAGATAAAGACCGCTGTTTCTGAGGCTGTGACGAATGCGGTAGTGCACGGATACCGCGACAGCGTTGGGGTAGTGGAGCTGCTGCTGCGCCGCTATTCCGATGGCGTTATCTACATAGCTGTAAAGGACAAGGGCAGAGGCATTGAGGACATAGGGCAGGCAATGACGCCGCTGTTTACTACCGCGCCCGACGAGGAGCGCTCGGGTCTTGGCTTTTCGGTGATGGAGAGCTTTATGGACAAGCTTCGTGTAAAAAGCTCGCAAGGCAAAGGCACTACCGTCATCATGGAGAAGAAGCTCAGCCGACGGGAGAAATAAACGTGCAGCGCGATGAGTTTATAGAAAGCAATCTGCCGCTGGTACATTCGCTTGCAAACCGTTTTCGCGGCAGAGGTATAGAATATGAGGAGCTTTTTGCGGCGGGAAGCATGGGGCTAGTCAAGGCGTATGACAATTTCGACCATACACGGGGCTTGTGCTTTTCGACGTATGCCGTGCCTGTTATCCTTGGTGAGATAAAGCGGCTGTTTCGCGACGGCGGTACGGTAAAAGTCAGCCGCAGCCTTAAAGAGCTGTCGCTGAAAGCTGCAAGGGAGCGCGACCGCATGATCGCCGCGGGCAAGGAGCCTAGAATATCCGATATCGCCGAAAGCCTTGGGGTCTCGAATGAGGTCGCTGCCGAAGCGATAAGCGCAAGTGCTCCGCCGTTGTCGTTATCTCCTGCTTCGGACGATGAAGCAGCGCTTGAGATACCTGTCGGCTCGGGCGAGGAGAAACTTGTGGACAGGCTTGCTTTGCGGCAGTGCCTGTCGGAGCTTGACGAAGCCGACCGAAAGCTTATCCTTTTGCGTTATGTCAAGGAGCTCACCCAATGCCAGACCGCAGCACTTCTGGGAATGACTCAGGTGCAGGTTTCGCGCAGGGAGCGTAAGATATTATCGGAGCTTAGGGAGAAGCTGATATAAAAAGGCTGTACACATACAGCGTACAGCCTTGATTTATTTACTTTAAAAGACCTTTAAGTCTTTCCATAGCCTCTGCGGTAGCCTCGTGTGTGCCGAACGCGGTCAGTCTGAACCAGCCGTCGCCGTTCTTGCCGAAGCCTGCACCTGGAGTGCCTACGACCTGGATCTCATTCAGCAAGTAGTCGAAGAAATCCCAGCTTCCCATGCCCTTGGGGCACTTAAGCCAGATGTAGGGGGAATTAATTCCGCCTGTGTAGCTTATACCCAACTCGTCGCAGGTCTTTGCTATCATGCGTGCGTTCTCCTGATAGTAAGCGATAGTAGCTTTTGTCTGCTTCTGACCCTCAGTGGTAAACACAGCCTCAGCACCGCGCTGTACAGGGTAAGAAACGCCGTTGAACTTGCTGCCCTGACGTCTGTTCCACAGGTCAGCGATCTTTACATCCTCGCCCTTGCTGTTCTTCTGAATGATATCCTCGGGAACTACAGTGTAGCCGCAGCGTGTTCCTGTGAAGCCTGCTGTCTTAGAGAGCGAACAAATCTCGATAGCGCACTTTTTCGCCCCCTCGATCTGATAAATGCTTCTGGGCAGATCGGGATCGGTGATAAATGCTTCATAAGCGGCATCAAAAATGATTATAGCGTTGTTAGAAAGAGCGTAGTCTACCCACTCCTTGAGCTGTGTCTTTGTGTAAACAGAGCCTGTGGGGTTGTTGGGGCTGCACAGATAGATGAGGTCAGCCTTGATGTCCTTGGGAGGCATAGCCGCGAAGCCGTTCTCCTCGTTGGAGTCAGCGTAAAGAACGGAGTTTCCGCTCATAACGTTAGAGTCAACATATACGGGGTATGCGGGGTCGGTAACGAGCACGACATTTCCCTCGCCGAAGATGTCGATTATGTTGCCGCAGTCGCTCTTTGCACCGTCGGAGATGTGTATCTCAGCGGCGGGAACATCAGCGCCGAAGCTCTTGTAGTAGTCAGAAACTGCGTCACGCAGAAAGTCATAGCCTGCACCGCTGTCCTCATAGCCGCGGAACGTTTCCTTAACGCCCATCTCGCGGCAAGCCTTTTCCATAGCCTCAACGACTACGGGAGCAAGGGGCTGTGTAACGTCGCCGATACCCATTCTGATAAGCTTTGCATCGGGGTGAGCCGCTGTGTAAGCCTTTATCCTCTTTGCGATATCAATGAACAGATAGTTCTTTTTCAGGTTGAAAAAATTTTCGTTAAGCTTTGCCATTTTAGTTGCGTCCTTTCGTGTAATAAAAATACATTATTATTTTATTATAATTTTGCGGTTTTGTCAATGGGTTTTAATGCAGATAGGCGGTCGTGTTGCAAAAATGGCATTCAAAGTATTGAAGATAGTTTATTCTGATTGAGAAAAAATTTGTACGGTTGTCCGGAGTAGCAGTATTTTTTATGTTATTAAGGTTTTTTCTTACGGAAAGATTATTTTAGCCCCACAGGTCAATAATATACGCAGCGGAAAATGTGCGCCGATACTTTATCCTTTGATAAAAACAGAAAGTTTTCAACCATGTTTTTGTTGAAAGTTACAAAAAGAGTAAAATCGACATTTTTTTTGCTTCAACCACTTTAATTTTCAGTTTGAATATGATATAATATTAACGTGCGAGTGTATACATTCTCGCCTGTGTTTGATACTTAGCGCTGCGAGGCGGCGTTTCAATATATTATTGCAGTCCCGATTATAGGGGACGAGGGGAAGTGTTTCTTTGGAAAAGTACGTTATCAAGGGCGGAAAGAAGCTCAGCGGTGAGGTAGTTATCAGCGGCGCAAAAAATGCGGTTGCTGCGATACTCCCTGCGGCTATCCTTTCCGATGAGCCCTGCGTTATTGAAAATATACCTAATATCAGCGATGTCACTATAATTCTTCAGATCATGTCCGAGATGGGCGCAAATGTTCGTATGCTGAACAAAACAACGGTCGAGATCGACCCGCGTACTCTGCGCAATATCCCTGTGCCTTATGAAAAGGCTAAGCTCATGAGAGCTTCGTCCTATTTCCTCGGCACTCTGCTTGGTCGTTTTCACGAGGCTCATGTTTCCATGCCGGGCGGCTGCGATCTCGGCGATCGTCCGATAGATCAGCATTTAAAGTGCTTTGCAGCTCTCGGCGCTGCTTATACTATCGACGGCGGTATGGTGAACCTCACCGCTGACAGGCTTGTCGGCAATCAGATATTCTTTGACAAAAACTCCGTTGGCGCTACCATTAACGGAATCATGGCGGCGGTAAAGGCTGACGGTCTTACTATAATCGAAAATGCAGCGAAAGAGCCTCATGTTGTTGATCTCGCGAATTTCCTCAACTCCATGGGCGCGGATATCCTCGGCGCAGGCACCGATGTGGTTAAAATACGCGGTGTGAAGTATCTGCGCGGCACAAACTACAGCGTTATTCCCGACCAGATCGAGGCGGGTACATTCATGGCCGTAGCTGCCGCAACCAGAAGCGATATCCTTATTAAAAATGTTATTCCCAAACATCTCGAGCCTATCACTCAGAAGCTTGTTAAGATCGGCGTAAAGGTAGAGCAGTTCGATGACGCAGTGAGAGTTATCGGCGGCGACAATTATGTCGGCACCACCGTTAAAACTCAGCCGCACCCCGGTTTCCCCACAGATATGCAGCCCCAGATGGCGGCAGTGCTTACCTGTGCAAAGGGCGCAAGTATGGTGACAGAAAGCATCTTCGACAATCGTTTCCGTTATGTTGACGAGCTTCGCAGAATGGGCGCAAATATCTCGGTAGAGGGCAGAGTTGCCGTTATCGAGGGCGTGGATTCGCTCAAGGGCGCACCTGTTAAGGCTACCGACCTTCGTGCCGGCGCAGCGCTTATAGTTGCCGCACTTGGCGCAGAAGGCGTGTCTGAAATATATGACATCTATCATGTGGAGCGCGGTTACGAGAACATGGAGGAAAAGCTCCGCCTGCTCGGCGCTGACATCGAAAAGGTAGATGAGCCTGACCCTGTTGCGTCTGAAAAGAAAGCTAGAAAGGCTATCTGATGGCTAGGATATATCCGATATGCAGCTCAAGCACAGGAAACTGCACCTTTGTCGGAACAAAGGGTCACGGTATCCTTATTGACGACGGCTGTGCGTTCAACTCGCTGAAAAACGCCCTGTCGCTTATTGACACCGATATCGGACAGATAGAGGCGATATTTATCACGCATGAGCATATCGACCATGTAAAGGGACTGAATGTTCTTGCAAAACATACAAATATCCCAATATTTGCAAGCGCGGGGACGATCGCAGCGCTGAAAAGCAGCGTAAAAAATCCGCTTCCCGATACGGCGAGGCTTTTTGATATCTTCAAAGAGGGCTACAAAAGTGCGGAGTTTGAGGTTACGGCATTCCACACGCCTCACGATACGCCCGAAAGCGTTGGATACAGGATAAATTACAACGGCTTGAATATCGCTGTTTGTACTGATATCGGCACTGTGACAGAGGAGGTTGAGCGTAGCCTGCTCGGTTGTGACGCGGTGCTTCTTGAATCGAATTATGATATAGATATGCTCCGCAGAAACCCGAATTATTCGCCTGTGCTAAAACGCAGGATAGCGTCTGATATCGGGCACCTTTCAAATGCCGCCGCCGCAGAGTTTGCAGAAAAGCTGATAAACGGCGGTACGACAAGATTGATCCTTGGACATCTCAGCCGTGAAAACAACACTCCAAACACCGCATATTCATGCACCTGCTCCTATTTGCAGAAAAAAGGTATGCGCTGCGGCTGTGATTTCACGCTGGATATCGCACCTATCGTGACCGAGGGTCAATACATAGCGCTTTAACATCAATAAGCTTTACAGCCCGCACTGCGCGGGCTGTTTTGGAATTATTAAGGAGGAAACATGAACAAGATCACCAGAATATTAGCCGCTCTATTGACAGGCTGTGTATTGCTGACAGGCTGCGGCAATTCGGGCGAAAGCTCAACGAGCGATTCGGGCACATCAAGCGATACTTCCGTTTCGGACAACACTTCTTCGGGAGACGCCGATACTCAGCAGCCCGAGCTTGGCCCGTATGACGGAGCCAACATTTATATCGAGGACAACACCTTTAAGCTCGCAGGCGAAGAGGTATGGCTCACAGGTATGAATGTTCCGTGGCAGAAGTGGGACGATTTCGGCGGCGGCTATAATGCGGACTACTGGCAGGACGTTTTTGCAATGATGAACGAAAAGGGCTTCAATTCCTGCCGTATCTGGATAAACTGCAGCGGAAACAATGGCGTTGAGATCGACGAAAGAGGTAATGTTTCGGGTGCTACCGAAAAGCATTGGCAGGACCTCGACTCGCTGTTCACACTCGCAGCAGAGAACGAGATATACATCATGGCAACGCTCATGTCGTTTGACCATTTCAAGGACGAAAACTACAAGCACACCCGCTGGCGCGCAATGGTGCAGGACACCGAGAAAATCGACAGCTACATAGAAAACTATGTTATCCCGTTCTGCAAGCGTTATGACAGCAACGATTATGTGTGGAGCATCGACCTTATCAACGAGCCTGACTGGGTGCACGAAAACGCAGAGTGCGGTCAGATATCTTGGGACTGCCTCGGCGATTATTTCGCAAGAGCCTGTGCGGCTATCCACGAAAACACAGATGATATGCTGGTTACTATCGGTTTTGGAATGATAAAGTACAATAGCGCTAAGCACGAGGGCGATTATAGTTCTGATAAATTCCTTCAGAGCCGTTATGATAACGAAAATGCATTCATCGACTTTACATCTGTGCATTATTACGATTGGCAGTACCAGTGGTTCAGCTGTCCGTTCGTTGCAACTGCCGAGGAGTTCGGTATCGACATAAGCAAGCCCCGCGTTGTCGGCGAATGCTCGCATGAGGGTATAAAGGTGTCGAGAAAGGACGTCAAGCCTATCGAGGATTGCTATGAATGGGCATACAACAACGGTTGGAACGGCGTTATGGCATGGACAGACCGCGACCTGTTCTCCAGCAATGACGGTAAAGAGCAGTGGGCTTGCGTTCAGCTTGCAGGAGAGCGTATGACGGCTATACTTAACGGCACATACACTCCCGCAGAGGAAAGCGAAGCCGCATGATATGGAGGTTAAAAAGTTATGGTAAAGCATATTGTAATGTGGAGATTTAAAGAGGGCGAGCAGGAGAATATGCTGCTTTTCCGTGATAAGCTTCTTGCGCTGAAGGGTCAGATACCCGAGATACGCGCAATGGAGGTAGGCATTAACATCAACCCCTCCGAAAGAAGCTATGACGCCGTGCTGGTGTCTGAGTTTGACAGCATGGAGGACTTGAAGTCCTACAGCGTAAATCCGCTTCATGTGGCAGTTTCGGATTTCTGCAAGAGTATCCGCACCGAGTCCGCAAGCTGCGATTATGAGTTCTGAAAAACGTGTTTTTCATGAGTTTCCGCCGCTGTATGACGAAAGCTCCAAGGTGCTGATACTCGGCTCTATCCCATCACCTAAGTCAAGAGCGCTGGGTTTCTACTATATGCACCCGCAAAACCGTTTTTGGCGTATGCTGAGCGAGGCCCTGGGCGAGGAGCTTCCTGCTGATATCGAGGGCAGAAAAATGCTGTGCAAAAAGCATGGAATAGCTCTTTGGGACGTGCTGCAAAGCTGTGATATAGACGGCGCTTCAGACGCTTCGATAAAAAATGCCGTGCCAAATGATCTGAAACAGATATTTGATACGGCTGATATCAAAGCGGTGTTCACTACAGGCAAAAAGGCGTATTCGCTTTATTGCAGGTTTTTCGGAGACGACTTCCCATCTGCGATATGCCTGCCGTCTACAAGCCCTGCAAACAGGACTATATCCGAGGCGGAAATGCTAAAATGCTATCAAACGATCGCGCAATATCTTAAATAAAAAAGTTATTCAAAAAAAGCTGCTTTCAGTTCATACCGAAAGCAGCTTTTTTACAGTTTATTTTTTTGGTTCTTTCTTTTCGTCAGCGTTTTTCTTTTTCTCGCCTATATGGAAGCGCTTTTTATATTCGTCCTTTTTATTGACTAGCACCTCTTTAAATGTAGGCTTGTGCACCTCGGAAGTAACAGAAGCGGTAATGGGAGCTTCATATTCAGACTCGTCGCATTGATATTCAGGAGTTATATACCCGACATCGCCGACATAGTCGTTTGTTTTTAGCGGCAGCTTACGTTTTCGAAGCTTGCCCTCGATAAACTCCTTGAACAGCATATAGATAACTGCACACACAGGCACACCGAGGAGCATACCAAGCACGCCAAAGAATCCGCCGCCGATAAGAATGGCGATGAGCACCCATACAGCGGGAAGACCTGTAGAGTCGCCCAGTATCCACGGAGAGATGATGTTTCCGTCGATATTCTGAAGTATGAGAATGAATATCACAAACCACAGTGCGCTCATAGGGTCGCCCGACAGCAGCAGAAGCAGCGTACAGGGAATGCAGCCGATAAACGGGCCGATAAAAGGTATGAGGTTAAATACGAACATTATCGCAGAAATAAGCAGTGAATACGGCAGGCTGAGGCAGGTGCAGCCGATAAAGCAGAAGCAGGCAACGATGAGCGCCTCAATGATCTTACCCATGATAGAGCCAAGGAATTTCTTGCTCGCCTCGCGGCATATAGCAAGAAAACGCTGAGCGCGCTTTACCTTTACACAAGCAAAGATAAGCTTCTTCGTCTGACCGATGAACATCTCTTTTTTAGCGAGGAGATATATCGAGATGACAAGTCCGATGATGAAATTGTACATCGCGGAGAGTACAGACCAAACGCCGTTTGCGAGGTTTCCTGCAAATGTGAGCAGCTCGTTTGAGTACTCTTCCCATAGGTTGGTGATGAACTGGCTGAAGTTATTAAGAGGGTTATCGAAAAACTCGAGCAGTGTGGGATTGTTTTCAAATGTTTCATTAAGAAAATCGTTTACTGTTGCGATGTATGAATCCATATTCGAGAATATGGTGATGATGTTATCAACTAGCTCAGGTATAACCATAACAACGACCAGCGCCAATGCCGCAACAACAAACAGCATTGTAAGAGTCAGCGCCAATGCACGCGCTCTGCCGCGCTTTTTGTGATCTTCCGATTTCGACCATTTTTTGAACCATTTAGTCTCTATCCACGTCATAAGCGGATTGAGCAGATAGGCTACAAATATGCCGATGATTATGGGCGTTGCGATCGCGCCAAATACCGACAGCTTCTCCATGACCGAGTCAAATTTGAAGATAAGCAGTATAGCAAGAGCGCTCACAACTATTGAGCCTACAGCGTATGCCGCTATAGTAAGGTATCTTGTATTCCAATGAAGCTTCACTGTAACCCTCCCTGTCAGATATAGTATCAACTAATAATATTGTACTACTTTACCAATAAAAAATCAAGTACAAAGACTTATTTTTTATCGGAACACAGGTCTGCGCGGCAAACAACGACAAATTAAGCTCACCGAAATAATATCGGTGAGCTTTTAAATATATCAGTTCACTGTTGCGCCGTCAACGGCGAGTATCGCACCCGAGATGTAGCTTGCCATATCGCTTGCAAGGAACAGGAACGCATTTGCGACCTCTTCAGGCTCTCCCACACGTCCGAGAGGTATTCCCGCCGCAACTCGTGCTACCATCTCCTCGGGAAGCGAAGCAACCATGTCGGTGCGCGTAACTCCGGGAGCAACGGCATTTACGCGGATATTGTATTTTCCAAGCTCGCGTGCAAGGCTCTGTGTAAGTCCGTTTACAGCAAATTTTGACGCAGGATAGCCCACACCGCTCTGCTGTCCGAATTTTGCGACCATGGAGCTGGTGTTGATTATGCTGCCGCCCTTTTCTTTCATGAACGGAACAGCCGCCTTGCAACCGTTGAATACCGCAGTAACATTCAGATCCATTATTTTTTTAAATGCATCGGGTTCGTAGGCTTCAATAGGCTCACGGGCTGAGATACCTGCGTTGTTTACAAGGATATCTATACCGCCGAATTTTTCGGAAATAGTCTTGAACGCTGCTTCAACTGCGCTGTAATCGGTGAGGTCGGGATAAAGTCCCATGACTTCCCATGATGAGTTTTCTGATTTAAGCTTAGAAAGCGCGTTATCTACCGTTTCCTTACGCGATCCGAGAACTGCAACCTTTGCTCCGTTTTTGAGGAATGCCTGAGCAATGGCAAAGCCAATTCCTCTTGTGCCGCCTGTGATTATTGCAACCTTGTTTTTCAGCATATTTTTTTGCTCCTTTGTATTTGATGAACAGCCGTTTGTCTATGCTCTAATTATATTACAATTATGATGCGGTGTCAATACAAACAGTGTTGACATTGTGCTCGTCTGATGTTATTATAATTATATAATTATACTTCGGAGGTGCGAAATGGACATCAGCGAATACAGAGAAAAGTTGATCTCTCTTGCCATTGAAGCCAGAAAAAATGCGTATGCGCCCTATTCGGGCTATTGTGTGGGAGCTGCGCTGCTATGTGCGGACGGCTCGATATATACAGGCTGCAATGTGGAAAATGCGTCCTACGGCGCGACCAACTGCGCAGAGCGCACAGCGGTATTTAAAGCTGTCAGCGAGGGACACCGCAGCTTTAAGGCTATCGCAATAGCGGGCGGAAAACGCACCGAGGATATGAGTGAAGCAACAGACTTTGCTTATCCTTGCGGAGTGTGCCGACAAGTTCTGCGCGAGTTCTGTGTGCCGTCTGATATGACAGTTATAGTCTGCAAAAGCGTCAGTGACTACCGCGAGACAACCCTTGAAGAGCTGCTGCCAAGCTCTTTCGGCCCCGATAATTTAGCATAAAAGCAGGAGCGTTTTTGGGTGTGACAGTCATATATAAGTTTTTTAACCCCGCCGTTTTACAACTGCGGGGTTAAGTGTTTCGTGTAAAAGAAGACTCACGTTTGGTAGTGCGCTTGTTTTTTTATAGCTCAATGATCGCCGCTGCACAGCCGCCAAGACTTGTAGCAGTTTCAGACATCTTCACTTCGCCTATGCTGTACAGTAATTTGCCGCCGATGTGCTGAACCTCGCAGGGCTGTGCCGAGGGGTTTATGACTATGAGTATCTTCTGCTCGCTGCATTCGCGCAGATATACAGTGGGGTAGTCATTGCGTATCCATTCTATTTTTGCGTTGCTTTGCAGCGCAGGATTTGCCATTCTGAGCGCTATAAGGCGTTTCGTTTCGCTGTATACTGAGCATTCATCTGCCATCTGACTTTCCGCGTCGGGACGGTCAGTCGATGGGTCGAGCGGAATATACAGCTTGTCGGCGGTCGCTGAGGAAAAACCTGCGTTAAGTCCCTTGCTCCACTGCATGGGGGAGCGCGAGCCTGTACGTCCGTAGCCGCCCTCTACAGAGGTAAGTCCCTCTACATAGTTCATGCCTATTTCGTCACCGTAGTATATGAATGGCGCGCCGGGCATGGTAAGCAGAAATGCGAATGCTACCTTTATCTCGTCTGTGTCAAGACGGCGTGCCAGTCTGTCCATATCGTGATTTCCTGAGGGAATGCAGATAAGCCCCTTGCCGTCTGTTTTTTCATAGTTTTCCTTGTACTTTGCGATAAATTCCTCTGTGCTGCCCTTGCCGCGTTTTGAGAAATAAGGCTCGTCGCAGCGGAAAAGGTCGTTGTAATGCGAGGGTCCGAAATGCAGCAAAAAATCCATGTGGAAGCCGCCGCGTAAAGATTTGTCGGGTTCGCCCCATTCGGATACCATCGCCGCATGAGGGAATTCCTCGTCCAGAAAGCGGCGAAAATCCTGCCAAAGCTCTATAGTGCCCTCGCCGTCGGGGTCGTTCTTTACAAGTGAGCCTGCCATATCCACACGGAAGCCGTCGCAGCCTGCTTTGAGCCAGAAGCGCATAACGTCCTTTATCGCTTCTCGGGTGGCAAGCGGACCCGCGTCGGTCATCGCTTGATGCCATGGGAGCGAGGGTTTGTAGTAGCCATAATTCAGCGCCGGTTGGGTGGAAAAGAAATTTAGTGCAACGCTTCCGTCGCGCTGAGATATACCGCGCAGACAAGGCAGACAGTCCACGGATTCCCATATCGAATCGGTCCAGATATAGCGGTCGGTGTACTCGTTTTTCTCGGGCTTCATGCTCTCTTTAAACCATCTATGCTCCACTGAGGTGTGACCGGGAACAAGGTCGAGAATAACGTGCATACCACGTTTGTGGGCTTCGTCAAATACGCGGACAAGGTCCTCGTTTGTTCCGTAGCGCGGAGCGACTGTGCAGTAATCCTGTACATCATATCCTGCGTCACCGAAAGGCGAGAGAAAGCACGGATTTATCCATATGGCATTGCAGCCAAGCTCTTTGATATAGTCGAGTTTTTCTATGATTCCGTTGAAATCGCCGATGCCGTCAGCGTTGGTATCGCGGAAGGACTGGGGGTATATTTCGTAAAATACGGCGTTGTCAAGCCAAGAATGGTTCTTTTCGCTCATTGTGATGTTCCTTTCATACAGCTTATAAAACGGGCGGCAGTGTTTTTCTGCCGCCCTTTGTTGTCAATAGCTTTTTAGTATAGTTTATGCAAACATCGCCTGAATAGCAGGTTCGCGGAGTATTGCGTATACCATGTACGCAACATACAGCACCACGAGAACGATGCCCTCAACACGGTTTATCTTCTTGTTGAGGCAGAAGATGTAGCAGAGTATCGCAGTTGCAAGGAAGATGCAGATGTCGATGATGATGTTCATGGGGATATTCATCGATACATCAATGGGGGAGATAAGTCCTGAAACGCCGAGGATACATACTACATTGAGTATGTTGGAGCCCACAACGTTACCGATAGCCATGTCGCTTTCGCCCTTTTTGGCTGCAACCACGGAGGTAACGAGCTCGGGTAGGGAGGTTCCGATAGCGCATACTGTAAGACCTACGAGTGTAGGGCTGATGCCGAGCCTGTCACAGCAGAGAGTTTCAGCGTGATCAACTACAAGAGTACCTCCGAAAACTATGCCTGCAGCACCGCCGATTATAAACAGCGCACATTTCCACCAAATGAATTTTTCAGTCGTCTGTTCTTCGACTACGTTTTTTCTGTTCTTCAGTGCGGCTGTAACGGTCCAAATCATATATCCTATGAGCAGAACCAACAATATGACAGCTTCGTACCAGTCGAGCGTATAGTCTTGCGTTCCGATAAGAAGCAGTATGCCGAATACTACCATAACGCCGATAGAAACTGGGAAGTCGCGTTTTATTACGTCCTTGCTTACCACAACGGGTGTGATAGCAGCGCACACGCCCAGTACGACCAGCAGATTGAACAGATTTGAGCCAACAACATTTCCTATTGCCATGGAGTTCGCTCCACTAAGCGACGAGGAAACGCTTACTGCAAGCTCGGGACAACTGGTGCCGAGCGCAACTATGGTCAATCCTACAACAAGTGACGGTATCTTTAGCTTTCTTGCGAGGGAAGCTGCACCGTCAACGAAAAAGTCTGCGCCCTTTATCAGCAGAACAAAGCCTGCGAGTATAAGGACGATGTCAAGAAATATGTCCATTTTTCCACCTCTGAGTGATAATTAATAGCTGCTGCGAAAACGCATTACTTGATTATTATACTACAGATAATCAAAAAAATAAAGGGGTTTTCTGCAATTCTCCGAAAAATATCACATTTCGGGCTAGCTAATGAATTTACGCTTTTAGCTCAGCAATTATCTCCACTTCGGCAAGCACGCCTTTGGGCAGGTCAAGCCCTCCTACGCAGCTTCTTGCGGGCTTTGCTGTGAAATACTCAGCATACACTGCGTTAAACGCTGCAAAATCTGCGATATCATGCAGATAGCAGGTGGTCTTTACAACATTGTCGAATGTAAGTCCTGCTTCGCTGAGGATTGCTTTTATATTCTCGCATATCTGCGTTGTCTGCGCTTCAATGCCGCCATCAATAATCTCGCCTGTAGAGGGGACTATAGCTATCTGTCCCGATGCAAACAGCAGGTTTTCTGTGATCTTAGCCTGACTGTACGGGCCGATTGCTGCGGGTGCGTTGCTTGTGCTTATAGTTTTCATGTTTGTTCCTCCTGTTAAGATGCAACTATTTTAAAGCCCTTATCTGAAAGAGCCTGTTTTATCTCGTTAAGATGCTCGAAATTTCTTGTTTCAAGCTGTATGCGCAAAAAGCAGCCGTTGATATCGCTGTTTGCGTCGGCGCGCTCATGGTGGACTGCGGTAACGTTGCCGCCAAGCTTTGCGATTATGGAAGCTACGCCTGTAAGCTGACCGGGCTTATCAACAAGCTGAATGGTTAGCAGGCAGTTTCTTCCCGATTTTACAAGACCGCGGCGGATAACGCGCGAGAGGATCGTAACGTCAATGTTGCCGCCCGATACAAGGCAGACCACCTTTTTGCCCTTGACAGGCACCTTGTTGAACATCACTGCAGCAACTGAAACTGCGCCTGCGCCCTCTGCGATAAGCTTCTGCTGTTCGATAAGCGCGAGGATAGCGCCGGATATCTCATCGTCGGTGACGGTCACTATCTCGTCAACATATTCCTTTACAAGCTCAAAGGTGTTCGCACCCGGCTCTTTCACGGCGATGCCGTCTGCGATGGTGGAAACTCCGTCAAGGCGCTCTATCTTGCCATCTGCAACAGAATTAGCCATACTGGGCGCTCCTGCAGCCTGAACGCCGTATACCTTGATGTTGGGATTAAGCTGCTTTATTGCATAAGCAACACCGCTTATAAGTCCGCCGCCGCCGATGGGAACCACTACTGCGTCCATGTCGGGGAGCTGGTCGAGAAGCTCCAGTCCGATAGTGCCCTGTCCTGCGATAACATTTTCGTCGTCAAACGGGTGGATAAATGTATAGCCCTTTTCGTCGCGAAGCTGAAGTGCTTTCTGATAAGCGTCATCGTAAACGCCTTCAACAAGGCACACCTCTGCGCCGTAGGATTTTGTTGCTTCGACCTTAGAGATAGGCGCGCCGTCGGGCAGACAGATGAGTGACTTTATTCCCGCCTTTGTTGCGGCGAGAGCAACGCCCTGAGCGTGATTTCCCGCAGAGCAGGCGATAACACCCTTTGCCTTTTCCTCATCAGACAACTGCGATATTTTAAAATATGCGCCGCGTACCTTGAACGAGCCTGTGACCTGAAGATTTTCGGTCTTGAGATAAACGTCCGCGTCGGGGTTTATCTTCGGCGCTTTGATAAGGTCGGTAGTCCTGATGACCTCCTTAAGAACGTGTGAAGCCTTGTAGATCCTGTCGAGTGTAAGCATAATAATTCCTCCTCAAAATGTCGTGTGCAGAGGAGAACGCGGAAACTCTCGCTGTATAAAAAACGCCCTCACACCAAATGGAGAGAGGGCGATAATATACGAAAACTCAACCTCTGTACATCCAGCAATGCACTTCCCTGTAACGGTGGAAATCCGTATGACCTTACTCTGCGATAATGCATTTGAAGCCATCTGCTAAGGGTGGATCATACACTCCGTCCTTACTGCCTCGCACCAAACGGCAGCTCTCTGAAAAGGGTGGTAGGGCGTATGGCGGCAAAGCCGCACCCGTCAACGCATTTAAGTTTACGCTTTGATTATACAACGTGTGAAAGTGTTTGTCAAGAGGGTTTTGAAATTTTTTTAAATGAAAGTGCGAAGCGGTACTACAATATCCTCCAAAAGGTCGGCGTCTGCATATCTCTTAGCATTTCTATCTGAACCTGCGCGCGGTCGCAGGACGCGTATATCTCATCGTTTTCCGCTTCGGCGAATGAGATTATCTCAGCAAGCGATGAGGTTATCTCCACAGCATGACCGAGGTCGTTTATCAGAATACTGTGTTCCATCATATCCTCCCACATATTCTGAAGCTCCTTTGCGTAGTCTGCGCTGCGGCTGTATTCGCCGCGCTTGAAGCTTTCCTCCACAAGGTTGATGTGTTCGTGCATATCGTCGGTTATTTTGTTTGTGGCGAATACCGATATAACGCAGCCTGCTGCCATGACAGAAAGTATCGAAATGCTTACCGCAAGTCTGTTCATCAATTCACCGCCTTTTTTATCAGAATAGTGCTTCCGTTCTTATCCGCTGTCATGAGGAATACGTCCTTGGTGCTTACATTATTGTCGCGAAGCTGTTTGTTCAGCCAACCCTGTCCAAGACCCAGCAGATCGAGCTGTTCCTCGTCCTTAACCCCGTCGCGGATTATGACGGAGGGCGGGTCGTAGCTTGAGCCTCCGTGACCGACATCGGCGCGTGTAGCGGATTGGTGATCCTTTTTTTGCAGGAAATTTATCTTGCCCGTGGTTTCAACTATGGCGTAGTATACCTCTCCGATATCGAAGATCTGCTGTTCGCGCATTGCTTCCACAAGATCGTCAACGGTGTAGCGCAGGCGCTTCATCTCTTTTTGCTGTATCACGCCCTCGGAGATTATTATGCGCGGCGAGCCTATGATAAGCTTTCTGAACCGCGGAGATTTCATCATAATGGTTGACATTATAACGTCAAGGCAGACCAGCGTGAATATCGGAATTATTCCCAGAAGCATAGGCACCGAGGAGTCCTCGACGGGTATTGAGGCGATATTCGATATCAGTATAGTCACCACAAGCTCCGATGGCTGAAGCTCGCCGAGCTGTCGCTTTCCCATAAGCCTCAGTGCGAATGTTATCACCGCATAAAGTATGCAGGCGCGAATAAGTATTATAGTCACTTTTGTACGCTCCGTTCTTTATCAATTGGCAATATTATGGCGGTTTTGCTTGGTATTATTCGATATTTACGGCTGATATTAGTCATATCGCGGAAATTGAAAAATAACGCTTGTAAAATAGGTAGACTTGTGCTATAATAAAAAATGTATATTTATTACTATACGAAAGGAAGACATGATTATGAAGATCGAAACACAATGCTTACATGAGGGCTATACTCCCAAAAACGGAGAGCCGAGAGTAATGCCCATCGTACAGAGCACCACTTATGTATACGACTCCACCGACGACGTTGCGGCAGTATTTGACGACCCCACAAAGAGCCTTATCTATTCCCGCTTTGAGAATCCCACCACAGACTGCGTTGAGAAGAAGATCGCAGCGCTGGAGGGCGGTGTTGCTGCTATGTGCACATCAAGCGGTCAGGCTGCTTCTCTGCTGTCTATCCTGAATATTTGTCAGGCAGGCGACAGCTTTATTGCTTCCGCTTCTATCTACGGCGGCACTATCAACCTGTTCGCCGTTACTCTTAAAAGAATGGGCATCGAATGTATCTTCGTTGAGCACGACGCTACCGAGGAAGAGCTTTCCGCTGCATTCAAGGAGAACACAAAGGCAGTATTCGGCGAAACTCTCGCAAACCCCGCTATCACAGTTCTTGATATCGAGATGTGGGCAAAGGTCGCTCATGCGCACGGCGTACCGCTCATCATCGACAATACCTTTGCTACACCTATCCTGTGCAGACCTATCGAGTGGGGTGCAGACATCGTTATCCACTCTACATCTAAGTACATGGACGGTCATGCGGTTCAGTGCGGCGGCGTTATCGTTGACAGCGGCAAGTTCGACTGGACAAGCGGCAAGTTCCCCTGCATGACTGAGCCTGATGAGAGCTACCACGGCACAGTATACACAAGAGATTACGCATTTGCGCCTTATATCGTAAAGGCAAGAATGCAGCTTATGAGAGATTTCGGCTGCTATCCCGCGGCTCATAGCTCTTTCCTGCTGAACCTCGGTCTTGAAACTCTCGCAGTTCGTATGCAGCGCTACTGTGAGAACGCTATCAAGGTAGCACAGTATATCGAAAACAGCGGCAAGGCTGAGTTTGTGACATATCCCGCGCTTGCTTCGTCTAAGCAGAACGCACTTGCAAAGAAGTATCTGCCTCTCGGCACAAGCGGTGTTATCTCGTTCTCCATCAAGGGCGGCAGAAGCACAGCTGTTAAGTTCATGGACAGCCTGAAGCTTGCTTCCAACGAGGTGCACGTTGCGGATATCCGCACCTGCGTGCTTCACCCTGCTTCCGCAACTCACAGACAGCTCACTGACGAGCAGCTTGTTGCGGCAGGTATCGACGGCGGTCTTATCCGCTTCTCTGTAGGGCTTGAGAACGTTGACGATATCATTGCAGATATCGAGCAGGCGTTTAAGGCAATCTGATAATATCCGTAAGGGCACGGCTTGCCGTGCCCTATGGTGTGATTATAAAACGGACACAGCCGTGTCCTCGCATTAGAAATAACCAAAATAAAGGAGAACGATGAATTGATCACAGTTTCCAATCTCAGCATCAGCTTCGGCGGACAGCTTTTGTTTAAAGATGTTGAGCTTAAATTTACACCGGGTAACTGCTACGGCGTTATCGGTGCAAACGGCGCGGGCAAATCCACATTTCTGAAAGCGCTTTGCGGCGAGCTTGAGCCGACAAAGGGCAGCGTTTCCATGCCCGAGGAGCTTCGTATGAGTGTGCTGAAGCAGGACCATTACGCATATGATGAGTACACCGTACAGGATACCGTTATCATGGGCAACAAGCGCCTTTATGATATCATTCAGGAAAAGGACGCGCTGTATGCCAAAGAGGAATTTTCCGAGGAGGACGGCGACAAGGCGGCTCAGCTTGAAGCGGAGTTTGCAGAGCTTAACGGCTGGGAGGCTGAGTCTGACGCTTCTAAGCTCATTCAAGGTCTGGGACTTCCCGAGGAGATACTTTATCAGAAGATGGACAGCCTTACAGGTAACGAAAAGGTAAAGGTGCTGCTTGCACAGTGTCTTTTCGGAAATCCCGATATAATCCTCATGGACGAGCCTACAAACCATCTTGACATTGACGCGGTTTCGTGGCTTGAGGACTTCCTTGCGGAGTATTTCGGTACAGTTATCGTTGTATCTCATGACCGTCACTTCCTCAACAATGTATGTACTCATATCGTTGATATCGACTACGGCAAAATTAAGATGTATGTCGGAAACTACGAGTTCTGGTACGAGTCATCGCAGCTTATCCAGCGTATGATAAAGCAGCAGAACAAGCGCGCAGAGGAAAAGATAAAGGAGCTGCAGAACTTTATTGCACGCTTCTCCGCAAACAAATCCAAGTCTAAGCAGGCAACCTCCAGAAGAAAGCTCATCGACAAGCTGACGGTAGAGGAGCTTCCTGCGTCTTCAAGAAAATATCCCTATATCGGCTTTGATATTGAGCGTGAGGTAGGTAAGGATATCCTGCAGGTGTCTGGCATTTCCAAGACTGTTGACGGTGTCAAGGTGCTTAATGATGTCAGCTTTACCGTTGGCAGAAACGACAAGATAGCGTTTATAGGCAGCAATGAGATAGCTGTCACAACGTTGTTTAAGATACTCATGGGCGAGCTTGAGCCTGATGAGGGCAGCTACAAGTGGGGAAGCACGACTTCTGTAAGCTACTTCCCGAACGACAACAGTGCGTTCTTCAACGACTGCGAGCTGTCTATTCTCGACTGGATGCGTCAGTACTCAAAGGACGAAACTGAGAGCTATCTGCGTGGCTTCCTCGGACGTATGCTGTTCAGCGGCGACGATGTATTTAAGCCTGTAAACGTGCTGTCGGGAGGCGAGAAGGTGCGCTGTATGTTCTCACGCATGATGCTTTTCCAGAGCAATGTGCTTATCCTTGACCGTCCCACAAACCATCTCGACCTTGAAAGCATAACCGCGGTAAACAACGGTCTTTCCGAGTACAAGGGAAATATCCTGTTTGCTTCTCACGACCATGAGATACTTCAGACCGCTGCAAATCGTATAATCGAGATAACCGAAAACGGCTGCTACGACCGAATGGGCACATATGATGAGTTCGTTGAATGGCGCAAGGAGAATGTCGGCGGAAAGCTGATGCTTTAAAGCAATTAGGAATTAGAAATTAGGAATGAAGAATTATGGTGCGGTTGTTGATCGATATCAATACTGCCGCGTGCAAACGCTGAAATTTCGCGATGATCTTGATAAATCCGCGACAGCGGATTCATAAATTCCTCATTCCTCACTACTAATTCCTAATTATATTATATAAACAAGGGATAAAAATGAACTACATTATTTTAGATATGGAGTGGAATCAGGCACTTGACCGCTCACGCGTGGTGCAGTCGCCTGTGGTGCTTCGCGGTGAGGTTATCCAGATCGGTGCGGTAAAGACTGACGAGAGCTTTAATCTTATTGATAAGATGAAGCTTAATATCGCGCCGAAATACTACAAAAAGATGAACCGCCATGTTGAAAAGATAACAGGCATCACCAATGAGCAGCTTGCCGCAGGTGAAAAATTTCCCGAAGCATTTCAGCGCTTCAAGGAGTGGTGTGGTGATGATTTCCGCTTTATAACATGGGGCTTTGATGATGTTGCGATGCTGTCGGATAACATGGCGCTGCACGGACTTGACCCGTCATGGGGAAGCGACTATATCAATCTTCAGCTTATCTACAAAAATCAGATAGACAACGAGCGCACGCAGTGGTCGCTGTCAGACGCAGTCGAGCGCCTGCAGATACCTATGGAAGTTCAGGCACATGACGCAATGAACGACGCATGGTTTACCTATGAGGTGTGCCGCAGACTTGATATGCAAAATGGTCTTGCAGAGTATTCCTGTATGTCTGCAGGAGCGAGGATACCGCTTCGCCGAGATGTTATCAAGAACATCAAGGATTACCGCGAAGTGCTTTCAGACGCGCGCGTGAGGGACATTCCGTGTCCCGATTGCCAGCAGATAATGAAGCCGTACGAGTGGCTGTCATTTGGTGGCGGCAGAAAGAGCAATATCGCAGAGTGCGCGGAGCACGGAAAGTTCCTTGTGAAGCTTAGCTGCAAAAAGGCTTCCGCTGTGCTGTGGACGGCGGCAAGAACCATCTACCGCGCAGATGATGAGGCGATAGCCTCCTATGACAAAAAGCTTAAGCGTCAGCGTGAGATTCTTGCAAGACGTAAGACGGAAAGGAAAAGCGATGATAAAGACAGTACTGTTTGACCTTGACGGAACGCTCCTCCCGCTTTATCAGGAGGATTTTGTAAAGGTTTATTTCGGTCTTCTGTGCAAAAAGCTCAGCCCTCTCGGCTATCAGCCCGATGAAACGGTAAAGGCTATATGGGCAGGCACAAAGGGCATGGTGAAAAACGATGGCTCGCGTCTTAACGTTGAGATATTCTGGGAAGTTTTCAGAGAAATGATGCAGGGACTTCCCGATGCGAAGCCGCTTTGCGACGAGTTTTACACCAAGGAGTTTGATGGAGTTAAAGTTGTGCTGAAAAAAGAGGCTGACCGCAGAGCGCTTATTGAAAAGCTGAAAGCGGCAGGTCTCAGACTTGTGCTTGCGACAAATCCTGTTTTTCCGACCAATGCATTTAAGACCCGTCTGAAATGGGTGGGACTGGATTATGATGATTTTGAGTATGTCACCGATTATTCAAACAGCACCTACTGCAAGCCTCAGCCTGCGTATTACAAGGAGATAGCAGAAAAGCTGTCGCTCGACCCTGCCGAGTGCCTTATGATAGGCAACAACGTATCCGAGGATATGGCGGCGGCGCAGGCGGGAATGAATGTGTATCTTGTGACGGAGTTTCTTGAAAATCCCGCAAATTCCGACTATTCGGCGTTCTTGCAGGGCACTCTCAATGAGGCAGTAGAATACGCACTGAAGCGTGCGAGCGAATAATTACATAAAGGTACGGCGAAAACGACAAGTTTCGCCGTATTTTTTTGAGAAAATTTTGTAAATTGCAGTAAAATCCCTTGCATTTCTATGAATTTATGTTAAAATATAATATAGGGGATACTGCGCCTTGCGCGCGGTAAATACATAGATATAAAGGGAGAGAAAACGTTGGACGTTATGACATATATATCGGATATTTTTCAAAACCTTGTCCGAGTGGTTTTATCAATAACTTTTTTTGATATCATTGATATCCTGCTGCTTACTTATCTTGTTTACATGGTCATAAAGCTGATGAAGGAAACACGAGCAGAGCAGCTTATGAAGGGTATACTTATCCTTGTGCTCATGTTTATGGTTGTGCAGGTATGTCAGCTTAAGGTAATGAGCTTTATATTCGAGAACTTCTTCCAGGTCGGAATTATTGCGATAGTTGTTGTGTTTCAGCCCGAGCTGCGCCGTATCCTTGAACGTGTGGGACGTGCAAAGGTGCCGAATATTTCGCTTGGTGCGGATTCCGATGTACAGAGCAGCCGTGCGCGCGATGAGGCGATCGCAGGTATCGCAGAGGCGTGCGAGCGGCTTCACATGACAAAAACAGGCGCACTGATAGTTGTTGAGAGGCAGACTAAGATAGGCGATATCACCGAGAAAGCTACCATTATCAACGCTGCTCCCGAGCCCGATCTGTTCTGTAACCTGTTTTATAACAAGGCACCGCTTCATGACGGAGCTGTTGTTATCCGCGATAACAGAATATACGCTGCGGGCTGCTTTTTGCCCAATACTAACAAGGACCAGTATCTTTCGAGCGACCTTGGCTCACGTCACAGAGCTGCGATAGGCATGAGTGAGAACGCCGACTCTCTCGTTATAGTCGTATCAGAGGAAACGGGTACTATCTCCGTTGCGGAGAATGGTCAGCTTACCCGCGGTCTTTCTAAGGAGGCGCTTACAAAGATACTTCAGAGAAAGATGCCCGAGGGTGCAGTGCGCGCTAAAAAGAGAACAAGAAAGCCGAAGCCCGAAGCTCCGAGCACGGATAATTAAAGGGGGGGACGGCAAGATGAATTTTTTTAAGAGAATAATAAATAATATTACGACAAATTACAGGTCTATACTTCTTGCGTTTTTTATTGCGATCTTTGCGTGGTTTTTTGTATCGATACAGATATTCCCTACCATTGAGGAGAGCATTAAGGGCATAGATATCGAAACGCAGGCGACTGAGTATATGCTTCAAAACAATCTGCAGATCGTAAGCTATGACGAAAAGACCGCGGATATCCGCATTGAGGGAAAGCGCTACGATATTTCGGGTCTGTCTGCCGATAGCTTTTTTGCAGAGCTTGATCTGTCCTCGGTAAAATCCGCAGGCACATTCAATGTACCTGTAAAAATAACCTGTCAGAGCGGCACAGATTACACCCTGCTCAGCACGGAGCCGCGTTCCGTGTCTATTGAGATAGACGAGATAGTTACCCGTGAGTATCCCGTAACAGGTACAGCGCCCAGCATAAGCCTGCCCGAGGGATATTATGTTGATGAGATAACAACATCGCCTGCTACGATATCCATCACAGGCTCTGCTTCTGTGATGGACAAGATCGACAGGATAGAGGCACGCTCCGTTTATGCGGGCGCAATCAGCGAGTCGCACGATACGCAGAGCGAGCTGTTTATCTACGGTACGAACGGCGCAAGGATAGTGAATGACGATCTTATCCTCAGCACCGAGAATGTTTCGGTGTATATCCCTGTCTACAAGCAGAAGGAGCTTCCGCTCACATTTACGCTGACAAACGTACCGAACTACTTTAATGTAGACAGTCTGAAATATGAGATACAGCCGTCTACCATCACTGTTGCGGCACCCGATGATTCCATTGATTACCTCAGCGTACTGGATATCGGCACGATCGATATTTCGGATATCAAGCTTAACCAAACAGTCACCATTCCGATAACTCTGCCTGAGGGCTATAAAAATCTTTCGGGCAACAACAACGCGAGAGTTGTCTGGGATATCTCCGATTACGGCAAGCTGGATTTTGTCATTGACAACATTAATGTTATCAATGTCCCCGATAACTACAATATTTCGCTTATCACGAAAGAGCTTGTTATAAGCGTTATGGGACCGTCCGAGATACTGGGAACGCTGTCTGCAAGTGATTTCTTCGTGAGTGTAAACCTTCTTGGTGTAACGCTTCGCGACGGAACACAGGACGTTTCGGCAAATATTCAGTTCAAGGGCGCAAACAGCAAATGCTGGGTTTCTGGAAGCTATAAAGCAACGATCTATGCTGAGCCGAAAATTACGGAAGAGGGATAAATGGCACTTATCGTATCACAGATAAAAACTGAACTTTCACAGGCAAAGGATAGCGCTGTAAGCAAGGCGCTATCCTTGCTTCGTGTTCGGAAAAATGAGGTCAAAACTGCGCGGCTTTATAAGACCTCGGTAGACGCGCGGCGAGAGATATGCTTTGTAAGCTCGGTCTATGTCGAGCTTGACAGCGCCGAAAAGGAACGCAGGCTTTCTGAGAAGCTTCAAAATGTAAGGCTTCATGAGGAAACGGAGCTTTCGGTGGATTTCGGCAGTGAAAAGCTTCACGGTGATATCTATATTGCGGGCTTTGGCCCTGCGGGAATGTTTTGTGCGCTGACGTTGTGCGAGTTTGGCTATAAACCGATAGTGCTGGAGCGCGGCGCTGCGATGGACGAGCGTATAAAGGCGGTCGAGGGATATTGGCACGGTGCGGCATTGAACACTTCGACCAATGTGCAGTTCGGCGAGGGCGGCGCAGGCACTTTTTCAGACGGAAAGCTCACAACGCGCATCGGCGATCCGCTGTGTTCACGCGTTTTGGAGCGCTTTTGCGAGTTCGGCGCCCCTGAGGAGATACTGACAAAGGCAAAGCCTCATATTGGCACAGACAAGCTTCGCACAGTAGTGAAGAATCTACGCAAAAAGATAATAGAATACGGCGGCGAGGTGCGTTTCCTTTCGCCAATGGAGCAGATAAAGCTTGAAAACGGCAGCGTAAGCACGATAACCGTAAACGGCAGCGAGGAGCGCTGCGGCGCGCTTGTTCTTGCTGTGGGGCATTCCGCACACGATACGTTTTCAATGCTGCTGAGAAGCGGCGTAGAGCTTATTCCGAAGCCGTTTTCTGTAGGAGCTAGAATAGAACATCTTCAGGCTGACATCGACGCTGCGCTTTATGGCGCTTATGCGGGACACCCTGCTTTGCCTCCCGCGGAGTATCAGCTTTCTTATCGAGAGGGCGAGCGCGGAGTTTACACGTTTTGTATGTGCCCCGGTGGATATGTGGTGGCTTCGGCTAGCGAGAACGGAACTATCGTCACCAATGGCATGAGTTATTTCGACCGTGCGGGGGAAAACGCCAACAGCGCGGTACTTGTATCGGTTACTCCCGAGGATTTTGGAAATGAGCCGCTTGCGGGCGCTGAGTTCATACATCGGCTGGAGCAGAGGGCTTATGAGCTTGGCAAGGGTGCGGGAAAGGCGCCTGCTATGCTCACAAGGGAATTTGTAGGCAGCGGCGGAGCGCTTACGCTTGGACGAGTAACGCCGACATATCCGCTTGGCGTTGAAAGTGCCGATCTGCGGCAGCTTTTCCCTGAGCATATATCCGATATAATGGCGCGCGGACTTAAATCTTTCGACAGGCGCATAAAAGGATTTTCCGACAGCGACAGCGTGCTTACTGCTATAGAAACACGAAGCTCCTCACCTGTGAGGATACCGCGCTGCGAAGCAGGCTTTGCGGGCTGCGCCGATAATCTTTTCCCGTGCGGCGAGGGCGCAGGCTATGCGGGCGGAATAATGTCTGCAGCGGTGGACGGTATCCGCACTGCGATAAAGCTTATGGAGAAATATTCCGCAGACTGATAAGCGGATTTTTTGACAACAGAAACATAAACTAAGCCTTGAGTGATTGCTCAGGGCTTTTTTGTTTGGAGGGCGTTATCATGGTCGTTGCAGTCGGTAAGGTGAATGTTTCAGTGCTTCTTGACGGGGCAGTATTTCCTAAATGCGAGGTTATGTGTACCGACAGTTTAACCGAAATAGCCGCACAAAACTCAATAGTGGTGCTTGGCAAGGGGGCGCGGATTCCCGAAAAGCTTACGGTGTTTGCGGCGGTAGTCAATGCAGATGACGAGCTTTTGTATGAAAAGCTTCGTGGAAATGCAGTTGTGACCTGTGGCATAGGGTCACGAAACACTATATCGGTCACTTCAAAGACCGCTGAGCGCATAACGCTGTCGCTCAACAGAGCGATTCATACATTGAGCGGACTTTGTGAGCCGCTTGAGCTGCCAATGCCTGTTTACAAAGGCTATTCGGATTACGATCATATGGCGGTGTTTGCGGCCGCACTGCTTTCGGGAGGGGAGCGGATATTGCAGAAATAAAAAGTGATTTTTTCTGTTACGTTTTGAGAGGTCATTCGTATATACTAATGACACCTTAAAAACACTTTTAGGAGGATATTGTTATGGCAGACGATAAGATCGTAATACAGAATGTTGATCACCTTATTTCGGAAATTGTGAATTATGCAAATGACAAGAAGAGCTTTACAAGAGAGCTTTATGAGAATATGGCACAGGAACGTTATGAAAGCGACCGTGATCTGCGCCATTATATGATAACTGATTTCGCTACCGATAGATTCGTTGGCGATAACGATGATGTTATCGAGATGTATAAGATAGGTAAACGTCTGAACGATATAGCGCTGAACTGCTACGATCCAGTCATGATTGCGGCGATGCTGGGTATGAGCAAAAACGGTACTGCGTTTTTCGCTGATAATGTAAGAAGCAAGCTGGCGCCTACATATCTCAGTTTTTTAGAATCCTTTATTAAGGAAAATCCTAACATTGAAGTCCCTGTAAAATACAAAAATGAGTTTATCATTCTTAATAACACTGCCGGAAAAAAGATTGCAATTCCGGAAAACATTACTCCCGAGCAGGCTTTAAGTATGCCCTTTGAGGAGTGTCCGCTGTCCGTAAAGGAAAGTGTCGTTACTAATGTAATGTCTGCATTTTTCGACAGAAAGGTTCTCAATAATGACAATGGAGAAAGAATGCCTGTCAGTGTTGCAATGAAAGAATTCTGGGACAAGGCTATGACAGAAGCTGCGTCAATTCTGAATGCTGCATTCGGCGATGGAAAGTTTGTTCCTGAGAATGATGAGCAAAAGGAGATCTTTGCTCATCTTAAAGAACAGTGTAAGAAAGTATCAAAAGATCAAAAGAACAAAGTTCTTGATGAACTGCGTCAACTCACTGTCGAGAATCTGATAGATGATGATATGTTGGAGCTTGGTTGCGGTAGCGCTTTTCTTAAGTTTGAAAGCAATTATCTTCTTAAAGATCTGACCGCTGAAAGTTTCATAGCAAATAATGAGTCGCGCACCCTTTCTTATGCTGAAACAGAGTGGGGCGAAGCAAGCTTTAACAGAATGCTTGATCTGGTATATACCGTCGACGAGCTTAAAAAGGTTAAAAAGCTGGGATTTGACCCCTGCACAGAGGTATACATAGACGGTAAAAGCGTTCTTGATCTGCCTACAGGTGAAACCAGAGAGGTCGACGGTAATGAGATGTTTGTGACCTATCGTCAGAAGTTTGAAGAAGCTAAACCCACCAATTTGGATTATGCTAAGCTGAAGTGTGACATCTGCGCTGCTGCGCTCAGCGGCAAGAGATTGGATATCTGTAAGATGAAAGAAGACGCTCATGCTGAGAATGGCATTAAATTGCTACCGCCCATTGCTATTGAGACAGATATTAAGGATATGAAGAAGGAGCCTGTTTCGCTGTTGATAAGGATACTTCGCTTCTTTAATATTATTAAAGATCCCGATAAGGATATACAAAAGAGCAATAGTGATAAAGCACATATCAAAACACAAGACGAGATCATGTCAAAGATTGGCTATAAGGATCTTTTAGACGGAGCAGATAATACTCTGATCAAGGTTCGTTCTCGTGAGAAAAACGAAAAGAAAGCAGAACTGGCTGCAGAAAAATCTTCGACATTAAACTGATATGAAACGCCCTGTGTAACAGGGCGTTTCAGTCTTTCGAAAAACTATGTTTCTGTGCCAAAGCGAGCGTTTACTATGCCGTTTTTTGCCGAAATAGTCTTGACGTGACTTGTCATTTATTGTATAATAATTATATAAATCACACCATTTAATGCCTAACAGGGAGGAATAACCATGAGCGATAATAAGCAGAATTCTTTGATGAAGATATATAAAGAGGACGAGATAATTATCCGCGAGGGTGAACGTTGCAATGCGCTGTATAAAATATTATCGGGCAGCGTTGCGCTTTATCTGCATTATGGCGAGGAAAATGAATATCTCATCGGTGCTGCGGGAGAATCAAAGTGCTTTGGCGAGGTATCTATGCTTGCGGGCAGACCCAGCCCCTATACGGTAGTTGCAATCAAGGACGCTATGGTGATGCAGGTGACCGAGGACCAGTTTGAAAGCTTTATTATCAAAAACACACATAACGCTATCGAGATCATGAAGAATATGGCGAAGAGCGTAGTCATGCTCAGCGCCGATCTTGACCTTATGGCTGACGATTATAAAAACACTATCAAAACGCTTGAAGAAAAGCTGGAGAGCGCAGGCAGTGATAATATGCCCAAGGTTATAGACATCAGCGACAAGCTGGAGAAATACAAAATATCCGCTCTTAATGGTAGCAACTATTTTAAAAATATATAACTTGGTTTTTAAATAACAACAATACCCTGAGAAAGATATTTTCTCAGGGTATGATTTTTATAATGTTTTTGTGTTCGCTGCACAAATTACTGTGCTTCTTTAAGCTCAGAGATTATCTTCATAAAGCTGTCAACATCGCCGAAATCGCGATAAACTGACGCAAATCTGATGTATGCGACAGGGTCGATATCCTTCAGCTTATGCAGAACAAGCTCGCCGATTTTGTCGGAAGTCACCTCGCGCTGCAGTGAATTTTTAAGCTCAGCTGCGATGCTTTCAACCATGTTTTCTATTGTTTCCAGAGTTACAGGGCGCTTTACGGTAGCTCTGCACAGCCTGTCGACCAGCTTTTCTCTGTCAAAAGGCTCGATGGAATTGTCTTTTTTTATTACCATCAGCGGAACTTCTTCGATTATCTCATAGGTAGTAAAGCGATAGCCGCACTGTATACATTCGCGGCGGCGGCGCACCTTGTTTTCGGTTGGGCGGGAGTCGATAACCTTGCTTTCCTCGCAATTACATTCGGGACATTTCATAATGATACTCTCCTCAATTATCTGCTTTTTATATTTCTTATATCAGAGCCATGCTTATTATATGCGCTGTCAAGCGAATATAGGAGCGTGACTGCTATAGCCTTTTGCTGAATTGTCTTTTTCATCAGTGTATCATACTATATGTTGTTATTATATCATACTTTTTGTAATATTTCAACACTTTCAACAAAAAAATTGCGACAGTTTATCCTGCCGCAATTTTTTGTAATTACACTACGCCCGAATTATCCAGCGCAGAAATAAGCGCCAACACAGACGATACGATTATATCGGTGTGGATACCCGCGCCCCAGCTTACTCTGCCATCGGGGAGAGTTACGCCGATATAAGACGCCGCCTTGGATTTGGAGGATTGCTCCATGGCGTTCTGCGCAAAGGTAGAGATGGTGTAGTCGATGCCCATTCCGTTTTTAAGCGCGTCGGAAACCGCGTCAAGACGACCGTTTCCGCTTCCTGTAAAGGTGCGCTCACAGCCGTTTATCGCTACCTTAACGATAGAGGAGATCAGCTCGCCCTGAGTATAGTGTGCGCTGATAAATTTAACATTTCCGTTGCTGTTGAGGTAGGTGTCCTCGAATATCTTGTAGACCTCAGAGGGCATAAGCTCCTTATGCTGTCTGTCCGAAACACCCTTGACGATATAACCGAACTGCTCGCGCATTTTCGGCGGCATGGAGATTCCGTAATTGCTCTCCAAGAGGTAGCCGATACCGCCCTTGCCCGACTGGCTGTTGATGCGGATAACATCGCCCTCGTATTCTCTGCCGAGATCTCTGGGGTCGATTGGGAGGTAGGGGACATTCCAGTGCTCGGGGTCGGTCTCGTTTCTCCAGCGCATACCCTTTGCGATAGCGTCCTGATGTGAGCCGCTGAACGCCGCAAACACCAGACGTCCGCTGTACGGCATACGCTCATAAACGTGCATTCTTGTCAGGCGCTCATATGCCTCGGTTATTTCGGGCAGGTCAGTGAAATCAAGTCCCGGCTCAACGCCGTGGGAATACATATTCAGTGCCAATGTGATAATATCCACATTGCCTGTGCGCTCGCCGTTTCCGAACAGTGTTCCCTCAACTCGGTCGGCGCCTGCAAGCAGACCAAGCTCCGTATCCGCAACTGCGCAGCCGCGGTCGTTGTGCGGATGCAGCGAAACGATAACATTCTCTCTGTTGTGCAGAGTTTTGCACATATATTCTACTTGCTGAGCATAAACGTGTGACATAGATTCCGCAACGGTCACGGGCAGGTTTATGATGACCTTGTTTTCGGGGGTAGGCTGCCATATATCAATGACCCTATTGCATATCTCAGCGGCGAACTCAGGCTCTGTTCCTGTGAAGCTTTCGGGTGAGTACTCAAAGCGGAAATTACCCTTTGTTTTTGCCTTGTATTCGTTAAGCAGCTTTGCGCCTGTTTCGGCAATCTCGATTATTTCTTCCTTGCTCTTTCTGAACACCTGCTGACGCTGAGCAACAGATGTGGAGTTATACAGATGCACTACTGCGTTCTTGCAGCCCTCCAGCGCCTCGAATGTCTTTTGGATTATATGCTCACGGCTCTGCGTCAAAACCTGCACTGCAACGTCATCGGGAATGAGGTTGCGCTCTATCAGCGCGCGGCAGAACTCATACTCGGTATCGGAGGCGGCAGGGAAGCCTATTTCGATCTCCTTGAAGCCAACTCTGACAAGGTGTCCGAAAAACTCCAGCTTTTCTTCGAGGCTCATCGGGATTATCAGCGCCTGATTTCCGTCGCGCAGGTCAACGCTGCACCACATAGGCGGCTTATCCGCATACTCTTTTGTAGTCCAGTCCATACAAGGAAACGGCGGCATAAAATAACGTCGTGTGTACTTACTTGCTTCGATCATGTCATTTCGTCCTTTCGCAAAAATTTTATAGCAAATGAAGAACAGTTGAATTCGTTTAAGCTCTAAAAAGCACGCATAAAACAAAAACAGCCCCATCTCATAAAGAGATGAAGCTGTAAACTCCACGGTACCACTCTCATTGGCGGGTATAAAACCTCGCCCACTCGTCCACATCTAACAATGTGTATCTCTGTAACGGGAGAACCCGTGACCGCCTACTGTGAGGTTCAGCGATCCTGCTCAAGGAGGAGCTATGGCCATGCCGCGTTACCGCCTCGCACCAAACGGCGGCTCTCTGAAAACCACGTCAAAGCTTTATTTCCTATCAACGCATTTCAACATATTCTGATGTTATTATAGCACGCACTCTGTTTTTTGTCAATACTTTTAAAATTTTTTTGCGTTCTATGCATAAATCTCTGGATTGTCCAATATTATTAATACAAAAGACATCACTGGAGGTTAAAAATGAGGACAAACAAAGTAATTGCAATTCTGTCTGCGGCAGCGCTTCTGCCATCGACAATGCTGATATCGGGAGCTTCGGCTGGGGAGGCCTTTGCTGCGGCCGCTGAGCTTACGCGAAACGCGGCTTACATATCGGCGGGAGTTCCGCTTCCTGCTTCAAAGGAGAATAACACCGAAGCTACACCGCCAACAACTCAGCGGACTGACGTGGACATTCCTGCTGCTTCGTCAGCCGCGCAGACTACTTCGGCGAGTACTTCTGACAGTCAGAGTGTGTTACCCGATGAAACTATCGAATCTGAGCCGACTGAAGCTACACCGCAAAAGGCGGTAGCTATATCCCGAAATATAACCGAACACGATGACGGACTTGATTATTCAGCCGCAGGCAAAAACAGCGGGGAGATAATCAGAAAGACCTATGGCGCTTCGAAAAGCCGCGATTATATAGCTTTGTCAAGCGGCGCTTATGTGCGTAACTGCACCGAGGACGACAATGAGCTGTTGCTGTCAGCCGCGCAGCAGCTTCCTGACCTTGATATAGAGCTTAATTCTCCCGAGCCGCAGGTGCTTATAGTACACACGCATACGACAGAAAGCTACGAGCCGTACACCAGAAGCTATTTTGATGAGGATTTCCCCAGTCGTTCAAAAGACTCCTCGCACAATATGGTCGCAGTAGGGGAGATGTTGGCAAATACGCTTGCTGACAACGGAATTTCAGTGCTGCATGACGGAACGATACACGACTATCCCACTTATACAGGCTCTTATGACCGCAGCGAAGAAACGATACGCGCTGCGCTCGAGGAATATCCGTCAATAAAGATAGTTATCGACCTGCACCGCGACGCCATGCTTGACGCTGATGGCAGCCGTATTGCTCCATGCGTTGAGATAGACGGAAAAAGCGCGGCGCAGTTTATGATAATAGCGGGCTGTGATGACGGGCGCTTCAATATGCCCGATTATATCGAAAATTTCAAGCTTGCGGCGCTACTGCAAAATTCTGCGGAACTTATGTATCCAAGCCTTGCTCGCCCTGTTTTGTTTGATTATCGAAATTACAATCAGCATATCACAACAGGCTCGCTGCTTATCGAAGTAGGCAGCCATGCAAATTCTCTGGAGGAAGCCCTTTACACAGCGGAGCTTCTTGGTGAGAGCATGGCGGCGGCGCTTTCGGTGCTTGAATAAAAGAAGACCTGAGTTTTAAAACTCAGGTCTTTCCATGTCGTTGATTATCTGCGTAAAGCGGCAGCGCTGCTCATCAGCTTCTTTTCCATTTCAGTGGAATCTGTGCAGTATTCCATAGCGGTCTGATAGGTGATGGTGTTGCTCTGATACAGCTTTGCAAGGCTGTCATTGAGAGTTATCATACCAAGGCTTGTAGCGGACTGCATTATAGTTTCCATCTGAGGAATCTTGTTCGTACGGATAAGGTTCTTTACAGCGTCTGTGCCGACCATAACTTCAACAGCGGCTACTCTGCCCTTGCCATCGGAGGTAGGAACCAGCGACTGAGCAACGATACCCTGTATCATATTTGCAAGCTGAGAACGTGTCTGCTCCTGTGCGTATGTGGGGCAAGCGTCGATGATACGGTCGATAGTCTGCGCAGCACTGGAGGTGTGCAGTGTGCCGAACACAAGGTGTCCTGTTTCAGCAGCGGTCATTGCAAGGGAAATGGTCTCATAGTCACGCATCTCACCGATAAGGATAACATCTGGGTCCTCACGCAGAGCGCTTCTGAGCGCGCTTGCAAATGTTGGAACATCTCTGCCAAGCTCACGCTGATGTATGGTAGCTTTTTGCTGAGTGTAGCGGTACTCGATAGGATCTTCGATAGTAATGATGTGGCACGCGCGGGTCTTGTTGATATACTCTACCATTGCAGCAAGTGTTGTGGACTTACCTGCACCTGTAGGACCTGTTACAAGCACCAGACCGCGGCGCTTTTTTGCAAATTCAAGCAGTACAGGGGGCATCTTCAGCGACTCAAGTGTGGGTATCTCCGCATTGAGCAGACGGATACAAGCGGCAAGCTTTCCGCTCTGACGGAATACGTTGACACGCTGTCTTGCGCCGTTTTTCAGCTCAAAGCTGAAGTCTATATCGTGACCCTCTGTCAGCATCTTTTCCTGTTCAGCGGTAAGGATAGATAAAATGGTACGGTTTACGACCTGATCGCTAAGCTCGGTATACTTGCGCAGCTCTCCGTTTACTCTTACAACAGTAGGCGCACCAACGGTAAGATGAATATCGGAAGCCTTCATCTCTCTAGCCTGCATAATAAATTCTTCAAAAGTCATATATAAGTCCGTCCTTTCAGAAATATAAATTGAATTACTTTATCTTGAACTGGATACCGCTTGCCGAGAAATAAACCTCGTCGCTTATATTGGCGATACGCTGGTTTACATTTCCTAGTATCTCTCTGAAAATAGCCTGTGAGCGGTTTTCGGGTATAACAGAGAAGCCTGTTTCAAGCGTTATTATTATCATGCTTCCGTCTTTTTCCTTGATGCGATCGAGCATTTCGGTAACGTCTGAGATAACGCGCTTTTCGATCTCCTTGCGGGTTTCCTCGCTCATGTTGTCGGGGTCATCGCAAAGCTCTTTGATTATATTTGAGGTATATGCGCCAAGACTATCAAAGATAACGAATTTATGGTCTGTGAAATATTCGGCGGGTGCGGTCTTAACGCCTGTTACGATATCCCATTCAACACCGTGCTGGTTGTTTCCGTATTCGATACGGTGCATGGTATCAGCGTCCACCGCCTCTCCTGTGCGAAGATACAGAACATAGTCGCAGGCAGAAAAATATGTAACAGCCCATCTCGTTTTTCCGCTGGCAGCGCCGCCGGTAATTAAGATATTCTTAGACATATGCGGACATTCCTTTCGTGGTGAAGTATTAGCATAGCAAAGCGCTTGGCGGAAAACACCTCGCGATTTGCACATCTTTGGTTTATTATACCACTTTTTTTAACAGTTGTAAATAGTTTTTGTGCAATAATTTCAATGCTCTAAATTGACAAATCTAACAAACAAATTATGTGCTGCAATATTTCACCGCGTAAGCTGCCAAAATGCAACAGCGCTCGCAGCAGCAACATTCAGCGAATCAACGCCGTGTGACATTGGTATTTTCACGGTAAAATCAGCTTTTGCGATAGTTTCGTCTGACAGCCCGCTTCCCTCTGTGCCGAGAATAACAGCGAGCTTCTCTTGTGCTGTAAGCTCCTTATCGTCAATGCTTACAGATTTATCCGACAGCGCCATAGCGGCAGTCTTAAAGCCCAGTAAGCTAAGCTGAGCCATATAGTCATCACAGTCAAAATACGTCCACGGTATCTGAAAAACCGTGCCCATGCTTACCCTTGCGGCGCGGCGATAAAGAGGGTCGCTGCACGCCGAGGTAAGCAGCACAGCGTCAATATTAAGCGCTGCCGCCGAGCGGATTATCGCGCCTATGTTCGTTGGATTAACTACGTCCTCAAGCACAGCGATACGACGCGCATTTTTGCAGACTTCTTCCACCGGGGGAAGAAGTCTTCTGCGCATCGCGCACAGCGCTCCTCTTGTCAGCTTAAAGCCCGTAAGCTGCGTAAGCACGTCAAATTCCGCGGTGTAAACGGGGATATCTCCGCAGCGCTCAACGATATCGTGCAGCTGTCCGTTTATATGCGAGCGTTCCGTCAGCAGCGATATCGGCTGATATCCCGCGTCAAGCGCAAGCTTTATCACAGTGGGACTTTCTGCAATGAAAATGCCCGCCTTAGGCTCGTAATAATGAGCAAGCTGCGGCTCTGAAAGGCGCGCATAAACGTCAAGCTCAGCAGCCGAAAAATCGGTTATCTCAATTATCTCAGACATAGCCTCTCCTTACTTAAAAAGCGGTATCAGATAAACCGATACCGCCTTGATATTACTTGTTTTCAGCTTCGCGCTGTTTTCTGAAGTTCCATGCGTCGCGGCACATTTCCTCAAGTGTCTTTTCAGCTTTCCAGCCAAGCTCTTTTTCTGCGAGCGTGGGGTCGGCGTATGTAACAGCCGCGTCACCTGGACGGCGCTCGCCGATGGTATAGCCGAGGTCAATGCCGTTTACGCGCTGGAATGTGTCGAGTATCTCCAGTACAGAATAGCCGTTGCCTGTACCGAGGTTGTATGCAAGCGCACCGTTTGAGTTTCTTGCCTTTTTGATAGCCGCAACGTGACCCTTTGCAAGGTCAACAACGTGGATATAATCGCGCACACAAGTGCCGTCGGGCGTGGGGTAATCATTGCCCGCAACGCTGAGCGCATCGCGCTTTCCTGTAGCTTTATCCAATACTATAGGCATAAGGTTGTTAGGAACACCATTAGGATCCTCACCGATCTTTCCGCTTTCGTGCGCGCCTACGGGGTTGAAGTAGCGCAGCAGTATCATGCTCCACTTGTCGCTTGCGGCAGCCATTTCGCGGCAGAGATTCTCAATGATGAGCTTAGTGCTGCCGTAAGGATTTATCGCAGACAGCGGGAAATCCTCCTTTACGGGGACAGTGGCAGGTATGCCATAAACTGTCGCAGAGGAGCTGAATACGAACTTTGTACAGCCGTACTTCTTCATACATTCAAGTATATTAAAAGTACCGCGCAGATTGTTGGAATAATACATCAGCGGCTTTTTAACGCTCTCGGGAACGCACTTGTAGCCTGCAAAATGAATGACCGCTTCGATATCATTATCCGCAAAAATACGGTCAACGGCAGCCATATCCAGCATATCAGCCTCATAGAACTTGAAGTCCTTGCCTGTTATCTCTCTGATGCCGTCAAGCGCCTTGGCGTTTGAGTTGTAGAAGTTGTCCATTACAACGATGTCCTCGCCTGCGTTGAGCAGCTCCACACAGGTATGTGAGCCGATAAAGCCTGCGCCGCCTGTAACTAAAATAGCCATGATGTATGACCTCCGAAATATAAGAATACACCTTTATTATACTATTATTGACGGGTGTTGTCAATAAGGTTTATCGGAAAATTTCGGCTTTTTAAGTCATTAGCCGCACAGTTAAGCAGGGTTGCCAAACGCGTTATTGAAAATCGTTCCGATTGGTGTTATCATTATTACAGAAGCTTCTATAACATCACAGGAGGGATTTATATGAATATCGAAATTGGAAAGAAGATACGTCTTTTACGTCTTGGGATAGGTCTTACACAGGAGCAGCTTGCGGAAAAGCTTTGTGTCACCGCGCAGTCGGTGTCAAAATGGGAGAACGATGTTACTGCGCCCGACATAGGGCTTCTGCCGCAGATATCGGCGGAACTTGGCGTTACCATTGATGAGCTTTTCTCCATGACCGACGAGGTTAGGCTGTCGCGAATTGAAAATCTGCTTTCAAACAGCAGCAAGAACACTGTTATTCCGCAGTGTGATTTTGAAAGCTACCGTGCTTTTCTTATTGAGCACAAGGATACACCCGAGCTTCGCGGCAGAGTGCTCACGGCGCTCGCGTGGCTGTATGGCCAACAGGCGACCGCATATCACATGAGCGCCGCCAAATACGTAAAGGAGGCCATCGAGTTCCAGCCTGAAAAGAAATCAAACCACAGCGTGCTGTGTATGGCAATGAACGGCGCTGACCGCGACTGGCACAC
The DNA here is from genome assembly GCA_015067175.1 of Oscillospiraceae bacterium. Classification (GTDB taxonomy): domain Bacteria; phylum Bacillota; class Clostridia; order Oscillospirales; family Ruminococcaceae; genus CAG-115. The sequence goes on along the minus strand of SVMX01000004.1, from coordinate 96,733 downwards.
GTCCAACAACCATGAGCTTATAGACTACTACATGGATTTTGTTGAGAAGTATCCCGACAATGTTCCCGCTTTGCAGCTATTGCTTGACAATCTCATTGCGGACAACCGAGCTGACGAGGCGGAGCTTATCCTAGCAAAGCTGAAAAGGTGCGATAATACCTGCCGCGCACTCTGGTACAAGGCGCAGATATGCCATATACGCGGTGATAAGGATGGTGCGCAGACGGAACTTCATCGCATGACGGAGCAGTTTTCCGAGGACTGGCTCGCATGGGCGTACAAGGGCGATTTTTTTGCGCGTCTTGCTGAGTATGATAAGGCGTCGGAATGTTGGCTTCGCTCACATGAGCTTCAGCCGTCACCAAAGATGACAGACAATCTTTTATGTCTTGCCGAGGTCTGCGTGATAAAAAATCAATTCGATAAGGCGGCGCAGTATTACAGAGATACTATAGAGTTGCTGAAAACAGATTACAACACCACAGAGGGAGATATGATAGATAATTACAAGGCGCGTGCTGAAATGTACGAGAAAATGTAACACACAAGGCGGATAAAAAAGTCCGCCTTGATTTTTGGGTAAATGTCAGATTTTATCTCTCAGAAATGTTATAATATACACAGTGCATAATATCGCGATAGGTTTGGCTGGTATGACATAAGGGAGCATAGCTCTCGGGGAAAGGTGGTAACATGATCGTTGTTTCAAAGGAAATGATCGGGGCGGCTTTTGACAGCTACTCTGATATGGTATACCGTATTGCCTTGAACATTGTCCGCAACCGTGAGGAGGCGCAGGACATCGTAATGGACGTGTTCATGGCGCTTATGAAGCAAAGCGGATTTAATGATGAGGGACATATCAAGGCGTGGCTTATAAGAACGGCTGAAAATAAAGCCATAAACGTTGTGAGGTCGGCAAGAATAACCAAAACACAGCCGCTTGACGAGCTTTTGGCGAATACGGTATCCTCACCGCTAAGTGGCAGTGAGCATGATGTGCTTGACATGGTAATGCGATTGCCCGATAAGCTCAAGACAACGGTGTATATGTATTATTACGAGGATATGTCAGCCGCGCAGATAGCCGATATACTTAAAATAAGCGAAAACACCGTATACAAACGCCTTGAGCGCGGCAGAAGTGCGCTTAAAACAGATCTGGAGGGAGAAGTAATATGAATAAATATGAAATCAAAGCGGCATATAACAAAATAGCGCTCTCCGATGAATTTAAGGTCTCGGCAAAGCAAAAGCTTCTGGCTTCTTTCGAGGACAGAAGTGTTGACGATGAGGCTGTTAATGAATATCACACGCCGACTTCGGTAAAGCTGACCGCAACTTCTCGCAGTGCGTGGAAGACAGCGGCTGCGGTATGCTCTGCTGCGGCAGTGTTAGGATTCGGTGTTTGGGGAGCTTGCGTACTGAACAACGAAAAATTGTTGTCGCCTGCGCAGCAGGGAGATTCCGCAGATAACGATATTATTACAAAGCAAGATATAGAATCATGCAAAAAAACATTAGAAAAAGATGGGATCTCGGTGCTTGATACAGTGCTCTGTGATTTGGATTTTGATGATCGGGACGAGATATTGTTGCTTTCGTCTTTTGGCGGAAATCAGATCCATGTTTTTGAAAAAAACGATGGAGAATTATCTGAGGATTCGGTGTTTGGGATGGGAATGCTCAATTATATTGAAAAATTAGAGTTGTATCCATATTCGGACGACGAGGAAAGCTATCACTATTTTTCTTTTCATTTTGATAACGGTGGTGTGATGGCTGCCGATGTGCTGACTGCAATAAGACCTCAGGACGGTTATGCGGTTGAATATCTTCTGTCACACGGCACTTTGAGCTACAGTGATATTTCGGAACCGTTTTCGGAGGAGTTTTACAGAAAGGGCTGGAACAAGGACGATATCGCTATAGGCGAAGATGATTTCGATTTGACAAGAGCCGAGTACGAAAAGCTTTATGAAAAATATCGTTATGCTCCGCCTTTGCCTCCCGTTAAGTCTGAACTGCTCGCAGAGTGCATGGTTCTGGACTACTACTACGCTGAAAGTATGCCGTGGGACAGAACGCAAAGCTTTTACGTAGAGGGCTATCCCGAAGTGCAGTTTATTTGGTCAAATGAATCAATAAAGGCTGTGTATGCGGACGGAAGTGAAAAGGCCATAATCACGGGTATGCCTATATGGAGCGTATATCTAAGCGACCTGAGCGGCGACGGCAAGCAGGAGATATGCTGCGGCGTCAGCTTCGGCTCAGGAATAATTGATGATAGAATTATTGTGTATGACTATGCGCAAGGTAAGCAGTATGAGCTGTCCGACAGGGGCAAGCATGATTATTGCTTGCGTATGGATATTGACAAGCTCATCGCTGTTGAAAGGGCATACTCCACGGTGCATCAGACAAGGTATGGGGAGCTAGCCCTGACCGAAACGGCTGACGGTGAGTATGAGCTGGTTATTGCGGAGCAGAATGTTCCCGAAACGCTGAACGATATCCATGAATTCAATCATTATGTGTCGGCAGGCGAGGTGTATCATACCGTAGATACGAATGGCACACAAAACGAAAGTGTTGAGGATATACGAGAGGTAAGGCTGGATTTCATTTTGCCGCTTTACTGGACTCACGAATGGAACGATTACGGATATTTACAGGGCGCAGCATACTTCAATGGCGTCAAGATATTCGAGCACGCACGTCCTGTTTGCGCTGACGTGGAGATAGACCCTAACTTCTTGTTCAATACCGACTATGCTGACTGCAAAAAAGTAACCGTGCACGAGGAAGAATGGGGAACAGATGACGACCTTTTTAAATACTATATCCACACTTCAACACCGTCAGAATATGAAGATGATGGCAGCCTTGACGAGTATAAGTACGTTGTAAACAGCGGCGGCTACAACATCACGCTGACCTTTATCGCAGATATCGGACTTCAGCAGGAAACCATAGATTCGATACTGGGCAGCATACAGATGACAGAGCAGGAATAACCACATAATAAGACGAACCTCTCATTTAAGAGAGGTTCGCTTTTTTTGTTATCCAATAACCGTGCCGCCCCATTCAACGACAGTGAAGCCGCTGCGCTCGGGCGCTTTTTCAAGCTTCTGAGAAGCTATATCGACATATTCATCAGACGGCTTTACCGTCATGAATACACGGATAACCGTTTCGGGCTTCGGCGAAATATCAAGCACCGCATTGTCGGTGTAATCCTCCCCGCGGAAAGTGATTATATTATAGGCGTTATTCTTCAAGTGCGGCAGCCAGAACTCTGTGAAATCGGCTGTTTCCTTTTCGGAAAGTCCGAGGAAGCTAAGCTTTTCAAGCAGGAAGCTCTCCGTGTCAGCGCCGCTCACGCAGAAGCCCTCGGTAAGCTCATACTCGAAATTACGCTCGCCCTCCCAGAAAAGATAGGGATAAACGCTGCCGTCTGATGTAGTCAGCGTTCCGTCGGGCTGTGCCGTTACCTCCCAGCCGTCGCCGTAATACGGGTCGGTGACGGTAAGCTCGCCGTTGTAATCCAGCTTAACGCTTACGTCTGTAGGCTGCTCGGGATAAAGATATATAACAGGCTTGTAATCGACACCTTCTTCAAGCTCAAAATCGCTGAAGCCGATCTCGGTAGGGATAAGGCGATAAAGGAAATCCTCAATCTTATACATCGGCGCGTAAATTACTTCAATAGTATCGTTTACGCAAAGCTCGGGGAAGCTGTTTGTTTCGCACATAACTTCATATTGTGCGGGGTAAGGCCACGGCAGCGAGCATATAAGTCTGTCGTCCTTTATCTCGTTTATCACGAGAGTGAGCCTGCCCTCTGCACTGTCAATTATATAGCCGCTGTTGTCGTCTTTAAGCTTGTAATCGAATGTAGCAGAAAATACTATTCCGTCGATCTCTATTTCAACAAGATAAGAGCCTGCCGCAAGCGGTTCGGTATAGTAATCGTCTTTCAGCCATACGGAAATACTGTTTTCGGGGCAATCGCTGCCGATAAGATAGCCAAGCTCATCAAAACCGATGTTTTCTCCGAACTGCACCTCGCGCCAGTCGCCGATGCTGTTGTCCCAGGTTTTGAGCGTATAATAACAGCCAAAGCAATATTGAGCGTTTTCGGCGTCGCCGACATAACGTATTTTCAGCGTCAGCACGTCAGTGTCGGAGGTTATCTCCTGACCTTGCGCTATCTCGATAACGATATCGTTTTCGGAAAGCGGTGTAATTTCAATCGGCTCATCGGGGATTTCGACAGGAGGCTCTGAGGTCGATGCGCTGCCGAAAGTCGTCGTCTGCGAAACGGTAGTGCCGCTTGTAGAAGCTGGGGGTTGTTCAGTTTGTGTTGTGACAACTGTTTCATCGGGCGCTTTCGCGGCAGATGTAGTTGAAGCCGTGCTAGTCTGCCCGCTTGCTGCGGAAGATGTGATCTCGGCGGGCTTATCCGCTGCGCCGCCTATATCATCGGAAGCGGAAACGCTGTCGCTCTGACAGCCTGCAAGGCTTGCCGCCATAGCTGCTGTGCACAATAATGCAAATATACTCTTTTTCATAATATCATTCCTTTCGGATAATCCATGTGTTCAACTGTAACACCCGAAAAAAGGAAAAAAGGTTGCATTTATCTGATAATATTTGTCTTGAAGTACTGGAACAGCTCGCTTGCCATTTCTTCCTGCTCGGTAGCGCGGGGGTGTCCGTTTGTGCCGCAGCCGCAGCGCGTGAATGTAAAGTGCGTTACGTCGGGGGAGTTCACTTCCGCAACTATCTCGTCGAGGGCTTCGTCCCATGTTTTATCATGTCCGAGTACTGTAAGTATGAGCACGAATTTAGCGCCCTTGTGCTTTTCGCGCAGGTCGTTCAGCATACCGATATATGCGTCCTTCCACTTGCGGCGGTATTCGGGAGTTTTTATGCGCTCGGGGTCGGGATTATGGTCGTTCTGACCGATAGCGATTATCACCGCGTCGGGAGTGAAACGGCTGAAATCCCAAGCCTTGCGATCCTTGTAAGGGCTGTACTGTATCTTATCATAGCAGGACAGCATACCTGTAAGCTGATCCGAGCAGAAATAACCTGTTCCGTCAAAAAGCGCAATACCGCCCTGACCCATCAAGTGAAGCTCTGCATTGAGCTTTCTTGCAAGGCTTGATGCATAGCTGAAATGCGAGTTGTCATATTGGCTGTGGTGAGCGGGGTCGCACTGACCCTCGTACCAGATAGCTTCGGTAACTTCGCCTGCTGTAACGCTATCGCCGTACACCTCAAGCTTGTAGTCGTATTTCTTTTCGGGATTGCGGCAAACAGCGTTTTCGTCAACCACTATTCCGCCGAAGTCAACATAATGAGCGGCGGCAAGGCGCTTAAATATCTTCAGTGTGTGCTCCTTGTCCTCAAGTCCCTCAGCGAGCATATACAGCGTATCCTCATACTCATCGCCCATTTCGATACGTCCCTGAACGCCGTCTATGATATAGCCAAGGCTTGTGTAGTCCTGCATTTTGATGTTCTTGAACACAACGCCAACAGACGTGCCTGTAAAGATCGTTTCGGCGCAAGACGCGGGCCACACGAGCACGGGGCGCGCGGGGTCGTCAAAGTCTATTCTGCCCATGTACTGAAACGCTCCGCTGTCGGGGGTTATCAGCTTTTTGTTTTCGGGGATAGTGTACATGATAATGCTCCTTTAAATTGTCAATTAATGTTTATGTGTAAGGTCACATTTCGTTAAGCAAAAGCGAGATTATCTCGTTTGACAGGAGAAAGCCCTCTGCTGTAAGGCTAAGTCTGCCGTTTTCTATGCGGTAATACTGCTTGGGTACACGCTTCAGCGCCGCTTCAAGTGGCTTCCACAGCTCCTCGGGGATACCCTCTGTCAGACGCAGACCCAGCATTACGCTCTCCTCGCGGATATCGGGACATTTATCCGTAGTCTGCTCCGATTGCTTGGGCGAGCATAGAAAATCATCAAGGTCACGCGCAACAGCAAACCTCTGCCCACCATAGAAAGAATGAGCCGCAGGCCCTATTCCGATGTACTCCTCACAGTGCCAGTATTTCAGATTGTGGCGGCTTTCATAGCCGTGCTTTGCGAAATTGCTGATCTCATATTGCATGAAACCGCGCTTTTCCAGCTCGTGCACCGCAAGCAGATACAGCTCCGCCTGTTCATCCTCGTGGGGGACAGGCGGCGGAGCTTTGCCAAACACAGTGTTAGGTTCGATTTTCAGTATATACGCTGAAACGTGCGTGATTGGAAGAGCGCACAGGCTGTCTATCGTTTCGATAAGCGATCGTTTCGTTTGATGGGGAATGCCCAGCATCAGGTCAGCGGAAATGTTGTCAAATCCGCACATAGCCGCCTCTTGTATTATATGCTTTGCCTTGTCCGCTGAGTGTATTCTTCCAAGTGCGGAAAGCTCGGTATCATTCAGCGACTGCACCCCGAACGACAGACGGTTTACGCCTGCGGCTGCCAGCCCGTCAAGCACATAATTATTCACCGTTTCGGGGTTACATTCGAATGTGATCTCTGAGTTATCGGCAAGCCGTATATTCTTCAGCACCTCGTCTGCAATTTGTGGCAGCACAGATGGCGTTCCTCCGCCGAAATACACTGTATCGTATGTCTCGTCGTATCTGCGGAGATTGCGCAGGACGGCTTCAATGTATTCCTTGTCATGAGAAAGACTCTGCGAGTAGAAATCGCAGTAGGGACATTTCTTTACGCAGAACGGAACATGGATATACAGTCCGACAGGCTTACTCATCTTCCAGTTTAAGCACTGCCATGAACGCCTCCTGCGGTACTTCTACAGTACCAAAGGCTCTCATGCGCTTTTTACCCTCTTTCTGCTTTTCAAGCAGCTTTTTCTTTCGTGTTATATCGCCGCCGTAACACTTCGCAAGTACGTCCTTGCGCATAGCCTTGATGGTCTCGCGGGCGATTATCTTGCCGCCAACGGCAGCTTGTATCGGTATCTCGAAAAGCTGACGGGGGATATGCGTTTTCAGCTTTTCCGCCATCTTTCTTGCACGTTCATAAGCCTTGTCGCTGTGCACGATAAAGCTGAGCGCGTCGATTATATCGCCGTTAAGCAGTATATCAAGCTTAACGAGCTTTGAGGGCGCAAAGCCCATCATCTCATAGTCATAGCTTGCATAGCCGCGCGTACGGGATTTCAGTACATCGAAGAAGTCGTACACTATCTCGTTCAGCGGCAGCTCATAATGCAGGTCTACACGCGTTTCGTCGATATATTTCATATCGCGAAAAACGCCGCGCCTGTTCTGGCAAAGCTCCATGATATTTCCCACATAATCCGAGGGCGCATAAACGTGCGCGTTTACCATAGGCTCATACGCCTGCGCGATGGTTGCGGGGTCGGGGTAGTTCGTGGGGTTGTCTATCATTACGGTGGAGCCGTCCGCAAGCTCTATCTTATACACTACCGACGGAGCGGTGGTGATGATATCAAGGTTATATTCGCGCTCTATACGCTCCTGGATTATCTCCATATGCAGCAGTCCGAGGAAGCCGCAGCGGAAGCCGAAGCCAAGTGCGATAGAAGTTTCAGGCTCGAAAGTAAGCGACGCGTCGTTGAGCTGCAGTTTTTCAAGCGCTTCTCTGAGGTCAACATACTTCGCGCCGTCCGCGGGATAGATACCGCTGAACACCATCGGATTTACTTCTCGGTAGCCTGCGAGCGCTTCGGTGGCAGGTCTGTCAACGGAGGTCACGGTATCGCCGACCTTGGTGTCGCCGATGGACTTTATAGAAGCCGCAATGTATCCAACCTCGCCCGCACGAAGCTCCCTGCAGGGAACAAGCTCGGTCGCGCCCATATAGCCGACCTCGACAACGGAAAATTCCGCGCCGCTTGCCATCATGCGTATCTTATCGCCCGCCTTGACGGAGCCCTCTTTAACTCTGATATACACGATAACGCCCTTGTAGCTGTCGTAATAGCTGTCGAATATCAGCGCTTTCAGAGGGGCGTCGGGGTTGCCCTGTGGCTCGGGTATGGCCTCTACTATGCGCTCCATAACGGCATGGATATTTATGCCTACCTTTGCGGATATTTCGGGGGCGTCCATTGCCTCAATGCCGATAACGTCCTCGATCTCTTTCTTAACCACCTCGGGACGTGCGGAGGGCAGGTCGATCTTGTTCACGATAGGAACTACTTCGAGGTCGTTTTCTACCGCAAGGTATGTGTTGGCAAGCGTCTGCGCCTCGATACCCTGAGAAGCGTCAACGATGAGCAGTGCACCCTCGCACGCAACGAGAGAACGCGACACCTCATAGTTAAAGTCAACGTGACCGGGGGTGTCGATGAGGTTAAAAATATAATCCTCGCCGTTGTCTGCATGGTATTTAAGTCGCACAGCGCGCGCCTTGATGGTTATTCCGCGCTCTCTCTCGATATCCATATTGTCGAGGAGCTGCTCCTCCATATCGCGTTTTGCGACAGTCTCCGTCTGTTCAAGTATACGGTCTGCAAGTGTAGATTTGCCGTGGTCGATATGTGCTATTATGCTGAAATTTCGTATATTTTTAAGATAGCTTGTGTCGGACATTTCTTTTGTTCCTTTCAGTGTATTACAGGTCTTCTTCGTATTCCGTATCGAGATACCATTCTATTTTTTCAAGCATTTCAAGGAATTGCGCTTCGCTGGTTCCTTCGGGCAGCTCGTACTGCTTGTAGCGGTCTTCTTTCAGAAGCTGCCTTATTACATACAGGTCATTTTTGCGGGAGGTAGCGCTTTCCTCATAATTGCGAAGCGGCGCAAACACACCGTATTGTCCCTCCAGTCGGTACAGCACGAACTCACCGAACTGCATAACATACACGCCGTTGCCCTCGTAAAGCATTTTAACTACGGTCTTATCAAGCGGCAGCTCGCTTTCGTTCAGTATAAAATACACCAGCGGCGCATGGGCAAAATGTGCATTTTCATGCTCGTTTGCTACATTTTCGTATTCGCTTTCCACGAACTCAAAGCTTTCGTTGTAGACATAGTATGTGTTTGATGGGTTTTGATAGCAGTGTACTATTTTGAATCCGTTCTTTTCATACAGCGTATCAACGGGTGTGTAGAACATTCCTGCTACCCATTTTATACCCAACGCGAAGATTCCCACACAGACAAGCGTGATGAGCAGCGGAAGTGCTTTTAAAAACGCCTCTTTTTTCTTTGACATACCCTCGTATTCGGTCACTGTTCCGTCGCTTTTGGGAATGACCTCCGCGGTATCTTCTTCTATCTCCTCGGGGAGTTTTTTGTTCTCGTCCATTTTGTGCCTTTCTTATGTTTTGCAGTGCTTAAATCCAATATTATATTATACTATAATTTATAATAATTTGTCAAGCTGTCAAAGCCTTTGCACAGCATAAAAGCCCCGCCGAAGCGGAGCTTTTATGCGTATGATAAGTTTATTTGGGTGCGTGAGTTATTTCGGTTTTTTCATTTTGCTTGACATTACGCGCTACAGGAGCGGTCGTTTTGCTTGCCGCATTGCTGAGCGTGCCTGTTTCTGCCGCAAGCTCACGTGCGAGCTGTGCAGCGCTTGTAGGAACTCTGTCTGCATTCATCTGGCTTTCTTCTCTTACTTCCTGCGCGAGCAGCGTAGCCGCTGCATTGCTTCTTCCGAAGTTTGCGACTTTTCTGCCGTATTCTGCGGTGTATTGCTGTTTGCGAATTTCAAGCGTTTCTTTACACCGAGCAACGTTATTGTTGTATTCGTTGATCTCATCCTCATATTTTCCGAAGAGCAAGTTTGCTATTCTTTTGAAAATGTTCGGCTTTATATACGGTCCGCCGAATTGGTACTCTGCGCGGAGGCGCGGGTTGTAGTTTTTCTCAACAATGTTTTCGTCAGCTACAAGAGTTATCGGCTGGTTGTCCCTGTCAAGAAATCCCACGCTGGGCATTTCTTTGCGGGGCTGTTCTACGCCGTCTATTGTCATAGTGAAGTTCTCAGAATATTCCTCGCCTGTCATCGCAAGCTCTGAAAGCAATGCTATATGGTTGAGTACATAGCGGTAGTTTTGCTGTGTGATCTTATCTCCGCGTACAGGATAGCGAGAGTTGTCCACAATGATGCGGTCGGCAAGCATTCTGGCGCCCTCTACGCTGTCCACTGCGACGCTGCCGTCTTCGGGCAGCATTTCCTTGAAAATGCCGTTCATTGAATTTCGAAGCGCAGAGCTTGTTCCCAAGGGGTTTCCATCGTTGATCCACATTTCTGCTTTGCGCAGATCTGTCTCGGAGGGTTCGTCTGCTAACGCAGCCTTAAATACATCTCTTAAATAATCTGCTTTTGAAAGCAGTACATTGCTCTGCTCGGCCATCAGATCATCGTTGCCCTCTCCGAAAACGGCAGGGGTATGAAAGCCCAACCAACCTATACTATATTTTACATCGTCAAAAGTTACAACAAATTCTTTAGCCATATCTGTACCTCTATTATGTCGGCTCATGCCGTTTTTGCCTTTCGGTAGTTTATACGCAGTGCTGCCGAAAAAGTAACATCATTATTTCAGCAGCGGCGTATCTCCGCCCTCCATGTTGAGTTTCATATCCTCGGTATCAAGGTAGTCCTCAACATATTGCTTTTTCAGCAACTCGCGCGGGATAAAGTCGTTATATTTTCCCGATATCTCGCAGTTGTCGGGGATAATAAACCCATACTTATCCGCGCCGCATTGCTTGATGTCGTCGAGCGCCGCGCAAAGCTCCTCTATGCCCATATCCGTGCGAACTTCAATGCACACAGGAAAGTAACGCGAAAGATACACCACGGCGTCAAAGCCGCGTTCTCTCAGTGCAAAGCACAGCGCGGCTGTTGCTCTCGTTCCTGTGAACGGGAAAACAGCGTACAGCGTTTCGGTTATCGGGACAACACTGCCCTGTGCGGCAAGTCCCCCGCTTCTGCACATTTTTCTTATCTCGGAGAGCCTTGCCATTGCCGTTTCGTCAAGGAATGCATACTGCTCGTCCGAGCGCAGAACATCGCGTATCATCTTCATAACGCGCGTGTGGACATACTCGTTGCCACTGTCCTGCCACATATTTGCGGATATGCCCTTGATGTGCTTTACATAAATGCGGCGCTCCTTTTTGTCAAGCTCTGTTACCTCCCACGCTTGACCCGCAAGCGCAAACTGCGCGCCCTCGGGGAAAGGGTTTTGCACAGTGCCTATTTCCTCAGCGTTGCAGCGAACACTGTATTCGTCAGGCACGGAGAACACCGCAAGAAACTCATAGTTGTTCACAGCCGCTTCGCCCTTTGAGCCGATAAGCAGACTGCCGTTTTCGCTGCGTTCAAGCTGACCGTTTTGCAGCATATGGCGCAGCAGCAAAAGATAGTCGTCCTTTGAAATGTGACGGAACACGCCTAAAGTAAGAATATATTTCGCAAGCGCCTGAGGCTGCACTTCGCCCTGTGACGCCATATAGCTCATGGTCTGGTGATACAGCAGCGAATACGGAAGCTTCGGGATATACATCGGCTCTATCCAGCGCTCTCGCGTATACAGCAGTATCATCGCGATACACGCGACAAAATCCCAGTTCACTTCTTTGTAGAACTCCTGTGGCGGCAGGCTCATATCATAGCGGAATGCAAAGCGCATCTCCGCGGTGCCGCCGCGTCTGCCTGTTCTGCCAAGCCTTTGAACAAGCCCCGAAACGGTGAGCGGACAGCCTGTCTGAACTATCCTTTCAAGATGTCCGAGGTCTATTCCAAGCTCAAGTGTTACGGTAGCTCCTGTGCACACGGGAAGCTCGGAGGACTTCATTCTCTGCTCGGCAAATTCACGCAGAGCGGGGGAGATGTTGGCGTGGTGAACAAGATAGCAGTCATCATGCCTTTTCTCCTCGGAAATCCTGCGAAGATGTGCGATGTTTTCCTCCACTTCACCCTTAGAGTTTGAAAACAGTATACACCGCTTGCCCGAGGTGCTTTCGTAAAGATAGTTGTAGTAGTTTTCCAGCAGCACCTTGCTGTCAGAGTTGGGTATCTTCTGCTTTATCGGGAAAAACCTCACAGACAGGCGCAGACTTCTGCCTTTCTCGGTTACTTTAGGAGTTATACAGCTGCGGTCTGTATCGGTGCACAGCCATTCTTCGGCGTTTTTGCAGTCGCCGAGAGTAGCGGAAAGCCCTATCCTCCTCGGGTGAAAGCCGATAAGCCGCGAGAGCCTTTCAAGCAGCGACAAAAGCTGAAGTCCGCGGTCGTTATCCATGAAATAATGCACCTCGTCGATTATGACAAAACGCAGGTCGCAAAACAGTCTGTAAGCCCCGCTTGAATTGTGCATCAGCATACTTTCAAGCGACTCGGGCGTGGTCTGTATCACTCCTGCAGGGCGCTTTAAAACACGCTTTTTTGCCGCCTGTGACGCGTCACCGTGCCATTTCGTTACGGGTATCTCGGCTTCCTCAAGCAGTCCCTCAAGGCGCTCAAACTGGTCGTTTATCAGCGCTTTCAGAGGTGAAAGATAGAGCACGCCGACTGATTTTGAGGGATTTTCCCACAGATGGGTAAGCACGGGGAGAAACGCTGCCTCGGTCTTTCCCGAAGCCGTGCCCGAGCTTAAAAGCAGATTCTCGTCTGTATCAAATACCGCCTCCGCCGCCAACACCTGAACAGGGCGCAGTTCCTCCCATTTGTTGCGGTAGATATATTCTTGAATAAACGGCGCAAGCCGATGAAAAACTCCCATGTTGATACCTCGTGAAATTAAATTCTGTTGTATACTCGTAGTGTTGACGGCAAAGCCGTCAACTTGCTCTCGTCAATATTGAGAGCTTTAACTATATGATACAATACGGATAAGTGAAATGTCAATACTTTTCGTATCTACTCGTTCCAGAGATACAAGACGAGAGCTGCCGCAGCTACTGTGCCGTCTCGTAAATGTTTACAGTTTTGGGACTATAGATCAGTGCATAACGACGATTTTGCTAAAAAATGAAACCTAATGGCAAGTTTTTCTGACAAATATTAATGTAAGGGCTAGTATGTAAAAAATATGACCCGAAAAAGGAGAAAACCAATGAAAAAATTTTATTCGATCATTTTAACAGCCTCGCTGCTGCTTCTTTGCTCATGCAGCGATAATACGGCGCAGTCCGAAAGCGAAGACCTCGGAGAAGCTTCCGTTCAGACCTCTGAGCTGTCTTCGGGAGAAAGCTCGGATATCGGTGCTGATGTAAGCGAAAGTACGTCGGACAGCATTGCGCCGCCGCAATCGACCGCAAGCTCTTCAGCCGCCGAGGAAAGCGCTCCTGCCGAGATACAGGTAGAGTATTCTCAGGCGGATATTGAGCTGCAGAATATACTCCTTGAAAATTATAAATCAGCTTCTAAGTATTATGACCTTATGGCGGCCGGAAGCTGGAGCGGTGCGGGCAATGGGCATGGAGCAGATGTTGAGGGCAACGAACTGCACGAGCCGAATATAGAAGTGTTATTTCCACAGGCTGAAACTCCGATAGAGGAGCAATATCCACTTTACTGTTTTCTTGTCAGCGACGAGCTTCCGTTTAAAACGGCGAGGGAGCTTGAGGCGGGCTTGAACTCCTTGTTCAGCCAAAGAATGACAGACATACTTCTTGAACGCTATAGGGTTTGTGTTGCGAAAAGCGCTGTCAAAGGCGAAGATGGAATATATCGGATAGCTTCAGACGATCCTGACCACGAATACGCGACTTTTATTGAAATTGACGGTCGGCTGTATCGCAGTGAGAGCACTCAAACTATCAGCGAATGTATCAACTGGTCAACAGCAAAGGTGATAAGCCAAACGGAAGATGAGATCGTATTCGGTTATCTTGCCTATGAGCCTTATCAGTGCGACGAGGTGCACGGACACTTTGGCAGACTGCGGTATGAGGACGGCTGGAAATTCGACTGGGATTTTAATAGGAATGACCGCGATGACATCGACCTTGAAGAACTATGGGGCATAACAGACACACATACAAGGCAGTTCTGGTCGACTGAGCTTTTCGGTCCTGCGTGGGATTAACGCAATTGCAGCACGCTGTCGCCTTTTGTAAGAAAACAAACCTTGATTTTTGCGCCGCGTTGATGTATAATTATATACAGGCTTCGTGCAGATTCGGCGTGGCTTCAAACAATGCGAAAGGCGGCAGTGTATGCGTATTGATAAATTTGTTTCTGAGCAGGCAGGGGTCTCGCGCTCCGACGCAAAGGCGATGATTAAAAAATCAGAGATAACCGTAAACGGCGCGGTAGTGAAAACAGCCGACGCAAAGATAGACCCCGAAAGGGATATCGTTGCTGTACGCGGAAAGGCGCTTTCCTACAAGCAGTTTGTCTATATAATGCTCAACAAGCCGCAGGGCGTTGTTTGCGCTACGCGCGACGGATTAAGCTCAACGGTGCTGGAGCTTATCCCTGAGGAGCTAAGGCGCAAAGGGCTTTTTCCCGCAGGCAGACTGGACAAGGATACAGAGGGCTTTGTTTTTATAACCGATGACGGCGCTTTGGCTCATAAAATGCTGTCGCCGAAAAACCACATCGAAAAGGAATATGCAGTAACTCTTGAAAAGCCTGCGGAGGAGAGATATATCGAGCTGTTTTCCGCGGGGATCACCATAGACGGCGGCGAAAAATGCCTGCCTGCAAGGCTTATCATGACAGAAAAAAGCGATGTTGTAAGACTTGTGCTTCATGAGGGAAAATACCATCAGGTAAAGCGTATGATGGAGGCAGTAGGCAACAAGGTCACACATCTCAGACGTGTTCGCATGGGCGGAATACTGCTTGACGAAAGCTTGTCCTCAGGCGAATGCAGAGAGATAACAGGTGAGGAGTTGTCGGAGCTTTTCAAGAACGCGTGACCGCCCCTTGACATATTAATATATATGTGCTATACTTAGTAGGCTTGTGAATTGAATAGGTCATCGGAGGACTGTCCGCCGCAGCGGAACGGTCGATAAGATGTCGAGTGCGCTCGGTCAGTGCTTCTTTTAAGAAGCTTCGGGCGCTTTTTTTGCGCAATAAAGGAGTAGTTATGCAGGAGATAAAGCTTTCAGATCATTTTACATATAAAAAGCTTATACGGTTTGTGCTGCCGTCTATAATAATGATGATATTCACTTCTATTTACGGAGTGGTGGACGGACTTTGCGTGTCTAATTTCGTGGGAAAGACCCCGTTTGCGGCGCTTAATCTTATCATGCCTTTTATCATGGTGCTTGGCGCATTTGGATTTATGCTTGGTGCGGGCGGCTCAGCGCTTGTTGCAAAAACGCTTGGTGAGCGCGACGGAGAACGCGCCAATCGCTACTTCACCATGCTTATCACACTTGATATCATTTCGGGCGTGATACTTGCAATTGTCGGAATTGTATTGATAGAGCCTGTCGCAGTGCTTCTCGGAGCAAACGAAACCCTGCTTCCTTATTGCGTGCTTTACGGCAGAATGGTGCTTATCGGCTCGCCCGCATTTATGCTACAAAACGCATTTCAAAGCTTTCTCATCACTGCGGAAAAGCCGAAGCTTGGCCTTGTTGTGACAGTAATGGCGGGCGTTACGAATATCATTCTCGACCTGCTGTTTGTGGGTGCTTTCGGCTGGGGTCTTGCGGGAGCAGCCTCTGCTACTGTGATAAGCCAGTTCGTAGGAGGCTTTGTACCGTTCTTTTATTTTGCGCGCGACAACGGCAGCCTTTTACGGCTGCGCAAAACGCGTCTTGAAGCGCGTCCGCTGCTCAAAGCCTGCGCGAACGGGTCTTCCGAGCTTATGAGCAATATCTCTATGTCGCTTGTAAGTATGCTGTATAATTTTCAGCTTATGAAGTACGCAGGCGAGGATGGAGTTTCTGCATACGGCGTTATCATGTATGTGAACTTTATTTTCGTTGCGGCGTTTATCGGATATTCCATAGGCTCCGCTCCGATAGTTGGCTACAACTACGGCGCGCAGAACAAGGACGAGCTTAAAAGTCTGCTGAAGAAAAGCGCGATCATAATCGGCTCTGCGGGGCTTGTTATGACGGCGCTTGCAGAGGTGCTTGCATATCCGCTCACGCTTATTTTTGTAGGCTATGACAAGGCGCTGTTTGATCTCACGCTTCGCGGATTTATGATATTCTCGCTTGCGTTCCTGCTTTGCGGCTTCAACATCTATGGCTCGGCGTTTTTTACGGCGCTGAACAACGGTCTGGTATCAGCGATAATTTCTTTTCTCAGAACGCTTGTGTTCCAAGTAACGGCGCTGTTTGTGCTGCCGCTTATATGGGGCGTTGACGGTATATTCTCCGCAATCATCGCCGCAGAGATAATGGCATTTGTTCTGACTTTGATATTCCTTGCCGCGAAACGTAAAAAGTACGGATATTTTTGATGTTAAAACTATAATTGTGCTTGCATCAAAGATCAAAACGTGGTAAAATATAAAAAACGCGCCTAGCTTTCGGTGCTTTGGAAAGGAACTAACATAATGAAAATTGCAGTTACATACGAAAACGGACAGATATTTCAGCACTTCGGACACACCGAGCAGTTCAAGCTTTACGATATTGAGAACGGTAAAATAGTAAAAGAGCAGGTCATATTTACAATGGGCAGCGGTCACGGCGCGCTTGCCGGATTTCTTAGCATGAATAAGGTCGATACTTTGGTTTGCGGCGGCATAGGCGGCGGAGCGCAGAATGCGCTTATGCAGGCAGGCATAAAGCTTTACGGCGGAGTAAGCGGCAGCGCTGATGACGCGGTAAGGGCGCTTTTATCGGGAACACTGAATTTTGCGCCCGATGTAAAGTGCAGCCATCACGAGCACGGCGAAGCGCATAACTGCGGCTCACATAGCTGCGGAAGCCATGGCTGTCATTGATTTTTAAATCAAACAGAAAAAACGCCGTGAGGAGATGTGGTTTCTTCTCAGGGCGTTTTGGTCAGTCGCTTTGCATTGTTATGCTTGATTATCGTTTTTAAGATGATAATATAGTTTTTGTTTTTCATACATTAACGCTTAACTTTTTGATATTTTTTAAATTTGTGCTTGATAAAGCAATGAAAATGTGATATAATCATATTGGCATTTACTGCGATTAATTGAAAGGACAACCAAGACTATGTTTTTGAACAGAACTACTGACCAAAGAAATAATATCAGCGGTAAGAAGATCGCTGAAATACGTAAGGGCATGAGAATATCCCAGCGTCAGCTTGCGGATTTGCTCTGTGAGAAAGGTCTTATCGTTAATAAGAATGCTGTACAAAGAATAGAATCGGGACAGCGTTTTCTTACAGATATCGAGCTTGTAGTTTTTTCAAAGGTGCTCAAGGTTTCTATCAGCGAGCTGCTGAGCATCGGCGGTTGATGATATTAAAGGCTTTTGTCAGCAATTGTTGTTAATGTCGGAAAAAGTCGGATTTTGTTATATGAAAACGCCCTGAGAATTTGCTTCTCAGGGCATTTTTTATACGGTTTGTATTGATCTTATGCGGAGATAGCAGCCTTTACAGCTTCCTCAACGGCAGCGCCGTTCTCGTGAACGAAGATGTACATATATCCGTTATCGAGAGTACCCATTACAGCACCTGCTGCGGAAGACTCCTGATCCGGATAGAATGCTGCGTCGTTCTTGATATACTCGAAGTGAGCGTCAAGCTGAGCCTGCATATCAGCCTCGCTGCCTGCCATGGGCTTTACAATGATGATCTCGTTGAGCTGAGCGGAAATTATCTGGTTAGCAATGTAGTAGTCCTCGCAGATAGTGGAGTCGATACCGAAGAAGCTCTGGATCATCTCGGGATCATCAACGGGCTGCATAGCGGGCCACTCAACTGCGCCGTAAGCTGCGTCGGACATCTCGATGGAGAGGGGCATACCTGCTGCGTCGCCACCAACACCGAAGCCATCGTCAACACCTGCGTCAGCGCCGGGCATTTCAGCGGGAGGGTTGTTCATCAGAGCAGCCTCTGCGTCAGCGCCGTCCTTGTGAACGATGAGATACAGATAGCCGCTGTCGGTCTTGCCCATTACAGCGCCTGCTGCGGAAATCTCCTGCTCAGGATAGAATGCTGCATCGTTTTTGATATACTCAAAGTGAGCGTCAAGCTGAGCCTGGAGGTCAGCTTCCTTGCCCTCTGCGGGCTTAAGGATGATAACTTCGTTGAGCTGTGCGGAGATGATCTGGTTGGAGATGTAGTACTCATCGCAAAGGCTTACATCAATGCCGAAGAAGCTGTTGATCATCTCTGCGTCTTCAACTTCCATCATAGCGGGCCATTCAACTGCTGTGAGTGCGTTAGCAGCCATCTGATCAGCTGTGAGAGCTTCTGCGTCAGTGTCGCTCTCGCCCTCGGACTCTGTGCCGCTTGCTGCGCCGCTTTCAGGTTCAGAAGAACTGTTGGAGGAGTTGTCCTGGACATTGCTGCTGTCGGAGGTGTTAGAGGAGTTGTTTGCATTGCTGGAGCAACCTGTAACAGTCATTGTGAGTGCAGCAAGGATAGCTGCGATTGTCATAAACTTTTTCATCTTTTTTGTTTCCTTTCGTATTTAGCTTATTTATCTTCCGCTCTTGATTCTTTCTAAATTTTTTAAAAGAGCGGTAGGCAAACGATGCTTTCGCTCGTCGTACCACGGTAGATCGGTCAGCGTGATAACACGTTCATCGCTGAACAGGCGGCACAGGAAATCTTCTTCCATATATGTCGGATTGGGCCGCGGGAATCCGTCATCGTCAATTATAGGCCTGCGGTCTTGGTTGTTCTCATGAACGAACTGACCCCACCAGGGCAGCCACCACAGCCACATAGCGCCGTCGCGCTGCATTTCGTCAAGCTCGGGGATAGAGCCACATTCTGACAAGGTTATCATTTTTCCGTGGGTGTAGCTACTCACCTCACGGAAACGCTCGACCTGAGAAGCATGGCTCGGAGGGTCTGTGTAGATATCCTCTCCGGCGAGATCAAAAGTATTCGCGTTTACGGCAAGCTTACTGCTCTGTCCGTTCCATACCCAGATCAGATTTTTGAGCTTGTGGTGATTCATCATGCGGTCAAACATCATGTACCATAGCTTCTTATAAGCCTCTACACTCTCATTGCCGTGATCTCCCCACCAGAACCAGCCGCCGTTCGCTTCGTGAAGCGGTCGCCATATAACAGGGATATCCTCGGCTTCAAAGCGCTTGAGCTGCTCTGCGACAAGGTCTATCTCTCTGATGACGAAATCATTCTCTGGAGTGCCGTCGGTCATAGCTCTTACAAGATCAAAGCTTGTTTTCCTGTCATAGTCTGTGGTCTTGTAGTAGAACGCCGCAGGCTTTGAGCTGTCGTTCATATCATCGGGAGCGTACCAGTGCCAGCACATAGTGAGTATGCCGCCTGTGTTACGTGCCCAGTCGAGCGCACGCTCGATCTGATCGTATCCGCCGCCAAGACCGCTTATTCCCATGAAGTCGTAGCCTCTTATCGCGGGTATCTTGCCTGTGTACTTGTAGTAAACAAGGTCTTCAAGCTCGCTCTCGAAAAGATATTGCTGACCTGAGATGTGCTTTTTGCCATAGCAGTCTTTAAGAAATTCGAACAGCCTTTGTGTGTTAGGCGTAGGGTCGTCTGTGACAAGTCTGCTAGGGTCGGGAGTTTTGGCTTCAAGTTCACTCAGCAGTGCGTCAAAATCTGTTTTATAGCTCATGATGTCACCTCGGAAGAGCAATTTTCCAAGCGCACAAGCCCTGTGTTTATTGCCCTTACGCAGATAACACCTTGCACGCTGTGAAAAGGTTGCAAAATTTTTTAAAAAATTTTTTTGCATTATTACACCCGCCGAATTGTACGGCGGGTGAGGTCGTTTTTTAGTGATTACAGCTTTGCAACGATAGGCGCAAATCTTATGCGGATATCGGGGAGCTTGTTGATAGTGGTATAGTAGTTAGTCTGCCAGTCCTCGCCCTGAGAGGGGTCGTTCTCGCCGCTTGCGGGAGGTGCGAATATCTTGAGGGTGAGGTCAGCCTCGCCGTCCAGCGGCTTTTCAAAGAACGCGGACATGAGGTCGATAGTCTTAGCCTCGGGAGACTTGTAGAACCACTTGCCGTTTATCTCCATCATAAGGTTGAGCGGCTCATCAAATGTAACCTCGCAGAATGTGGGGTTCTTCTCAAAATGGAGCGGAATTGAAAGACCTGTGCTGTCCTCTGCACCGCCCCAGCGCAGCTTTGCGGGAAGTGTAAGCTCCTCGCCCTGCTTCATGGAGGGGTAGAAGTATTCGTCGTGGATTATCTCCTTGTAGGTCTTGAGAGCGGGCTGCTCGATACCTACATCGGGGTTGTTGGGATCTTCAATCTCAAGACCCAGTCTGCCGCGGTCGCGGAACTGATAGAATGTAAAGCCGTTGAACCAACCCTGTTCGGGGTCGTTTTTAAGCAGATCGCAGAATTCCTTTATCATCTCTGCCTGATCATAAGGACCTGTAACGTCGCCGTCAGCGTTGAATTCGCTCATTACCATCGGCTTCTTAACGCCGCCGCAAAGCTCCTTGTAGCGCTTCTCAGACAGCTTTGTGAGATTGTAGGTGTCGGACACCTTGCTTCTGCTGAAAGAAGTGCCGCCAACCTCTGCAACATCATAGGGCCAACCCCAGTGCAGAGCCATATATTTGTCTACAGACCAGATGTCGGTAGCTCTTACAGCCTCGGCGAACTCCTTTTCCATTTCGATCTCGCCGCCCTTTTCGGGGTGCTCAACGCCGCCGATGCAAAGAACGGTCTGAACATTGGGGGCTTCTTTCTTTGTAATATTGTGGAAACGAACATAGAAATCAGCAACCTCCTGATAGGAAGCACGTTTTGTAAAGCTGAACCAGTTGCCTGTAGCTTCGTGGTTTATGCGAAGCTGCATTCTGCCGTAGGTGCGAAGTTCTTGTGCGACCTTAATGAGGTATTCATCTGTGAGATTCGGGTCAACGGTAATGGTGAGGATAACGTCCTGACCGTGACGGCGAACATCTCTCATGCAGGTGAAAGGCTCGTCCTCGGTAGTGCCGCCGATACCGCCTTTATAGGTGAAGTAGTCGTCATAGGGATAATCCCACTGGAAAGACACTTCCTGATCTGCGAAAGCGTCACGCGCTCTTGCAGGCCATGTCTTGTCAAGGGGATAGTAGCAGTACATAAGGCTTATGCCGCGGTGAGGACGTCCCATCTTGTGCAGGATATAGTCCTGATTAACGTATTCGCCGCGCTCGCTTCCGTCGCCGAGGTCAACAGCGCACTTTGCGGGGCCCATTTCGATGCTGTAGATCTTCTGTTCCATGATTTATTCTCCGTTCCTTTAAAGTACAAATTACTTGCCGCAGAGCCAATATGCGGTTTTATTGATAACAGTATAGCACATTTTGAAAACGTTTTCAAGAGGGTATACAAAAATTTTCTCTGTTCGGCAATTATGTCAAAAACTCAGCTGTAAAAGCCGTTTTATGCGGTGAAAATCACTACATTTTTATTTGGAAGCGAAAGCAAAAGACTATAGCTTACTGTTGCACTTTTTTTAAAAATATGCTAAAATAAGTAAGCTGTGTCAGCAAGTCTTATCAAGAAAGGTAACCAACATGAAATTAGTAATTGCAGAAAAACCCTCAGTAGGTAACTCTATCGCAAAGGTGATCGGCGCTAACAAGCGCCGCGGCGAGGGCTACACCGAGGGAAACGGATATATAGTATCGTGGTGCTTCGGGCATCTTGTGGCGCTGTCAAGCCCCGAGGAGTATGACAAGCGCTATGAAAAGCCGTGGAAGTTTGAAAATCTCCCCATTCTCCCCGAGGAGTTTAAGTGGACGGTAGCGGAGAGCACTGCGGCGCAGTTTGAGATACTCAAAAGCCTTATGCAGCGCGATGATGTGGAGGAGCTTATCTGTGCCACAGACGCAGGCCGCGAGGGCGAGTGCGTATTCAGATATGTTTATTATCAGGCAGGGTGCACAAAGCCGTTTAAAAGGCTTTGGATAAGCAGCATGACGGACGAGGCTATCCGCGACGGCTTCAGCGAACTTCGCGACGGCTCGGAGTATGACGCGCTGTATCGCAGCGGACTTGCGCGCAACAAGGCTGACTGGATTGTCGGAATGAACGCCACTCAGCTTTTCACTGTGAAGTACCGCAATATGCTGTCGGTCGGACGTGTTCAGACGCCCACGCTTGCTATGCTTGTAGAACGTGAAAAGAAGATAGAGCAGTTCGCTTCCGCAAAGTATTATTCCGCTGTGCTGAGCTGCGGGAAATTCACTGCTGAGAGCGAGAAGATAGAGGGTCAGACCGCAGCGGAAACGGCTGTTTCTGCGTGCGGAGAAAGCGCCGAGGTCAAAACTGTGGTTAAGGAGCAGAAAAACGCAAATCCTCCAAAGCTCTACGACCTTACGACCTTGCAGCGCGACTGCAACAAGCTGTATGGCTACACTGCGCAGCAGACCTTGGATTGCGCCCAGAAGCTGTATGAAAGCAAGCTTATGACCTATCCCAGAACCGACAGCAACTACATAACCGACGATATGGAGCAGCAGGCGGCTGAGATGGTGAAGCTTTGCGCTAGGGTGTTCCCGTTTGGCGAGAGCTATGACGCGCTGTCGTGCGAGCCTGACATAAAGCGCCTTATTAATAATGACAAGGTGTCCGACCATCATGCGCTCTTGCCCACAAGGGAGATAAACAGGTATAATTTCGATAATCTCACTGAGGAATGTTATAATGTTCTTTGCCTTGTCGCGGCAAGGTTGCTGTGTGCGGTTGCACCGAAGCACACATACGATACTGTCACAGCGGAGCTTCTCTGCGGAGATACTATGTTTACCGCAAAGGGAAAAACCGTGGTGCAGGGCGGCTGGAAGCAGCTTGAAGCTGACATTAAGGCTCACATGAAAGGCATCGTTGCGGACGCTTCCGACGATGACGAGGAGGAAAACACAAAGGCTTTGCCGCCGCTTGAGGTTGGCAAGGTAGTTCCCGTGAAGTCTGCAAAGCTTGCTGAGCATAAGACAACACCGCCGAAGCGTTATACAGAGGATATGCTGCTCTCTGCGATGGAGCACGCAGGAAATGACGACTATGACGAAAACGAGGACGTTGAGAAAAAGGGACTTGGTACTCCCGCTACCCGTGCCGCAATTATTGAAACGCTTGTAAAGCGTCAGTATGTTGAGCGTAAAGGAAAGCAGCTCATTCCCACTGACAAGGGCAGAAGAGTTATTGATGTAGTTCCCGAAAACGTAAAGTCCGCGAAGATGACCGCGGAATGGGAAACTACACTGCAGCGTATTGCAAGGGGAGAAGCGAGCGACGAGGAGTTCCTTAACGAGATAATCGAGTTTACAAAGGCGCTTATCCGCGACAACAAAACGGAGGCCACCAAAAATGCAAATCCGTTCAGATTTTCAAGACTTCCCTCCATCGGAAAATGTCCCAAATGCGGCAAAAATGTTTATGCTTTCCCGAAGTCCTATTCATGCGAGGACAGCCACGGACAGTGCGGATTTTTCTTTATGAAAGAGATATGGGGCAAGGAGATTTCCGAAACACAGGCTAAGCGCGTGCTTGAAAAGGGAAGCTCTATAGTGCTTAAGGGATTTACCACAAAGCGTGGAGATGTCGTTAGCGGCAAGCTCGTCCTCGGCGAGGATATGCGCGTGCGGGTGGAGATAGAAAAATAACGCATAGAAACTATTTTTATGTTTTTATCAAAAATGCTTGCCTTATGATAGTGAAATATTGAAGTTATGGAGGAGTGTTATGAAAAACAAAGCCTTGGTCGTGATCGACCTTCAGAATGACATTACAAAGAACTATAAAGAGATCATCGACACTACCAATCAAGCAATTGACTGGGCTGTTGACAATGATATGTATGTCGTTTATATTAAACATATCAATATGTCTGCAGGAACGAGAACATTTAAACTTGGTACTCGTGGCGCTGAACTGGTTCCTGAATTAAAGATCGTATCCGATAACATCTTTGTTAAGACAAAAAGCAACGCTTTAACAAGCGAAGAATTTACCGACTTTATACAGGAGCACGGCATCACCGATTTTGTTGTTGCGGGCGCAGATGCTACGGCTTGCGTAAAATCCACCTGCTACAATATGACCAAATCAGGTTATAGCGTTTGTGTTTTGTCTGATTGTATCACCAGTTATGATAAAAAGCAACTCGACAAAATGCTTGAATATTATGCGAGCAAAGGCTGTACCGTCAGCAAATTCAGTGAAGTGATGTAAGTTTTTCGATACGGTTTGTTCTGTTCTTGCCTTTTTATCGAAAATATTAACTTTGAGTATTTTACAGCCATGTTCAAATTACTTTGCAGCGGAAAATGTGAGTTTTTCCGCTGCTTTTTTGTATAATATGTTGCAAAATCCGATGGTTTGTGATACAATAAATATATATTTATGTAGAAAAGAGGTGCCTGTGGTGCTGGACTATTGCCTTTGCCCAAAATGTGAGCGCATGATAATGCTGGACGGAGATTTTCCGACGGGCTTTTGTCTGTACTGCGGCACACATATCGCCTATGACGAGGCGCGCGAGGATTTTCTCAGCGGTCTGCGCTCGGCTATTCCCGATGAATTTCAGCTTGAGGTTGAGCTGAGCGAGCTTATCGACGAGGACGACGCCCAGTGCGAGGACGGCTATGGAATGTCCGAGTGCCGCGAGGAGTGTGAAAAGGCTCAGCGGTGTCTCGGAAAGTGGGATTTTGCCAAGGCTTATGAGCATTATGTGAACGCGCTGGATTGGCGACCGACTGATTTTGAGGCCTCCTGTGGCAGACTGACCGCGGGAATACTGAAGCTTAACGATGTTGAAAACTGGGAGAGCAGACTGCGTGACACGGTGGCGCTTATTCGCTCGCAGAATGATTGCAATATGGTGCAGAAAAGCCTTGAATATTCCCTTGATGTGCTGCGTAGATTTTTGTCAAAGGGCGGGCGCTTTGTCGCACCGTATTATACATATGGATTTTTCAGACTGCTGACGGATAAATTCCCTGCACTGAGAAAGACGGCTGTTGAGATATTTGCGCACTGCCTTAATGTAGATAATGCGCCGCTCACAAATGCAGCAAGGCTTGACAACGAGACCACGCGCTTTGCTGTCGGAAGCTTTTCCTCAGAACCCGATAAAAACCTGCGCTATCCATTGGCGCTTGTCACGAAATATATGGAAGACGCGCGCACTGCCGAGGAGCTTTGCAGAGCGTTGTATGTATACGACCGCGTGGGTTGGCTCAGAAACCGCGACAACGACCGCATAAATGATGTTATCGGATACATGGAGATGGTGTTTGAAAACGGTTATACAAACACCACGAAGAAGATCGCGATAGAGGTGTGTTATGATTTCCTCATGATGGGCGGTCTTGAGTATAACACGACCATGAAAGAAAAACGAATTTTCCTTGCCCGCGTTTATGATTATCCTCAGATGAAGCGAATGGAGCGCTTTTTCGGCGAGGATTTGTTTTTCAGGCGTTTGCAGAATGAGGTGTATCTGCGCAGTAAGGGCGCGACCGCTGTTTCTGCTGAGTATAAGATGATACAGGAGAAGATCCGTGAGCTTTCCTCTTACGGCGGCGCAACGGATTATTACAACCGCTGATAAATACGAAAGGACTGATATTTATGGCAAATCTTGCAAAGCTTTCAAAAGAATACGGCGAGGTGCTGTGGACAGGAAAAAAACGCATACTCGGTATGCCTATTTCACTCACCCGATATATCCTAACCGAAACCAAGCTTATCACAAAGGTCGGTCTGCTTAATATTCGCGAGGACGAGATAGAGCTTTACCGTGTGTATGATATGTCGCTGAATCTCCCTTTGGGACAGAGAATATTCGGCTGCGGTACTATAAAGCTGCTCTCTAAGGACAGCGACACGCCCAACAAAGAGTTGAAAAGTGTCAAGAAGCCGCGCGAAGCTAAGCGCCTTATCGACAGCGCAGTTACTTTGCAGCGCGATAAATACTATGTTCGCGGCAGAGATATGATAGGCAGCGATGTTCCGTCCGGTCACGATGAGGACGGCGATGGTGTATACGACTGCGAGGAATAATCCGCGCACCTTTGGATATACTGAAAGGAGAACTATGGATAACAAGAATGTTGTCCGCGCCTATTGCGTGAGTTTGTTGGTGCTGGGTATCCTTGCGATAGCAACGGGCGTTATGAATATCGCAGGCATTATGCTGCCAAAGGAAGCGGCGCTCGCTATGAGTGTGCTTCAGCTTATCGCGGCAGCGGTAATGATAGCTGCGGGTGTAAAGATATATATTTCCAAGAAAAAGAATAAGGAGTGACATATATGCGAAGCTGCGGAATACTTATGCATATCACCAGCTTGCCCTCGCCTTACGGCATAGGCACTTTCGGCAAGGAGGCGGAGAGATTTGCAGACTGGCTGAGGGACGCAGGTCAGAAATACTGGCAGGTGCTGCCTATAGGCCCTACGGGCTACGGCGATTCGCCTTATCAGCCGTTTTCCACTTTTGCGGGAAATCCGCTGCTGATCGACCTTGACGAGTTGGTCGAGAACGGATTTATCACAAAACAGATGTGCGAGGACGCAGACTTTGGCGCCGACCCCACCTATGTTGACTACGAAAAAGTTACGCGCACAAAAATGAGGCTTCTGAGAGAGGCTTTCAAGAGCTTTACTGATGATGTGGGTTACACCTCATTTATGATAGATGAGGGCGATTGGCTTGAAGACTACGCGCTGTTCACTGCGCTGAAAGAGAAGTTCGGCGGCAGACCTTGGACAGAGTGGGACGAGGATATCAAGCTGCGCCGCCCCGAGGCTGTCGAGCTTTACCGCAAGGAGCTTTCGGAGGAAATACGCTTTGTGAAGTTCGTGCAGTATATCTTCTTCCGTCAGTGGGACAGATTCCATCGCTACTGCAACAAAAATGGTATACAAATAATCGGCGATATTCCGATATATGTTTCACCTGACTGTGCCGATGTGTGGGCGCAGCCCGAGCTGTTCCAGCTTGACGAGCGAAGAAATCCCTCGCGCGTTGCGGGAGTTCCCCCAGATTACTTCTCTGCGACAGGTCAGCTTTGGGGAAATCCGCTGTACAACTGGGACGAGATGAAGAAAACAGGCTACAAATGGTGGCTGAAGCGTATCGGCAAGGCGAATGACTGCTATGATATGCTCAGAATAGATCATTTCCGTGCATTTGACACCTATTATGCGATCCCCTACGGTCACAAGACCGCAGAGCACGGCACATGGGAAAAGGGCCCCGGAATGGATCTTTTCAATGCGATTAAGCTTGATCTCGGTGATGTTAATATCATCGCGGAGGATCTCGGTGATATCTTTGACAGTGTTAAGGTGCTGCTTAAAGACAGCGGCTTCCCGGGAATGAGAGTGCTGCAGTTCGGATTTAACCCCGAAAACAACGATAATGACCATCTGCCGCACCATTACCCCGAAAACAGTGTTGCATACACAGGTACGCACGACAACGCTACTATCATGCAGTGGTATAAGGAGGCCGATGAAGGCTCCCGTGCTATGGCGAAGCGTTACCTTAATCCACGTTTCCTTGAGCGCATGAATTTCTGCTTTATCAGGAATGTTTATGCAAGTCCCTCAATGCTTGCGATAATTCCCATGCAGGACGTTCTTGGACTTGGCAAGGAGGCACGAATGAACATTCCCTCAACCTTGGGCGGAAACTGGAGCTGGCGCATGACTGCAGGCGCTGCAACCGCAGCAAGAGCCGATAAGCTCAGAGTCCTTGCAGAAACATATTACAGATAAATAAAATCGCCCTCGAAAACGAGGGCGATTTTATATGTACGGCGGATAACCGCCGCGTGTTACTGCTGTTCGTTGTTGTTCTTCTTGTTTGTGTTGGTGTTCTGCTTTTCAGTCTTGTTGTTCTGCTGATTCTGCTTGTTCTGCTGTTCGTTATAGTTAGACATTTTCTTTCCTCCTGAGTGTTTTAGGTTTGTACGGAAGTTCCGCAAAAGTATTGTGTGCAGCTTTGCAAAGATTATTCATAAAACACAAAAGAGTAAAAATGTGATAAACATATTGAAAAATCCTGCGGAATATGCTAAAATATTATTGAAGCGATAACCGCTGCTTTTAATTTTGAAAGGAGTATTGACATGGGTTTTTTAGATGATCTCGTATCAACCACTAAAAATGTTACTGCTACTGCAGGCAAGAAAACAAATGAGGCTGTAAAGCTCTCCAAGCTGAAGATTAAAAAATCTCAGGTTAATGGTGAGATAAAGGGCAAGAAGGAAAGACTTGGCGATATGGTATATAGCATGGCTAAGTCCAATGAAAAGGATAATGAGGCTTTTGACGCAGCTATTGCTGAGATCGACGCTCTGTATGAGCAGCTTGCTGAGGTAAACAAGCAGCTTGACGAGCTTAGCGGAAACGTTGCGTGCACAAACTGCGGCGAAAAGACCAAGAACACCAACAGCTATTGCCCCAAGTGCGGCACAAAGCTGCCTGTTGTACAGGCTCCCGCCGAGGTTGCTGTTGAGGAAGAAGCAGAGGCTTCCGACGACGAAGACGAGGAATAATTTGAATTTTTCACCCGCCCTTTTGGGCGGGTATCTGTTAGAAAAAATCCCGAAAGGAATTATTAATTATGGCTGAGCTTAGATGGAACCCGCTTATCAACGACTGGGTGATGATCGCATCTCACAGACAAAATCGTCCTCAGATGCCTAAGGACTGGTGTCCTTTCTGCCCGAGCGGCGGCAAGGTGCCCGATTATGATGTGTATAAATACGACAACGATTTCCCTGCGCTGTCGCAGAATCCTCCCGCAGAGGACGACGTTGCAAACGACTTTTTCAAGACCGCACCGTCCTATGGCAAGTGTGAGGTAATTCTGTATTCGCCCGAGCATACAAAGACACTGAAAGAGCTTCCTCACAACCATGTTTGCAAGCTTGTTGATCTCTGGTGCGAGCGCTTTGACGAGCTTCGCAAGGACGAAAAGATAAAGTTTATCTTTATCTTTGAGAACAGGGGCGATGTTGTGGGAGTTACTATGCCGCACCCCCACGGTCAGATCTACGGCTACAGCTTTGTTCCGAAAAAGCTTCAGCTTGAGGACGAGGCTTACCGCAAGAGCATGGACGAAAAGGGCAAGTGCCTGTGCTGCGATATGTTGGAGCATGAGGTAGCAGACGGCAGAAGAATAATCTTTGAAAACGACAGCTTTACAGTGTTCCTGCCGTTCTTCTGCGAATATCCCTATGGAATTTACATAATGGCAAAGCGCCATGTTCAGTATATCAGCGAGCTTTCCGAAAAGGAGCGCTCAGACCTTGCGGATATCGTGAAAAAGTGTGCAGGCACGCTTGACAGTCTGTTCGGATATAACTTCCCCTACATGATGTGTATGTACAACGCGCCTGTAAACAGCGGCGATGTTTCGCATCATCATTTCCATATTGCGTTCTACCCGCCTATGAGAAGCGCAGACAAGCAGAAGTTCAACGCTTCCAGTGAAACGGGTGCATGGGCGCACTGCAATCCTACTGCTCCCGAGGCTACTTCTGTGGAGCTTAGAGAGGCTTATGAGCGTTTCTTGAAAACACAGGAATAAAATAAATCAAACCGCCGAGAAAAACTCGGCGGTTTCTGCTTGTCGAAAAACTATGTTTTTGCCCGCGAAGCGGGCGTTTTTGATAACTTTTTTGACCGAATTTACTTCGGTCAAAAAACACTTCTATCCGCACCAGTGTGCGAATTGTCGGCATCGCCGACAATGAGTGCGCGCAGGGCGGATGTTTCGGCGGAAAAGTCCCAACGGGACTTTTTCGACGGTCTGAAACCGCCGAGAAAAACTCGGCGGTTTATCTTTATTCGGTTGTTGTTTTGCTTGCCGCAAGCTTGGTTTCGGCTTTGTTGCGATACATCTCGCTGTCGGCTCTTCCTACGATACGGGTGATATCAGCACCCGAGCCCAGAGCATAACCAACAGCCGCAGACAACTTTATCTTTGAGCCTTGGTTTTTTATCTCCATGCTTCTGTTCCACTTTGCGATGATGCTTTCGAGCATTGCTTCGTCAGCGTTTTCTACTATCATAACAAACTCGTCGCCGCCGACCCTGTATGCCATGGAGTGCTCGACAGCTACCTCATGGACAGACGCCGCAACGTTTGAGATAAGGTAATCACCGTATTCGTGACCGACCTCATCATTGATAGCCTTTAAACCGTTCACGTCCCAGAATATAACGCCAAGCTGTTTCACAGACGGGTAGTATTCTTTCATCATGGAAAGATACTTGTTTTTGTTGTAAAGACGCGTCATGCTGTCGGTCTCGCTGAGCTGTTTAAGCTCTGCTTCGCGGACAGCGTTTCGGGAAATAACATCGGAAATGTGATTTATTATCGGTATTCCGCTGAGAAGTATCAGACAGCGCGGAAAAGCATAATACAAAGGCAGCGACAGCCATGGATTTTGATTTATCTCTCCGAAAAGAGCCATGCCTGTTTCGGGGTCGTAGTAGTTCTGTATCGTGCCTACAGTAAGCACCAGCATATTTGCGTCGCAAAGGCCCATGAAATAACCGCCCATGACCGAGATGAAGCAGCTTAATATACAAAGGATATATGTATAAATTATCATCTTGCGGCTTCGGTATTGTGCGGCGCAGAGCAGAGGCAGAAATCCTGCCAACACTGCTTGATAGGTAAGCGCGACACCCATTATCGTGATAAGCGTCACAAAGGAGAATATTACCATGTATTTCACCCATGGCGCTCTGCAATCACACCAGTTCATTATCAGTGCGGTCACCATGACATCGGCCGAAGCTATGCCGAGGCTGACATACATGAGTGTATCGTCTATTATAAAGATATCGAGTGCATTCAGCAAAACTATCAGCATGACGATGCACAAGGCAAAAAATTCTGTTCGCAGGGTGTACAGATTTCTTGACGCTTCGCTATCGCCCTGTGTGAATTGCTTGCTTATTAAAAAGCCCTTGCCCATTGCTTCCCCCCCTGATATTTTTTGTGAAGATATCTGATATCAGCTCAGTGCTGTTTTCATCTGTTCGATAAATTCAGCAATGTAAGGCGCAGCTTTTTCTCCGTGCTTTGTAACAAGCTCAACAGCAATGCTTTCAACGATAACACCGTCTGCTATCTCAGCTACACGTTTAGCTTCCTTGGGAGTATGTATACCAAACCATACCGCTGTGGGTACATCGGTATACTTCTTTGCCTCGTCGATAACAGCCTTCAGCTCCTGCTTGCTTTGCTCGGTAAGACCTGCTTCGCTCATAGCGGAGGCAACATAGATATAGGCCTCGTCGTTTGCGCTTTCGGCAATAGCTTTTATACGCTCGGGCGCAGCGGGTGCGATAAGCGGAATTATGGTGATACCATGCTTTTTCGCATAATCGGCAGCCTCGGGGCGCTCCTCATACGGCATATCAGGAACGAAGATACCGTCTACGCCGCTCTTTGCGCAGTCCTCAAAAAATCTGTCATAGCCATACTTGAACACAGGGTTCAGATATGTGATAAGGCAGATAGGTGTATCTATCTTTTCGCGCACTCTCTGAACAAGCTCGAATATGCGCTTTGTGGTCATGCCGTTTTTCAGCGCGCGAACGTTTGCCTGCTGAATGATAGCACCCTCGGCGATAGGGTCGGAAAAGGGAATGCCTATTTCAATAATATCTGCGCCGCCCTCTGCAAGTGCAAGAATATTCTGCACACTTGCTTCAAATGTAGGGTCGCCAGCGGTCATAAAGCCGATAACGGTCTTTTTGTTTTTGGTAAACGCTTCTCTAAGCTTATTCATGCAAATTCACTCCTCTGTATCTAGCGATAGCGGCAACGTCCTTGTCGCCTCTGCCCGACAGGCAGCATACGATGATATCGTCCTTGCTCAGTGTGGGGGCAAGCTTCATGATATGAGCGACCGCATGAGCGCTTTCGATAGCGCAGATTATGCCCTCGGTGCGGGCAATATACTCGAATGCGTCAACAGCCTCGTCGTCGGTGACGGGGACATATTCCGCTCTGCCCGATGTATACAGATGCGCGTGCTCGGGACCGATACCGGGATAGTCAAGACCTGCGGAAATGGAGTATACAGGCGCTATCTGACCGAACTCGTCCTGACAGAACAGCGACTTCATTCCGTGGAATACACCTGTGGAGCCTGTTGCTATTGTAGCGGCAGTTTCGCCTGTGTGAACGCCTCTGCCCGCAGCCTCACAGCCGATAAGGCGAACGTCTTTATCTTCAACAAAGCAAGTGAACATACCGATGGAGTTGCTTCCGCCGCCTACGCACGCCATAACAGCCGTCGGGAGCTTGCCCTCGGCTTCAAGTATCTGCGCTCTTGCCTCGCGGCTGATAACGCTCTGGAAATCACGAACTATCATAGGAAAGGGGTGAGGACCAACCGCAGAGCCAAGCACATACAGCGTATCGTGAGTGCGCTTGCACCAGTCGGTCATAGCCTCGTTTACTGCGTCCTTTAAGGTCTTGGTGCCGCTTGTAACGGCGTTTACCTTTGCGCCGAGAAGCTCCATACGATAAACGTTGAGCGCCTGACGAATGGTATCCTCCTCGCCCATGAACACCTCGCACTCAAGTCCGAGCAGCGCTGCAGCAGTAGCCGAAGCCACACCGTGCTGACCTGCGCCTGTTTCGGCAATGATACGGGTCTTGCCCATCTTCTTTGCAAGCAGAGCCTGACCAAGCACGTTGTTTATCTTGTGCGAGCCTGTGTGGTTGAGGTCCTCGCGCTTGAAATATATCTTCGCGCCGCCGAGGTCTTTTGTCATTTTCTCTGCGTAGTACAGCAGAGAGGGCCTGCCCGCATATTCGTTGAAAAGTTGTGTAAGCTCTCTGTTGAAATCGGGGTCGTTTTTGTAGTGTTCATAAGCTTTTTCAAGGTTGATAAGCTCGCTCATCAGCGTTTCGGGAACATACTGTCCGCCGAAATCGCCGTAACGTCCTGTTGACATATGGTGTAAACTTCCTTTCGGTCACGCACTTGCGCGGGATTTTGTAATAAATTCCACGAAATCATTTTCGGGAATGGGTTTTGAGAAATAATAGCCTTGGATATAATCGCATTTAAGATTGGAGAACTGCTCTGCCATATCCTGAGTTTCGATGCCCTCAACGACTATCTCCATATTCATATCCTTGAGCATCTTTACGGTGTTTTTAAGCACTACCCACATCTTCGGGTTGTTAAGCTCGTCCGCAAAGGACTTGTCGAGCTTAACGATCTTCAGAGGAAGCTGAACCACTCTGCGGATATTGGAGTAGCCTGTGCCGTAATCGTCAAGCGAGAATGATATGCCTGCGCTGCTCAGAATATTCATGTTTGCCTGCATGGTATTCTGTGAGTAGCTTGCGGCAGTCTCGGTGATCTCGAGGTTTATCTTATCGGAGGAGATATCATGCTTTCTGAGCGTCTGCAATACCTCGTGTGCGAGATTTCCATGCATACACTGAGCAACCGACAGATTTATCTCGATGTAATCAAGTCCCAGACGCTTGAATCTGTCGCTTGATATGAAGCGGCATACCTCGTCCAGAACATATTCTCCTATCCTGTGGATAGCGCCGCTCTTTTCCGCAGCGGTTATGAAGATGTCAGGCGGTATAAAGCCGTAATCATCATCTATAAGGCGTAGCAACGCCTCTGCAGTGGTAAAGCGTTTCTGCTCGACCGAGTAGATCGGCTGATAGTACACCTTGAATTTGTGGTTTTGCAGAGCGTTCTCGATTATATTGTCGAGGTTGCTCATAAGATCGAAGTTTTCTTTTTTCAGAAGATTTTTCGCATAGAGCACCACATTCGGCTCACGCGCATTATCCTGAAAACTGGAGCCAAAAGAGGAGAGCGCTTTGAAATCAGCCGCGTCCTCGGGGCAGTCTACGACACAAACGTAAGCCGTGAGGTTGAGCGTAAGCTCATTTATCATGATATTGCGCTCAAAAGCACTTATTATGCTGTGAGCTACAAGTTCCGCTTTTTCGCGGGTATCCTCTCTTAAAACAACGCGGAAGCGTCCGCTGTCGAGATAATATATATCAGCGTGCAGCTTTTCGCTTTTATCTATTCTCGTCAAACGCGAGGAAATGCGCATCAGCAGAGTTTTCAGCGAGTCTATTCCGAGCATAGCCTGAAGCGCGGAGTAGTTCTCCATGTTGATTATTATGGTTGTGAACTCTTTGCCGCTGTTGAAGCTGTATTTCATGCTGTCGATGTATGAGCTGTGGTTGTTAAGACCTGTGAGCACATCAATATGATCCTCAGGGCGCTGTGCGGTCATGCTTATAAACAGCAGTGAAAGCGCGCAGGCGAACATCTCAACAGAAATGTCGGGGTGCAGGAACTGAATAACAACCGCTATGGCTACCAGCGGAAGTATTATTGCTATAGCAATAAACTTAGAAAGCTTCATCTGCTTTCTGAATTTCACAAGATATATCAGACACAGCAGCGCGTAATATGCGGCAGATGCATAAAGCAGGAAGATGAATGGTCCGCGCACATAAACACTATCCTGAATATAAAAAATGAAGCTGTCAGTAAAGGTGTTTACGATCATGCAGACAACTATCGCTGCAAACGGCAGACACAATGCCGCAAGCTGCGGCTTGCTTTTCTTGACTGTGCGCCATGAATCTGTGGTGCTGATTATGTAAGCAACGTATGCGGGGGTCGTAAGATTGTGGAACAGCAGATAGCCGAAATGTGCGATATACATAAGCGTCGGGTCGGACATACCTGTGTTGTCCATATGTATTGCCCATGTATCGAACAAAGCGGAAACCAAAACTGTACCGATAGCAAACAGGTAGACTTTGTTTGAGATGCCTTTTGTCATCTTTCTCATGAATATCGACAACAAGAGTATAAGAATGAGGATTATTGCGGCATAATTGAATGCTGCAAGCTTTAATATATCAGGACCTTTTATGAGCTGTGGATAAAAACCAAGTGCGCCGTTTGTCGGTAGCGGTGTAAGCATAACAATCCTCCGTTTCTTTATCGACCATAGTCTACATCATACACCTATTATTATATAATTACCTAATATATAGTATAACACTGCTATAGCCTATTGTCAAGGGATTAACACACAAAAGCAACATTTGGTGCTACCAAAAAAACCGAGCGAAAAGCTCGGTTTTTTTGTGTAAAATACTGTTATATTATCCTAAGGATTCTACCATGCTGTTAAGCTCTTCTACGATAGCGGATACTTCCTGAACATTTCCGCTTATCTCCTCGGATCCATTGCGGATCTTGCCCATGGTAGTGACGGTGTTGTCAGCGCTGGTTCTGGTGCTCTCAACCTTGTCGCTGATAAGACCCGATACTTCGTGGATATGCTTAATGCTGTCAAGGATAGCCTCGGTATTCACCTCAGCCTTTTTAACGGTAGCATTGGATTTAAGTGCGAGAGAGCGAACTTCATTTGCAACTACTGCAAAGCCCTTACCTGCAGCGCCTACTCTTGCAGCCTCGATAGAAGCGTTTATCGCAAGGATATGGGTCTGTTCTGCGATATCCTTGATGCTGCCGAGCATACGCTCGTAAGCGTCAATGTTTGTGCTGATATCACGCACAGACGTACCGATGGAGCCTACAGCCTCTACGATGCCCTGGATCTGCTCGTTGAGTGCGTGCATCTCGTCCATGACCTCGCCGTTGCGGGTGAGATGCTCCTCGGAGTGTTCGGCAATAGGCATTACCTTATCCTGCAGGCTTGAAAGCGCTGCCTTGATCTCGTAGATGGACTGAGAAAGCTGCTTGTGCTCTTCCTCTGTCTTTGCCTGAAGTGCCTTGAGGTGTTCCTTTTCGTACTGGATACAGTTCATAGGCGTATTGTTGCCTGCGAGTATGGAAAGTACCATGTGACGGCAGGACTTGTATCCGCAGGCATGACAGTCAAACTCACGCTCAAGCTGTGTGTGCTTGCCCATCTGCGCGAATACTTCGTTGATCTCCTTTTCGGTGGGCTGGATAGTATTGCGTCTGTCAACGTATTCACGCAGGAAGTCGTTCATGTCAAGCTTTTTGAATGTAGCACGATGGAAACGCTTTGCGCCGCTCTGACCCTTAGCCCACTGCTTTGCATTTGTCATGATGTCATAAGCATTGAAGCTGTTAAAGTCTGCGGTAGCGCCTACGCCCGAGTTACAGCCGAATTCGCAGGAAAGAACGTCGTAAACTGTAGGAAGCTTATCCTTGCTTGTGTTCAGATAGTGGTCGAGATCCTCGTATACCTTCTGTGCGCCCTCAGATGTGGTAACGCTGAGCAGCGGCATATACTCTCTCAAACATTCTTTCAGACCGCCGGGGATAGGATAGAATGCACCGTCAAATCCACGTGCGTCAGACCACTCAAATTCGCTTCGTCCGCCCTTGAAGTGGATATCATGTTGCTTAATGTAATCAGCAAGCTTGCGGAAAGTAACGTTATACTTGATGATACCTGTGTTTCTGAACTCGTCGCCCTTTGCGATACAGGGAGAAAGGCCTACCAGTGTATCGTTGTTGCCGAGATATTTCTTAACATAGATAGCGCTGCACATCATCGGGCTCTGAATGGGAGAAAGGCTGCTGAACAGCTCAGTCTTGTGCTTTTCAGCATAGTTTATGATAGCTGCGCAGGGCTGAGAAATGATCTTTGCATTGGGATGCTGCTTTACATACTCGATATGGAGATATGTACAGATATCCGCACCGAAAGAAACGTCGTATACTTCCTTAACGCCTTGGTTTTTAAGCCACTGCAGCACATGACGCCAGCTTCCGTCGAATGCGGTCTTGATAGCGGGCGCAACGATAAGCGACACATTTCCGCGCTTTATCTCCTTGAGGAATATCTCAATATCGTCCTCATAATCTCTTGCGCCGTGTGTGCAGCTCTTTATACATTCGCCGCACTGGATACATTCATTTGTGTTGATATGTACGACACTTCCGTCGTATCTGTTGGCATTAGGTACAGGACAGTTTCGGATACAAGCGTTACAGCCTGTACATTTATCGGGAATTACCTTTACCATGTTGTTACCTCTCACATTATAACAAAATCGTAACCAAGCCGCACGTTAGAAAAATGTCGGCTTTTTGCTCTTATAGCTCCATATCACGCGCTGTATTGAAGCAGATGCTAATTATGGTGCTGTTTTGTAGAAATTATAGCATAATGTCGTTTAAATGTCAATATTTCACGACATAAGTTGATTATTTTCGGCGTTTTAGACAAACAATTCTTGCGTGTGATACTTATTTAACATGGTTGTTTGTGGAAAATGTTAAAATTATGACGAGATGTTAACCACCCTTGACATTCCGTCTATCGTTTCGAAATCAAATCTTAATGTGATATTTTCAAATTTTGCCGCTATACTATCGCGTTCAATCTGAAAATCGTTGCCGTTCTGAAACAAAAATCCTGCCGCAAGCAGTCGGTGATCGCAGTAGAGCGAGCTGACTATCTGCATATATTGGTTTACGAATTCCTGTATCGGCAGCGGCGAAAACACTTCCTCGGGGAGTCCGCTCACTGTGACGAAAGCTGCGCCGCCGTTGTAGGGGCAGCGGTAGTAGCACATCGCATCTTCTGAGATACCACAGCATACCATCGCAAGATTGTGACCTGTGTGCAGCTCGTCCAGCATGAATTTGCCGTTTATAAACTCCGCAACATTGGGCAGCAGCTTTTTTGCCCTGCGAGAGGGGGCGCTTGCTATCTCGGGAAGTCCTCCCTCGGTGTTTGCCCAGCCCCACAGCCATGTGCCGCTCTCGTGCGACTCGGAGCCAAGCACACCCGACTTGAAGACGCGTTCGCCGAAGCGTATAGTTCCGCCTTTTATGTCAACGTTCCAGCCGTTGTCGCCGATAACAAGCTCGCCCATCTTGTTCTGACAGGCGATGGAATAACCCGCCGAAAGCGAAAGCAGGCTCAAAAAGTCACTTTTATCAAATTCGATGGGGCAGTCGAGTACAGATCTTTTCATATGTGTGTCACCTCGTTCAAATGTTTATATTCACGCCGAATTTTCTAAGAATATCGCGCATAAGTATTTTATCTATAGTATACATTCCGCTCTTGCCGCGTCCGAGATCATCTACGCGGTATTCAAGCTGCATATATATTTCGGAGTAGTCCTCCTCATAAAAAAACGTACACAGCAGATAGCTGTTTTTTGTAGCGTAATAATTCACGGGCGTAAAGCTCAATATCGCGCGGATATCATCTTCAAGTGCCGCCTGTGCCTCTGAAAGCTTCATTGGCTCAAACTGCACCTTTTTGGTGCGAGGCATAGCCTCTGCGCGCTTTTCTTCCTCGCTTTTGCCAAGCTTCTTTTTGCCGAAAAGACCGAACATATCCTGCTCCTTTCAATTTTTTATTTTATTTTACCATATCACTGTTTGAAATGCAAGCGCACGAAAAATTGATTTTCGCGACATAAAATTGATTTTCGCGCACTTTTCATTGACTTTTGAACTCTGATTTGCTATACTCAAATCGAACAAAAGAAAGCAGAGCATGAATCGCTTTGCTTATTTTGACGACACCCGATTACCTTTCATATAATAGTGCCGGAAAAGCTCCTTGATCTATTTCGAGGGGCTTTTCCATTTGTGCTATTTTGTACAAGACCGATAACGTTTTTCTGTGTGGTTATCCGAAAAATGGAATTTGACGCGTGACATCACTTGAAATTCGCAGTATATAATGGTATAATAAAAATATACAAAAATATGGAGAATGAAATGATATATACCGTTACATTAAATCCCGCAATTGACCTTGTTGCAAGCTGCGGTGAAATAAAGCTCGGCGAGGTAAACCGCACATCGGGCGAGGAGATATTTTTCGGCGGAAAGGGTATCAATGTTTCGCTGGTTTTGGCGCAGCTTGGCGTAAGGTCATGCGCGCTTGGTTTTGTCGCGGGATTTACGGGCGAGGCTATAGAAAAAGGCGTTGCCGCCGCAGGTGTTGAAACGGATTTTGTTCACGCAGAGCGCGGATTTTCAAGAATAAATATGAAGATAAGGTCGGAGACTGAAACCGAGATAAACGGTCAGGGTCCCGATATTTCCGAGAGCGATCTCGATAAGCTTATGCAGAGGCTTGACGGATTGTCCGACGGTGATGTGCTGGTGCTTGCGGGAAGTGTTCCTGCGTCCGTGCCGCGCGATATCTACAGACAGATAATGAAAAGGCTGTCGGACAGGGATATCCGCGTTGTTGTTGACGCTTACGGAGAGCTGCTGCTAAATACCGCGGAATACAGACCGTTTCTTGTTAAACCTAATATACATGAGCTTGGCGATATGTTCGGCGTGAAGCTTACAACTATTGAGCAGGCTGCGGAATATGCCGAAAAGCTGCAAAAAATGGGTGTGCGTAACGTGCTTGTTTCCATGGCGGGCGACGGAGCGCTGCTGCTTGCAGAGGACGGAAATTTGTATCGCTGCGGCGTTTGCAGCGGCAAAGTGCGTAACTCCGTAGGTGCAGGCGACTCGATGCTTGCTGGCTTTATCGCAGGCATTGACAAGGGCTATGATAATGCATTGAAGCTTGGTACAGCCTGCGGCGGCGCTACGGCGTTTTCTGACGGACTTGCCGAAAAGGACGAGATAGAAAGGCTCCTGTCGGAGCTTTGATAAACACCCCTTAAACTGAAGGGAGGCGGATTTATGAAGATATTACAGGGAAAAGGCGTATCACAGGGTATTGCGTTCGGAAAAGTTAAGTTTTTCAGACGAGATGAAGTCAGCGTAAAGCGCGGCAGAGTTGAGGACGCCGACGCGGAGCTTGTGCGCTATCTCAACGCAAAGCGTGCTGCTTTGGCGCAGCTTGACGAGCTTTATACGCGCACTCTTTCCGAAGCGGGAAAGCAGGAAGCAGAGATATTTTCCGTGCATCGCATGATGATTGAGGACCCTGATTTCAATAGCTCAGTTGAGCGCATAATCCGCAGACAAAACATCAATGCCGAATACGCTGTCGCTATGACATCGAGAAATTTCGCGGAGATGTTTTCGATAATCGAGGACGACTTTATGCGCGAGCGCGTTGCAGATGTGCAGGACGTATCCAACCGCCTTGTGCGCTGCCTAATGAATAAACAGGCTTCGCAGCAGGATAACAGGGGAAAATGCGTTGTCTGTGCAGACGATTTTTCACCGTCCGAGACCGCGCAGATGGACAGAGATTCGGTGGTGTCGCTGTGTACTTCCAGAGGCTCTGCCACTTCGCACACGGCTATACTTGCGCGCACGCTCGGTATTCCTGCTGTTGTGGGACTTCGCGACGAGTTTTATGAGATTTGTGACGGTGACGAGATAATCGTTGACGGCGGAAGTGGTCTGCTGTATGTAGACCCCGATGAGGAAACCAAGGAAAGAATGCAGCGCAGACAGGCGGAGGAGCTGCTTCACCGCCGCCGTCTTAATGAGCTTCGCGGCAGAGATAACATCACGCGTGACGGTCATCGCATCGGTCTTTATGCCAATATTGGCGGGCTTGAGGATATCGACGCGGCAATCTTAAACGACTGTGGCGGCATAGGTCTGTTCAGAAGCGAATTTTTGTATCTTGACAGCAGTGAGCCGCCCTCTGAGGAGCTGCAATACGGTATATACCAGCAGGCTTTATCGCGCATGAAAGGAAAGCGTGTGATAATCCGCACTTTGGATATAGGAGCGGACAAGCAGGCGAGCTGCTTCATTCTCCCTAGAGAGGAAAACCCTGCGCTGGGTGTTCGAGGAATACGCTTTTGCTTTGCAAATCCCGAGGTGTTCAGAACACAGCTTAGAGCGCTTCTAAGAGCGTCTGTGCATGGCAGGCTGGGTATAATGTTCCCGATGATAACATCGCTTGAAGAGGTGCATGAGATAAAGTGCATCATTTCCGAAATAAAGAGCGAGCTAGACGAGAAAAAAATCGCATACAGCAACGAGATAGAGATAGGTGTTATGATAGAGACCCCTGCGGCTGTCATGATAAGTGACATGCTTGCGCAGGAGGTGGACTTTTTCAGCATTGGCTCAAACGATCTTGCGCAGTATGCGCTTGCCGCAGACAGGCTCAATCCAAGTCTTGAACAGTACCACAATGCAAGGCATACCGCGGTGCTGAGAATGATCAAGATCGCCGCTGAAAATGCGCACGCTAACGGCGCGTGGATAGGAATATGCGGCGAGATAGGCGCAGATGAGGAGCTTACAGAGGCTTTCCTTGCGATGGGCGTGGACGAGCTTTCGGTAACGCCTACGTCGATACTTCCGCTGAGAGAAAAGGTGCTTTCGCTCGACCTCAGCCGCAAGGAGCTTATTCTTGACGCGATAGGCAGTGTGACAGCAAATAATTAAATGAAAAAGCCCGACCTTGCAGTCGGGCTTTTGGTATGTGGTCTTATTCGGTTTTTGCAAGCTCCTCGGACGACTCCGTAGGAGGCTCTGCTCCGTAATCGACGTCGTACTTCTTTATGTCGTAGTAGTCCTCGGTCGATATGGGAAGCTTTTTCGCTTTAAGTTTATTGGAAAGGAACTCGCTGAACAGCATATAGATAACTGTGAAGATCGGAACGCCCAGCAGCATACCGGGGATACCGAAGAGTCCGCCGCCTGCGATAATGGAGATGAGCGCCCATGTTGCGGGAAGCCCCATAGTTTCTTCAAGCAGGAACGGTCTGATGATGTTGCCGTCGATCTGCTGAAGCACCAGTACGAATATACCGAACCAGATGACCTTGATGGGATCTACGAGCAGTATCAGGAAGCCGCAGGGGATAGCACCGATGAACGGCCCGAAGAACGGGATAAGGTCTGTTACCGAGCATACCGCAGCGATAAGCAGCGCATACGGCATATCCATGAGGGTAAGACCTATAGCCATCGAAGTGAACACGATCGCACAGTCCAGCAGATTTGATATGATATACTGTGTGAAGATCACATGAACTCTGCTGCAGGTAGCAAAGAACTTTTGGCATTTGTCGTTCTTGAAAAGTGCAAAGCCTGCCTTTTTCATTTGAGCCATGAGGCGTTCCTTGCTGCAAAGCAGATAGATGGAGATGATAACGCCGATTATTGCATTTTTCAGAACTGTGAGAACGCCCGAAACAAAGCTTACGACGCTTGTTGTAACATCGCCTACGATATCGCCTGCCATAGGCTCGACCATATCTGCAATATAGTTGAATATGCCGCTAAGCTCGCTGAACTCATCGGAAATAACGTCTGCAAGCTCGGGGTTGTTTTCAAATGTATCATGCAGGAACGTTTCAACATTCTCAACATAAGTCGGCATCTGATTTGCAAGGTCGACAAGGCTCTTTGCAACGTTCGGAACTACCGCGATAAAGATACCTGCAAGCAGCGCAAGCACAAGGATAAACGAGCAGATTATGGATAATGCACGAGCAAAATTCTTTCTGCGGCTTTTTGCTTTTGCGTATCGCTTTTCGTAGTCTTTGGCTTCGGGCTTTAGTTTTATCTCGCCGTCGCGTATCTTTTTAAACACCTTGTTGTCAAACAGCACAACGAGCGGATTTATAATATACGCCGCCATTATACCAATAAGTATCGGCGCAAGCACTTCTCCTACCCAGGAAAAGCCGCTTGCTATGGAGTCATACTTGAATATAAACACAACGAACAGTATAGCAGCCGCAATTACGAGCAGGCTGTATACTGCAATGGTCGTGTACTTTTTGTTCCAGTTGAGTTTTATACGAATCATCTCCTAAACAGTTATTTGTTTAATTATTGTACCATAATAATCCTGCTGTGTCAACTGCTTTTGCTGCTCATGAACTGCACAGAAGCAAAGCCTAAGAAGAATCGTTGCTTCCTAGGCTCCAATAACCATTCAAATCATATTTCCGCATTCTATAAGCTTTGCTTTTGCTTTTTCATGTCCTTGCGCTGCAGCCTTAGCGTACCAGCTTGCTGCTTTTTTTATGTCTTTTTTTACGCCCTCTCCCTTGAAATAGCTATTTCCGAGATTGAACTGCGCTTTTGCGTGACCTTGTTCGGCAGCTTTCATATACCAGCTTATAGCTTTCGCTTCATCGTTTGAAATACCGATTCCCTTATCATAACAAACGCCCAGCTTAAACTGTGCCTTTGCATGACCCTGCATTGCGGCTTTTGTGTACCAATATACTGCGGTAGTTTCGTCTTTTTTAACACCTTCGCCCTTGTAGTAGCTGTTGCCGAGATTGTACTGCGCCTTGGCGTATCCCTGTTCGGCGGCTTTGGTATACCATTCTGCCGCTTTCTCCAAATCCTGCGCAACGCCTTTGCCGTTGTCGTAGTATACGCCTATTTTAAACTGTGCGTGGGCGTCGCCTTGTTCTGCGGCGTTTAAGTAATATTCGAAATGTACATCGTCATCTTTTGCGTCGGTAATTGTCTTAGCGCCTGACGCAACTGCTTCTATAATATCGTCTGTGCAGTTTGAAGCGCCGCAGTTATCGCATGAAAATTTAGCGTTGCTTGCATCTGAGTTTACAAAGTATGTTCCGCCGCAATATCTGCATTTTACGATGTATTCCATTGAACTGTCCTCCTAATTTGTTTTGTAACGTTGAAAAACGTATTATAAGAAACATAAAGGCACCTTTGACATGACCGTCAAAAGCACCTTTGTAATACTTCTATATCGCCCCGAGTCTTACGGACAGGGCGTAAGTCAATCTGCAAGATAGGATTTTACAAGCACCTGAAGCAGCTCGTCACGGTCGATGTGACGGATCAGACCTCTTGCGTTGTTGAAAGTTGTGATGTATGTAGGATCCTCGGAAAGGATATATCCGACAAGCTGATTGATAGGATTATAACCCTTCTGCTTAAGCGCGTCGTATACTGTGGTGAGTATCTCTTTCATTTCGTTTTCTCTGTCGTCGTGCACAGAGAATGTCATGGTCTTATCGATCATATTTATCAAATCCTCCTTGTCCGCAGGCGCGGTAATATGCGGGCTGCGGCAGCACAAAAGCCTACTCTGCCTATAACGCCTAACCATATTATACACTTTATTTTCAAAAATTACAACATACTTTCAGATATTATAGCTTAATAGCGCTTAAAATCTATAAATATCACAAAAAAAACTTTCGGCGTTTGGATATTCTTACAAAAACAGCGTTAAAAAATCTACATATTTATAAAATTTGCTAAACCTCTTGTATAGATGTCTTTTTTATGTTATAATTATAAAGTAAGATTGTAAAAATTGCTGAAAAGCATTTATAGTATGATTATTATCAGGAGGACATTCAGATATGGCTGTTGGTGACGGTGGTTTCAAGCAGGTCGCTTTTGGTTTTGATAAAAACGAGGTAAACACCTACATAAGCGATCTTCGTAAAAAAATGAAGTCAATGGAAGAAGATATGAAAGCAAACGACAAGAAGACCGCCGAGGCGGAAAAGCTTGCCGAAGAAGCTGACGAGCGCATAAAGGCCGCTGAAAAAGAGGGCAAGGAGAAGTGCGAGCAGCTTGAAAAAGAGCTTTCTTCCCAGAAGGATAAGGTCAGCAGCCTTGAAAGCGAGATCAAAAAGCTTAAGGGCGAGGTCGAGCAGGAGCGCAAAAAGATGTCCGATATGCTGCGCAGCGGCAAGGGCGTCAATGCTGAAGCAAGCAAGGCGTACACTGAGATCATCGACAAGGCTAATGCAGACGCAAAGGGCATCATTGATGAGGCTAACGCAAAGGCTGCCGAGATCACTGCAGCGGCTTCCCAGAGAAATGTTGAGATCGGCGCTAAGTCAGCTGATTTCCTCAAGGTTCTCAAAGAGCAGCTTGACATCATTACCGCAGGCTACAACACAGTAAATCTTTCCGCTGCTGAAATGCTCGGAGAAGTACC
The DNA here is from genome assembly GCA_015067175.1 of Oscillospiraceae bacterium. Taxonomy (GTDB): domain Bacteria; phylum Bacillota; class Clostridia; order Oscillospirales; family Ruminococcaceae; genus CAG-115. The sequence goes on along the minus strand of SVMX01000004.1, from coordinate 51,787 downwards.
CGCTGTTTCCGTTGCTGCACCCGTGACTGCCCCTGTTGCAGCTCCCGCACCCAAGGCAGAGGTTGAAATTGCAGCCGCAGCAGTTGCTGTTGCTGCCGTTGAAGAGGCTCCCGTTATTGCTGCTGAGCCCGAGCCTGTAATTGAAGAAGCAGAAGAGGAGATCGTAACCGAGATCGAAGCTTCTACAGAAGTAATGGAAGTTAAGTCCGACAGCACTGATATGCCCGCTATCACCGAAGAGGACAAGAATGCAGGTGATGAGCTTGCTTCCTTTGATGATGTTTGGGGCGGCAGCGAGCTTGCTCAGACTATCTACAACAACGAAAAGAAGGATGCTGTTCCTCTTGTTAATCCCGACGCGAAAAATCTGTTTGGTCAGGATCTGTTTGGCACACAGGACGACAGTGATGATATGAGCAACACATTTGAGCAGCCCAAGGACGATGAGATCGTTACTGAGATAAAGCCGCTCGATGTTTCCGATGTTGCTGATCCTGCGTTTGATAACAGCTTTGACAACGATCTGCTTGCTCAGACAATGCCTTCAGGATCTCTTGGAGATGTTGACGAGGCGTTGCTTGAGGCCGTTAAGGCTGCTGAAGAAGCATTCGCAGTTCAGCCCAACAATATTGCCGATCTTGATATGGACGAACACGATGAAGAGCCTGTAGGCAACTCCGAGGACGAGCTTATGAAAGCGCTTCGCGAAGCAGAAGCAGCACTAAACAATCTCGCTCCCGCAGATATGGGCGATGACAGCACAGATACGACTGTTTCTGATTCGTCGGCTGATTCTTCCGCAGGCGATCCGTGGGCAGATCTGCAAAAGCAGTTTGAGGCTATGGAGCAGTCAGGCAACTTCGGTGCTGATGAAAGCACATATCAGCAGGAAGAAAAGCCTGCTGAACCCGCAACTCCCTCTGCCGACGATTCCGCAATATGGGATTTCGGCTCAGCAAGCTCCGATTCTGACTCTGATGACGATATGAGCTCCGATATGTTCGGCGGCTTTGGCGGCTTCTGATTTCAACAAAACATTACGGCGGGCTGTTTCGGTCCGCCGATTAAATTAATGAGGATACTTAGAATGATAGAACTCAATACAAGTCAGCTTAAAGAAAAAGCAAAAACGCTCCGTGCAGGCGATAAGGTGCTGCTCAGCGGTACTGTTTACACCTCGCGCGACGCGGCGCACAAACGCATAAAGGCGTGTATAGATAACGGTGAGGCGCTGCCCTATGAGCTTGATGGTGCGGCGATATACTATGCAGGTCCTACAGGCGCAAAGGACGGCATGGCAATAGGCTCCTGCGGTCCTACCACGTCGGGAAGAATGGACGTGTATTCTCCGCTTTTTCTTGATATGGGATTGTCTGCGATGATAGGAAAGGGCGAGCGCTCCGCCGAAGTGTGCGAGGCAATAAAACGTAATGGCGCAGTGTATTTTTGTGCTATCGGCGGTGCGGGCGCACTCGCGTGTAAGTGTATAACCGAGTGCGAGGTGATCGCATTCGAAGATCTAGGCTGTGAAAGCGTCAAGCGTCTGAAATTCGACAAATTTCCGTTGATAGTGGCTATCGACTGCGTTGGCGGTGACCTTTTCAAATCGGGAAGAGCAGAATATGCAAGATAATTAAAATGCGCCCGTTCTTGGCATTAGAACGGGCTTTTTTACTGGTATCGTTTTCATGATAAAGTAATTGTTTTTTGCCGTTTTTTTATTGCTTTTTTGCATAAATGAGGGATAACCATTTCATGTAAAACGTAAGTCTTTTTCTGATTTGCCCGTTTTTTGTTGACAAAAAACGCCTGTCGTGTTATAATAACTCATATCCAAAAGTTTAGCGTTTAAACCATTATGGTTTTTGTTGTGGTGAGTATGGCAGATTATTCTTCAATGTCAGATGAGCAGCTTGCTAATGCAGGTCTTACAGCCGACGGAGAGTCAGCAGAGCTTATCTCACGATACAGTGCGTTGGTCTTTTCGACCGCCGCAAAATACTCTGCTAACGCCGATTATGAAGAGCTTGTGTCCGACGGTATGGAGGCGCTGCTCAACGCGATCTCCTGCTTTGACGAAAGCAAGGGCAGCTTTTCTGCGTTTGCTTCGGTGTGTATCACAAACCGCATGAAAAATACTGTTGACCGTGCAGTGCGCAGAGCGGCACGGCTTGACGCAGACGCTGAGCTTGAAACGCTTACCGATACCGCTCCGACCCCAGAGGAGCTTGTTATTCTCCGCGAGAGCACCAATGAGATGAGCGTGCAGATGCGACTTTTGCTAAGTCCGCTTGAAAAGCGTTGCCTTGACGGTGTTATTCTGGGCTTGTCTTATTCGGAGATAGCAAAAAGGCTTGGTATCGAAAAAAAGTCTGTAGATAATGCGGTCGCAAGAGCAAGGGCAAAGCTGAAGGCTGTGTTTCCCGACTTTTGAGCATATATATTTGTTATCCGCGCCTGCGTGGGCGTCATTATATACGACCCGGTAGCTTAATTCACCAGAGCGTTGTTTTACAAAGGTGTCGGTGCAAATCCGACCCAGGGCGAAAAAATTTTTAAGAGGTATTACTATGTACACAGACAAGACTTTAAAGTGCAAGGACTGCGGCGCTGATTTCGTATTCACCGCAGGCGAACAGGAGTTCTACGCAGAGAAGGGCTTCGTAAACGAGCCCCAGAGATGCAAGGCTTGCCGCGATGCAAGAAAGAATTCCGGCAAGGGCGCAAGAACATTCTATGACGCTACCTGCGCAGTATGCGGCGGCGTAGCTAGAGTTCCCTTTGAGCCCAAGGAGGACAGACCCGTTCTTTGCAGCGAGTGCTTCGCAAAGCAGAGAGGCGAGTAATTCTCCCATAACCCGCAACAACGTTCCGGTTATCATTTAAAAAGAGATCAGACGACTGAAAAGCCGTCTGATTTTTTATTTTATGATCTTTAGTTCACCGCTGAAGCTTTCGTCTACGCTGAGCCTCTCTTGAAGTCCTGCGGTTACAAGCATATCGCCGTTGTTTGTCAGCAGCAGCATTTCAAAGTCGCCGCGGCTGCGCCAAAGTTCTTCGGCTTCTGAAGCGCCCATGACGTATACCGCAGTAGACAGTGCGTCGCAAAGCTTGCCCTCACGTCCGATTATTGTTACAGAAGCAAGCCCGCTGTCGGCAGGATATCCTGTTTCGGGGTCTAGAATATGGCAGTAGCGCTTGCCGTCCTCGCCTACAAAATAGCGCTCATAGCCGCCTGATGTAACCGCCGCGCTATCTGCCATCTCAAGCACTGCGACATTGCCGCTGCCATCGGGAGCTTTTACGCCCACACGCCACGGAGTACCGTCAGGCTTTGTGCCGAGCGCGTGAATGTTGCCGCCGAGGTCAAGCAGTGCGCTGGTAACACCCTCGGATTTGAGATATTCGCACAGAATATCGCCTGTGTAGCCCTTAGCAACTGCGCCCAAGTCAAGCTGTGCGCCGCCGAGAAGCGTTATTGTATTACCGCTTAGCTGTATTTTGTCGCTTCCTGTTTTTCGCAGCAGTTCTGCTATGCGTTTCTCGCTTGGGATATTGTACTCACCCGTAGTAAATCCCCATTCGCGCAGCACGGGATATATCGTTATGTCAAAAGCGCCGCCTGTTTGCTCTGTCAATTCAAGGGAGAATTTAATAAGCTCGGCGGTCTCATCGGATATGTGCGCCGTTGAGATATGTGCGCCGATACTGTTGGCATTGCCTATCTCGCTGTTTTGGTCTGTGACCGACCACTTTGCTGAAAGCTCGTTTACCTTGTGCGCAGCGTTTGCGGCAAGCAGCTCTGCATTGTCGCCGTAGACCGTAATGCTCATCGCTGTATCCATTGCGAATATCGTCTGCTCCGCTTTTTTCGCTTCGCCTGAGCAGCTCGAAAGCATGAGCACACACATCAGAAAAAGTATTATTTTTCGCACAGCTTCACCTCTTTTCTATACTAATTGTATATAATTTGCTATATATTACGATTTGGAAATGGCGCGATTGGTGTATAAATTCTAGACAAAACCTCGCTATATGTAGAGAAATTATGTGAAAACACGCGCAATTTCAAAACTTTATGTATAATATCAGCAAAATTATACTTGTAGTGTCGTAATTTCACTAAAACATAAGGCGGCAAGCTGCCGCCTTATGAAAAACTGCATGATAACGGAATTACTCTTCCTCGTTCCAGTCGTAAAGCTTTCTGAGCTCTGCGCCAACCTTTTCAAGCTGGTGCTCGGACTCGATGCGTCTGCAAGCGTTGAAGTGAGCTCTGCCCATCTTGTTCTCCATGATCCAGTTGCGTGCGAATGTGCCGTCCTGGATTTCGCTGAGAACCTTCTTCATCTCCTTCTTGGTCTCGTCGGTGATGATGCGCTTGCCGATTTCGTAATCGCCGAACTCAGCAGTGTCGGAGATGGAGTATCTCATCATCTTGAAGCCGCCCTTGTAGATAAGGTCAACGATGAGCTTCATCTCGTGGATACACTCAAAGTATGCGTTCTGGGGATCGTAGCCGGCCTCAACCAGAGTTTCAAAGCCTGCCTTCATCAGAGCAGTAACGCCGCCGCACAGAACAGCCTGCTCGCCGAACAGGTCAGTTTCAGTCTCGCACTGGAATGTTGTTGTAAGCACGCCTGCTCTTGCGCCGCCGATACCTGCAGCATAAGCAAGACCTGTGTCGAGCGCTCTGCCTGTAGCGTCCTGATGTACAGCGATAAGGCAAGGAACGCCTCTGCCAATCTGATACTCAGAGCGAACAGTGTGGCCGGGGCCCTTGGGAGCGATCATGATAACGTCAACGTCAGCGGGGGGAACGATCTGACCGAAGTGGATATTGAAGCCGTGTGCAAATGCGAGAGTCTTGCCTGCTGTGAGGTTGGGGGCGATGCTCTCCTTGTACAGATCAGCCTGCTTCTCATCGTTGATGAGGATCATGATAACGTCAGCAATCTTAGCAGCTTCAGCAGCTGTGTAAACCTTGAAGCCTGCGTCAACAGCCTTAGACCAGCTCTTGGAGCCTTCGTACAGACCGATGATAACATTAACGCCGCTCTCCTTCAGGTTGAGGGCATGAGCATGACCCTGAGAGCCATAGCCGATAATTGCAACGGTCTTGCCATCGAGCAGGGACAGGTTGCAGTCTTCTTTGTAGTAGATCTTTGCCATTGTTTTATATCTCCTTTAAAAAAATTATTCAACGCTTTTATGAACGGCGCCGCAAATCTTGGCTGCGCAATTCTCAGCGAGGTTATACTTTTACTGTGGCGTCGCCCTTTTGCAGCGCGATGGTGCCTGTTCTGACGATCTCTTTTATTCCGTAGGGGCGAAGAAGCTCTTCGTAATTGCGGAGGTTCTCTTTGCTGTCGGAAAGCTCGATCGTCATGGTGTTCTGCGAGATATCGGATATTTTTCCATTCGCTATCTCGACTATACTCATTATCTCGGCGCGCTGCTTCGAGGTGCAGCCCACCTTTATCAGCACAAGCTCGCGCGAAACAACGCTGTCGCTTTGCAGGGTCTTTACCTTGATAACGTCAATAAGCTTGTTGAGCTGCTTTTCGATCTGTTCTAAGGTGTAGTCGTCGCCGTCAGCAACGATAGTTATGCGAGATACACGCTCGTCGTCGGTAACTCCCACCGCAAGGCTGTCGATATTGAAGCCGCGCCGCGCGAACAGACCTGCGATTCTTGCAAGAACGCCCGCTTGGTTTTCAACAAGCACTGAAATAGTATGCTTCATGCGGACCTCCCATTAAAGAATAGTCTTTTCCAAGTCCTCCACCGCAACTTCGATAAGAAACGGTCTTTCCGACTTTATCATTCGCTCTACTGCGTCCTTAGCCTTTTCGGGGCTGTCAACAAGCACGCTTTCTATGCCGTATGCCTCGGCTATTTTTGTGAAGCACGGGCTTCCGTCAAGCGAAACTGCGGTCAGACGGTTGTTGTAGCCGCGCTCTTGCAGCTCTCGCACCATGCCGAGGTAGTTGTTACGCATGACCACGATTTTGATGTTGATATCGTGTTGGAGCGCTGTCGCAAGCTCCATCATCTGCATTTGAAATGAGCCGTCGCCGCATATCGCAATGACCTCTCTGTCGGGTGTCGCGGATTTTGCGCCGAGCGCTGCAGGAACGGAATATCCCATCGTGCCCATGCCGCCCGATGTGAGGAAACGACCGCTGTGGAAAGTGATATTTGCCGCAGCCCATATCTGATTTTGCCCGACATCGGCAACTACCACCGAATCATCGGGGAGCGCTTCGTCAAGTATCTTCATAAACTGCTTCGGATTTATATATCCATCTTTAGCGAGAATTATCGGGCTTTCGCCGCGCATCTCGTCAAGCTCTGCTTTCCATTCTGCGTGAACCATCGGCTCTTTAACAGCTTCTAAAAGCTGACTGAGCACAAGTGTTATATCGCCTACTATCGGGATATGCACCGCGAGATTTTTTCCTATCTCTGCGGGGTCGATATCAATATGTATTACAGTGAAGTCCTCGCGCGGCTTCATTGCGGATATTGCACGGTCGCCTACTCTCGCACCGAGAAGCACAAGTGTATCGCAGTGATTTACTGCATAATTTGCGCTCTTGCAGCCGTGCATACCGAGCATTCCGTAATAGCGCGGGCTGTCGGTCGGCATCGCGCCAAGTCCCATCATGGTTGAAACCACGGGAATATCGGTGATCTCCGAGAACTTGCGCATAAGCTCTGCGCCGTTGCCTGTGAAAAGTCCGCCGCCTGCACAGATAAGGGGCTTTTTTGCCTCTGTCAGCGCATTTATCGCACGCTTTATCTGCTGACCGTTGCCAAGACTGCTAGGACGGTAGCTGCGGATATCGGCAGCTTCGGGATATTCAAAATCTATCTCCGCTTTCTGAACGTCAAACGGAATATCTATCAGAACAGGACCGCGTCTGCCGCTGCCTGCGATGTAAAATGCTTCTTTAAACACTCTTGCGGTGTCTTTTGGGTCTTTCAGCAGATAGCTGTGCTTTACAAAAGGCTCGGCTGAGCCTGTGATGTCCGCCTCCTGAAACACGTCGCGGCCTATCTGCTCGGTGTTTACCTGTCCTGTTATCAGCACCATCGGGATACTGTCCATATAGGCTGTGGCGATGGCGGTTATAAGATTAAGCGCGCCGGGGCCGCTTGTTGCGATCGCAACGGCGGGCTTTCCTGTCATTCTTGCGTAGCCGCTTGCGGCATGACCTCCGTTTACCTCATGGCGAACGAGGACGTGCCTTATATCGGTATTTAAAAGCTCATCATAAAACGGGCAGATCGCAGCGCCGGGGTAGCCGAAAACTGTTGCGATACCCTCCGCTTTGAGGCATTCCGTCATCGCTTTTGCGACTGTCATGCGCGTAGTGCTCATATATCTCGTCCTCTCGGGGTAGTTGAAACGTCATAAAACGCTATACCTATTAATTATAACAAACTTAATGCGCCTTGTCAAGCGGATTTGGACTTGTTCGATAACATTTCTGAGGGGTATGACGAGCAATTGTTAAAAACCGTTGACAAGCATATAAAAATATAGTATAATATATAGTTGGAATTATGTATTTTCAAAAGGAAAGGACAGCAAAACAATGAAGTACGATTTCAGTGCCATTGAAAGCAAATGGCAGAAATATTGGGACGAGCACGGTACTTTCCGTGCAACAGACGACCGCAGCAAGGAGAAATTCTATGCTCTGGTAGAGTTCCCTTATCCCTCCGGTGCAGGTATGCACGTAGGCCATATCAAGGCTTATTCGGGTCTTGAGGTAGTAAGCCGCAAGCGCAGACTTCAGGGCTACAACGTGCTGTTCCCTATCGGCTTTGACGCATATGGTCTGCCGACAGAGAACACCGCCATCAAGACAGGCGTTCACCCCAGACAGGTTACCGACAACAACATCAAGAAGTTCACTCAGCAGTTAAAGCGTGTAGGCTTTTCCTTTGACTGGGACAGAGTTGTTGACACTACTGAGGAGGACTACTACAAGTGGACTCAGTGGATATTCCTGAAGATGTTTGAGAACGGTCTTGTTTTCCGTGACAAGACTCTTGTAAACTACTGCCCCAGCTGCAAGGTAGTTCTCTCCAACGAGGACTCTCAGGGCGGCAAGTGCGATATCTGCCACAGTGATATAGTTCAGAAGGACAAGGAGGTATGGTACCTCCGCATTACAGAGTACGCTGACAAGCTGCTGCAGGGTCTTGACGAGGTAGACTATCTGCCCAACATCAGACTTCAGCAGGAGAACTGGATAGGCAAGTCCACAGGTGCGTTCGTGAACTTTTCAATCAAGGAGCAGGACGAGCAGCTCAGAATTTATACAACACGCCCTGATACGCTCTATGGCGTTACATTCATGGTAATCGCTCCAGAGCACCCCATCATCGAGAAGTACCGCGACTCCATCGCAAACATTGACGCACTTGACGCTTACAAGGCAGAGTGCGCAAAGAAGAGCGAATTTGAGCGTACACAGCTCGTAAAGGACAAGACAGGCGTTAAGATCGAGGGCCTTACAGCTATCAACCCCATCACCGAAAAGGAAATTCCGATCTACGTTGCGGATTATGTAATGATGGGCTACGGCACAGGCGCTATCATGGCTGTTCCTGCGCACGATACACGTGACTACGACTTTGCAAAGAAGTTCGGTATTGACATCATCGAAGTTATCAAGGGCGGTGACATCTCCGTTGAAGCTTACACAGGCGACGGCGAGATGGTAAACAGCGGCGTGCTGAACGGTATAACAAATAAAAAGGACGCTATCGATAAGATGCTCGCATTCCTCGGCGAAAAGGGTATCGGCGAGAAGGGCGTTCAGTTCAAGATGAAGGACTGGGCATTTAACCGTCAGAGATACTGGGGCGAGCCTATTCCGATTGTTCACTGTGCTGACTGCGGTATGGTGGCTGTTCCTTATGAGGAGCTTCCGCTCAGACTGCCTCCTGTTGACAACTTCCAGCCCGGCTCCGATGGCGAATCGCCTCTTGCAAAGATCGAAAGCTTCGTAAACTGCAAGTGCCCGAAGTGCGGCAAGGACGCACGCCGCGAGACCGATACAATGCCCCAGTGGGCAGGCTCAAGCTGGTACTTCCTGCGCTACTGCGACAACAAGAATACAGAGCGCCTTGCTTCCAAGGAAGCGCTGGACTACTGGATGCCCGTTGACTGGTACAACGGCGGCATGGAGCACGTTACACGTCACCTTATCTACAGCCGTTTCTGGCATAAGTTCCTTTATGATATCGGCGAGGTTACTACTTCCGAGCCTTATTCCAAGCGTACAGCACAGGGTCTTATCCTTGGCCCCGACGGACAGAAGATGAGTAAGTCACGCGGCAACGTAGTTGACCCCAACAACGTTGTTGACGAGTACGGCGCTGATACACTCAGACTGTACGTTCTGTTTATGGGCGACTACGAGCAGGCTGCTCCCTGGAGCGAAAACAGCATGAAGGGCTGCAAGCGCTTCCTCGACAGAGTTTGGAAGCTGCAGGAGAAGGTAGTTGACGGCGCTGAGTACAGTGATAAGCTGCGCTCCTCCATGCACAAGACCATCAAGAAGGTAAGCGAGGATATCGAAAATCTGCGCTTCAATACAGCTATTGCGGCAATGATGGGACTTATCAATCAGATCGACGAGATAGGCTCTCTCACAAAGGCTGAGTACCGCGACCTGCTTATCATGCTGAACCCCTTTGCTCCCCATATCACAGAGGAGCTGTTTGAAGTTATGGGCTTCGGCGGCGTTTTGAACGAGCAGAAGTGGGTAGAGTACGACGAGGCTCAGTGTATTGACAACACAGTTGAGATCGTTGTTCAGATAAACGGTAAGGTAAAGGCGCATTTTGACGCTCCCGTAAACTCCGACAGAGAGGCGCTTGAAAAGATGGCGTTTGATCTGCCCGAGGTACAGAAGCTGACCGATGGCAAGACTATCGTGAAGAAGATAGCTGTTCCCAATAAGCTTGTAAATATCGTTGTTAAGTAATAAAAAATGGGCAGACCTTGCGTTTGCCCATTTTCATAAGTTTTTAATGAGGTAAGACCATGAAAAAAGCATTTATTTCAAGGCTTGCGGTGCTTGTGCTAGGCGCAGTATTGCTTACAGCCTGCGCAGACAGCAAGCCACAGAGCAGCGAAGCCGCAGGCACTGAAACCTCCGCTTCACAAAGCACCTCAGCGACCTCTGCCGAAAAAGCCGAAACCACAGCGGCGACAACGACCACGGTTGCCACTACTGAAACTACCACTGCAACCGTTGCCGATACAACCGAAATACAGGAGGACGAAAACGTGGAAGCAAAATATGTTGCGCTTACATTTGACGATGGACCTAACACGACAACTACAGCAGAGGTTCTTGATAAGCTCGAAAAATACGATATCGTTGCTTCATTTTTCCTCATCGGAAACAACATCAGCGATGCTTCCGCCGAGGTGGTCAAGCGCGCCTATGACATGGGCTGCGAGATAAACAATCATTCGCGTTCGCACCCTGACATGACAAAGCTGACTATCGAAGAAATAGAAGCGGAATTTACATACACCGACGATAAGATTTATGAGATAACAGGCGAGCGCAGCAAGTTTTTCCGTCCGCCGTATATCGCGGTGAGCGGCGATATGGCGGATAACATAGATGTTCCGTTTATTGCGGGAATCGGCTGCAACGATTGGCAGGATTCCATAACAGCGGAGCGCCGCGCAAAGATGATATTAAGACAGGTTAAGGACGGAGATATCATACTGTTACATGACGCAGAGGGCAACAGCCAGACCGTTGAGGCATTGGATACGATAATCCCCGAAATGCTGTCACAGGGCTATAAATTTGTGACAGTATCCGAGCTGTTTGAGATCAAGGGTATCGCGATAGACCCCGATGATGAAAAGATTTACACCAACGTGCTTCAAAAAAGCATGTATGGATAATTATTAAGGTAACACAGAAAAGCCGCCTTTGACGTTTGCAGCTGCGCGTCAGAAGCGGCTTTTTTATTCAGTCAGCGGACAAGCTCAAAATCTATGAAGCCGCCGTTTACATTAACGTTCACACACTTTACGCGCACCTTATCGCCAACGGTGAACACCGTTCCGTCGCACGCGCCCGTAAGTATAACGCCGTGCTCTACCTCGTAATCTCCATCGGGCAGGGCCGTCACAGACACCATTCCCTCAACGGTGTTTGGCAGCTCTACATAGATACCGCCTGCGCTTACGCCTGATATCATTCCGTCAAATTCCTCGTCGATGTGCTCTCTCATGTATTCAGCCATGTAGAGATTTTCGCAGTCGCGCTCACAGCGTACCGCCGCAAGCTCAGTGTTGGAAGCCTGCAGCGCTGCACTTGCCGCAAAAGCTCCGTATTTCTTGCAAAGCTTCTCGTGCTCGAGAGCATAAACGTAATCAGTAAGGATACGGTGTATTGCAAGGTCGGAATATCTTCTTATCGGGGAGGTGTAATGCGCATACTCGGGCATTACAAGTCCGTAGTGGCCGACAGGCTCCTCGCTGTACTTTGCTTTCATCATAGTACGCAGCACTATTCTGTTTATCACGGAGGCTTTATCGCTGTCTGCGCTGTTTTTCAGCACTTTTGCAAGGTCTGCCGCCGTGCTTCGCTCCGAAATTCCGTCGGGAGAAATGCCAAGCGCTGTAAGCGTATCACCGAGCGCGAGCAGTTTTTCAGCGGGCGGCGCTTCATGGATACGATATACGAACGGTATTCTTTCTTTCATTGCAAGTGCGGCGGCAGAGTTGTTTGCTATAAGCATAAACTCCTCGATTATCTTTTCCGCTGTGCCGCGCTCGCGGGGCTTAATATCAATGCAGACTCCGTTTTCATCGGTGATTATCTTGCTTTCTATCGTATCTATCTCGGGAGCGCCGCGGTTTTCGCGGTTTTTCTCAAGTATAGCCGCAAGCTCCTGCATAACAGGTATCTTGTCGATGACTTGTGCGTATTTTGCTTTTATCTCGTCGTCTGCGCTGCCGTCAAGTATCTTGTTCACCTCGGTGTACACACCCTTTACGCGGCTGCGTATAACACTCTTTTTAAAGCTGTAGGACATCAGCTTGCCCTGAAAGCTTACCTCCATAAGGCAGGAGAACGCAAGTCTGTCTACCTGCGGATTGAGCGAGCAAATGCCGTTTGAAAGCTGCTTTGGCAGCATAGGCACAACTTGGTCAGCGTAATAGATGGAGGTGCCGCGTGCAAATGCCTCCTCGTCAAGCGCGCTGCCCTTTCTTACATAGTGCGAAACATCGGCGATATGCACTCCTAGCTTGTAGCATTTGTCGGTCTTGGTGATGCTTATTGCGTCGTCGATATCCTTGGTGTCGGCGCCGTCGATGGTGAAGATTGCTTCGCCTCTTAAATCAAGGCGGCGTATTACCTCGTCCTCCTCGGGCTCGTCTATGTCAAGCTTTGACGCTTCGAAAAGAACGTTATCGGGGAACTGCGTATGCAGTCCGTTTGCCATCATATAAGCCTCAGCGCCGCTTTTGGCGTTGTCACAGCTTCCGAAGCCGCCGACAATGCTGACTGTGTGGTCAAAATGGCGGTCGCCGCGCTTTTTTATGGCGAATACCACCTTATCACCGACACGAAGCAGATTTTTGCCCGTTTTGGAGATAGTAAGCGGCTCGTCACAAAGCTTATCGGGCAGCACCTTGAGCTTGTTTCCATCGGGAACTATAACGCCTGTCAGCAGCATGTCGCTCTCACTGATTATACCCATTACAACGGCAACGGGGGAGCGGTTATACTCATCTGCGTCGGCAATCTTTCTTGCAAGCACAACATCGCCCGGTATCGCACCCATCATGTCACGGCCGCGCACGAAATACTCCACGGGAACATCACACGCGGTCATAAAGCCGGATTTCGGGGTCACGCGAGTGATGGTAGCTTCGAAATACTGACCTGCGTTTCTGAGGTAAAGCACCTCTTTTTTTATGGTGAGATCGCCGTGGTTTTTCATTTCTTTAAGGGCGGTATCAAGTTTTTTCATGCCCTTTTTGGTTATGCCGAGGCGGGACGCGAGTGCTTTTACGGTAAGTCCCTTTTCGCCCATACTGTACAGCTCGGATATGATAGTCTGTTTGAAAGAGTTCATGATATCTCTCCTTTCATTACTTAAGTAAGACTTAACAAAAAGGACAGACCCGAAAGTCTGTCCGTGCATTTTATTCTGCTGCGCTCTCTGAAGAAGTCTCACCGGCAATGCTTTCTGTCGATGTGGTCTCAGAAGAAGTATCGTCTGCTCCGCTTGTTGCAGATGTTGTGGTGTCCTCAGCTTCGGAGTTATCGGAAGCGCCGCTTTCAATCTCGATATCCTCAAGATCATCGGAAGCTGTGCTGTCTGTCGATTCTACCGAGCTTGATGTGCCCTCGGCATCTTCAGCGGGAGCTGAATGCACGTTGATAATATTAACTGCAAGCGCAAGCACGAAGAAAACAAATGTTGCAACGACCGCGGTGCGGTTGAGCTTTGCCTCCTTGGAGCGACCTGCATTCTTTTCATAGAAGTTATCGCTGCTGCCGCCGCTGATAGCCTGCGACATATTGGATTTGGTCTCTTTCATAAGTACGACGATAACGATAAATACGCAAGCAACGAGCAAAGCGATCGCGCTTACTATTTCAAAAATATTCATAGTATTATCTCCTTAAAATTTATTATCTACATTAAATTCCGAACGGAACGCCTGTCCGCTCAGACTAAATTATATCGCACCTTAAAAGTATACCATAACATTTCAAAAAAAGCAATAGCTTTTTGAAATTTTTATCTGTTTATATGACGTATTTTCGGTTAAAACTAAAGAAATTCAATACTTTTTGTAATATTTTGCGCGGATATTTCAGAATGTATCAGAAAGTTCGCGGTATAAATGTCCTACAGGCAGCCCCATAACATTATAATAGTCGCCATCTATGCATTTCACAAGCAGTGCGCCTGCGCCCTGTATGCCGTAGGCTCCTGCTTTATCCATAGGCTCGCCCGAGGCAACATACTGCTCGATAAGCTGCTCGGAAAGCTCCCAGAATTCCACATTGGTTTCTTCGGCAAAGCTTTTTTCGCTGCCGTCAGCGGAAATTATGCACACGCCTGTAAAAACGCTGTGTCTTCTGCCCGAAAGCAGCCGCAGCATCTCTGCGGCGTCGGCTTTGTCCTTGGGCTTGCCGAGAATTTTTCCGTCAATTGCAACCACTGTATCGGAAGCGATTATCGTCTCTTTTTTATACTCTTTGTATATTTCTGCTGCTTTTTGTCGAGATAGTAATATAACAGCGTCCTTTGGAGAGATGCCGTCAGGCAGCATTTCCTCGCCCTTTGCGGGAATTACCTTAAAGTCCTCTGTAATGAGCGCCAAAAGCTCACGTCTGCGCGGCGACTGACTTGCAAGTATCATATCGTGCTCACTTTTTCTCGGCAACGGTGTGCTGTGCCTTAAATGGGTGCTGCTCGCCGTAAACGTCGTTGTAGTTCTGTATGCACTGCTTGATTACATCGACCGCAGCTTTCTGTCCCATTACTTCATTTACCGCTGTGGTCTTACCCTCAAGCTGCTTATAAACGGAGAAGAAGTGGCGCATTTCCTCAAATATATGACTGGGAAGCGCCTCAATTCCGCGGTAAGCGTTGTAATTGGGGTCTTCGAACGGGATCGCGATGATCTTCTCGTCATTCTTGCCGTTGTCAAGCATAGTAATAACGCCGATGGGGTAGCACTGTACAAGCACTAGCGGGTCGATAGGCTCGTTGCACAGCAGAAGCACGTCCAGCGGGTCGCCGTCATCTGCAAGTGTGCGCGGAATAAAGCCGTAGTTTGCGGGGTAATGCGTTGAGGTGTACAGAATACGGTCGAGTATGATAAGTCCAGTCTGCTTGTCAAGCTCGTACTTTTTCTTGCTGCCTTTTTCTATCTCAATAACTGCCAAAAAGTCGTTGGGAGTGATACGTGCGGGGTCTACGTCATGCCAGATGTTCATAATACTGCTCCTTTTATTTTCGTTAGCTATATTATATCCCTTTTTTGCGCGAAAAGCAACAGGTTTTTATAAAAAACGGTGATGCGTATGCTCTAAAAAGTGTACAGTTGTTTTGGGCAAAAAATTCGGGGAAACTAAATGCTTCCCCGAAGATGTTTATTCGTATATCTCAGGCTTTGTCTGCTCAAGCGCCTTTATCGCAGCAACTGCGTCCCAGTAGAAGTGATAGTCGCCGATGCGCTCGCGGAAGCCCGCTCTGTCCATCATTTCGGATACACTGTCCTGTATGCCGCAGAAAACAACGTGTGTTCCGTTGTCGTGGAGCTGCTTATACAGCGCTTCAAGCTCGCCGAGTGCGATATCGTCAATGCTGGGCACGCCGCGCATTGAGATTATTATCTGCTGACTGTCCTTTAACGCAGTCAAAGCAGATATAAGCTTTTCCTGGGTGCCGAAAAACAGCGGTCCTGCAAGGTATACAACCTTGCATTCCTTGTGGTCGTCTGCAACTGTTTTGCCTTTAAGCTTGCTTTCGTCAACCTCGCTGACGCTGACGGTAAGCTCGCAGCTTTTTACTACGAATACCAGCATAGCCGCAACCACGCCGATAATGATAGCAATGGTGAGGTCGAATACTACGGTCGCAAGCATTGTGATAAGATACTGCGCGATGGAGGATTTGAACTTCTTTCTGAATATGCTCTTTATGGAGTGCCACTCGTTCATGCGGAAAGCGGTAACCATCAGCACGCCCGCAAGCGCAGACAGCGGAATACGGCTCATAACGCCGCCCAAAAGGAACATAGAAAGTATCAACACTACCGAGTGGAATATGCTTACAAGTCTTGTCTGACCGCCCGATTTGATCGCAACGGAGGTACGCGCGATAGCGGCTGTTGCGGGAACGCCGCCAAGTAGCGGGATAACCATATTTCCGATGCCCTGTGCAACAAGCTCGCGGTCTGCGTCAAGGCGTTCGCCTTTCATTTTTCCTGCGGAAGCGCCGCAGAGAAGGCTCTCTATCATACCGAGCGCTGCAACGGAAACAGCGGGCATTATGAGGTCGGTGATATGAGAGAAGTCAAAACCGCTCATGATGATGCTCTGCTCTGTAACAAGGCTGCCGGGGATAGCTCCGACCTCGGCAACGACAGGCTCTGCAAAGCAGATCATATTCACAACCAGTGCGACGATAATACCTACAAGGGAGGAGGGAACTATGCCGTTCCACTTTTTGGGATAGATTATCATTATCAGCATTACTATGCCGCCGAACATCACTGCATACCAATTGGGGTCAAAGCTGCCCTCGCCGTTAAAATAGGAGATTATTTTTGAAACGGCATTCTCGCCCACTGATTTAGTTCCGAAAAAGTTGTCTATCTGACCGAGCGCAATGATTATTGCAATACCCGAGGTGAAGCCCGTGATAACAGGCGAGGGGAGATATGATACAAGCTTTCCTACCTTGCATATTGCGGCTAAAATCAAGATAGCGCCCGATATAAATCCTGCTGTAAGCACGCCCGATACGCCGAACTGTGCGGATACCGACAGAAGTATCGCAGCCATTGCGCCTGTAGGACCCGATATCTGATATGAAGCGCCGCCGAGTATCGCAATAACGATACCTGCAACTATCGCGGTTATCATACCCGCCGCCGCGTCAGCGCCCGAGCTTACGCCGAAAGCAAGTGCAAGCGGCAGTGCGACTGCCGCAACTGTAAGTCCTGCCATCATGTCTTTTGCAAGACGCTTTCCGTTGTAGCCGCTGAATTCCGTTTTCAGGTCTGCGGCATATTTCTTTAACATTCCGATTACCTCTTTTCTTATTAAAAGCAAATATTCAAACGATTTAATTATACGCCTGTTTTCTTCTGCTGTCAATCGCCGAGAGTGACAGATTTTTTCGCCATTCTTCTCGCTTTTTGTGTACTATTTATACAGTATACTGTGAAAATGCAGTATGCTTGACAAAAATACTTGTAAGCGGTATAATTAATAAGTGTAATATTAGTTTCAACTAACCCTATAGAAAGGCGTTCTATGAAAAGCAAATTCAATGTTACGGGTATGAGCTGCTCCGCCTGCTCTGCCCATGTAGAAAAGGCGGTAAAAAAACTTGACGGAGTGACTGATGTAAGCGTAAGTCTTATGACGGCAAGCATGACAGTTGAATATTCCGACCTCACCGAGCAGGATATTATAAACGCGGTGATCGGCGCGGGCTACGGCTGCACTGTAAAGGGTGATACTGCCGAAAAGGCTCAGCCGCAGCAAAGCGCAGTTGAAGAAAGAAACAGAGAAGCGGCTTCAATGAAGCGCAGGCTATTCCTTTCGATAGGCTTTCTTGCGGTGCTGATGTATGTTTCGATGGGTCATATGCTTGGCGCGCCGCTGCCCGATTTTATGTGCGGAGTTAAGGGCGCTGTGGCATTCGGATTTACGCAGTTTTTGCTGACGCTCCCGATAATGTACCTTAACCGCGCGTATTATTCCAAAGGCTTTAAGGCGCTGATACACCGCTCACCGAATATGGACACGCTTATCGCGGTAGGCTCTGCGGCGTCGGTGATATACGGAATTTTTGCGGTATATATGATGTGTTGGGGTATGGGAAACGGCGATACGGAGCTTGTGGAGCAGTTCCGTCACGACCTTTACTTTGAGGGTGCGGGCACTATACTGACGCTCATAACAGTAGGCAAATACCTTGAAAGCCGCTCAAAAGCTAAAACTGCTGAGGCACTGAACAAGCTTATAGACCTTGCCCCAGAAACCGCTGTAGTGGAGCGCGGCGGCGAGGAGCTTACTCTTCGCACTGAGGAGCTTGTCGAGGGCGATATCTGCATAGTGCGCCCCGGACAGCGTATTCCGGCAGACGGCGTTATCATCGAGGGTAATGCCGCTATCGACGAATCAGCGCTAACAGGCGAGAGCGTTCCCAATGAAAAAACTGTTGGAGATACGGTGCTTGCCGCGTCTGTAAACGGCAGTGGATTTATCAAATTCCGCGCCGAAAAGGTTGGCGGCGATACCACTCTTTCGCATATAATCGAGCTTGTGAGCGACGCGTCCGCGTCAAAAGCACCGATTGCGCGCATTGCGGATAAGATAAGCGGAATTTTCGTGCCTATCGTAATGAGTATTGCGGTTATAACATTTGCAGTGTGGCTGCTGCTTGGCGAAAGCTTTACGTTGGCGCTGTCAATGGGAATTTCGGTGCTTGTCATTTCCTGTCCGTGTGCGCTGGGACTTGCAACTCCCGTGGCTATCATGGCAGGAACTGGCAAGGGTGCGGAAAACGGTATTCTGATCAAATCTGCGTCTGCATTGGAGGCTTTGCATAAGATAGACACAGTTGTGCTTGATAAGACAGGCACTATCACGGAGGGCAACCCTCGTTGCACCGATATTATAGAATATGAAAGCGGCGCTTTTGCGGCGGCTTATTCAATTGAAAAGCTGTCGGAGCACCCTGTTTCTGCCGCGATAGTGGCGCAGGGCGAGAAGATGGGGCTTACTGCACAAAACGCAGAGGAGTTTGAGGCGCTGTTTGGCAGGGGAGTTACCGCAAAGCTTAACGGCGAGCGATGGTATATAGGAAACAAGCATCTTATGCTTGAAAAGGGCATTGACTGTACTGCCGCAGAAAAGGATTTTGAGAAGCTTTCGGGTGAGGGCAAAACTGTAATGTATATTGCCAACTCGACTGTTGTGGTTGGAGTGATTGCCGCGGCTGACGTGATAAAATCCTCCAGTCATGAGGCTGTAAAGCGCTTGAAGCAGCTGGGCGCACGTGTGGTCATGCTGACAGGCGACAATAAGCGCACTGCTGAAGTTATCGGCAAGCAGGCGGGAGTTGACGAGGCAGTCGCCGAGGTGCTTCCTACGGGCAAGGCGGAATATATCACAGAGCTTATGCAGCAGGGCAAGCGCGTAGCAATGATAGGTGACGGCATAAATGATGCGCCCGCCCTCGCGTGTGCAGATGTGGGAATTGCAATCGGTGCGGGCACGGATATCGCTATTGACAGCGCCGATATAGTACTGATGAAAAGCGACCTTTGTGACGCTGCCGCAGCGCTTTCACTGGGTCGCGCTACTATAAGGAACATAAAGCAGAATTTGTTCTGGGCATTCTTTTACAATGCGGTTGGTATTCCTCTTGCGGCGGGTGCGCTGTTTCTGCCGTTCGGTATCAGGCTCAATCCTATGATAGCGGCAGCGGCAATGAGCCTTAGCTCGGTCTGCGTTGTAACAAACGCACTGAGATTGCGATTTTTCAAGGTCAAGGGCGTTGAAAATGTTCAGCAGACAGAGCATATTGCAGCAGATTGTAATGTGTCGATGATCGATGCGGTTGACGCTGTTTGTGAAGCTACTGTAAAAAGTGCCGAGACATCGAGAATCATCTTCATAAATGGAATGATGTGCGGTCACTGCACAGCGCACGTTGAAAAAGCGCTGAACGCCATTGACGGAGTAAGTGCAAAGGCTTTTCTTGCGGAGAAAAAAGCAGTGCTTACGCTGACTGCCGATGTTTCGGACGAGGTGCTTAAAAATGCGATTACCGAAGCAGGCTATGAGGTAGTTTCAATCGAATAGTGTATTTATGCATCGGCGGCTGTTTTTGTTTAGCAGCCGCCAATAGTCTTTAAGGCGAAATCTGTCACAAAAAAATCAAAAAAATTTTCAAAAACTATTGACAAAACGATACACCTGTGATATAATATATTTCGTTAAGTCACTGGGGTGTAGCCAAGCGGTAAGGCAGTGGATTCTGACTCCACCATTTCGAGGGTTCAAATCCTTCCACCCCAACCAATCAAGCCGCCGATAGTTCTCGGCGGTTTTTTGATACGGCGACATAGCCGCCGTATATTTCGAGATGTGGCTCAGTTTGGTAGAGCGCTGCGTTCGGGACGCAGAGGTCGCAGGTTCAAATCCTGTCATCTCGACCACGATAACTTGCGACCTCGCACTTGTGTGCGGGGTCGTTTTGCATAATTGCAATTATTTGACCCCGCCATACTATGGCGGGGTCAGATAATATAGGGAGAAAATGATTATTCGCCAAGCTTTTCGTTAGCGCCGTCAAGCTCCGACTGAACGGCAGCGCGTATCTGCTCACGTGTCTGTGTCCAGGAAATACCGTTGTTGTAGCCTTCCTTCATGGGGTTGTTGATATAACCTGCAACTGCGTCGTTTACAGCATTGTACAGCTCGATAACAGGTGCCTCAGCTGTCATATCGCGAACTTTCTGGTACATATCGTACTGCTCCTGTGTCCAGCCGTGCTCATCAAAAGCTTGTCTCTTGCCGATCTCCTTAGCTATCTCGCTGTCGCGGCTTGCCATACAGCAGTTGAGATATGCGCCTACACCCTCGGGATTCTTTGCGCCCTTGCAAAGAGCGAAGCCGTCAACGATAGAAGGCAGGTAATACTTCTCTGTATAAGGACATTTGGGCATGGGAACGAACATTACGTCCTCCATGTTGCCGAATTCCTGAATGATATTGTTGTAGGGATACAGCGCGTATGTGCCTATGGGATAGAACAGTGTTTTGCCCGCTCCGATGTTAGAGGGAACGATGGTCCATGCGTTTTCAGCCTTGGGGAAGGGAAGATCGTTCTTGTTCATGTTGTACATGAAATCCTGAGCTTTTTCGAGCATTGCATCATCGAGATTATGCACGATCTTGCCATCGGCCATGCCGATATACGGAACGCCTGTTGTGAGCGAGAATGCGCCCTCAAACCACCAGCCGTCAACCGCAAACTTGCCCTGCTCTCTGTCGCAGAAACGCATCATCATGTCGTTGAATGTGTCCCATGTCCAGTTGCCTTCTTCAAGAAGCTGCACGGGGTCGGGCAGTCCATTGGAGGCAATGGTGTTTTTGTTGTAGAACATCAGGCACTGCGAATCTGTATCGTATGCTCCGACATAATGCTTGCCCTTGAAAGCAAACTGATCGTTTACGGCTTTCATGGGTGCCCACAGCTCGGAGTCAAAATCAACATAGTCGTCGAGCGGATCAAACATACCATTGATAGCGCCCTTGGGGAATATATCCATATCTGCCGCGCTGAACATATCGGGAGAATCGTCAGCCTGAACAAGAATGGCAAGCTTTGAATAGCGTTCTTCCCATGCAGTGTGGACCAGCTCGATATTTCCGCCGAACTGAGTCTGGAACATCTCAAGCGACACGGGAACAGGATTGCCCTCTGTGGGATTTATGTCCCATGAGGAAAGAAACTTTACAGTACCGTTTTCAAGCTTCTTGGCGCCGATGTCGATCTCTGCGACCTTGGAAGCGTCCTCCTCGTTCATGGTAGCCTTAGTTGTGGAGGCGGTAGTAACAGGTGCGCTTGATGTTCCGCTTGGAGCAGTGCTTACAGCAGGGGTGTCTTCGCACGCGGTAATAGTCAGAACACTGGCGATTGCGAGTACCGCAGATGTGATCTTCTTAAATGTTTTCATATCGTAAACCGTCCTTTCAGTTGTTGTCGTTTGCTGTAATCACATGATACACCAAACGGCGCCTTGGAAATAACATAATCATGCTCTTTATATCACATTTTTAACCCAATTGAGCATCTCTGCATTTTGGGTTAAAATCGTGATAAAAACATCATTTTTATGATATAAGCAAGACGTTTTTTCTGCTATCATGTAATCACAGAAAGGATACGGCGTTATCCGAAAAAACGAACGAAAGGATCTTACATTATGAAACTCAGAAAGCTTATAACAGGCATCGCAGCTTCCGCATGTGCTGCAGCAGTTCTCGCAGTTGGCGCTTCCGCTTATGATCTGAATACCGATCTCAACATTTTCTGGAGCGCGAACATAACAGTACCCGGAACTGAATTTATCGGCGTTCAGGACGGCGCGTATGTTACCATCACTTACACTGTGGATCAGTCTCTTGCAGATATGGAAGGTCATAACTACTGGTGCATTAAGCCCATGATCAATGACGCCGGCTGGCCCTTGGTTGATGGTATCACAGAGCTTACTACCTCTGAGGCAGGCGACTCATACGTTATTGATCCAGATACTACCTCCATCACATTCACTATCCCCGAGGCTCATGCTGAGCACGTTGAGATCGCAGGTCTTGCGTTTATGGGACATGGTATCAAATTGGAAACACTGACTGTTTCTAATGAAGCTCCCGCTGACGACGCAGGCGATACATCTGCTCCCACAGAAGACAATAAGGGAAATCCCGATACAGGCGTTGAGGGCGTTGCAGCAGCCGCTGCTGCTGCAACTGTTGCCGCAGGTGCTTTGATAATTAGTAGAAAAAGAAAGTAATCAATAAGCTTCATGGAAACTCCTAATAAAATAACCTAAGAGATACCCCCGAACAGTAAGTTCGGGGGCGTTTCTGTATAAAAATCAACAAAATACATCAGGCTTTCGGGTTCGGAAAAATCGCTCCCTGAAGCTTTTGGGAGTGTAGCCAGTGTGCTTTCTGAACACCTGAATAAAATGGCTTTCGGAGCTGAAACAGAGATAATCCGATATCTCAAGACAAGAATATTCAGAGAACTTCAGCATGTTTTCGGCGGCTTCTATGCGTTTTTTGGTGATGTAAGCCGAAACGGTCATTCCGACCTCTTTATGGAATAGCTTTGAAAGATATGCAGGACTTAACGCCGTTATCTCAGCAAGCTTTTCAAGAGAAATCTTTGTGTGAAGATTGTCGTAGATGTAATCAAGGCAGACTGTGACAGATCTCGGGTAGCGGTTCTGCTTGCGAATAAGCTGCATACGCTGCGCGTAGTCGTCCACCACTTCGCGGTGCAGAAGATTTATCTCGTCCTCTGTGCGGCATTTGTCGATGCTGCGTATGTATATATCACTGAGATTATATGCCGCTTCCATCTCCATGCCGCCCTCTATGCAATATCGCGTTATAAATGCCACAGTGATCGTAAGGTGATATTTAAGATTTCGCAGGCTGTCGTCACTGAGCTTGCCCATATCCTCGCTGTTGAAAGGCTTGAAAAGGCGCTTGGCTTCCTCGGGATCGCCGTCTTTTATGCTCTGAAAAAACGCCATCTCCCGCTCGTATGATAAATGTGAAACATTGTATTCTCTATTCAGAAATTCCACATGAGAAAGCTTTTTTTGTATGTCCATATCATCACCTCAAAGTTTATTTTACTATATTTTCTCAGGAAAAGCAACTTAAATATGGCAAAGCTTCAAAATTCACATAGAGTCTGCGGCTAAAAAGCCGCAGACTGTCCTGCTTTTTATTCGAACGGTGTAAATCTAACCCATTCGTATTCTGCTGTAAGCGGCATACTTGTATCGTCAAAGGCGTTCAGCCAACCGTCAACACCCTTGCCGCACCAAGCGTTCATCATGATCTTGCTTTCGGTGACAGGGATATTTTCCGTGGCGGTGTACACTTCTTCGCCGTCAACATACCATACGATCTTGTCCTCGTGCCATTCGAATGCGTAGGTGTGAAAATCCTCTGCTGCGTCAAATCCAAGCTCATGTATATACTCATGATTTCCGCGGCTGTCGGTGAAGTAATTAAACTGTACTATTGTGGTATCCTTTCCGAGAAATTCAATATCTATCTCGTCCCAGGGATTGTTATCGGAGGGGCCTGTGTAGGTGAAGAACGAGGATACAACTCCGTCATTTTTTATCGGCTTCATGCTGACTTCATATCTTCCGTAGCCGTAGAATTCGCGGCTTCTGAACTCGCCGCCTGCATACGGTATTCCGACTGTCGGTGTGATATCGTTGTTAATGATAAGCTGCATCTTGCCATCATCAAAGGTAACGTTGCGCTTGCGCCATGTTACATTGAACATACTTCCGTTAGTCCAGCCGTCGGCACATTCCCAGCCCTCGGGCATACCGTCAGCAAACTGCGCATAGGCGTGTCCTTCCGGTATGGATTGCACGGGAGCTTCTTCAGGAACAGAAGCTGTTGTGGCTTCCGTAGAGCTTGTGTCAGCAGTGGAAGCTGAAGTCTGCTGCTCTGAAACAGACGTGGTCGCATTGTTTGCACAGCCTGTAAGAAGAGCTGCCGCTATTAATAATGATAAGGTCTTATTGAAATATTTCATAGTTTTCTCCTCCACTTTGTGTTGCTTTGTTGATATGATTTTATCATTTATATCACTTTTGTGATATCAGAATTATGCTGTTTATATCACGAAATTGCTATAAAATGTTAATACAATACTGCAAAATTGTGATATAAAGAGCGTGATTTTGATATGCGGTTTTCGCAATATGTGTTATGATATCATCAACAAATAAAACAGAAAGGTTGAATGAATATGTTAAAGAACAAAGGTTTTTATAAAGGTGTTGATCTTGGCGGCTGGTTTTCCCAGTGCGATTACAGCAAGGACAGGTTGGACAATTTTGTCACGGAGCAGGATCTTGCAACGATCGCATCATGGGGACTTGACCATGTGCGCATACCCGTTGATTACAATGTGTTTGAAAACGAGGACGGCACATATAAAGAAGATGGTTTTCAGCGTATAGACAAGGTAATTGAGCAGTGCAAAAAGCATGGGCTGCGCATAGTGCTTGATCTCCACAAGACCGCAGGCTTCTCTTTTGATAACTACGGCGAGAATGAGAGCGGCTTTTTTGAAAGCGAGGAGCTTCAGGAGCGCTTTTATCGTCTGTGGGAGCAGTTTGCTGAGCGGTACGGTAAATTCAGTGACACGGTGGCTTTTGAACTGCTTAACGAAGTTACCGACAAGGGCTTCATTGACGCTTGGAACAGGATATCGAACGAGTGTATACGTCGCATAAGACAGTATGCTCCCGACAGTATAATCTTGGTCGGAAGCTACTGGAACAACAGCGTTACAGCAGTAGCAGACCTTGCGAAGCCTTATGATGATAAGGTAGTGTATAACTTCCACTGCTATGACCCGCTGAAATTCACGCATCAAGGCGCTTACTGGACTGAGGCAATAAATAAAGATGAGCGCTTTACTTTTGAGGAAAGCAATATCACCGCCGAATACTTTGAGGAGCTGTTCAAACCTGCGTTGGAAGCCGCAAAGCTCAATAACACCTCTCTCTACTGCGGTGAATATGGTGTTATCAGCTGTGTTTCTCCTGAGGATACTTTGAAATGGTATAAATGCATTAACAGCGTATTTGAAAAATACGGTATTGCCCGTAGCGCATGGAACTATAAGCAGATGGATTTCGGTATCTCGGACAGCCGGCTTGATGATGTTCGCGATGAGCTTTTGAAATATCTTTAAAATGTTGTCCTTGCATATCTTCCAATAATCAAGGAGAAACGGCGCTTTTAACGGCTATCGGCTAAATAATGGCAATATGAGTGTCGGTTTTGTATTTTTGCTATTGTATTTTTGCAAATACACTAACCCCGCTACGGAAATATCGCGGCGGGGGTGTTTAATGCTTGTAAATCATTCTGTAGAGCCGTTTAGAGCAAAATAAAAGAACTAAACAATTGTTTGTTCCGTACAGGTATGGTACGCGACGATATCGTTCATCTTCCGCTGTATACGGTATGTTTGGTCCGCTTGGCAATGCTGGCGGAGAGCGTCGTTTGAACGTAGCAGTTACAAGAGCGAAGTGTAATGTTAAGCTTGTGGGCTCGATCCTTCCATCAGATATTGATCTTAGTAGAACGAATTCTGAAGGTGTACGTATGCTGCGTTCCTATATTGAGTATGCAAGAAATGGTGTAGCAGCTTTAAGGTCTGCTGCAAGCTCGGAAGTATTTGACTCTACAGATGAGTTCTGCGATATCGTTGCAGACTATCTTGAGAGCGAAGGCTATAAGATACATCGACAGGTTGGATGTTCAGATTATAAGATAGACATTGCTGTTGAGGATCCTGAGCATGCTGGTGATTATATTGCAGGTATAGAATGCGATGGCAATTCTTACATGCAGGCGAGAACAGCCCGTGACAGAGATCATCTCAGAAGATCTGTTCTCCAGAACATGGGATGGAATATGTATCGAGTATGGTCGTCAGAATGGCATCGTGATCCAGTAACTGAAAAGCAATCATTATTGGATTTCCTGAACTCGCTCAGTGAAAAGGATGATGCAGATGTGCATGAGATCAGCGAGAGTATACTCCTTATAAGAACATGAACGCAGATGAGATTGCTCAGTTTACAGCGGTACAGCGTATCCCTTTTCCTACTATGGCGTATCTCTTGTCGGGACAGAAGATCTCTGAATTAACCTGCCGAAAAATAATTGAGGCAGCAATAAGTTGTGGCTCACAAGATGATATCAGTATATTATTTGGAGTCTAACAAAGTAGTGATAAACGAACTGACAACAGTGCATTACCATTAAAAAGAGATTTCAAAGCTGAAAGGCCTTTCGAGAAGTTGACAACAGATGTAACACAATTCAAAGTTGGCAACACAAAGGTTTATTTATCTCCTGTTATGGATTTGTTCAACCGAGAAATTGTGTCATATTCGATATCTTTAAGTCCTAATCTTGATCAGATAAGGGAAATGTTGAACGGTTTGTTTGACAAGCTGCCTGATGAGTTCCATTCGGATCAAGGCTGGCAGTACCAACATGCAGAATACCAACGCTTATTGGCTGAACACAACATTACGCAAAGTATGTCCAGAAAAGGAAACTGTATGGACAACGGTGCTATGGAAAACTTCTTCGGCAGGCTCAAGGTTGAAATGTTCTATGGTGAGAAATTTGAAAGCGTTAACGCTTTCATTGATGAACTGAATGAATACATTCATTATTACAATCACGAAAGAATTTCTTTTAGACTAAAAATGAGCCTGGTGCAATACCGAACTCATTTTCATATTATTTAATTGTTCTGTCTAATCTTTGGGGTTCGCTTCAAAATCACACGGGAGCTATGCCGTTTATGGTAGTGGTTCTTTTGTACACAAGGTATCTGTGCGGTGTATCGTCATCAAAATTCCCTGTGGGCTTCTGTTCATAGAAAAGATAATCTTCGCCGTCATCAAGCGTTATTACGAATATTCTTTTGACTATCGGGCCATATTTGGATTCCGTAATAATATACCCGTTAGTCCAACGATCATTGTAAATAAGGCTTCCAACAGGAGTGCACATTTGAAATGTACCCTCGGGTTGAAACTCCATAAATTGCCAATATACTTGCTCCGTGTTATCTTCGTAACTTGTTAGTGTTTCTGCTGTGAGCAATGAAAGGTCAGCATCGACACTACAATAGCCACACACTTGCCAACGACCATATACGGCAGGGTCGTCGTAGAAAATATAATCAAACTTATGATGGATCTTCCCGTTTTCGTCCTGCACTGTTGTGTAGCTCATTTTATTGGGATTTACCTTATCAGAGGTCATAATACCGTTATCGTCAGCTTCTTCTGTTTCTTCTGAGACAGCCTCTGCCGTTTCTTCGGGGACAGCTTCTTCTGCAGGGGCTTCGGAAGGCTGAGTTTGCATTGTTGTATGTTCAGTTGCTTCAGGCAATGTAACCTCAGTTGTTGCAGATGTGTCAGCTTCTGTCGTTTCTTCGGGGACAGCTTCTTCTGTCGGTGCTTCGGGAGGCTGCGTTTGCATTGTTGTATGTTCAGTTGCTTCAGGCAATGTGACCTCGGTTGTTTCCGAAGTGTCAGCTTCTGCTGTCTGCTCCTCCGTATGAATGATTTCTATAGGCTCCGATGTTTCTGCGATTTCTGATGTTTCTTCTGCAGAGATAACAGGCTCAGAAGTTGATAAGCTTTCCAAGGTTGAATCGGCTGTATCGGTAGCTTCAGCGTCAACTAAATATTGCTTCTGTGGCTGTTCGTGTTTCACAAGCCACAGCATTCCCCAAGCTGTTAGCGCAATGCAAGCTATCACAAAAACGGGAATTATGGGAAATCGACATTTCAACGCCCATTCTACAAGAGCCATGTCGCTGTATCTCTTTTCGGGGTCAAACGCAGTACATTTCTTTATGATGCGTCGGAATTTCAGCTTATCCGCTGACTTTCCGAGAAACTCGTCCATTGTTATACCGAATGCGTAGATGTCCGAGCGTACATCGGTCTGCATAAAGCCATATTGCTCGGGCGGCGCGTATCCGATCGTTCCGAGATAGCCTGTGTCATGGCTCTGATACTCTTTCATTAGCCTTGCGGTATCAAAGTCGATAAGGCGGATATGTCCATTATCGTCAACAATGATATTTGACGGCTTTATGTCACGGTGTACTATACCCGACCTGTGCAGGGTTTTAACCGCCTCGCACAGCTCCATAAGAATACTAACAACCTGTTCTTTTGAAAAAACCGTTTCCGAAGCGGGCTTTCCTTTTATATACTCCTCTATCGTGAAGAATCCGTGCTCGTCTTCGCCGAAGGTGAGTGTTTTCGCGATATACGGGCTTTCCAACTGAATAAGCTTCTTTAAAAGTTCTTTTTCAAGCTCTCTTTGCCGTTTTATAAAAAGCGTGCCGCACTCGTCCCGTACAAGGAGGATATCTCCCCGTTCAGAAGCTTTCAGAGTTGATATATATTCGTACTTCAAATCTGCATCGCCTCTTATTCTTCCACACGAGTGAAAATATAATAGCAGTATACCTCACCTTTGCGTACATAATCTCCTGATTTGTGCTCAAGAAACAAAAATTCCACATCATCAATAACTACTGTGAACAGTCTACTGGCAAATATACCATCGCCGTTACTCTCTATACAATAGCCGTTTGTCCATTTATCCGATACGGGGCTTGGGTCATTTTTGTTGCATACCGTAGCAGTTCCGTCTGCTGAGAAAGACAACCATTTGTATAGAGGCGATGAGAGCCATTCCGTAGCGTTAATGATGCCATCAGCCGTGGCAAGCAATGGCAATCCACGAAGATTCCAACAATAGCAGTATTCCCATTTTCCGTGAACAGTAGGGTCGTCATAAAACTTGTACTCAAAGTCGTCATAGTAGTTTCCTTCTCCAACGTGTACAGAGGTGACCTCTATCTTGTTCGGATTGTTCTGATCCGAGCCAACCAGTGTGTTGATATCAAGATATATAGATGAATCTTCGGGCGTTGTGACAGGTGTTGTTGCCGATGTAGTAGTGGTAACGGGAGATGTTGCAGTCGTCGTATGTGGAGTTGTGGCAGTAGTGGTTGAACGTGTAGTTGTTGTGGATATGGTCGCAGCAGTCGCAGTTGTAGCTGAGGTAGTAGTTGTTTCCGGTGTTGCCGCCGTTGTTGTCGTTGCGGCTATCGTAGTATCTGCAGCGGCAGTTGTAGATGCAACTGCAGAAGTGGCTGCTTCGGGCGGTGCAGAGTCGGCGGTAACGGTAGTGGTCGCTGATGTTGTTGCCGCAGCAGAGGTGGTCTGATGTGAGCTGCCGTATGTTGCGCTGTCATCTGCGTCACGCGCTTGCATCAGCATAGCCAGAGCAAACACAGCCACTAAAGATAATGCAGCACCTGCGCCGATTGCAGGAATCACGAGTCTCGAGCGCTTTACAGCGCTTTTTATTGCCGTCGCGCTGCGATATCTATTGTTGGGGTCAAACGCCGTGCATTTGGCGGCTATCTTCCTCAAATACACCTCTTGTGTAGCGTAGCCTCCTGCGCAGCAGTTCAGCAGCACTTTCAGCACCATGCCTATTGAATAAACATCTGCAGTGAATCGAGTTTCCTTGAAGCCGTATTGCTCGGGAGCAGAAAATCCCTGCGTGCCGAGAATGGTGGTGTCCTTATCACGTCCGCCTCTGTATAGACGTGCAATGCTGTAATCGATAAGCGTTAGATCTATCATATCGTCAAGCATTATATTGTTTGGGTTTATGTCGCGGTGAATAATATTGTTTTTGTGTAAATGCTCCACTGCATCGCACAGGGAACATATTATTTTTTTAATGTCCTTCAGGGGAAAAAAACTTCCGCTTTCGAGAAGCTCGTGCAGAGTTATTCCGTCAATATATTCACAGACAGCAATGGTGTTTTCGCCCTGCTCAAAGCATTCGAATATCTTTTCGGAGTTTTCGTGCGATGGCAGCTCCGCTATACGCTTATATATTGAAGCGCTGTCAGCGGCAAGCGTTTTTAGTACGACTTTTTTCCCGTCTTTATCAGATGCAAGGTGTACCGTTTCCTTTGTGTTCAGCGACCGAAGTATTTTGTATTCTTCCGATGGCAAGCTATTCACCCCTCTTGACAAGATCACTGAATATATGGTAACATAAAAGTCGCAAAATGTCAACGAATGTATGCACGGCGGTATATATTGTAGGTGATAATTATGGAAAAACGAAAAAGCACAGGCGAGCTTCTGGATATCATAAAAAGCAAAAACTCCTGTAACATCGTACAGGAGGAGATAAAAACGGAACAGATAAAAGAAAGTCTTGCCGATTACCTTAATGCACTGGTTGCACAGCGAAATGTAAAGCTTGCAGATGTTATGAGAAGATCGGGGCTTAAAAAGGCGTATTTTTATTCGCTGTTTGATGGCAGCAGAGAGAATCCCTCGCGCGATGTGCTTATACAGCTCGGCTTCGGCTTTGAGATGAGCTTTGACGAAGTGCAGGAATTTCTGAAGCACAGGGGAGCGGCGCAGCTCTATCCCCGTATTCCCAGAGACGGCGTAATGATCTATTGCTTTCAGCGTGGAATGTCCATCATTGACTGCGACATGCTTTTGGAAGAAAACGGCGAAGCCCTGCTGATGAAAGAATAAAGTCTGCTTTCAGTATACCGATAGGATTTAGTAATATGTTAAAATAAGACCGTGGGACTGTCCTGCGGTCTTTCTTGTCGGTTGCAGTTCCGAATTTTGTCACAAGGGGTATCAGAATGAAAGGTAATATGACCTCAGACGAATTGCTGGATATGTTGAAGAGTATATCCTCATATGATGAGGTGCAGGAAGAACTGAAGTCAGAACAGATAACCGAGAGTCTGGCAGAATATCTAAATACGCTCGTAGCAAAACGCAAGGCGAAGCTTCCCGATGTGATGAGGAGATCGGGACTTAAAAAAGCGTATTTTTATTCGCTGTTCAATGGAACAAGAGATAATCCCTCCCGTGATGTACTTATACAGCTTGGCTTTGGTTTTGAAATGAGTTTTGACGAAGTACAGGAATTCCTCATGCACAGAGGCGCTGCACAGCTATATCCTCGCATTCCGCGAGATGCCATCATAATTTACTGCTTTCAGCGTGGAATGTCACTGATGGACTGTGATGTGCTTCTTATGGAAAATTTCGAGCCGCTTTTGATGAAAGATTAAAGTCTGCTGTCAGCAGACCAATATTATGTCGCAATATGGTAAAATAAGAACCTAGAATTACTTCTGCGGTCTTTTGTTTGCTTATAAATCTTTTTGCTCCTCAAGCACTATATTCACACGTTCCGATAAACGAAGCTTATTATCACGATTCAGTTTTTGTATATTGTCATAACGTAGATTGTCTGTCTTATCGACACATACCCATTTTTCGTTATAAGGCGAGCTGATACTGCTGCAGATCAAGCTTCTCTCGATGGAGAGCTATACGTTCTCCAATCGCTATAGCGCTTTCCTTTTATTATATATTATACAAAAGGACCTTTTAAACGTAGAAAATTGACGATTTTATAATATTAATATCAAGGGATTGACAAAAATGTGATATTGATATTATTTTATTGTATATATTTATTCACAAACAATGGAGGTGATTTTATGGCAGATACAGATCTGATCAAGGAGCTTAGCGAAGTGGTTGCTGAAGGTGATTCAGGCATACAGAAGCTTCAGAAAAAAAGAAAAAAGGGTAAAGTGCTGAAGATCGTTCTTATCGCAGTCGTTGTTATACTGGTGCTCGCAGTGATAGCGGGGCTTCGCAGCGATGTGAATATGGCGTGTGTAAAGAGCGGTACGCTTTCCGGTTATCCAACAGCTACTGTTGGAGATGCTTTTGAGGACTTTTTCGACTCGCCTAAATGGGGAGTTGATAAGAAAGGTGATCAGCAGTATGTGACATTCAAAGGCAATTGTACGTATGACGGCGAGATAGTAGAGATAGGGGTAAGATTCTGGGTGAATGACACTTCTTTCGGCATCAGCTCAATGACGATGGAAGGTGCGACATTGAACGCTCTTGAGCAGCTTATAATACTCAATGCCGTTTATGGAACCTGAAGCGCCAAACATCGTAAAACCAAGCCTCGCCTGATACGGCGGGGCTTGAAATGCATAATAAAAACAGAAACAGGAGAGAAAGATCATGGCTATGGTAAAATGCGGTTTGTGCAGTGGCAGATACAGCGAAGCCGAGGGACTTTGCCCGTTCTGCTTGGCCGAGCAGGAAAAGATAGACGAAGGCTCAGCGGAGCACAGCACACTGAAAAGAGCTTTCATTTTTATTCAAGACGAGGTCTGGGATAAAGCGGACGAATACTGTGAAAAGGCACTTGACATCAATCCCGAGTGCTTCTATGCGTATGTCGGAAAGCTGCTTGCCGAAAATAAAGCGGCAACTGTTGAGACCTGCGTAAAGGCAGATCCTAACGCTGCGTCATGTCGTACAATGAAAAGCGCACTGCGCTATGCAGACGATAAGCAGTGTAAGGCGCTTGAAGCCATTATAAACAAAGTCTCGGATGCCGCTTTGAGTCCAGTTTACGGCCATGCGACCGAGCTTATGGCTTCTGAGGATATGAAGGACGTTATTGAAGCGGAGCAACTGTTCAGATCGCTTGGCAATTACAACGACAGCGAACGGTTAGCGGAAAAATGCAAGGCTAAGTCAGAGGCGGTGTTTGAGGAGGAATATAAAAAGGCCTTTGAAAGGATAGGCTCATACGATGCATATACCATCGGAAAGGGCATTGAAACTCTGGAAACAATGCTCCCCTACAAGGAAAGCAAGCTTGGCATAGAGGTAGGTAAAAAGAGAATACAAGAGATATCAGACGCTCAGCTTGCATATGCAAGCAAGTATCCGCTTAATCGCGAGGAGAGGCAACTGAAAGATGAATACAAGAAGCTGAAGGACTCCTACAAAAGAATAAAACCTAAGAATAAAAGCCATAAATATTTCTTGATCATCTCCATTTTATGTTTTGTTCTGGCTGCGGTATTGTTTGGCGCAGTTTCTGAAATACCAGTCTTAAGCGCAATTGCTCTGTTCCTGGGCTTTTTGTTTTTAACAATATTGAGATACAAAAAGCGTGGATTCAATATGGCTTTTAATGAATATATCGAAACCGAAGAGAGGTATCAGCTGGTAGCCAAAATGCTGCTTGAGATAGAAGAGAGCCCTGCTTTCAAGGTGGAAGACTATGTCGGTCCGCTGGTTATAGAAAAGCCCGAGCCAGAGCCTGTTACTGCCTCCGTGCAGCAGCCAGTATATTCTGATGTAGCTGTACCTGTGTCCTGTCCTGTTGATATTGACTACAAATGGACAAACAAGGGCGTGGAATATGGAGATAACTTCGCAAATCAGCAGATCGATTATGCAAGAATGGGGTTCAAAAAAAAGGACGGCTCCTACGAGATTTTCAGCGCAATGTGCAGCGCTCTCAACAATAACTACTCGATAAGGGAGATACTCGACGCATTCCGAGGCGCGGGAGCCGAGAAGGTCGGAGCCATTGCGCTGCCCGACATCAACACCAGCCGCTGGGAAACTGCGATGGACGCAGTGAGAAATGTCATTGCTCCGGACGAGCAGGTCTACATCTTCACGGACAACGGCATTACCGCCAAAGGCAAGGTGGGTATGTTCGTCACCAGCGAAAGGCTTATCTTTATCAATAAAGGCAAGGTAAAATATGCCTTTTACCGTGATTTTCAGGCGTTCAGCAAGCTGGGCGGAAGCAGCTCTACGTTTTCGTTCAAGATGAAAAACGGCGACAGCATACAGTTTTCCAGTATTGGAGCAGAAAGTGGTCAGATGGGTCTTATAATGGCTATAATGTGCAGAGTTATCCAGCAGACCCGCCCCGATATCGAAAAGATAAAATTCACAGGCTTGGATTCTTTTATTGGTGAGGTTTTTGCTGTAGCAGCTGAGCAGCAGTAATGCACATCTTGTATATGACCGGCAAATACAGAGGCTCGTTAAGAATACCCATTTTGTCAATCGTGTAATAAATGGTAATATCCCTCGGCAATTACGCCGAGGGATAATTTTTACTCTGACCCCTCTCGGATAAGCCGCTTCCTGTCGATGTTCTCCTTGAACTCCAAAGCCTTTTTGTGGGTATCGTCAAGCCTACCAAGGGAACTATCTGATGCGCCCGCCTGCAACGCAGACATGTAGTTCAGCTTCACTGTCACATGTTCGGGATAGACCTCAACTCTGCTGACGTATAACTCGATAAGCGGTTTTATTCTCGGGAGCTGATCCGACATTAGCAACTCCTTGCCTTTTCTGAATGCCTTGGTTATCTCGCCGGTGTCAACATCAACGGTGGAGGAGCGCATCTCCAGCTCGCGCCGCTTCTCGTCGAACAGCACCTCCGCCAACAGCTTTAGCGCATATTTCTCGATGTAATTGCGGTTTGTGTCCTTGTTCTCACAGAGCTTCCTGCCCTTGTTTTATCCGGTATTATGTATCGGGAGCTATGCCATATGTTCTTTTGATATTCTGTGATTTTTCATCTGGTCTTACCTCCGCAAATTTATTAGGTGATGGTTTGTCACAGAATAACAAAGTCTATAATAAGATATAATATAGTATTATAAACCAAATGCTCAGTTATCCTTTTGGTTGCTGTTTAAGGCTCTTGACGTGCTTATCGAGGGTCTCTTTTGTTCTCTCCACTCCCGTCCTATTTTAAATGCGGGTATGGTGTTCGTGCAGATAAGCTCGTAAGATCTATTCCAGCCTAAGAAATTCATGTGTCTGATTGGTTTTTCCAAATGCAGTTTTGAAAATGTTTGTTAGCTTTTGCTCAAATGCTTGATGATCATCAATATTACTCGAACATAACAAAGCGACCGATTGCTCAAATTTAGAATCTTCTCTGCCTAAATAGTCATTTGATAAAGTACAAAGAAATATCGTTTTGCTTTTGCTTTTGATAAACAACTCGTTTGACTTATACACGATATATTGCACAAGAAATTTCGGCGGCGGAAAATATCGCGGCATTTTATCTAAATCTGCGCCGATTTTCATACTGCTATCACATTGACAGGGTATACTATTCATCGATAAGCCTATTTGTTTCGTTTTTTTAGGAGAATTTCAATGAATCTTATGCTCAGAGCCTTGGCGGCTGTTTGCTCGGTGGCGGTGTCGCTGAACACAGGCTGTAAGGCTGATGATATAACACATAGTTCGGTGGAGAACAGCACCTCGCAGTATGCTGCGCTCGGCGGCACGGTCGAGGCAGAGGAGAGCTTTGTCCCCGATAAGGTAGCAGAAGAAGATCTTGCACCTGCGACCAACGCGGAATGTACAGTAAAATTCGGCGATGATAGTATCGCGGTGCAGGGAGATGGCGTGCGGGTGAGCGGCAGTGACGCTGTAATAACCGAGGGCGGTGTGTATTCCTTTTCGGGTGAAAGTGCTCAGGGCAGGATAATCGTTCAGAGCAGCGAGGACGTTTCGCTTATCCTTGACGGCTTGTCGCTTAGCGCCGAGGGTGGCGCGGTGATAGAAAACAGCGGCACGGGCAGACTTGTAGTAACTCTTGCGGCGGGGGCTGACAATAGTATAATTTGCAGCGGTGCTGACACGATTGGAATATACAGTGCTTCGGATATCGTAATAAAAGGCGGCGGCGGTCTTTACATCGGCGGCAGCAGCGAGAGCGCGGTCTGCGGCGGTGCAGTAAAGCTGTGCGGAGGCGTGCTTGATATAGCGTCACTCGGCGACGGTATCGTGGGTGAAAAATATGTGCTGTCAGCGGCGGGAAGTACAGAAATAAAGTGCGGCGGCGATGGAGTAAAGGTTTCTGATGTGGACGGTATGGGCTATGTCAGCATTTCGGGCGGTGCGCTTGATATCGTTGGCGCGTGTGACGGAATACAGGTGGATAAGGCGGTGTTTATAAGCGGCGGCGAGGTGAAGCTCAACTGCGGCGGCGGAAGCTCTGCGGTGCTTTACAGAGCGTCGGGTGCGAGGTATCCTGTCGGCAAACATGGCGGCTATAGCACTGATGGACGGTCTGACTTTGATTTCGCGAAGCTTGTGTCGGGTGACGGAAGCTCTGTCGGCAGTAAAAAAGGCATAAAGTCGGGTGGCAGTATAGAGATAAGCGGCGGCGCAGTGGAGATATCCTCTGCGGACGACAGCTTTAATGCTCGCGGAAGCGTCAGCGTTTCGGGCGGCACAGTCGTGCTTTCCTCAGGAGATGACGGAATACACGCTGACGGCGGTATACAGATAAACGGCGGCAAGCTGAGCGTTGACAATAGCTACAACTGCTTCGAAGGAATGTTTGTTGAGATAAACGGCGGCGAGCTTTCGCTTAACGCTTATAGAAGCGGCATTGTTGCTGCGGGCGGCACAAATCTTGCGCAAGGTCTTACGGACAGCACACAGCGATTTGTCAGCATATCGGACGGCCGTATAGAGCTTAAAACGGGTGGCAGCGGCGTAGACTCGGGCGGTGCGGTGATGATAAGCGGCGGCGCGGTAACCGTTTTTTCAGGCGACAAGCCTCGTTTCGGCTCGGTGGATTACAGAGATTTCTTCGCTTTAAGCGGCGGCGCTTTTGCGGCATTCGGCTCTGATGGAGCAACAAAGGCGCCGAGCCTTGTGGCGCGTCCGTGTCTTTCCGTTTTTGCGGAGCTTACAAAAGGCAGCGTCATCAGCGTTCAAGGTGCAGACGGCTGCGTGCTTTTCAGCGAAACTATCCCGCACGATGCAAGCTCGTTTATATTCTCATCCGATGAGATTGAGCTTGGCAAGGAATATTCGATATATGCAGATGATGCTATAGTTATGACGCTGACAGCGGCTGAGGGAGTTTTCGGCGGCGGCCCCGATGGCAGAAGCACGGGTGTGTTTGATGAGCTTGATGCGGACAATGACAGCAATCGTGATGAATTGGCGGCGTAATTAAACAGATGACGGCGAGTTTTCCTCGCCGTTGTTTTTTGTGCTGAAAACGATATGAAAGTTAACACAAAATTAATTTTTGTGTGTTAAAATAACAAGGATTTTAATGGAGCAGTATGACTGTTTTCGGAAAGACGCAGGTGACAGAAGATATGAAGACGGGACTTATCCTTGAGGGCGGCGCTGTCCGCGGCATTTTTACGGCGGGCGTGCTTGACCGACTTATGGAGAACGGAATTTATCTTCCTTATGTAATAGGTGTTTCAGCAGGCGGAAGCAATGCGCTCAGCTATCGTGCGCGGCAGATGGGCAGAACCGCACGCCTTATGAATGCGCCTAAATCCGAGGCTTATTACGGTTTCAGACAGTTTTGGGGCAGCCATAAGCTTATCGACCTCAATAAAATGTGCTATGAGTACCCGTATCATCAGTTTCCGCTGGATTTTGAAACATATTTTTCAAGTGATGTGTTTACAGAATATGCCTGCACCTGCTGTGAAACAGGCGAAGCTGAGTTTTTCTCCGAAAACAGTGATGAAAAGCGACTGCTCACCATCTGCAAGGCTACTTGTTCTATCCCTATGCTGTGCGAGCCTGTAGAGCTTGACGGTAAGCACTACCTTGATGGAAGCATCGCAGATTCCATACCGATAGCGAGAGCGTTGGAGCAGGGCTGCGACAGAGTTGTGATAGTGCTTACAAAGCCCGAGAGCAACGTGCCGCCGACAGATTATAAGAAGTACAAGAGAGTGATCTCGACGATGTACCGCAAATATCCCGCCTTTGTTGAGGCGTGTATGGATCGTACCGAGCGCTATGAAAAGGAAGCGCGGCTCATGCAGGAGATGAAGGACAGCGGCAGAGCATACATAATTCGTCCGCAGAATACGTCTATCTCAAAATTTGAGCGCGACAGCCATAGAATCATGGAGTTTTATCGTCACGGCTATACACTGATGGATAAAAATTTCATTGATTTTATGAATTGGTTAAATCCAAGCAAATAAAAATATACCGCCTTTGACGCTTTGTCCAAAGGCGGTTTGAAACCGTCGAAAAAGTCCCGTTGGGACAAGTTTTCCTCGTCGAAGCTTTTGTGGCGGCGTCCATGCCGCCTTTTGGCTTCGACTTTGCGACATCCATGTCGCCGC
This sequence comes from Oscillospiraceae bacterium, assembly GCA_015067175.1. Lineage (GTDB taxonomy): Bacteria > Bacillota > Clostridia > Oscillospirales > Ruminococcaceae > CAG-115. Next base: position 13,579 of record SVMX01000004.1, on the reverse strand, counting down.
CGAAACATCCGCCCTGCGCGCACTCATTGTCGGCGATGCCGACAATTCGCACACTGGTGCGGATAGAAGTGTTTTTTGACCGAAGTGAATTCGGTCAAAAAAGTTATCAGAAACGCCCGCTTTGCGGGCGGAATTAAGGTTTTTCGACAAGCTGATACCGCCTTTGGTGCTTTGCCTAAGGCGGTTTTTCGTATAATTTCCAAATCCAAAAAGCATAATTTCAGCTGAGCGGCGGATAATAATCCTGCGTGAAAACACGCAATATATCGAAATAAGGAGAATAGTGATGCTCAGAAGAATTACTTCCATGGCTGCGGCAGTGTTTGCGGCTGCGGTGCTGTCTGCCTCTGCGTTTGCGGCAAACGGCGGCGTGGTCGGAAATGTAGTTGACGCAGGCGAGAATATAGTTAATGACGTTGTGGACGCAGGCGAAAATGTAGTTGACGATGTGACTGACGCTGTGACAGGCGAGGACGATACAACTGGTGGTAACACTAATAATGGCACAAGCGGCGGCAACACTGACGGTAATACAAGCGGCAACACAGGCGGTGCGGGAAACGGCACAACGGGCGATAACACGACATCTAAGCCCGAAAACGGCACAGGCAGCGCGCCCGAAGACAATGCCGGTGATATAATCACAGGCGGCGGTACAACAAACCCCAGCACAGGCGTTCCTTTTGCTTTTGCTGCGGTAGCGGCTCTTGCAGTGGGCGGCGCAGGTATTGCAGTTTCGATGCGCAGAGATGACTGATTAAGATATAAGAGCGCTTCCGTGTAGTAGCGGAGGCGCTTCTTGTTGTCGTTATCACCTAAAAAATGTACTTTAATGTGTGGAAAACGCCAGTTGCATTTTTTTACAGTATATAGTATAATACATTCTGAGGATTAATTTGATGATCCTGATGTTAATTTTTGGGAGGAGTTTTCTTATGAAGTTAAGAAGAATTTTAGCTGCTTCTACAGCAGCTGCAATCGTTGCATCTGCAATGTCTATTGTTTCTTTTGCAGAAAGCAATACATTCAGCGGTACAGCTGCCGTAAAGAGCACCGGCAGTTGGTGGGACACTTATGAAGCCACTATTGAAGAACTTATCGGTGACCTTGATCCTGCTTCCGTTACATCAATTTCTATAACAACAGATAATGCTGCAAAGTTCTTGTACAACTTTTCTGCTACTGAAGATGCAAGAACAGTAGATATTGCTGCAGGTGAGACCATTACAGTAACAGATGTTCTTTGGGATCCTGATTTTTATTGGAGTGCTTTTGCAGTTTCCACAGATGACGCTAATTATGTTGCAAATTTCCAGTGGACAGCAACTACTGAGGCAGCAACTGACGATACCGATGACACAACAACAGGCGACGAGATCGTTGGCGGTGACGACGCAACAGGCGATGATGTGATCTCTATGGAGAAGCCCATCGTTATCGATAACGATGTTGTAGGCGGCGACTGGGGCGGCGACGCAACTATTGATTACACTGTTCTTGAGCAGTTCGAGGGCGATGTTCTTGTAACACTTGATGTTGCTCTGACTGTTGACGATGCTCATACATACTGGATGGTTGCTCCTGCTAACTACTGGGGCTGGGAGAAGATCGCTGTTACTATCCCTGATGATACTGCTTATTTCCAGCAGGCTGATGGCTTTATAAATATTACAGACAATACTGCTACACAGGTTCAGTTCGTTCTCGGCGCTGCTGATGTTGAGGCTCTGCTTTCCGCTGTAACTGCTGATGAGACAACAGGTGAGCTTGCAGGTGGTCTGCTGTTCCAGGTATACGGTGCTGATGTTACTTCCGTAACACTTGATGATTATGTTCCTGCTTCCGATGACGGCGCTGCTGAGGGCGGCGACTCTGCAGGCAACACAGATGGCGCTGACGATGAGAACAAGAACTCCGCTGATACAGGCGTTGAGGGTATCGCTGTTGCTGCCGGTGCGCTCGCACTTGCAGGCGCTGCTGTAATTGCTTCCCGCAAGAGAAAGTAATCAGTTTCACTAATTAAAAATGTTATATTTTTTGCACCCCCGAGCCTTCGGGGGTGTTTGTTTTTGGCGATTTTGGGTATTGACAAACGCAAAAAACTGGTGTATAATTACTAATGGAAAGCTTTGCCCTGTTATGTACAAAACATTTGGTCAAGGTTTTTGGCAAAGAGAAACCAGTGTTATCTATCTTTAAGTAATTTTTTTAGGAGGAAATTTCTTATGAAGTTCAGAAGAATTTTAGCTACTACAGCAGCTGCTGCTATTGCTACTGCTGCTATGTCCGTTGCTGCTTCCGCAGTTACTGTTACCGATGATACCGTTGGTGGCGACTGGGGTGGCGAGGCTACCGTTGATTTCTCTAATTTTGAGGGATTTGAGGGTGATGTACTGGTAACAGTTGACTTCACAACAACAGTTGATGATGCTCATACATACTGGCTGCTCGCTCCCGCTGACTGCAATGGTTGGGGCAAGCTGACTGTTGATATCATTGATGATACATTATATTATCAGCAGCCCGATGGCTTCATCAATGTAACAGACAGCACTCTTACATCTATCCAGTTCATTCTCGATCAGGACGATATCGCTTCTATGGAAGCTAATATGACTCCTACAGAGGATGGCGGCTGGTACGGCGGTATGCTGTTCCAGATCTACGGTGTTGATATCACATCCGTAACTCTCGAGGACTATGCTCCCGCTGCTGAGGGTGGCGACGCTGAGGGTGGCGACGCTGAGGGCGGCGACTCTGCAGGCAGCACAGACGGCGCTACAGACGAGAACAAGAACTCCGCTGACACAGGCGTTGAGGGTATCGCAGTTGCTGCAGGTGCAGTTGCACTCGCAGGCGCTGCTGTAATCGCTTCTCGCAAGAGAAAGTAATTAAACTTTGTTTTTGATAGAATAACACTAACAGCGCTCCCGATTTTTCGGGAGCGTTTGATTTTTATTATTTGCTTATTGACAAAAGAGGAAAAAGAGAGTATAATTATATTGTAAATCTATGCTTTTGTGTTGAGAGAGCATAGGGAATAAAACGGTACAAGCTAAGCTTTACCAAAAAGATTTTTAGGAGGAATTTCTTATGAAGTTAAGAAGAATTCTTGCTGCTACTGCAGCTGCTGCAATCACAACTGCAGCTATGTCCGTTGCTGCTTCCGCACAGTTCGTTACAGCTTACGGCGATGACGACCAGCTTCAGTTTGCTTGCCTGCAGTCCAATGACTGGCACGAGGATATACTCGCTAACGAAGCTGATCTCGCAAATGTTGCAGGTTTCTCTGTAACTCTTACACTTGACGATGCACAGCTCGAGGATTACCTTTGGGTAAAGGCTGAGATGGCTGACGCTTGGTTCGGCGGTGCTATCGGCGTAAACTCTCCCTCTACAAGCTGGAAGGATCTCGCTACATGGGGTCACGAGGGCGGCTCTGAGGATGTTCTGTGGGAATCCACAGGCACAGATGGCGTTTACACCTGCACATACATGGCTGACGCTCCCATCTTCACAGCTGATGAAGAGTATGCTTTCTTCTTCTTCCAGGATTACTCTACATTCAAGGAGTACAACTGGATCGTTTCTGATATAGTTCTCTATGCTGCTGACGGTTCTGTTATTGAGACCGTAAATGTTGGCAACGCTGCTGAGGGTGATTCCGCTGAGGGCGGCGACTCTGCAGGTAGCACAGAGGGCAATACAGACGAGAACAAGAACTCCGCTGACACAGGCGTTGAGGGTATCGCTGTTGCTGCAGGTGCTGCTGCACTCGCAGGCGCTGCTGTAATCGCTTCCCGCAAGAGAAAGTAATTACATAGCGTTTTGATGTTCCGACTTTTCGGGGCTTAATAGCTAACATAAAACCGCTTTCGGTGTTATTCGAAAGCGGTTTTTGCTTTTTTGCACAAAAAAATTACTGGAATTTCGTGAAAAATATTACTTTACAAAAACGAAATTTTTACTTAAAATATTAATTAAGGATTAAGTTTTCGGCAGCGGACTATAGAAATAAAGGAGAGTGTGATCATGATAAAAAAATCGGTAACAATGAGCGATATTGCTAAGGTGATGAATGTCAGCACTGTTACGGTATCAAAGGCGCTTGGCGATCGCGATGGTGTGAGTGATGAGCTTCGCGAGCGCATCAAGCAAAAGGCTACAGAGATGGGATATCGTATGCATTCGGGCGGCAGAGGCGCTCATGACGGTTTAAGTTATAACATAGGTATTGTTGTTGCGCGGCATTTTATCGGTGACGCAAGCTCGTTTTACTGGGTAGTGTATCGTCATATTATCGAGCTGCTTCAGACGCAGAACTTTTACGGTATGCTGGAGGTAGTCAATGACGCTGACAGCGGAATGGGCGAGATACCTAATTCGGTGCTTGACAAAAAGGTTGATGGACTTATAGTGCTGGGGCAGTTTGCTGACAGCTATGTTGAAAGACTGATGTCTTTTGGGCTTCCTACAGTGTTCCTTGATTTCTACGGCAGCCGTGAGGACGTGGAGTCGGTGCTTTCGGATAATTTTTACGGCGCGTATATGCTGACCAGTCACCTTGTTGCAAACGGCCACAGAAAGATCGGATTTCTGGGAAGTATAAGCTCCACTTCAAGCATACAGGACAGATATCTCGGATACTACAAGGCGCTGCTTGAGAACAGGATACCGCTGAGACAGGACTGGATAATCAGTGATCGTTCGAACGAAAGCGATATTTTCCCTGAGTTCACGCTTCCGGCGGATATGCCTACGGCGTTTGTGTGCAACTGCGATGAAACAGCGTATAAGCTTGTAAATCAGCTTAAAGCTGCGGGGTATTCTATTCCTGATGATGTTTCGGTGGTAGGCTATGACAATCATATTTATTCTACCATAAGTATGCCGAGGATAACGACCATTGATGTAAACAGCCGTGTGATGTCGGCAGAAGCGGTGGATATAATCCTGCATAAGATACGCGATGGCAGCTATAAGCGCGGAAGAACATTGGTCACAGGAAAGCTTGTGCGCCGCGAGAGCGTGAAAAACCTTAACGAAATATAAAAAACAGCAGGTGCTTTTGGGGCACCTGCTTCTTCGTTGTGTATTTGATTATTGTCTATATTCGCTTACGATGTCTTCCATCTTTCTTGTATCCTCTGCAACAGAGCTTGCGATCTCGGCACTCTGTACTGCGGTGTGTGAGGTCTCGGAAATGATATCGGAAATCTGCGCGATACGTTCCTTTACGGCGTCGATCGCAGCTGCCTGTTTTTCGGTGAGCTTAGCAATGCTGTCGGAATAAGCTGCGCTTTCCTCGGCTGTGGTTATTACTGTATTCATGCGCTCGGCAACATTGTCTGCGACCTCTCTTCCGCGGTGTACTGCTCTGATGGAAGCGTCGATAAGCTCTGCTGTGTTCTGAACTGCGTCCTGGCTCTTTCCTGCGAGGTTGCGCACTTCATCAGCAACAACCGCAAAGCCTTTGCCTGCCGCGCCTGCTCTTGCTGCCTCGATAGAAGCATTCAGCGCGAGTATATTGGTCTGGAATGCGATATCTTCGATCGTTTTAACGATATCTTGAATCTTTGCGGAGGAATCCTCGATCTCGGACATGGCGTCGATCATCTTGTTCATCTCGCTGTTGCTCTCGTTAAGAAGCGTTGTGCTGTTGGCAGCTGATTTGGAAGCGTTCTTTGCTGCGTCAAGACTATTGTGTGTTTCAATGGTGATGGCGGTGATATCGCTGGATATCTCCTCAATGGTGGACTGCTGCTTTTCGGCAGCTTCGTTGATGTTATCTGCTACAATGTGCATCTTCTGTCCGGAAGCGCTAAGAGTTTCGGAGACTTCTGCGATACGGGCAACTACGCTGCGCTGCTGCTCTACAAGCTGCTCGGTGTGAGCCATGTTGTTCTGTACTGTTTCAAGCAGGGAATCAGCCTCGCGCTTAGCATTCTGTGCCTCGGTGATATAATTCAGAGTGCATTTTACGAGATATACTATAAGGAAAGAGCCGACGTTAATGCCTGCGATGCCTTTGATAAGGCCGCTAAGCTCTGTGCCGCCATAGAATAAATCGTTAAAGAAAAGACCTGCTATTACTGCAACGTCCATAATTATCCAGTGTGTGTACAGGCAACGCTTGCTGTAATAAAGTGCCGCAATGGACATGGAGCCAAGCATGAGAGCGAACATATCCTGCATGGCGTGGTTCGCTATAGACATTATAATTATAATAAGCAGCTGTGTAATGCAAAGCACGAATCCGCGAGTTACAAGGTCTGTGCGCTTTTTCAGTATGAATGAAAGAGCGACTGCAACAACACCGCAGCCCATGATGATAGCACCGTTTACTATGGCGCTTTGAATAATGTTAATCGCGCCGAAGATAAGGCATACACCTAAGATGAAAAAGGTGTGGATAGTGACGATCTTTTCATTTATAACGGCTCTGCCGCTGTATGAAGCACTCATGGTTATTCCTCCTAAGGTTATAAAAGTAATCTGTAATATACAAATTATAGCATAAAATGCGTGTTTAGTCAATAACAATACAACCCGCGTCGAATTTTTGTGGATTTAGTGTACCGAAATGACGCTTTGTGCCAAGCATTTTAATTAAAATAACAGAATGTGCAGAATTTTTTGTTGTAATGCTTGACAAATCATTTTAATTGTGATATACTTATTAAGCCGCATGTGCAGGGTTTTAAGCATTATTGCGCCCTGACGCAGCGAGTCTGATAAAAATGAGGTAAAAAATTATGTACGCAGTAATCGAAACAGGCGGAAAGCAGTACCAGGTTAAAGAGGGCGATATCCTCTTCATCGAGAAGCTCGAAGCTGAGGGCGAGATCACATTCGACAAGGTTATCATGGTAGGCAAGGACGACGGCGTTACCGTTGGCGCTCCCTATGTTGACGGCGCAAGCGTTAAGGCTACTCTCCTGAAGAACGGCAAGGCTAAGAAGATCACAGTCTTCACTTACAAGCCCAAGAAGCACATCAAGAGAAAGATGGGTCACAGACAGCCTTACAGCCAGGTAAGAATTGAAGCTATCAACGCATAATGCTTAAAGCGGTTTTCTATAAGGAAAACGACCGATTTGCAGGTTTTAGTGTTTCGGGTCATGCGGGCTACGGAACAGAGGGCAACGACATAGTCTGTGCGGCTATCACCTCTGCGGTAGAGCTTACCTGCAACACCATAACAGAGTTTTTCGGTGCGCAGGCAAAGGTCGATGTGATGGAGAACGAGGTTCGCCTTGCTCTCACACAGCAGCATCAGCCTTCGCAGCAGCTTATAGCGTCGCTCTGTGCGCATATCGAGTATATCGCATCTGAGCACAAGAAGATAAAGCTTGAGATCAAATAACAGGAGGATAACACAATGATTAGATTAGGTTTACAGTATTTTGCACATAAAAAGGGTGCAGGTTCTACAAAGAACGGTCGTGACTCCGAGTCCAAGAGACTTGGTGTAAAGCGCGCTGACGGTCAGTTCGTTCTGGCCGGCAACATTCTCGTTAGACAGCGTGGCACACACATTCACCCCGGAAACAATGTAGGTATCGGTTCCGATGATACATTATTTGCTCTGACAGACGGCACAGTAAAGTTTGAGCGCGTTGGCAGAGACAGAAAGCAGGTTAGCGTATACGCTGACTGATCACCTTTACGGTAACATCATAAGGCGGATTGCAGTGATCCGCCTTATTTGTCGTTTTTGAGAGCGTGCCGTATTCTTTGGCGGCATTGCGGTATAATAGATCATAAGAAAGGCGGGGACGGCAATGTTTGTTGATAAGGTCGAGATCTCCATCAAGGCGGGAAACGGCGGCAACGGTGCGGTTTCGTTCCATCGCGAGAAATATGTAAATGCGGGAGGACCCGACGGCGGCGATGGCGGAAAAGGCTCTGATATAGTGTTTCAGGCAGACGATAACCTGTCTACGCTGATCGATTTTCGCTACAAGAAAAAATATATTGCTCCCGACGGTGAGAACGGCGGTGCACGCCGCTGTTCGGGCAAGTCGATGGAGCCTACTGTAATACGCGTTCCGAGAGGTACGATAGTAAAAGACGCGCACACGGGCAGAATAATGGCGGATATCTCCGATGACGAGCCTGTTGTTGTGGCAAAGGGCGGCAGAGGCGGCAAGGGTAATCAGCATTTCGCTACGCCGACCCGTCAGATACCGCGTTTTGCAAAGCCGGGTTATCCGGGCGAAAAGTTCGACGTTGTGCTTGAGCTGAAGCTGCTTGCCGATGTGGGACTTGTAGGCTTTCCCAATGTAGGAAAGTCCACGCTGATAAGCGTTGTCAGCGCTGCAAAGCCAAAGATCGCAAACTACCACTTTACTACTCTCACGCCCGTGCTCGGCGTTGTGAAGCGCGGCGAGCGCTCATTCGTCATGGCGGATATCCCCGGACTTATCGAGGGTGCGAGCGAGGGCGTAGGTCTTGGTCATGCGTTTTTGCGTCACGTTGAGCGCTGCCGTCTGATAGTTCATGTTGTGGACGTTTCGGGCATTGAGGGCAGAGATCCCAAGGACGATTTTGAGAAGATAAATCTGGAGCTTGCAAACTTCTCTGAGGAGCTTGCGGAAAGTCCGCAGATAGTTGCGGCAAACAAGAGCGACATGGCGACCGAAGAGCAGATAGAGGAGTTCCGTCAGTATATTGAGGGCAAGGGATTGAAGTTCTTTACGATATCCGCTGCGACCACACAAGGCACAGACGCGCTTATCGACTGCGTGACGGAGGAGCTGGATAAGCTGCCGCCTGCAAAGCGCTTTGAGGTGCAGCCGCTGACGCTTGAGGAGCTTGAACTTATCGAAACCGAAAAGCACAGCTTCAAGGTCGAGAAGATAGACGATGTTTACGTTGTTGACGCGGAGTGGCTTGCTCCGATATTGATGACCGTAAACATGGAGGACTATGAGAGCCTGCAGTACTTCCAGCGCGTTCTGCGTTCTAGCGGAATTATTGACGAGCTGGAGCGACAGGGTATTCAGGAGGACGATCTCGTTTCTATTTTTGACTTCGAGTTCAATTATATCAGATAAAGCTTCGGGGGCGATGATATGAATTTCACGGGTGTTTTGTTCGGCAATATGGAGCGCTCCTCGGCGGGCAGCGAGCAGACCTCGCGGCAGGTGCTCTCGATGCTTTCGGGCGGAAAGAAAGCGCTTTATTTCGGCGACGAGGCGGTGACTCCCGCTGTTCTTCGTGAGGCGGGTTACGATGTTACTGCGCTGATAACTGATGAGAACCGCGCCGAAAAAGCGGGTGCTCAGTTTGTGAAAAGCTACGAAATTCCCGAAAGTGCGGCTGAATGTGACGTTTTCTGGTGCGCAAGCGCGGCAGAGGTTGAAGCTCCCGCTGTAAGACTTTCTCAACTTAAAGAGCGCTGCAAAAAGGGCGGCGTGGTGGTTTACCGCACGCTTTGTTGGCTTATCGAGCCATCACCCGATACAGTGAGCTTCTGCAAGAAACGTTTCGGCATTATCACACCACTTGACAAGGTGCTGCTTGCGGCAAAACAGGCAGGCTTTGCGGTGCAGGATTTCTACATCTCTCCGAGAAGCGACTGGACAGACGGATTTTACAGACCGCTGCTGAAAGCTGCGGAGGACTTTATCTGTCTGCACGAGGAGGAAGCTTCTTCGGTCGGAATGCGTGAGCTTCAGAAAGAAGCGGATATGTTCGAGCTTCACTGCGAGGAATACAGCTACGTTTACTACATATTGAAAGGTTGAATCTAATGGCTCTTACCGAAAAGGAAGCGTCCCAATACAGCCCGAATGTTCTCGCTTTTTACGGCGACAGCGTTTACGAGCAGCTTGTGCGCAGGGAGGTCGTGCTTCGCGGAAGTACGAATGCGGGCAGACTTCACGACCTTGCAGTAAAGCAGGTGCGCGCTTCGTATCAGTGTGAGGCGGTATCGGTGATAGAGCCGATGCTCACCGAAAAAGAGGCGGATATCCTTCGCAGAGGCAGAAACGCAGGCGGAATATCCGTTCCCAAAAGCGCCAAGCCCTCGGAATACCGCAGAGCGACCGCGCTGGAAACACTGTTCGGATTTTTGAGCATCACAGGACAGCATGACAGGGTAGAGCAGCTTTTCAATGAAATTTGTAAAGCGCTGCCTGTCGGTGATTGATCTAGAGTAATACGCTCTGCCGATAAGCGGCAGAACGGAGCGTATATGAGCAGAAAACAGCGTTCGGCTTTGGTTGAGTGGACGATAGATATTGCGGTGATAGTGCTTGCAGCGGCGATATTTTCGGTTGGAATAGTGTGTTTTATTTCGCCGAATGATATTGCGCCAGGCGGTGGCACAGGTATTGCGATAATCCTGTCGGAGCTGACATCGCTTCCACTGGGACTGCTGATAGCGGCGGTGAATATTCCGCTTATCGTTGCGGGTTTTGTGCTGCTTAATAAAAAGATAATGGTAAAGACCCTTGTTTCTGTTGCGGTGATAACGCTTATGACGGACTTTGTGTTCGCGGATATGCCGCTTTATAATGCTGACGGCGGAAATGGCATACTTGCGGCGGTGTTCGGCGGTGTGCTGATGGGCGCTGGTATAGGGCTTACCTATGCAAGGGGCGCGACATCGGGCGGCACGGATATTATCGCTAAGATAGTGAGCCGTTTTTACCCCGATCTAAAGCTAGGGCAGATACAGTTTTTCTCCGACGCGGTGATAATACTGCTGGGTCTTGCGGTGTTCCGTGATCTTGACGCTGCGCTGTATGCTGTGATATCGGTGTTTGTTCAGTCGAAGCTTGTGGATATGCTGGTCTACGGCGGTCAGGAAAGCCGCTTGCTGATGGTTTTTTCCGAGATACCACACGAGATCTCAAAAAGGCTGGTCGAGGCAGACCGCGGAGTTACACTGCTTCAGGGTGAGGGTGCTTACAGCGGAACGCACAGGCACGTCATAGTGACGGCGGTGTATAAGAGTGATTACACCAAGATAAGACGCATGATAAGAGATACCGACCCGTTGGCGTTTGTGATAGTTACAAGCGCGGGCGAAGTGTTTGGAAAGGGTTTTCAGCCTTTAAATTAGTTAATAATTGCCCTAGGGCATTCAATAATGCATTTTAAAGAAGGAGATATAAGCTATGTCAGGACATTCTAAATGGAGTACCATCAAGCGTAAGAAGGGCGAAAAGGACGGTGCAAGAGCTAAGGTCTTTACAAAGATCAGCCGTGAGATCCTTGTTTGTATCAAGGAAACAGGCAGCGCAGACCCCGCTAACAACGCGAAGCTTGCAACGCTTATCCAGAAGGCTAAGTCCAACAACATTCCTAACGATAACATCGACCGTCTGTTGAAAAAGGCGGCTGGCGGCAGTGAGAAGAACGACTATGAGAACTGCGTATACGAGGGCTATGGTCCCAATGGTGTTGCGGTCATAGTTGACTGCCTCACCGACAACAGAAACAGAACCGCAGGTGAGGTGCGCCACTATTTCGATAAGTGCGGCGGCAACATGGGCACAAGTGGCTGCGTAAGCTTTATGTTCTCGCTCAAGGGTATCATCATCATCGACAACGAGGACGGAGATATCGACGAGGACAAGGCTATGGAGGATATCCTCGAAAGCGGTGCTGATGACTTTAGCTTTGAGGAAGGCTGCATTGAGATAACAACTGACCCTGCTGAGGTAGGCGCGGTTGCAGACGCGCTGCGCGGCATGGGCTACAACGTGGTTTCCGCTGAGGCTGAGCAGGTGCCCTCTACATACACCATGCTCACCGATGAGGATCACCTGAAGAAAATGAATCTTCTGCTGGAGCTGCTCGAAGATAACGACGACGTGCAGAACGTTTGGCACAACTGGGAAGAGTAATACAAAACGCCTCTTGAATGTGAAAGCATTTGAGAGGTGCTTTTATATAGGGAGCGGCAATATTTTTGCGAGCGCTTGCAAATATATTAAAAGTGTGCTATTATAATGGTATTCACAAAAAATCAAAAGCAACATATAATGGAGATATAGCGATGGGAAAGATAGTAAGAACGCTGTCCGAGGACGGCAGCGTATTATGCTCGGCGATAGATTCTACCGATATGGTAAGAGAGCTCCAGCGTCTGCATGAAAGCACACCTGTGGTTACTGCGGCGCTTGGACGAATGGTAACAGCAGGCTCTATCATGGGTGCAATGCTCAAAAGTGACGGTGATACATTGACACTTCGCGTAAACGGCGGCGGTCCTGTGGGAACTTTGATGGTGGTTGCGGATAACTGGGGCAACGTAAAATGCTGTGCAGGCGACGACAAGGTGCAGATACCTCTCAGAGAGGACGGCGGTCTTGATGTTTCGGCTTGCGTTGGCAGGGACGGATTTCTCACTGTAGTTAAAGATATGGGGCTGAAAGAGCCGTATGTCGGTCAAATTCCTTTGGTTTCGGGGAATATTGCAGAGGATATCACGGCATACTATTCTATAAGTGAGCAGATACCGACTGTGTGCGCTCTCGGTATCGTGTTCAATGACGACGCTACTGTAAAGGCGGCAGGTGGTTATATGGTACAGCTCGTTCCGCCTGTAATGGATACGGCGGTCGATGTTATCGAAAGAAATCTCGGCAATATGGAGTCCATCTCGGCAATGCTCGAAAAGGGAATGCAGCCCGAGGAGTACGCTATGATGGCGCTCACCGGTCTGAATGCAGAAGTGCTCGATAGCTGGGAGGCTGTTTATCACTGTGACTGCTCCAGAGAAAGAACGGAAAGAGTTCTTATCAGCATGGGCAGGGAAGAAATAGAAAAACTTGCTGCAGAGGAGCAAAAAACGGAGGTTTGTTGTCATTTCTGCAATAAGAAGTATGAGTTTTCAACGGAGGAAATGTTGAACTTGCTCAAAGAAAAATAATTTTGAAAAAATTTTTAAAAAACGCTTGACAAAAGAGATTGAAACGTGTATAATATAATAGTCGTCAGGAACGAGGGAACAAAAACCCAAGCGAATGACAGCTATGATGGGAGTTTAGCTCAGCTGGGAGAGCATCTGCCTTACAAGCAGAGGGTCACAGGTTCGAGCCCTGTAACTCCCACCACATGGCCCGGTAGTTCAGTTGGTTAGAACGCCGCCCTGTCACGGCGGAGGTCGTGGGTTCGAGTCCCATCCGGGTCGCCAATCGCTTTTAAAGCGGTTGTGCCTCTGTAGCTCAGTTGGTAGAGCAGAGGACTGAAAATCCTCGTGTCGTTGGTTCGATTCCGACCGGAGGCACCAAATGCGGATTTAGCTCATCTGGTAGAGCGCCACCTTGCCAAGGTGGAGGTAGCGAGTTCGAGCCTCGTAATCCGCTCCAATTTCGGCGCTATAGCCAAGTGGTAAGGCATGGGTCTGCAACACCCTGATCCCCAGTTCAAATCTGGGTGGCGCCTCCACCCGTAAGGGTATTTTAGAGGACCGCTTGACAAGGCGTTCCGAAGACAAGCTCCTTGAAAATTGAACAGTAAGAATAAACGAATTAACATTACCTTGTCGATTCTGTACCGGAAACGGTACGAAGAGATGAAAGATGATTCTGGATAAACAGATTGCGTTTATGAAATAGTT
>SVMX01000003.1:32456-227061 GCA_015067175.1 Oscillospiraceae bacterium | reverse complement strand
CAATAAAAGCGCTCTCGTTATCCCTGTCTATTTCAAACATGATAGATTTGCAGTACTTTTCTGAAATAATACGATACCACTGATGTACCGCCTTCATAACATCATTAAACATATTTGTAAATATCTCCTACAAATGCAATTATCCCTTATACTATCCTGCTGAAATACTTCTCAATCTGCCTTTTCGATATCTGCGTACAAACAGGTCTGCCGTGAGGACAGAAGCGGATATCCTTGTTATTCACGACCTCGTCAGCGATGACCTGAAGCTCCTTGATATCGTTGATATCGTTAGCCTTTATGGACATCTTGCAGGCAGCAGTGTGCAGCATATCGTCAAAAAGCTCGCCCTTTATGTTGGAATTTCCCTTTGCCGCTATCTTAGCTATACTTTCAACTATATCGCTTGGGTCTTCCCTGTCAAGCATCTGCGGCAGCGCAAGCACCTTTACCTTGTCTCCGTCGCCGAAGTCAAGGATAATTCCAACGTCCGCAAGGCTCTCGTAAAATTCCGAAAGTCCGCTGTATTCCGCCGGGCTGAGGTAGACCTCCACAGGCTCTATCAGAAACTGCGCACTGCTGTCAAAGCCTTTTTTCAGCTTCTCAAAATTTATGCGCTCGTGCGCCGCGTGCTTGTCGATAAGCAGCATACTTTCCTCGCCCTCGCACACGATGTAGGTGCGGAAAAGCTCTCCCACAACGCGAACCTTTTCGGGGATATATTCAGGCTCCTGCGGCTTCACAGGCTCAGGCGGCTGTTCTTTTTTTATAAATGACTTATCCGACAAAAACGCAAAGCCCGGAAGCTCCGACAGCGGAGTTTCTTTTTTCTCCTGAACAAGCTTCGGCTGAGGTATTTCTGCCTCGGGAATTACCTGCTGAACCGCCTGCACAGGCTCCGACTTCATCTCAAACGGAAGCTCCTGTCGCAGCGTGAATTTCGGCACCTGCGGCTCCGTCTTCGGATAAACTATAACATCTTTCGGTGCAGATGGCATAGGCATAGTGCGCGGCTCATCGCGCACGACAGTCACCTTTGGTGCTTCCTGCGATTTTTCTTCCGTCCTTTCAGCCTGCGGCTGTGGCACTGTCGGAAGCTTTATCTCGCGGCTTTCATCAAAGCCCATCAGCGCGTTTTTAACAGCGAAATACACCGCGTCAAACACGGTCTTTTCCTCAGTAAAACGCACCTCCGTCTTGGTCGGGTGGATATTTGCGTCCACCTTAGCCGGGTCAGTATTTATGCACAGCACGCAAGCAGGGAATTTACCCACCATGATAGTGTTGCGGAACGCTTCCTCCAGCGCCGCACAGCACAGAGGACTTTTAACGCTTCGTCCGTTCACGAAAAAGTGCTGCATTGTGCGGTTTGCGCGCGTAAACAGCGGCGAGCTTACATAGCCCGTCACCGAAGTGTCGCGATAAATGTTTTCAACAGGAATAAGCCCCGCCGCAAACTGCTTTCCGAATACAGCGTACACCGCGCTGTAATACTCACCATCGCCTGATGTGAGCATGGTCTGACGTCCATCGCGGATAAATCTGAACGAGATATTCGGGTGCGACAGCGCAAGCTTCTCAACAACGCTTGCACAGTAGTTCCCCTCGGTAACGTCCTTTTTCAGGAATTTAAGTCTTGCGGGAGTATTGAAAAACAGGTCGCGGATAATTATCGTCGTGCCGTCTGCGCCTCCGCTGCGGTCATACTCCACGCACTCGCCGCCCTCGATGCGGTAGACCGCGCCAAGCTTGTCGCCGCTTTGCTTAGAGATACACTCAACACGTCCCACAGCGCAAACGGAAGCCAGCGCCTCGCCGCGAAAGCCTAGGGTGTTAATGCTCTCAAGGTCATCGGCGGTGTATACCTTACTTGTCGCATGACGCAGAAATGCCGACGGCATATCCTCATAGGCTATTCCACAGCCGTCGTCCGTCACTCGGATATAGGATATTCCGCCTCTTTTTATCTCGACCGTGATAGTGGAAGCGCCCGCGTCTATCGAGTTCTCGCAAAGCTCCTTGATAACAGAGCTTGGGCGCTCTATCACCTCGCCTGCCGCAATAAGCTCGTATACGCTTTTGTCAAGTAGGTTTATCTTTGGCATAGTTTCTCCGTTCTTTTATTGCTCTATCGTTTCTGTAAAACTTTCTTTGCTGTCGGCATCGCTGTTTTCGCGCGTGAATTTTATCACGAAAAGTCCCACAAGTATCAGCATAAGCACCGCAAACACTGTGATATTTCTTATCGTGCGCGCCCTGCGCTTTCTGCGCTTTGCTTCGCGGTAGCTGTTATATTGCTCGCTCATTTTACGTCGTCCAGCAGCTTTATTTTAACTACATTCTGCACCTGCGCAGGATTGCTATCAAGCACAAGCCCGTTATAATAAAACGCTATCCTGTCGCCCACATCAAAATCAGACAGGGGAATATCCGTTACATGCCAGACGAGCCTTGTATTCTCCTTTGCAGAAAAGGTATACTCGCCCCTGCCGTTGATGTCATTTACGTCAAGTCCGCGCACATGGAAATATCCATCATCAACGCTCAGTATCTCGGCATACACGACCTCGGCATATCTCTCGACGAACTGCGTTTCAACGCGCTGTCCGCTTTTTCCTGCGAAAAAGCCGCCTACGAACGCGCCTATAACAAGTAGCACAACAATTACTATAAGCACTGCCCTTTTAGCACCCTTTTTGTCCGCAACCTTCATATCTATCTCCTTATAAGGTATCCTTAAGCTCCTTCACAAACAGCAGCGCGTCCATCGGCGACATCGAATTTATATCAGCCGCACGAAGCCTTGCTATCGCATTCTGCTCGTTTATCGCAGTGAAGCTAAACTGATTCTCTGCGGCATTTTCAAGCGTTTCGGTAAGCTTCATCTTGCCCATAACTTCAAGCCCTTTAAGCTCCTCCTTGGCGCTGTTTATCACCTTTTGCGGAAGCCCCGCAAGCTTTGCCACTTCGATACCGTAGCTATCGTCAGTACCGCCCTCCACTATCTTGTGCAGGAATTTTATATCATCGCCGCGCTTTGAGACCGCAATACTGAAATTGCGTATGCCCTCATACTCCTTTTCCATGGAGATAAGCTCATGATAATGGGTCGCAAACAAGGTCTTACAGCCGATATTCTTGCCGCTGATATATTCAGCCACCGCCTTTGCGATGGATATTCCGTCAAATGTAGAAGTACCGCGGCCTATCTCGTCAAGGATAACAAGGCTGTTTTTGGTCGCATTTTTGAGGATATCCGCAACCTCGTTCATTTCCACCATAAAGGTAGACTGTCCGCTGGTGAGGTCGTCTGAAGCTCCAACACGGGTAAATATCTTGTCAACAACGCCTATCTTTGCGTATCTCGCGGGCACAAAGCAGCCTATCTGCGCCATAAGCACTATCACAGCCGTCTGCCTCATAAACGTGGATTTACCCGACATATTGGGGCCTGTGATTATGATAAGTCTGTTGTCGCCGCGGTCAAGATATGTGTCGTTAGGCGTAAATGGACGGTCGTTCAGCATTTTCTCAATAACAGGGTGACGTCCGTCCTTGATGTCGATAACGCTGTCAAGCGTTATTTCAGGCTTTGTGTAGCCGTTTGCGATCGAAACGCTCGCAAAGCTGCAAAGCGCGTCCAGCTCGGATACCGCCTCAGCAGTGCGGTGTATCCCCTCTAAGCGCGTGCCGATATAGTCGCGCACCTCATTGAATACCGCTAATTCAAGCGCAAGTATCCTATCCTTTGCGCCCAGTATCTCGCCCTCGACCTTTTTAAGCTCCTCTGTGATATAGCGCTCACCGCCCGTAAGCGTCTGCTTTCTTATGTAATGCGCGGGCACCTCGTCCTTGAAGCTGTTGGATACCTCGATATAGTAGCCGAAAACGCGGTTATAGCCGACTTTAAGCGTTCTTATACCTGTTGCAGCCTTTTCGCGCTCCTCCATCTCACGAAGTATGGACTCACCGCCGTTTGCGATATCACGCAGCCTGTCAAGCTCCGCGTTGAAGCCGTCTTTTATAACACCGCCGTCCTTTATCGTAAGCGGAGTATTCTCCGATATGGCGTTCTCAACAAGAGAAGCAACATCGCAAAGCTCGTCTATCTTGGCGTTCAGCGAATTAAGCAAAGGTGCGTCGGCACGCTGCAGGCACTCTTTCAGAAGCGGCAATCTGCCGCAGGTCTGTCCAAGCGCAGAAACATCTCTCGGCGAAGCTTTTTTGTACATAACGCGCGTCATAAGGCGCTCCATGTCGTAAATTCCGTCAAGCGCCTCGCGGATATCATACAGCACCGAAGTGTCCCTTACAAGAGTTTCTACCGCAGACAGTCTGCGAAGTATCTCCGCGGGGTCGATAAGCGGCTGTTCAAGCCATGTTTTAAGCCTGCGTCTGCCAAGCGTTGTTACGGTATCGTCAAGCACCCACAAAAGCGAACCGCGCTTTTCCTTTGTGCGCATAGTTTCGGTAAGCTCCAGATTGCGGCGCGTGGTAAGGTTTATTCCCATAAACTCGCCGTCTGAGTGTATCTTCATGCTGACAAAGCGCTTTACGGTCGCTTTTTGTGTTTCCCCGAAATAACGGAACATCGCACACAGCACGCGCTTTGCCGCAGGAAGCTCCGCTATGCCAAGCTGCTGCTCGTCCGCAGCATTGAACTGCGCAGTGATAATATCTGTGTTCACGCTGTCAAAACTGCTTTCGGGAAGCACCTCGCAAACGCACTTTTTCAGCCTATCGCAGACAAAGCTGTGAACCTCTTTGAGCTGCACGAACTCATCACTCACAAGCAGCTCTACAGGATCGAAACGCGAAAGCTCGGAAATGATATCCTGCTGCATATTTCTGCCGCTTTTTTCAAAAACGTGCACCTCGCCCGTCGAGATATCAGCGAAAGCAAGCGCCGCGCGCATCTCCTTGATATCAGCGTAAATGCACGCGATATAGTTATTGCTCTCCTCGCTTAGCATACTCGCTTCTATGACAGTTCCCGCAGTAACAAGACGGATAACATCGCGTTCAACAAGTCCCTTTGTGGTAGCAGGGTCGCTCATCTGTTCGCATATTGCAACCTTGAAGCCCTTGTCGATAAGCTTTTTTATGTATACCTCGCTGCTGTGATACGGAACTCCGCACATGGGCGAGTCGGCGCGCTTTGTCAGCGCAAGCTCCAGCTCGCGGGACACCGTTTCAGCGTCGCTGAAGAACATCTCATAAAAGTCCCCCAGTCGAAAGAACAGGATATATTCGCTGTACTTTTCCTTGATCTCCAGATACTGCTTTAGCATCGGAGATACCTTTTCGGGCGTCTGTGCCATGTTTTTAAGTTCCTTTCGATTGTAATAACGTCATATGGCGGGCTTAGGGCAGCCCGCCCTACATTTGATTAAAATTCGATTTATTGCCGCAGCGGCACATCAACCGCAGCCGCCGCAGGTGCTGCAGCTTCCCGAGCAAGCGGATTCTGTTGCGCAGGTGAGCGGGTCGTCGCCGTTGAGCGCATGGGAAAGGATAGTGTTTATCTGTCCCATCATCTTGTCCATGCCTGCCTTTGCCATTGTAAAGTCAGCCATATTTTCATTTGTCATAACTGCGTTGTATGCAGCGTGCATCTTTTCATTGAGGTCTGCCATCTTTTCGGGATTCTGCTCCTCTGCGGGCTTGCTCTCCTCCATAGCGAGGTTCTGACGGATAAGGTTGAACTCTCCGATGAGTGCCTGAAGCGCCTCGTCAGCGTCGTTCTTCTCCTTTGCGAGCATATAGTCGCTGTAGCGCTCGTCCTCCTGAATAGCCTTGCCAAGCTGTCTTGCGATCTCAATAACGTCCATGATGATATCTCCTTACTTTTTTATAAATTTTCCACGAAGCGCCCAGTTGAGCGCCTTGGTTATCTCAACGTCAACAAACTCGCCGATAAGCGACCTGTCGCCGTCAAAATCAACAATGATGTTCTGTCTGCTCTTTCCTGTGAGCAGCGACGGATCGGTTCTGCCCTCGCCCTCACAAAGAACGCGCAAAGTCTTTCCTACATAGCTTTTGTAGGAGCTGCAGCCTATATTCTGCTGCACTTCCAGCAATTCTCTGAACCATCTGCCTTTTTCTTCCGCAGAAACAGGGTCGGGCATCTCAGCCGCCTTTGTGCCCTTTCTGGGGCTGTAGATAAAGGTGAACAGCGAGTCGTAGCCGACCTGCTCGATAAGCGATACTGTTTCTTTGAAGTCCTCGTATCGCTCATCGGGAAAGCCCACGATTATATCGGAAGTAAGCGCCACATCGGGCAATTTTTCCTTTACATAGTCGATAAGCTCCAGATAGTGCTCGCGTGTGTAGCCGCGGTTCATCAGCTTTAATATACGATTGCTTCCCGACTGCACGGGCAGATGGAAATGCCTTGTGACCTTTTCGCAAGCGGCGATAGTATCAACAAGCTCTCTTGTTGCGTCCTTAGGGTGACTGGTCATATAGCTTATGCGGAACTCGCCATCGATATCGTTTATACGCTTTAATAGCTCCGAAAAGCTTGTTCCCTCGGTCTTGCCGTAGCTGTTTACATTCTGACCGAGCAGCAGCAGTTCCTTACAGCCGCTTTTTATAAGCCCTCTGCACTCATCTAAAATATCCTCCATGCTGCGCGAGCGCTCTCTGCCGCGCACATACGGAACTATGCAGTAGGTGCAGAAATTATTGCAGCCATACATTATCGGAATGCTTGCTTTAAGCTTGCTCTCGCGGCGAAGCGGAATGCCCTCCGCGATAACTCCGTCACTGTCGGGAATGGATATCTGCCTTTTGCGCGTTGTAAGCGCATTATAGATTATCTGCGGCATGGTGTGCAGAACGTGCGTTCCGAAGATTATATCCACATTCGGAAAGCTTCTTCGCATCTTCTGCGTGATATGCTCCTGCTGCACCATACAGCCGCAAACGCCGATAAGCATATCGGGGTTTTCCTTTTTCGCCTTTTTAAGCGCGCCAACGTTTCCGAAAACTCTGTCCTCGGCGTTTTCGCGCACCGCGCAGGTGTTGAACAAAATAAGGTCTGCGCCATCTGGGCTTCCCGTGAAACCGTAGCCCATCTCGGCTAACATTCCCTTGATCTTTTCGCCGTCGCTCACGTTCTGCTGACAGCCAAAGCTGTGAACGTGCGCTATCGGCGGCTGCTCACGCTCGGAATTAAGCTGCGCGACCTTGCCGATATATTCTCTTTGCACCGCCATTTCGGCGTCTGTTATTTTCGTGGTCATGGTATTTCCTCTGTTTTATCTATACTTTTTGTAAAATCGCATCACAAATATACGTTCCGTGTTGAAAAATCACTGTTTTTGTCGGGTCTTGGCAAAGGTCACGGCAAAAACTGCCCTTGCCCCAGCCTGCTTTAAAAGCTTCGCAGTTGCTGAAAGAGTTGCTCCTGTAGTCGTCACATCATCAACTAAAAGTATAATCTTCTCTGAAATATACTCTTTGTCAGCAATTTTATATGAATTTCGAGCATTTTCAAGCCTCTCCGCCTTATTTAAGCGCTTTTGCTCTTTCTTCCCTTTGGAAACTTTCAAAAGCCGTCTGAATGGCTTGCCGCTGCGCATTGCTATATCACGCGCTATCTTTTCTGCCTGTGCATATCCAAGCTGAAAGCGTCGCCCTGTTGTTGACGGAATACCTGTAACGATATCCACGCGCGGCATAAGACCGCCGACAAGCTCGGTCATCATCACGGCGAAAGCCTCGGGCGCGTATGCGTAAAAGCCATCTTTCATGCGGAGCACCGCACTTCTTGCCTTGCCCGAATAATAGCAGCAGGTCAAAAGCCCGTCCAGATGCTCGGGTGGCTGCGGAGTTTCCTCCACAAACGGCAGCTTGCTGTAGCAATCCTCGCACCAATACTGCGTCATACCCACGACATCATCGCAGAACGGACAGCGGTTCGGCAGAAACAGCGAAAGCAGCGCGCGCCGTATCTCATAAGCTCTATACAAAATGATCCTCCAGCATTGGTTTCAAACACGAATACCGCAGCGCGCGGCGATCGTTCTCGACCATGCTCTGAATTTTTCGACTATTTCCGATAACTATCAGTATATTTTTTGCTCTTGTTACCGCAGTGTATAACAAATTTCGATATGTGAGCCTGTCCATTCCGTTTGGAAGCGGAATTATCACCGCGGGATACTCGCTGCCCTGGCTTTTGTGTATTGTCACTGCGTAGGCGTGCTCAATACGTTTGAGCATATCGGTATCGTAAATCGCGGTGCGGCCCTCAAAATCTATCTCAATTCTGTCATTGGCGCGGTCGGCGCTGCGTATCAGACCGATATCTCCGTTGAAGATACCATGAGATTTTTCCGCACCTCTGCGCCACTCCACATCATAATCATTTTTTGTCTGCATGACCTTGTCGCCTGTGCGGAAAAGCTGATTGAAATATTTAAGCTCCTGCTTGTTTCCCGCGGGAGGATTGAGCGCAAGCTGCAGGGCTTGGTTTATGCTCTGCGTTCCCACAACGCCAAGCTTCGACGGACAAAGCACCTGTATATCATCAAACGCCGTGTATCCGTAGGTGTTGGGAAGCCTTGTCTTGCAAAGCTCTATCACAAGGCGCAGCGTATCCTCCTCGCTGTCTGTCGGCATAAAGAAGAAATCGCTTTTTCTGTCGTTCAGAACAGGCATTTCGCCGCGCACTATCCTGTGCGCATTGGTGACGATAAGGCTCTCCGCAGCCTGACGGAATATCTCTTTAAGTTCAACCATCGGCACTCTGCCGCTTGCGATAAGGTCGCGCAGTATGTTTCCCGCGCCGACTGAGGGAAGCTGATTGCTGTCACCTACCATGATAAGACGCGTTTTGCTCTTTACCGCTTTCAGGAGAGAGCACATCAGCAGAGTATCCACCATACTCATCTCGTCAATGACCAACACATCACATGACAGCGGATTTTCCTCGCAGCGCTTGAAGCTGTTGCCGCCAGCGCCGAAATCCACCTCTAAGAGCCTGTGTATCGTTTGTGCCTGAGCGCCCGTAAGGTCAGCCATGCGCTTTGCGGCTCTGCCTGTGGGCGCGGCAAGCTTGATTTTAAGTCCGCGCTGCTTGCACAGGGAAATAACGGCGTTCAGCGTTGTGGTTTTGCCTGTACCCGGGCCGCCTGTAAGTATAAATATGTGGTTGTTCATACAGCCGTTTATAGCCTCACGCTGAAGCTCCTCATACTGTATGCCTTCTGTCCACTCTATGCCCGCTATCTCCTCGGAATAGTCCGTTTCGCCGCTGTCCTTGCGCTGTATCATTTCCGCAAGCTTCTGCGCGATATAGCACTCCGCTTTATAGTATTCGGAAAGGAACACAAAGCGCTCGTCGTACTTATCATCAAGCGTGACATCGCCCCTGCTTTCGGCGATGGAAAGCGCGTTCCAAAAGCTTTTCTCGGATATCTCCAGCTCATAGCAGACAGTTTCCGAAAGGTCGTTCTCACGTACGCATGTATGACCGTTCGCGGCATTTACCCTCAAACACCACAGTATCCCCGCAAGTATGCGCTCCTCACTGTCCTTGGGTATTCCAAGGCTCTCGGCGAGCCTGTCGGCTTCCCTGAACGGAAGCTCTATGCCGTTTTCGCACATGATATAAGGGTTTTCCTTTATCACCTGCATGGTGCGGCCCTCATACTGCTTCCATACCGCGGCTATGGTTATCGGCTGTATGCCGTATTTCGAAAAGTATGTCATCGCCTTGCGAAGCCCTGTTATCTTGTTGAACTCTCTGCCTATCGACAGCGCCCTTTCGGCTGTTATTCCTTTTATGGAAGCAAGCTTTATGCTGTCGCTCTCCATAATTTCGAGCGTGTCCTCGCCAAAAGCGGTGACGATGCGCTTTGCGACCGCAGGACCTATGCCCGCGATAACGCCCGAGCCGAGGTATTTGCGGATAGCCTCCTTGCTTTTAGGGAGCGAGCGCTCGAACACCTCCGCCTTGAACTGACGTCCGTACTTCGGGGAATTCACATAATCGCCCCATAGAGTAAGCTCCTCGCCCTCGTGAACATCGCCGAGAAGCCCCACCGCGGTCACAAGCTCGTTGTTACAGTCCATGTCCAGAACGACATAGCCGTTTTCCTCATTATAGAACACGATGTCCTCCACCGTGCCGCATATTGAGAGCATAGCGCTCTGCTGCATAGACCTTTTCACCTCTTGTCTATATCACATTCGTTTGTTCTTATCGTTATGTTTATCCCTCAGAAAAGCCTCCGCCGCTGTCCTTATCAGCATCGCAAGCCCGAAGATGGAAAGAAACATCAAAGAAAAAACGTACAGAAACTCCACACATATCACCTCTTACGGCAGTATATGCGAAAGATATTTTTTTGCGAATCACACGGAATTTTGCTTTTCGGAAAGCACCATCAAAACGGTCACTGCCGCCATACGAAGCTTTGACCTGCTCATGTTGACCTCCGTTGTCGTATCTTTTATGCTCTCTTAAGCAGAATACAATTCCAGCCCTCTTCGTTCGCCTGTGAGTCAACAGCAAATCCATTCTCATTAAGCGCTTCAAGCACCTCGTCAAGACGCTCGTCGATGATTCCCGAAACGATAAGCTGAGCGTCGGGCTTCATGAAGCGCGCGAAAATGCTGCTCATGCCGATTATTACATCGGCAACGATGTTCGCACACACCACATCATAGCCTGTGCCGATCTTCTCGCACAGCGACTCGTCGTCTATTACATTGCCGCAGTAAGCGCGATACTTATCCTTAGAAATATTGTTCTTTTCAACGTTCTCCGAGGCGGTTTTTACAGCGTTCTCAAAGATATCGCACATTGTTATCTCGCTTGCACCGAACAGCATAGAAGCTATCGACAGGATACCGCTTCCGCAGCCGAGGTCAAGAACGCGCTCGCCGCCCTTGATGACGTTCTCCAGTGTTTCCATAACAAGCTTTGTTGTGTGGTGCTGTCCTGTACCAAAAGTGGAAGCAGGATCTATCTCCAGAATCTTGTCGCCGTCCTGCGCGGTCACTTCCTCCCAGGAGGGCTTTACAACAAGGCTCTTGCCAACGCGGAACGGCTTGTAGTACTTCTTCCAGTTGTTCGCCCAGTCCTCTTCCTTAACGTTTGCATACTCCATGCGGATATTGCCGTAGTAGCCATCGGCGTTGTTTCCCTTGTACTCCTCAACAAGGGACTTTATCGCCGCACTCATCTCAGCGCCCTGCGCGTTGTCGTGAACATAAAGCGTGATGTGCGGCTCAACTGTTTTGAGTCCCATAAGCTCATCGTCTACATAATCCCAGTTTGCGTCCTTGTCAGCAAGGAAATCTTCAAAATCCGCACTGTCGCTGATAATAAAGCCTGTAATTCCGTAGTCGGTCAGCGCGCCTGTAATGCCGTCAATTGCCTCGGACGAGGTGTAGATGTCTATCTGAATAAAATTGTCCATAATATCCTCCATATTTCATAGTGCAATACTTGCCCATAATAATCTAGTATATATTATACTATAAATAAAACAATAAATCAAGTTTTTCGTGACGCTTGGGACTTCTTGTTTTTAAAGTCAGTACTGCGCTGAAAGCCCTCAAAAATGCGTTTTTCAGCACTTGTTGTGCATATTGCATAGAAAAAGATTTAAAAACGCCACTACTTTTGTTCATACAGTACCTTGCAAAACAAAATACCTTGTGGTAAAATAAATACAAGGAACAGAGTTCCGATTTTTTAAACCTCAACTACCTTGCGGCGCAAAATACCGCAGACCAAAACAGGAGGCATGAATGAACTCTCAGCTTAAGCGAGGCACATTAGAGCTTTGCGTGCTGTCAACGCTTGACGGCGGCGACTGCTACGGATATGAGCTTGTGAACAAGATCTCGCAATGTATGCACGTCACAGAGGGCACTATCTACCCACTGATGAAGCGCTTGAAGGAGTCGGACACTATCGACTCTTATATAGTGGAGTCCAGCGAAGGACCTCCGCGAAAATACTACAAACTGACCGACACAGGCAAGGAAGAGCTTGAGCGGCTAAAAAATGAATGGTTTGAATTTGTTGACAGTATTAACAATCTACTGAAAGGGGTCGTAAATAATGACAGCTAAGAACAAGGAAGATTTTCTGTTTAATCTTCATAACGAGCTTCACAGAATAGGCGTTGAAGATAGCAAAGATATATTCGCTGATTTCGAGGAGCATTTCCGTGCAAGCGCCGAGCAGGGCTACACAGAGGAAGAGACCTGCGCAAAGCTCGGCGATGTTAAGGAGATAGCAAGAAGCTATATCGACATCGAAAGCACCATGATAAACAGTATCGTTGCAAACGCAATTGAGGACAGCAGACCTCATGTGAGCCTTACAAAGCCCGGACGCTCCGTTTCGCTTTCAGAAAAGTTAACCTCCGCGCCCGCTGCAGAAGCTCCCGTCGATGTTGAGGAATCTCCCAAGACAGAGATAATCACAGAGCAGCCCACAGCGATAAGAGAGATAACTCCCGAGCATATCGCGGCTGAACAGGCAGCTCCCGCGCCTACAGCGGCTCCCGCTGCTCCGATAAATGCAGCACCTGCCCAGACGACTAACGCGAACAATGTGTTCCCTGTTATCCCGTTCCCTCAGACAGACAGCACACAGGAAAGCTCGCAGAGAACGATAACCCCCGAACACATTGCAGCCGAGCAGCCTGCCCCCTCCTCTATCCCGATGCCCACAGGTGGCAGCAGCAACGAGATACACACAGCCCCCGCCGCGGAGCCTATGCCCGCTCCCGAGCCTCCCCAGCCCGCTCCCGAGCAGCCTAAAGAAGATCAAAAGGACGAGCACAAGGGACATATCCCCTTTGTTGACAACGACGACGGCAAGGGCGGCTTCAAATGGAGCGACATCAAGGGCAGAACTCCCAATGTGAATACCTCCAAGCTTATCGGTCAGATATGCATTGACGTGTTCGTGTTATCATGGGCACTGCCGCTTCTCGCAACGCTTATATGGCACTTCCTTACCGTTGTGATATTCGGTCTTGCAGGCTTTGCGATATCACAATTCGCAGGCGAGTCGGTGTTCCATCTGCTGAGCCGAATCTTCTTGTGCGGCGGTCTGTTTTCACTGTGCGCAGTGTTAGGTATGCTGTGGCTGAAGATGATAAAGGGATTTTTCCACATTATAAAGTCCGCAGTCATCGGTCATGTCAAAGCGATCTATGATCTGTAAGGAGGTGTCGATATGAAACATTTTATTGCTTTTTTCCTCTCTCTCAGCGTGTTCTGTTTTATAGCTTTCGGCATCTCCGTAGCAGTTCTCGGCATCGGGCCTACTACGAACAAAGCCCTTATGAAGGAATACACCGAGCTTGGAGGCTCGTATAACGATATCGAGATAACAACAAGCGTTGCAAATATCGCAGTATATCCCACAGAGGGTAAGACCACCAAGATATTCACAACTGAAAGGCTTGCAAATTCCGTAAGCGCCGAGATAAAAGACAACAAGCTTGTTGTAAAGCTTGACCACAGCCAGTATATCTTCACGGATTTCTTCGGCTTTATAAGTTCGCTGTTCGACGGCGGCAACAACGACTGCGTAAAAGTGTATGTTCCCAATGAGATATATGAAAACATCACCATAAAATCCAACGCAGGCAGCACCGAAATGATAGGCGTCGCAGCACAAGACGTTGCACTTGACCTCAGCGCAGGAAACCTCACCTACGCACAGCCTGATGGCGTTACCGCAGAAACTCTCCTCGTTCATCTCAGCGCAGGAAACTGCACCGTTTACAATGCTAAGTCCGATAAATTCGATATCGAAATGAGCGCAGGAAACATTGATGTTTACGGTCTGTCGGGTAAAGGCGAGATCGATATTTCCGCTGGCAACGGCAACATAAACCTTTCCGAGCTTAACGGCGATATCACTATAGATGCAAGCGCAGGCAACCTTGACCTCAATCTCCCCGAGGGCGCAAATGCAACCATCGAGTGCGACAAGTCCGCAGGCGACGTTTCTGTTAAGTACGGCGATATCAAAAATGATCTCAACGACAACGAAAAGGTAACTATCGGCACAGGCATCTACGAGATCTTCGCTGATGTTTCCGCAGGAGGAATCAATATCACCGATAAGGTCAAGGAAAAACAGGCACCGTCTATCCCCGATATGCCCGAGATGCCCGATAGCACCGCAACAGCTACGACCGCCATTAACGCTGTTTCTTCCGTTGCTGACGACTATGAAGTTATTGTCGAGGGCGATGAGGTCGATGAATTCGACGGTGACGGCGAGCCTATCACGATTACAGATATCGAAGATGATACCAATCTCGATATCAAGGTAGATGTCGGCGACATACACGTATAATCATTCATATCAAAACCGCACACTGTGAAAGGAGCTGCTCCCCTAGTGGGGAGTTCAGCCCCAACCACAGGTGCGTCAAAAATAAACCCATATTTTTACATTAAAGTCAAATACTGAAAGGAGTATTATTATGGAAAAGCAGATCTACAGATTCACAAACCAAATCGACGCACTCGAGGTAAGCTCCGCAGGTGCAAAAATAATCATCAGACAGCACGACAAGGAGGAATTTTACGCCGAGTACAGCAATCCCAAAGGCTCTCCCGAGTTTTGCGCGGTACTGAACGGAACTACGCTTACATTCAAGGAGAAGCTTTCATTCAGCTTCTTCTGCCCGAAGCCCAAGGAGGACTACACCATTGAGGTGTTCGTTCCCAACATGAAGCTTGCACGCCTTAAAGTAAGCACAACAAGCGGCGGCGCGGACGTCTCCGAGGTAACAGCAGAGAAATTCGAGCTTAATACAGCGTCGGGCAACATTCAGGTTAACGCTTGCTTTGATGATATTAAAATACAGTCCGCATCGGGCAGCGTAAACCTCACAGCGCCCTGCGTAACCACAGCCAAGACTCTCACTGTATGCACCGTTTCGGGAAATGCAAATGTAAGCTGCTATAAAGCAGAGGAGTTCAGCCTGCACTCTGTTTCGGGCAAAACGACCTGCGACGGCATTTCGGGCAAGGGCAAGATTTCTGTTACATCGGGCAGTGTTGATGTGCGCTACAGCGAATGGAATGCAGACCTTGATATCAGCGCAATAAGCGGCAACATCGGCATAACTCTCCCCGAAAGCTCAGGCATAGAGGTAAAGTTTGACGGAATTTCAGGCTCGCTGCGTACCGACATCGGAATGTCAAAGGGTCAGTTCATGAACTTCGGCAAGGGCACATCGGGTACTCTCGGCGGCGAGAACTGCCACAAGCTGAATGTTTCCCTCACAAGCGGCAAGGTACAGGTCGCACAGGGATAAAATAATCCTGCTAAGGAATATCTCCCTACCATAGCAGGTTAAGATAAAACACCCCGCGGTATCGCAACGATACTGACGGGGTGTTTTTTACTTAGATGTATAATAATTTATATCCGCCTTTTTGGCTTGACTGCACAGGTCGCGCGTCTGAATAGTGTATTCCTTGCCGTCCTTGATAAAGTGCGTTCCAAGCTGACGAAACTCGAAATCAACGCCCGCGTTTACGCACTGTTCACGCAAAAACAACACCCATTCATAGTCAAGAGGTCTTGCATAACGGTCGGATTCTCCGCCTGCTATCACAAGCTCAACATCTTTAAGGTGCGCTGAAATATCCATTCGCTCCAACATCGGCTGACAAATGATGTTACGGTGCTTTATCGGTATCTTATCAAAAATGTCAAGGCGACGATCTGCATTTGCTTGATTTTCAATAGTACAGCCTATAGTCACATTCTCATAGCCGTCGCCCCAGTCATCGGGAAGCACCTCACAAAGCCGCTCTATCCGCTTTGTCAAGAAAATAAAGTGCAGGTCGCTGCGCTGCCTTATCATATCCCAACATTCGCCGCGCCACTCGTCAGCGTCCTCAACAAGGAAATCCGAGGTGAAGCACAAGAACACCTGTTGCCCCGATTTAATTTTATATTCGCCGTTTCGTTTGGTTTCTATCGGGGCGTAGAATTTCGCTGTTTTAGTAATTTTCGAAGTATCAACGCCGCGCTTTGCGTCGCCTTTATGTATATAGCAGAACTTACAGCCATCGCTGCAGCGATGGCAGCCGTGCCACGGATTCCAGATAACACCCATTTTGTTCTCCTTGGTTTTTTGATTATTATAACATATTTCTCCAATTTATTCAATCGTTGAGATAGTTAACTTTAAAATTTACTATTGACAATCGCACATATAAGTAGTATACTACCCATATAAGCAGTATACTACTTAATAAGGAGGCAATATGTACGATTTCGAAAATATGGACCCGCGCCTTATCGCATATGTAAACATTTTCATATGTGCTAACCGCTTGCAGGCAATAATGGACAGCGGCCTTAAGGATATCACAGCAAAGCAGTGGCTTGCAATCATGATGATAGACGCCTTTCCCGAACCGCCCACATTGAAACAGCTATCGGAAATATCGGGCGTTACCCATCAAAGTATGCGGCAGATCGTTGATAGGCTTATTGCTAAAGGTTTTCTGGAAGTGGTGTCAGACAAAAATGACAAACGCGCAATACGCCTTATAAAGACCGAAGCCGCAAACAGCATAAAAACAAAAGGCTCTGAACAAAATCAAAACTTTGTATTCAAGCTGTTTGATTGTCTGACAGAGGAAGAAACGACAACTTACTGCATGTCGCTTGCAAAGCTATGTTCCAGATTAACGGAACTTAAGGAGGAACGATAATGAAGATACTTGTAACCTACATATCCAAAACGGGATTTACCAAGGAATACACCGATGTGATAGCCCAAAATATCGTGTGCGATGTTATTGAATTTAAACACATGAGCAGCACAAAGATGTCGGAATATGATGTTGTAGTCTTTGGCAGCCGCGCTCACGCGGGAATGGTTGACAGTCTGAAAAAAGCTCGCACAATGTTTGCTGAAAGCACAGCAAAAAAACTGGTCGTTTTTTGCACAGGCGCAGCTCCTTGTGAAGCCGAAGATATCATAAATGAATTCTGGACAAATAACCTTTCCGCCGAAGAGCTTGAGCAAGTGCCGCATTTCTATATGCAAAGCGGTCTGCGCTACGAAAGCATGAACTTTGCCGACAAAACGATGATGAAAATTGCAGCGTTCATGATGAGCAGGCAAAAAGAGAGTGAAAAGAATGATGTTGACAAAGGCTTTGAGCAAGCGATATCGCATTCTTATGATATTTCAGATGAGAAATATGCACTTCCACTGATAGAATATCTAAAGTCAATGTAATCAAAGCAATTAAATAGCAAAACAGGCGGCATTTCTGCCGCCTGTCGTGTTTTTATTAAGCCTTAACGCCTAGGGGATTAGCCCTCGAACTCAGCCTTGTACATCTTGTCCATCTCAACAAGGTGCTTGTACTTGTCCTTAGCGTTCTGCTCTGCCTGATCGAACAGTACCTTAGCTCTGTCAGGGTTAGCACGCATCAGAGAGTTGTAACGTACTTCTCTCATCATGAATGCCTGATAATCGCCTGTAGGAGCCTTGCTGTCGAGAGAGAACGGAGACTTGCCCTCTGCAGCAAGTGCGGGGTTGAAGCGGAACAGATGCCAGTAACCAGCCTCTACAGCTTCCTTCTCAACCTGCTGAGCGATGGTCAGACCGCCCTTGATACCGTGGTTGATACAGGGAGCGTATGCGATGATGAGGGAGGGTCCGTCATAAGCCTCAGCCTCTGCGATAGCCTTCAGACACTGGTTCTTGTCAGCGCCCATAGCGATCTGTGCAACGTAAACGTAGCCGTAGCTCATTGCGATGCCTGCGAGGTCCTTCTTCTTAACGTCCTTACCACCTGCAGCGAACTGAGCAACCGCACCTACGTTAGTAGCCTTGGAAGCCTGACCGCCTGTGTTGGAGTAAACCTCAGTATCGAATACGAAGATGTTAACGTTCTTGTGAGAAGCGATAACGTGGTCAAGACCGCCGTAACCGATATCGTAAGCCCAACCGTCACCACCGAGGATCCACTGGCTCTTCTTGGAGAGGTAGTTCTTAGCCTTCAGGATCTCCTTAGCGCCGTCGCAGTCGCAAGCAGACAGAGCGTTTACGAGAGCCTTTGTAGCCTCTGCATTAGCCTTAGCGTCGTCCTTAGTGCTGAGGTATGTGTCGATGAGAGCAACTGTCTCAGGCTTTGCAGTTTCCTTCAGAGCCTCGAGCTGCTTCATAGCTCTTGTTCTCAGTGTATCCTGTGCAAGGAACATACCGAGACCGAACTCTGCGTTGTCCTCGAACAGGGAGTTGCCCCAAGCGGGACCCTTGCCTTCCTTATTTGTTGTGTAAGGAGTAGAGGGAGCGGAGCCTGCCCAGATAGAGGAGCAGCCTGTTGCGTTTGCGATGTACATTCTCTCACCGCAAACCTGTGTGATAAGCTTAGCATAAGGTGTCTCACCG
Source organism: Oscillospiraceae bacterium (assembly GCA_015067175.1). Classification (GTDB taxonomy): domain Bacteria; phylum Bacillota; class Clostridia; order Oscillospirales; family Ruminococcaceae; genus CAG-115. The sequence goes on along the minus strand of SVMX01000003.1, from coordinate 208,636 downwards.
CAGCCTGCGCAAGCGCCGGAGAACTCGAGCAGGGGCTGCTTGAACTGAGAGCCCTTAACTGTTGTGTCGGAGAACTTAGCAAATACCTCGGGCTTGTCAGCAACTTCCTTAACAGCATAGTCGAATACTTCCTGCTGCTTCTTGTCGAGCATTTCCTCGATGGGCTTCATAGCGAGAGCCTTTGTCTTTGCGGGGCAAGCCTGTACACACGCGCCGCAGCCTGTGCAGTCGAGTGTGGAGATAGCCATTGTGTACTTCAGACCGGGCAGACCTGTAGCGTCCTTAACCTGTGTTGCAGCGGGAGCAGCAGCTACCTCAGCGTCGTTCAGGATCATAGGACGGATTACAGCGTGGGGGCATACGAAGGAGCACTGGTTACACTGGATACAGTTCTCGGGGATCCACTCGGGAACGTCAACAGCGATACCGCGCTTCTCGTAAGCAGCAGCGCCCTGGGGGAATGTACCGTCAGCCATATCAACGAATGTGGATACGGGGAGCTGATCGCCGCGCTGTGCATTTACGGGGATAAGAATGTTGTTAACGAAGTCAACAAGCTTCTTGTTGTCGCCTGTAGCCTTAACTACGGGCATCTCACCCTCAGCGTTAGCCCAATCAGCAGGAACGTCAACCTTAACAACCTCGCCTGCACCTCTGTCGATAGCAGCGTAGTTCATGTTAACGATCTCGTCGCCCTTCTTAGCAAAGGACTTGTAAGCAGCCTGCTTCATGTACTCAACTGCCTCAGCAGCGGGGATAATGTTAGCAAGAGAGAAGAATGCGGACTGAAGAACAGTGTTTGTCTTGTTGCCCAGACCGATCTCCTTAGCTACCTTGATAGCGTTGATGATGTAGAAATTGATGTTGTTCTTAGCGATGTAAGCCTTAACGGGAGCGGGAAGCTTCTCGTTCAGCTCGTCAACACTCCACTGGCAGTTCAGCAGGAATGTGCCGCCGGGAACTACGTCCTGAACCATATCGTACTTGTCGATATAGGAGGGGTTATGACAGGCAACGAAGTTTGCCTTGTTTACGAAGTATGTGGACTTGATGGGGCTCTTACCGAATCTCAGGTGAGAGATGGTTACGCCGCCGGACTTCTTGGAGTCATATGCAAAGTAAGCCTGTGCATACATGTCTGTGTGGTCACCGATGATCTTGATGGAGTTCTTGTTAGCACCAACAGTACCATCAGAGCCGAGACCCCAGAACTTACAGCAGGTTGTACCCTCGGGAGTTGTGTTGGGATTCTCAGTGATAGCGAGAGAGAGGTTTGTAACGTCGTCCTCGATACCGATTGTGAATACGTCCTTGTCCTTGTTGTTGTAAACTGCGATGATCTGAGCGGGGTTGCAGTCCTTGGAGCCGAGACCGTATCTACCGGAGAATACGGGAACATCCTGGAACTTCTTCTCCTTCTTGAGAGCAGCAACAACGTCGAGGTACAGAGGCTCGCCGAGAGAGCCGGGCTCCTTTGTTCTGTCGAGAACGGAGATCTTCTTAACTGTTGCGGGGATAGCGTCAACAAATGCGGAGGATACGAAGGGTCTGTAAAGTCTAACCTTAACAAGACCAACCTTGCGGCCCTGAGAGAGCATGAAGTCGATTGTCTCTTCGATGGTATCGCAAGCAGAACCCATAGCAACGATAACTTCCTCAGCGTCGGGAGCACCGTAGTAGTTGAACAGCTTGTAATCTGTACCGATCTCAGCATTTACCTTGTTCATGTACTCTGTAACTACCTCGGGGATAGCGTTGTAGTACTTGTTGCAAGCCTCGCGTGCCTGGAAGAAGATGTCGGGGTTCTGAGCTGTACCGTGGAGAACAGGGTTCTCGGGGTTGAGAGCTCTGTCACGGAATGCCTGGATAGAATCCCAGTCAACCATCTTGGAGAGAGTTTCGTTGTCCCAAACCTCGATCTTCTGGATCTCGTGAGAGGTTCTGAAGCCATCGAAGAAGTGCAGGAAAGGAACTCTGCCCTTGAGTGTAGCCATGTGAGCAACTGCGCCGAGATCCATAACCTCCTGGGGGTTAGTGGAGCAGAGCATTGCATAACCTGTCTGACGGCAAGCGTAAACGTCGCTGTGGTCGCCGAAGATAGACAGAGCGTGAGAAGCTACTGCACGAGCGGATACATGAATAACAGAGGGGAGCAGCTCACCTGCGATCTTGTACATATTGGGGATCATCAGGAGCAGACCCTGAGAAGCGGTGTAAGTAGTTGTCAGCGCACCTGCGGACAGGGAGCCGTGAACAGCACCTGCAGCACCTGCCTCGGACTGCATCTCAACAACCTTAACGGTCTCGCCGAAGATGTTCTTGCGTCCTGCGGTTGCCCAGGAATCAGTTACCTCAGCCATAACGGAAGAGGGGGTGATGGGGTAGATAGCAGCAAGGTCTGTAAACGCATAGGAAACGTGACCTGCAGCGTTGTTACCATCCATCGTAAGCTTTTGTCTTGCCATTGGTTTTATCCTCCTTAAAATATCAGAAAATCCCATGACCCACGCTTTCGCGCAGACATAGCATTTCTATTTTGCATTTAATATTGTACCACAAATCTGCTGATTTGTAAATAGGCAAAGTGAATTTTTATGATAATTTTTAGACAATTTAGTGAGGGGAAATATAGGCAGATTAGATAAAGGTCAAGCTAACTCAAAAAATGTAAAAGCTCCCCGAATTTACGGGGAGCAATAATCAGCTCTTTAATGTTTTCTGCACTTCACGTACTCTATAGGCATAGCAATTATGCCAACCATAAACGCCAGCATACCCTTAATAAAGAAAAAGATTATCCGGCCCAGTATAGGAAGTACAAGTATAAAATTAAGCGGAAGCTTGTTAAGTGCACGCCAGCCTGACTGCAGACCCGCAAAGATCCATGCAAGAACAGGAGAAGCTAAAAGCGTCACCAATCCCTCTTGCGAATCTCCTTCGCCAAGAGCCTGCTGCGATACCTCTCACACTGCCGCTGTCTGCCTCAAAAACGGCTACTTTACGCGCTGTAATGCGTTATGACCGTTCCATAGTCAAAGGTTTCTTCGAGGATATAGTCCGCTGTATCAGGAATTTCATAGTCATATCTGTGTGTATACTGAAATGCATGATGGCCGATTTCTTTCAAATTTGGAGAAAACACAATTTCCTTAATCGTAGAATTAAAGAATGCATAGCGACCGATTTTTTCAACCGTATCGGGCATAACGATACTACCCAGCACTTTTTTCTCCTGATGGTCAACGTCATCTCCTACCATACCTGTGCTGAAAGCAAAGGCTCCGATTGAATTTACCGTATATCCGTCAAGCTCGGAAGGAACTGTTATTTTGCTGAAATCGCCTGTATAGTCAGCAATTTCTGCTTTACCGTCAACAATTCTGTACCACCAATCTCCGCTCTGCACCGCACCGAAGCGTCTGCAAAGCACATCGTCTTGAAGAGGATGCTCGCCTGTAAGAACGGTGTTTTCGGTGATTCCGTCCACCCCGACCAGCATCTCGCAGTATCCAACAGCATTCCAATCGAACTCCGAAAATTCCTTTGCCGAAATGCGCTCAAGCTCTTTGCTGTTCTCAAAAGCGCCTTCTCCGACAGAAACGGGCTGCTCAGAGGGGAATTCTATACATTTCACTGAGCATTCGGAGAAGCAGCCCTCTCCGACAATCGTTACAGTAGACGGAATATCTACGCTTTCAATAGTGTAATCCGAGAACGCATAAGGTCCAAGCTCTGTAATTCCCTCGGAAAGAACAATATGCTTGGCATTTCCGAAATAAGGTACATATATCCAATCGCCGCACTCCGAATCATAAGCAGTCGGAAATTCCATGTATTCGCAGCGGAACGCGTTTTCCCCGATTTTGGTCACAGGCTTACCGTTAATCTCCTTAGGAGTGGTGATCTCCTCACTTTTTCCTACATATTTTGTAATGGTGATACTGCCGTCGCATTCCTCATAAAGAAAATTACCATCGGCGGTAACAAGCGCATCAGCAGCGGGCGCTGTGGGCGCGTCCGCTACAGATGTATCAGACATCGCAGAAGTCTTGGTTTCAGATGTTGAGGAAATCTCGGATTGTGACGAAGCGTCAGCGGCGCTGTCGGAAGCGGTGTCGTTCTGAGCGCAGCCTGCAAGCAGGCTGATGCATACTGCTAACAGCAGCGTGGTTTTAAGATGTTTTTTCATAGTAATATAAACCCTTTCTGGTTTTAGTTGACGGTAAGAAATCTTCTTTTCTGTGTTGTTAAGCGTGCTTGGTTTGCGGAAGTTAGTTCGTGCTTTCGCCTAATAATAAGCAATGATAAAGAAAACAAATCTTTTAATACTCGCAGTAAACATATCCTATAGCTCCTGATTTCAAAGAACTGCCCCGCTTGAAACGGGGGCAGTTCAGAAGATATCTTATTTTCAATCCATTGTCACAACTACCGCAACAGTAATTGTTGAGCCGGAGTTGTTTGTAATCTTACCATTGTAATATGGCTTGGTTGTGCTGATACTGTCTGTTGAAACCATATAAGTGTCGCTGTCAGGTCCAACGGTGCCAGTTGTGGAAGTGTTTAAAGTTCTGCTCTTTACTCTGCTTCTTTTACCTCCAATACAAGCAGAGTTGTAAATTGAAACCGTAACGCTTTTATTGGGTGTGGTTTCGGAAATCTTAAAGCCTGTAGAAAAATTTATCGATGGGCAATACTGATATGTAGTCAGACTTCCTCCTGCGGGAATTGAGTACTTTGCGCCATTCACATATGTAGTGCGAGCATTCATAATTTCGCTTTGTACAATATTTCCATTTGCATCAGAAATAGTAAGATAGTAGTATGAATCCCCCGCATTTGTTTCAGCGAATGCAAAAACCGTCAGCGTCTGAATAGCTATAAAAGTCGCTGCAATTAAAGATATTATTCGATTTAACATAATAAAACTTCCTCCTTAGTAAAATACCTTTCACCTTTCATCGATTCTGAAATACTCATCGGCACTCATATAATCAAGAGCGTCCGACACAAAATCGTCATCTACCGTGCGATAGCCAACTCCGTTGTGAGCTGTATATCCTGTGCTTCCTGCATTTCCGATAACCTCGCCTGCGGCAACATCATCTCCCATTTTCACCCTATAATCCGCCATATGCGAATACAGCGTGTTAAATTCGTCATGCTCGACAATAAGCGTATACCCATAGCCGCCATAATAACCGTCAAACACTACAACTCCGTCCGAAACCGCACAGATTTCTTTGCCTTTCTCTGCAGGGATAAATATGTATTCATCGCTGTTATAGTCGAAATCCTCAGGCAGCGCCTCTTCACAAACTGGTGCGCTGAAATCCACTACAACCGACTCACTGCTCGTCGGCACTTCGGTATTTTCTTCGCTGTTATAGTCGAAATCCTCAGGCAACGCCTCTTCACAAACTGGTGCGCTGAAATCCACTACAACCGACTCACTGCTCGTCGGCACTTCGGTATTTTCTTCAATTTGCGTATCCGCCGACGCTGCACCGCCAAATACAATTAACTCCGCACTGTCAGTAACCTGTGCCGCCTTTTTATCAGCAGGAGGGGTCTCAATACTATGCGAAGAACAGCCTGTCGCAGAAAACAGCATAATAAATGCCAAACACAAAGCTAAATTGCCTTTGTTCTTACGAAATAATCCCATAAAAATCCTCCTTGTCAAAATTTTTTGTTTCAAATTGCTTTTTCCGCACTGTAAAACGTACTAAAACTGATCCCGTCAGAACTGATAATCAAAACTTTTCATGTTCTCACCGCCTTCCGCTCTTGTTGAGGTTACCCTCTATAACGTAAACAACGGTTGGCATAAAAACATTACATAAATTTTTTAAAAATTTTATTTTCTATTTTTTTCACAATTTCCGCAATAGATATTAGTTGATTTTATCCAAATCCATTAGCCATGATTTCAAATACATAATCAGTGAGAACGCCCTTGCAAACATTTCACTGTTACCCATTCGTGTACTCCTTACTTTTGCCCTTGAGAATTTTTCTTGCCCTCTCACTCAAGCCGTTTATGCAAAAAAACTGCTCATTGCAGCATGAGCAGTTTTAAAACTGTTTTATTCCGTTAGCCGCCGCCTTGACCTCCATAATGCCCGTTTCGGGATAGAAGTAGACAGTGCGACCATAATTCAGTCCGACGTCCTTTGCGATTATCGGGATATTCTCCTTGCGAAGCGCCTCTAAAACTGCCGCAATGTTGCGCTCACCGATGTTAAAACGGTCACTTGAGGTAGCGAACATTACCGCGCCGCCTGCTATTTTCGCCTTTAGCCTGAAACGGCTTGCGCCCATACCAACCAGCTTATCTATCAGCATCGGTATCGCCGTATCCGCAAAACGCATCGGCATATCGCAACCGTTTGCGGAAGCCTTGCTGTCAGGCAGCATGATATGCGAAAGCCCGCCGATGTGCGCCGTTTCATCTATCATGCAGATTCCAACGCATGAGCCGAGCGCATATGTAACCAGTGTGTCAGGCGCTCTGCACACTTTAAGGTCAGATATTCCAACTGTCAAACTTGCCATTACATAACTCCAAGCTTCGTCATTAATGTAGCCAGAGAAGCCATCTCCGGAATAAGGATAATATTAGACTTGATATCAACGCCGTCGATAACGAAACCGTCATCAATAAACAGCACCTTATCGCCGACCTCGGCGAATTCGATTATCGGAACGCTCATGATCGCACCAAGCATATCCACTGTCATAGACGGAACGGACATATCAATGGTAAGTCCCGTGAGCTGAGAGAGCGCAGAAAGGTAGCTGCCCGCCATGATGTTGCCCATCTCGCGGATAACCGAAAGCTGAGTTTCATCAAGCGTCATCACCGAAACATTCTCACTCTGCAAAAACGTTGAAAGAACGACCTTTGCAAAGCTGTCCTCAAGCAGGAACATAATCATACCGTTTACATCACCGTCAAGGTTGACAAGAATACCTGTAATGACCTTTTCGGGACCGCCCATGCGGTCGATAACTTCCTGATAATCCATAACGCTCACATCGGGGACGCGCATGACCACATTCTTGCCGAGCATTGACGACAGCGCATTTGCAGCACTTCCCGAGCCGATGTTACCTATCTCGCGCAGACAGTCTATAGCTATCGGCGACAGCTCATCATAATTTTTCAGCATATGATCACGCTCCTTTTAAAGCCTTGTTTTATCTAAGATTATTTGCAATTCTTGTAAACTCGTCAGAGGTCGTAACGACTCTGGAGCTTATCTGATAGCCGCGCTGTGTTTCGATAAGCTTTACCATCTGATCGGAAAGCTCTACATTCGATGTTACCAGCACGCCCTGCATCTTTTTCAGGTTCTGATTTGCGGTAACAGCGCCGCTTCTTTCGGTAGCAAGATAGCGGTTATCTCCCGCAGCCTCGATTCCGTAGGGATTCTCGAACTCGAAAACTCCTACCATCTCGCCAAGCGCACCGTAATCCGCAACAGTTCCCTCGTCGTTAAAGGGCACAACTATCCTGTTTCCGTCGTAGTCAAGCACATACTCGCCCGAGCCGTTTACAAGATACCACTCGCCTGTTTCAGCCTGTGTCATAGAGAACGCGCCGTCGCGTGTGTAGTTCACATCGCCGAATCTGTTCTGCACAGCAAAGAAGCCCTCGTTGGGAAGTGCAAAATCCAACATTCTGTCAGTGTAATACAGTGAGCTTTCAGCAAACATGATATCAGTCTTTTGAATGTAAGTGCCGTGACCTGTCTGCCAATCCTCCTCGGGTGCTCTCTGAACGGAATACAGACAATCTGCAAAGCTGGGGCGCACTGTCTGATAGCCGAATGTGTTGATATTTGCGATATTGTTACCGTAAACGTTAAGCGCCTGAGCCTGAGCGATCATGGCGGTCTTACCGGTATGGAAAGCTATATTCATATCTTACTCCTTTTCGTCAGCGCCGTTAGTTCAGCTTGCATATCTGCGATGCCGCTTTCTGGTTCATGCCATCAATAAGCTGCAGTATAGAGCTTGACGCCTCATACAGACGGTTTGCGTTCATCATCATCGTCATCTCATAGTTGAGATCTATGTTGGATCGCTCGTAAGCACCTTGTATTATATCAAATCTTTCGCCCTCGGGAACTGCCATCGCTTCTACCGAAGTGAACAGGTTTGCACCGAACTTGTCGATATTGCCCTCAGGGTCGATATAGGAAAGTCTGAGTCTGTCAACGACCTCGCCGTCCTGATATATCGTTCCGTCAACGTCAATTCTGAAGTCCTTGTTGCCAACGAATATCTCGCCGTTCTCGCCGAGGATACGTCCCGAATTTGAAAGGCACAGATAGCCCTCTCCGTCAAGCTCCCACTGACCGTTTCTTGTCAGCATCGTTTCGCCGTTATATGCCGCAACGTTAAAGTAGACATTGCCGTTTATGCCAACATCGAACGGGCTGTCAGTAAACTCGAACGTGCCCTGCTCAAGGTTTGTATACGATGTATCCACATAGGTAGCCGCGAAGCTTCCCGAAAGCTCCTCGCGGTGCTTTACGAGTATCATAGCCTCGTCAAATCTCTGTGTAAGAATAGTATCCGCCTTGTAGCCCGAGGTGGACATATTGGTGAGATTGTTGCCTATCGCGTCCAGCTTGCGCTGATTCATTATCATGCCGTTTGCGGCTATGTAATAACCTCTGTTCAAGACTGATCTCCTCCTTTGATATACGGCTCAAGCAGCGTTTTCAGCGTAAGGGTTGCCTTGGTGTTTATCTGACACACCCTTGACTCCGAAATGCCCAGCACCTTTGCTATATCGGAATATTTCATGTTTTTGAAGTAGTATAAAGTGATGACCTGCTTTTCCTTTTCCTTTAGGGAATCTATGGCCTCTGCGATAACACGGCGGCACTCCTCACGGAGCACAGCGGAGTCTGTCGCTTCGCCTGCTGAAGCAGGGTGATTTTCAAAATTGTCCTCATACAGCAGCTCTTCAAACGACAATGTGACCATAGACGAAGCCTCTGCCATGCATTTTAGCAGCTTCTCCTCGGACATCTCCATATATTCGGACAGTTCTGCTGTAGTAGGCATTCTATTATATTGATTATACAACGAACTGTTCGCGTTGTCAAGGTCGCGCGCAAATTTCCTCACGCTTCGGGGTATCCAGTCCTGTCCACGCACGAAATCTATTATCGCGCCTCTGATCTTCAGCGTTGCATAGGTCTCAAACTTTGCACCCTTATCAGGGTCATAGCTCTCGATAGCCTCCATCAGTGCAATAACGCCCTCGTTCACCACGTCGTCAACATCGCCGAATTTGATATACATATTTCTCAGTGATAAGGCGCAGCTGCGGACAAGTCCGAGATTTTTCAGCACGATCTCATTGCGCACAGCTTCATCACGGCTGCACAGGTAATCCTGAAGCAGAGCCGCAGTACTGTTATCCATTGTCCGCACCTCCTTATTAAGCCACTGTCAGCCTACCGCCGAAAGCGTCCCTTTTATGTCGTGTGAACTCAGTGCACCGCTGTTGCATTGAGAGAGATGTTGCCTATCGCCTGTATCTGAGCGGCAGCGTCTATCTCGCTGTAGGAAAGCACTGTTATGTTCGGAATGAACTGATCTGTCAGCTTTTTGAAGTAAATACGCACCACAGGCGACGTAAGAATAATGACTGTGGGTATAACGTCCTTTATCTTGTCGATCTCGGTGTTTGTAACATTCACTATCTGCTGAATTATATCGGGAGCCATCGCAAGATAGCTGCCCTGATCGGATTTCTTTACAGAACTTACTATCATATCCTCGATCTGCGTATCCAATGTGATTACTCTGAGCGAGTTCGCCTCCGCAAAGCGACGTGTTATGGTACGCTTCAGCGACTGACGCACATACTCTGTCACGATATCCATGTCTTTCAGCACATTGGCGTGATCGCCAAGTGTTTCAAGAATGGTTTCAAGGTCGCGTATCGGTATGCCCTCTTTAAGCAGATTCGACAATACTTTCTGTAAATATCCGACAGAAATAACCTTGGGTATAAGATCGTCGACAACGATCGGGTTGGTTTTCTTGACATTTTCGACCATTGTGTTGACATCTTGTCTGGACAGAAGCTCATGCGCATACTGCTTCATTATCTCCGACCAGTGGGTTATCATTACCGAAACAGGATCGATAAGCGTGTAACCCGCAACGTCCGCCATGATCTTCTTGTCTTCGGATATCCACTTTGCGGGAAGACCGAATGCAGGCTCGACCGTGTCGATACCCTCAACCTGCGCGGTTACATCGCCGCTGTCAAGCGCAAGATAGTGGTCTACGAGGATCTCGCCGCGAGCGACCTCCTCACCCTTTATCTTGATTATATACTGGTTGGGATTTATCTCTGGGTTATCCGTCATTCTGACGGACGGAATAACCATACCCATATCCATCGCAAACTGCTTACGGAAGATAACGACTCGCTCGATAAAGTTGCCGCCGCTCTTTTCGTCAACAAGACGCAGCAGCGAATAACCGAACTCCATCTCTATCGGCTCAACATTAAGCAACTTGAACACATTGTCGATATCGCGGAAATACTCGTTGTCGGCGTTGCTCGCCTTTTCCATCTCGCGAGCTTCCTCTTTTGCTCGCTGAGCAAGCTCAAGCTCTGCCATTTTCTTCTTATTCCTGTCGAGCATTACTGCCGCAACAATAAGCAAAGCACCAAGGATTAGCAGTACAAACGTGGGGAATCCCGGAATGACCATCATAACGATCATAACAAGTCCTGCAATAAGCAGAACGAAAGGCTGCGCGGTAAACTGCGCCTTTACGTCGTTCATAAGGCTGTCCTGGCTTGCCGCACGGGTAACTATCATACCTGTTGCAACGGAAATGAGCAGTGCAGGGATCTGCGAACACAGACCGTCACCCACTGTTGCAAGAGAGTAAGAATTGAGGATAGTACCGAAATCGCCGCCGTCACGCATCATACCGATGATAACACCGCCGATAAGGTTTACTAGGGTGGTGATGATAGACATTATCGCGTCACCCTTAACGAACTTCGTAGCACCGTCCATGGAGCCGTAGAAGTCAGCCTCGCGCTGTATATTTGAACGGCGGAGCTTTGCCTGCTCCTCGTTGATAAGTCCGGAGTTCAGGTCGGCGTCAATAGCCATCTGCTTACCGGGCATAGCGTCCAGTGTAAAGCGGGCAGCAACCTCTGATACACGCTCAGAACCCTTGGTGATAACGATAAAGTTTACCAAAACGATGATAATGAATATCAGGAAGCCGACGATGGCGTCACCGCCCATTACGAAGTTACCGAACGCCGCGATTACCTCGCCCGCGTATCCCGACGACAAAATACCTCTCGTTGTAGAGATATTCAGCGATAGTCGCAGCACCGTCGTGATAAGCAGCACTGTCGGGAATACAGAGAACTCCAGCGCCTCCTTGATGAACATAGTCATAACGAGGATTATAAGGCTGAGGGCTATGTTCAGAAGTATCATGAAATCCAGCAGCCAAGACGGGAGCGGGATAATAATAGCCAATACAACGAATATAACGAACAATACAAGCGAATTGCTTAACAGCTTGCGTACTATATCTGCCACTCCCCTTTCTGTAATATTTTGTCGAAAATTAACGTTTTGTATATATTAAATCATGCGTGTAATGTCTTGTTTTTAGCCTTGTAAACTACGGTCAGCACCTCAGCTACCGCGTTGTATAGCTCCACAGGAATCTCACGCCCGATGTCAACGGTGCTGTAGAGCATTCGTGCAAGCGGCGGATCCTCTGTGATGTACACATCGTTTTCCTCCGCTATCTTAACTATCCTCAAGGCAAGGTAGTCCTTACCCTTTGCAACCACCTGCGGCGCACGGTTCTTGTCCTGATCATATTTCAAAGCAACTGCAAAGTGAGTAGGGTTACGGATAACCACGTCAGCCTGCGGCACTTCCTGCATCATGCGGGACATTGCCATCTGCTGCTGCTTTTGCTTTATCTTGCTTTTTATCTGAGGGTCACCCTCAGTCTGCTTGTACTCTTCCTTGACCTCCTGCTTGGACATTTTGAGCTTTTTCTCAAACTGCCACCACTGGAAAAGGAAATCTCCCGCCGCAACGAACACCAACAGGATACATATAAGCATAACAAGGTCGAATACGCTTGAAAAAGCATAAGTTACGCCCTGCATTACGCCCGTATCCATCAGCGCGAGAAACCTCGGCATACGCGCAAGCACCTCGCTCACGATAACATAGCCGATGATAATTACCTCTATAAGACCCTTTACAATACCAACAACGGATTGCAGGGAAAACAGCTTTTTTATACCCGAAAGCGGATTGAGCCTTGAAAACTTGGGGCGCAGCGCTTTCATTGTGAACAGACCCTTAGTCTGCGCTATCGTTGGTATGATTCCAAGCAGCATAGCGACCGCACATATAGGACCTACCGCCATGATAAATGCCGTAGCGCCGTTTACAAAAAACGTGCTTACAGTGTCGGCGTTCACCCTTGCTGTGCCGATGTTCTCAAACACAGAGCCTGTGTAGGCAAGCATTACCTCGCTCATAAAGCCGATAAACAGCCTCATTGCGAAAAAGATACCAAGCACGGAGGCAGCGGTGACTATCTCCTTGCTTTGAAGCACCTCGCCCTCTTTACGCGAATCACGGCGTTTTTTCGGCGTGGCTTTTTCGGTTTTCTCTTCGCCTGCCATTTAACCACCGCCCTTTGCGCAGGAAATAACGCTATGTTACAGTCATCTGCTGCATTATTCCGTTGAGATTTGTGAACATGATTCCCATCATATCTCCCATAAATTCCGAAATAACACCGCAGCTTGCCGCCAATACAACAAAGCCCACCAGCATTTTAAGCTGGATATTTATAACAAATACATGGATCGTAGGAACAGCTTTCATCAATACGCCGATGCAGAACTCAGTGACTATTGAAGCCGCGACAACAGGCATCGCAAGCTTCAGTCCCAAAGTAAGCACCGTCTGGAAATACTGTACGATAATGTAGCCAACATTTATATTAAAGTTATTGAAGCCTATCGGAATGGTCTCATAGGATATCGAAAACAGCTCAATGTAGGACAGATGACCGCCCACAGCGAAGAAATACAGCATAAACCAATAGCTGTAAAGCTGCGTTGAAATACCCGCGTTACCGAATGTGGGGTCATAGCCCCTCGCCATAGAAAGACCTATCTGCATGTCCGCAAGCTCACCCGCAAGGGAAAACACCTGCAGCATCACATTTACAAAGAAGCCTAACACAGCGCCGACGAGCACCTCTTTCAGCAGGTCGAAAACAAACGGTAACAAACCGCTTGGCATCGTGTACTCTATTCCGCCGCCGACCGTAAAGACCAGTGCAAGAATAAAAGTCATACCCGCCTTTAAATATGTAGGTACATTGTTTCTTGCGAAAATTGGATTAAACGTGAAGATACCGCTCACTCTTGCCAATACCATTATTACGATAATGGCGTTGGTCTGTACGATTTCCCATACCTCTGACACGGCAGCTTCCTCACGTTATGGGGATTTCCGCCATCTTTTCGAAGATGAAATTCACGAAATCTATACATTCCGAGGTCATCCATGGAGCGAGGAAGAATAAAGTCAATCCCACAGCTACCGCTTTAGGCGCAAATGACAGCGTCTGCTCATGCACCTGCGTCGCAGCCTGTAATATAGCGATCACAAGACCAACGATCATCGCAACCAACAGCACAGGGAGCGCAAGCTTAAACGCAAGCATGACCGCCTCCTGAAAGATCGTAAGCACAAGATCTTCTGTCATGATTTCATCTCCTTTCGCGGAAGGTTAAAACAAACTTAGCTTAGCTACCAGTTGTAGCTTGATACTACAGAGCCGATAAGCAGATTCCAACCGTCCGCAAGCACGAATATCAATATCTTGAACGGCATTGATATCATCGCAGGCGGCAGCATCATCATACCCATTGACATCAGCGTACTGCCGACAACAAGGTCGATGATAAGGAATGGAATGAATAGCATAAATCCCATTTGGAATGCGCGCTTCAGCTCGCTTATCATAAATGAAGGTACGATAACGGTAAGGCTGAGGTCATTTTGTATGTACTCCTCAGTAAAACCGCCCTCGGGCGCTTCGATGTTTGCAAGATCAATGAAGAAATCAAGATCGTCGGTCGATGTCTGCTTCAGCATGAAGGTCTTTATGGGACCGGTTGCCGCCTCAAGAGCCTGCTCGGTCGTGATCTCCTCGTTTACATACGGTTGATAGGCAACCTCGTTTATCTCACCGAAAACGGGTGCCATAATAAACAGCGTCAAGAACAGCGCCATGCCCGTAATTACCATATTGGGCGGCGTGCTCTGCGTCTGCATTGCACTCCTTAAAAAGCTCAAAACGATGACGATACGCGTAAAGCAGGTCATCATTATCAGCAGCGACGGAGCTAGTGCAAGCAGCGTCAACAGCAGAATGACTTCTAACGGCTGCGAAGCGTCCACTCCGATAAGCTCCTGTAAAACAGATGAGCCTGCGTCGTTGCCAACGTCTACCGCCTCATTGTCGAGATAATCTCCCGGCTTCAGCCCGGATTCGACGGTTTCCGCCGCAGGCGCTTCCGAAGTAGCCGCCCATGCCGAAACGCTGAAAAACGCAACGGTGAGCGCTATACACAGGAGCAGCGACACGACAAATCTCATCACGAGCTTTTTGTCACATTCAATTAAGCGTTTTATCAAATCGCTCCTCCTAATTATCCTTATTTTTTCCCATCATACCGCTTAACACGGTCTTAAAGCTCTCCCCGAATGAGGGATTGCCGTTTTCGTCCCTGCGCGTAAGCTCCTCCTCGGTCTGCTCGAGATCGCAGATCTTCTCAGTGTGATTGGAGGTAACGCCGAGCACCATGCATCTGCCACAGATGCTTACAAGCAGAAGCATCTTATCGGGGCCGAGGTTTATGCGTTCCAGTATCTTCATATTGCGGCTGTCGGATATCATAACGCGCTTGTTCAGCTTCTTCATGAGCCAAAACAGCAGAAATACCAGCGCCAGAACTCCGATAAGCGCCATTATCATCTGAAAATACTCCAAAACGCTCCCTCCTTTCGCGGTGAGTAAAAAACAAAATACGGTTAAAACTTCCTCCCGCGAAAAACCAAAAGGCGGGATAATACGTCCCCGCCTTGGTTGTATTTACGGAATTAGCCGAGGACTTTCTTTACGGTCTGAAGGATTCTGTCGGGCTTGAAGGGCTTAACGATAAAGTCGAGCGCACCAAGCTTGATAGCTTCAACTACCATTGCTTCCTGACCCATAGCGGAGCACATTACTACCTTAGCCATAGGATCGGTTCCCTTGATGTCCTTGAGTGCCTCAATACCTGTCTTATTGGGCATTGTGATATCCATAATAACGAGGTCGGGCTTCTCAGCACCGTAAACCTCGCACGCGATAGCGCCGTCAGCAGCCTCAAGAATGTTTGTGTAACCATTCTTTGTGAGGGTATCCTTAATCAGCATTCTCATGAAAGCAGCGTCGTCAACTAATAAGATTTTCTTGTCCATTACTGTATCTCCTTGAATGTATTGATATGATTAATTTTATTCTTTACCAAGACTGTCCATGAACTTTGATTTCACGATCTCAGTAATTCTTACTGCGAAGTTATCGTCGATAACAACAACGTCTCCGCGTGCGATAAGATTGCCGTTTACAACTACATCAACGGGTGCGCCTGCCTGACGCTCCAGCTCGATGATAGTGCCCTGTGTGAAATCCAAAATATCCTTGACCTTGCGCTTTGCAGTACCGATCTCAACGGATATTTCAAGCGGAACGCCCATCAGCAGCTTAAGGTTGTCCTGCTGGTCTGTCTGCAGTCCGAAATCAATGTTATCGAACTGGTGAAGCTGTGCGTTCTGAATATTAACAGGCGGTACAGGCGGCGGATATGCGCCGTATGCCGCATACTGAGGCGGGTAGCCATAGCCCTGAGCGGGGTAAGCTGCCTGCTGAGGCGGTGCTTGATACATAGGCTGCTGCATTGGCATAGGAGCCATCGGAGCTTGCATCGGTGCCTGAGGTGCGGCCGCGGGAGCTGCTGCAGGAGCAGGTGCGGGGGCTGCGGGAGCAGGTGCCTCGGGAGCAGGCTCCTCTTCCTCTGACTGGAAGCTGTTCATCATCTTGCTTGAAAGCGTCTTTGCAAGATCAACGGAGAGCACCGACATAAACTCACTGTTCATTACGCCGTCAACATTAAGCGTGAAGTTTACACAAACAACGGTGTCTGCAGGATCCATCTCGGAAAGCTCGCAGAAATTCGTTTCCTCGATTATGTAAGGAGTAGGTGTGGAAATATCAACAGAAGTTCCGAGCAGGTCGGAAAGTGCAGTTGCCGAAGCGCCCATCATCTGGTTCATAACCTCAGAAACTGCGCTGATATTGAGCTCATCGAACTCAAAGTCAGGCGAGATAACCAGCGGATTTCCCATGAGCTGATTAAGAATGAGCTGAACGTCATCCTGCTTCAGCACCATCATGTTTACACCGTTGATTCCGGCAACGTAAACGATCTTAACACAGATAGCAGGCTCAAGACGAGTGTAATTCAACTCCTCAACCTTGATAACGCTTACCTCCGGAGTGGTAATCCAAACCTTTGCGTTTAACAGCTCTGAAACTGCGGTAGCCGCAGAGCCCATACTGATATTCAGTATTTCGCCGACTGCGTCTATCTCATAGGAGCTGAACTCAAGGTTTGTATCCAATTCGTTAGCCATCAGTTTTCATACCTCAATTCTGAATAAAATTATCAATCATAATAGCCTTTTTATTATTATAGGTACCCATCTTACCATCGCACCACGGCTTTCCGCCGACCTTGACAACAACATTTGAATTAATGCTCTTGCCAAGCGGTATTACGTCGTTCACCTGAAGTGTGAGCACCTCATAAAGATCAAGGTTTATCTCCTCAAGCACCGCTGTGATGTTAAGATCGGTGCTGCTGATACCTGTCATTATGCTGTCGCGGCGCTCTGCCTCACGCGTTGCGTCGGTGCGTCGTCTTGATGAGGTATATCTCGGAATGAACTTGCCCATGATCTCATCAAGATTTATCGCGGGGATACATACAGAAATAATAGACTTGACACCGTTTATCTCAACCTCAAGGGCTACGATGATTACGGTATCCTCATGACCGATGGTCTGCACCACTCTGGAGTTCGTTTCGATGCCGATAAGCTTAGGATTAAGCTCAATATGCATCGACCAAGGCTCCTGCAAAAGCTGAGCGATGGAGCTCATAACATCATTCATGATCGTGATCTCGATCTCGGTAAAGTCGCGGTTTACATCTCTGTATTCGCCCTTACCGCCGAGCAGACGGTCTATCATGGTATAGGTTATCGCATTTGACACCTGAACAATGACGTTTGTTTCACTGACCTCATCGTTTACGATGCCCATATCGACCATACCCATCATTACATAGTCGGGCAGCGCATTGTTAAACTCGCTGTAGCGCTGTTCCTCGATGTTTACCAGTGAAACACGGCAGTACAATCGAAGCAGACCGGTGAGATATGAGGACATCAGACGCGAATAGTTCTCGAAAATGCTGTCAAGCACCTTGATCTGCTCTTTGGTGAACTTTTTAGGAGCACGGAAGTCATATTCTTTGACCTTTTCCTCTTCCTTCTGCGCAACCAAAGGAGCAGCACCCGATGCAACATTTCGCAGCATTTCGTCAATTTGCGCCTGCGTCAGGACGTCAGCCATCGAAATCCCCCCCTCGGAAAATTAATTATATTGGCTTATTACTCTGCGGCGGAGCTGTCAGACGCTGCCGCGTCGGAACTCTCCTCGCTCTTTATAAAGTTTTCAAATTCGTCATAGATAAACGGACCTGTAACACCATCGGACGTGCTGACCGTGCTGCCGCTCGGGAACAGACTCTCAATGGAGTTGATGATGCCCTGTGCGGAATCGTTGGGAAGCTTGCCCTCGTCCGTATCGGGAGCGTTCGGGTCTATCTGGTCGGAGAACAGGTTGTAATCGTACTTCAGAATATCCTGAATAACCTGCGGATCGGTGAGATCGAGGTCGTTACGCAGGATCACCAGCTCAACGCGGCGATTCTTAGCTCTGTTTTCCTCTGAATCATTCTCTGCAACAGGCTCATAAGGACCTGCACCCTTTGTTCTGAACTGCTTGCTGTCAAGAGCTGCCTTGAAATCCATATACTTAACAACGCTTACCGCACGGTCAGAGGAAAGGTCCCAATCGTTCACATCGGAAATTCCCACTGCGGTATGACCGCTGACAGTGATATTCTGAATGGACGATTTTACAGCCTTAAGCCCCGGAAGTATACCGTTTATCAGCTCCTGACCCTCGCGCTTCAGCACTGCGCTGTTGCCGTCAAAGAAGACGCTGCTGTCAAAGCGTATAAAAATATGCGCGGAATCCTTGGATACCGACATGGATTCGGAAAGCTTCTGGTCCTCAACATATTCGGAAAGGTAAACATAAAGCTGATCGAAGCTCTGCGGCAGCTCACCCGAGCCTGCATTGCTTGTCGGCTCCTCGTCTTTTATGTAGTTGCCCTCATCTTTGGTATGTTCGGGCTGATCTACATATTCGTTGAGATATTTACCGCGGGACTGGAATGCCTGATATATGTATTGCCATTTCTGTTCATCAATACTTGAAGATGCGTACAGCATAACGAAGAACGTAAGCAGCAGCGTAACCATGTCGGCGTATGTATTCAGCCAGTCGTTATCATGGTTTTCCTGCGGCTTTTTCTGCAACTTAGCCATAACGCAACCCCCCCTTTTTCCGTAAATGGGTCGATTTATATTTCACCCATTATATTATTGTACCACATAATTGCTCATTTTGCAAATGTTTTGTGATATTTTTTTAATTTTTTTTTAAAAAACCTTATGCACCCGCAGAATCAGACTTCTTTTTGCTCTTGGGAAGCATAAATTCAAGCTTTTCCTGGATATATCTGGGGTTTGAACCTGCAGCGATAGCAAGTACGCCCTCCTCAATTATCTGCATACAGAGAAGCTCGTCCTCATGTGTGTTTTTCAACGCAGCCGCAAGAGGCGCGAAAAGTACGTTCGCAAACAGCGAGCCGTAGAAAGTCGTGATAAGCGCAGTAGCCATACCGCTCGCAAGACCGTCAGGGTTTGTATCCATTGTATTCAGCATGTTTACAAGACCTACCAGAGTACCCAGCATACCAAACGCGGGAAAGATACCTACGCCCTTTTCAAAGAACGCACGTCCGTTTTCATGACGCTCAACCATGAAGCTGATAGCGTCATCAAGCATACCGCGCACCTTTTCAGCGTCATTCGCGTCAACAATGAGCATGAGCGCAGACTTCATAAACTGATCCTGACAGCCGTTTGCACTTTCTTCGAGTGCAAGCAGACCGCGTCCTCTTGCGATCTTTGCATACTCAACGATGTCATCGATATACTTTTCGGGCTTGTACTTCTTGGGGAACAGCGCCATACCGAACTTCTTGGGCACGCCCGCAAGATACGACATGGGGAATGATGCTACAAGACAGCCGATAGTACCGCCGACTGTGATAGCCAAAGAAGCTACCTCGACGAACCACATGATCTGACCACCGTCAAAGATACCGAAAACAACCAGACCGAATGAAAGTACCCAGCCTATGATAAGTGAAATATTCAAAATAAATCCCTCGCTTTTCTGTAATTGAGATTATTGCTGTCATTTATATTTCGGAAAGCCTCGGCTTGTCCGTGGATTATGTTAAAGGCTCATCGTCTGCTGCGGCTCTGTGTCTGAGCACACGGCGGCGCTGATTCCTGTTGTATTCGAGAATTTTGGTTTGTATCTCCCTCATGCTCTCGCGTACGATGCAGCTATGCCCGTTCGACAGCACGATAACTGTATCGGGAGTTTCGGTGACGGTTTCAATAAGCTGCTCATTTAGCAGAAACTCCTTACCGTCAAGCTTTGTTAAAAAAATCATAATATTACCTCAACAGCTAAGCCCCCGCCCCGCAAGACGGGGGCTACCGTTAATCAGTCAAAAATGTTATCTCTTGAGGCTGAGCAGCTCTTCAAGCATTGTATCAGATGTCGTGATAACTCTGGAGTTTGCCTGATAGCCTCTCTGTGTGGTGATCATGTCTGTGAACTCCTGAGAAAGGTCAACGTTGGACATTTCCAACGCACCGGAAACTACCTCGCCTGCGCCGTTTGAGCCGGCAGGCTCTACCTTTGCCGCACCGGAAGCAACTGTTTCAGCGAACATTGTGCCGCCCACCTGATCAAGACCATTGGGGTTATCGAATGTTGCGATGTCGATTCTGCCGAGAGTCAGATAGCCATGAACACTATGCAGACCGATGATGGTACCGTCATTCTGAACGGTAACGTTCTCAAGATCCTTATAGCTCTGCTCAGCACCCTTGCGGCCATCTGTTAAACCGAATGTTGTCAGATACTTAGCAACCTCTGTGTAGAAGCTGTCTGCGCCTCCGCCGAGAGAGAGCGAGGGATTACCGCCGAAGAGAGCCTCTCTTGCAGCAGCGTTCATATCGTTAAGCTCGGTCATACCTGTGATCTCAAGCAGCTTCTTTGCGTCGCCGTTTGCAGCCTTTTCAACCATCGCGTTGATCTGGTCAAGTGTTGTGTCGTTGCATACTGTGATGGTAAGAGTGTTCTCGTCCCAAACAGCCTTTGTATTCTCATAGCTTGCGGAATAAGCAAATACGATCTTGTAGTTGTTTGCATACTCGCCTGCCTCTGTAGCTGTAATGCTTACGCCGAGAGAGCCTTCCTCTGTACCCTCAAGTGTAATGGGGTTTTGAGTCGCTGCTGTCATAGCTGTGATAGCAGCGCTTCTGTTATTGTCCTCAGAGGGCATGATAAACTTTGTGCACTTCAGAGAGGGAACAGTCTTGCCTGCAAGCTCCTGTGCCTCAATGTATTTATCAATAGCAGAGTTTATCTCGGAAGATGTGGAGTTGGGGCAGAGTGTGATGGTCCAGTCGCCTGTGATCGCGCCGTCAGTTCCGACAGTAGGGCCTGCAACGGTTGTATCCTTATTGGTAGCGCTCCACGCGATAGTCACTTTTTTACCGTTCTGAGCAAGATCATCGGTATCGAATGCAAGCTGAGCGTTCTTGATCTCAGTAGAGCCGTCCTTTGCTGTGTAGGTGTATTCCCAGTAGCCCTCGCCCGAAGCAGATGTGGTCGCATAGTTCCAAGCCTCGATAGTGTTGCTTGCGATCTTTGCATCGGGATCATCGGGAATGGTCTCAAACTCGAACTTCAGCTCAACATCATCGGGAAGTGTAACACCGCCAGCTGCGATAGCAGACTGGATAGCAGTTTCAAACTCAACGTCGGAGTTGTACTGCTTGGACATATCAAAGAAGATATTGAGGATTCCGTTTGCATATGTAGCGTAGGGGTACTGTGCGTTGGTAAATGTAACCGACATATCGGTGTTGTCGGAGGGAGCGGAAACGGAAATAGTAACATTTGTTCCGTTTACAAGCTTTGTTGCAGAGGAGCACTTTGCCTCGGTCTCGGGGATTGTGATTCTGATTATCTCAGAGCTGCCGGGCTGGCTTGTGGAGTCGCCCGAAACGCCCAGAACGTGATAACCGTTTGCGTCAACGAGGTAGCCCATTTCGTCAACGTTGAAGATACCTGCTCTGGAATAGAACACGTTACCTGCGCCGTCCATCAGCTGGAAGAAGCCCTCGCCGTCGATAGCCATATCATAGATGCTGTCGGAGAAAGTGAAGCCCGACTGTGTCATGTTGGGAGTGGTAGTGTTCATCTGAACGCCGTAGCCGACCTGTCTGGGGTTAGTACCGCCAAGTGTAGCGGTAGTGCCGCTTGCGGTCTTCTTTGTCTGATAATATACGTCGGAGAAAGTTACAACGCTGGTCTTGAAACCTGTTGTATTTACGTTTGCGATATTGTTACCGATAACGTCCATCTTCTGCTGGTGTGTTTTAAGACCTGTAACGCCCGAATAAAGTGATTTTACCATTTTGTGACCTCCATATTATGTTTAGTAACAAGATCCATCGTTCGCCTTTGCTCAGTCGCAGCATCGGCATGAATTCCTGTCAAGGTCCGTTCATATTATAACGGTGGAATCTATGTTTGTAAAAATGTTTCCTCTCAGATCTTCGTTTGAGAGAGTTGTGATTACCTTGTTGTTCTTAACGCTTACAACAAATGCTGTTTGATCCACAAGGACAAGTGTTTCATTGCTTCCCTTATCAGCCGCGATCTCTACGCCCCTATTAAGTCTTTCAAGAGTGTCGCCCTCGGCAATGTCGATGCTTCTCTGTTCCAGCCTCTGAATTGCGTGTCTTGAAAACTCCACGCCGCCTGTCTGCTGCTTTTCTGCAAGCTTTTCCTGCAAAGCCGCCGCAAACGAGCCTTCCTGCGAAGCCTGCTCCGTCGAAGCTGTTTGAATGCCCGGGGAAACCGTTGTTCCCGTGGTAACGCTGATCTGATTGCGAAGCGCTAAGTATTCGCTTATCAGCATAAAATCAAGCCTCCATGCTTATACTGTCAAATCGGATCTTCGATATCCTCGATATCCGTGCCTATAGTTTCATCTGCTGCCAGCTCTTCCTTTACCTCTTCGGGCTGCTCGGGTGCTGTAGCTGTGTTCTCGCCGCTCTGCGTATCCTCTACAGAGGGAACGTTGTAATCAGGGTATGCAACCTCAACAACATCGGTGAGCTTGTAGGAAATATCGTTGATAACAACGTGGATCTCGCCGTTCTTGATCTGAATAGCGTTGATAGTGCCCGCATCAACGACCTTTCCGCTGCTTGTCTGCGCCTGTACGGTAGCATTAAGACCGATCATCATCGAAGCTCTGGAAATCTGGTCGCCCAGTGCCGAGCCTGTAGATATAACAGTGTCAGTGCTTGTACCTGTGTCCTTGGACGCTGTTTCGGAAACTGCGGTTATCTTGGAGATATCAAATGAAACTCCGTCGACCTTAACGATGTAGGTGTCGCCGCTCTTGGTAACATTCTCAACAACGCCTGTCTTTGTAACCTGCTCTGCGCCGTCCATCTTGACAGCGGTAACAGTCTTGCCAACAAGAGAAGCCGCATAGTTAGCCTTTGCGTATGTACTGGAGTCCTGCGAATACTGAAGCTGTGTGAACTGTGCCATCTGAGTAACGAACTCGGTGTTTGAAGTAGGCTCCAGAGGATCCTGATTTGTCATTTCCGCAACAAGAAGGCTAAGAAACGTTTCGGAATTAACTATCTCCGAATTTGCATCGGAAAACTTATCCGCATATCTCTCGTGATTAGCCTGAATCTGCTCATAGCTCGTGAGCGTGCTTAAAATAGTGGTATCTGCCATGTCTTTCTCCTTTCGTAAGATTTTTTCAGCTTACATCGCCGATATCAGCTCTGCAAAGCTGTTGTCGCCCTCATCTGCGCTTTCGGTATCTTCCTCTGCGTGATAGTAGGGATTTTTGCTGCTGCCGTTGTAGTCTTCAGCTCTGTTTTCCTGCTGCGACTCATTTACGGTCTGCCAGCTTTCAAGCTCAATGCCGTTTTCGCGAAGTCCCTGCTGGATAGCCGCGCTGTTCTGCTCGATAAGACGCTGAGTCTTTGCGTTATCTGCCATAATGCTTACTGAAAGCGAGCCTTCGATTGTCTTTGTAAGCTTTACCGTGATGCTTCCGAGATCCTCGGGATTAAGCGTAACACTGTATTCGGTGTCGCCCTCTGCCGATACTGTCGTCTGCTCGATAATGCTTGTTGCCACCTGACGAACTACCTCCTCAGGCTTAACCGATATCTCGGTGCCGTCGGGTCTTGTGAACACTGCGGGAAGCTGCTCTGATACAGTCTGGGGAAGAATTGCTTCACCTGTAGGCTCTGCGTTTGCTTCATTCACTGCGGTTTTAACGCTAACATCGTTCACTGTAGGCTTAGCTGCATTTTTCAGCATCATAAGCTCATCGGACTTAGAAACCAGCCTGCTCTTTGATGTGTTCTCTACAACATTGGTCTGCACTGCATTGTTTTGCTGCTCATGCTCGGTCTTTTTCACAGTAAAATCGGTCATTGCCTTTCTCAGCTGCTCAAATTCCTCGTCAAGCTTTGCAGTATCCGCTGTGCGCGCCGTCTGTGTGGAACGCTGTGCCGCCTGTGCTGTATCCTGCTGCGACATCTGCTGTTGCTGCGCCGAAGAATTATTCGTTACAGCCTGCTCTGTTACAGCTTCGATAGCCTCAACACCTGCAGGAAGCTCTGCCGCGTCGATATCACTGATATCGGCATTAACATCGGCTGATTCAGGTGTTGCCGCCTGTGCTGCGTGCTCGTTCATCGTGTAGATAACGGTCTGAATTTGCTTTGTCAGCGCCTGCTTCATCTCCTGCGGAATATCAAGCTGCTCTGTCTGACCTTGGATAGTCTTAATGATATCTAAGGTGACCTGTGCTTCGTCGTTCTCGCGGACTACGTTGATAAAAGCTTCTGCTGTCGCGATATCAAGCCTTACAGGCTCAACCGCCTCAGTATCTTCAGACGCTTCCTCCAAAGCGGGTATCTCGTCCTCGGGAATACCAAGCAGCATCATTGCGATAACCATCACCAGCACGTCGGTAACGTACTCCTCAGGGATCTCGTCAAGCTTCATCTCGCCGCGAACCACCGCCATTGCAAGCTCTTTAAGATCTTCCTTGCTAAGCGCGGAAGCATTATCCGACGGTTGCTCTTGCATTACGACCGTATTAGCGAGCTTTGCGGTA
Organism: Oscillospiraceae bacterium; assembly: GCA_015067175.1. Classification (GTDB taxonomy): domain Bacteria; phylum Bacillota; class Clostridia; order Oscillospirales; family Ruminococcaceae; genus CAG-115. The sequence continues at coordinate 183,798 of SVMX01000003.1, read as the reverse complement.
TCGGCATCAACGGGTACAGCCTCATTTGCAGTGACCTTGCCCATCTCCCCGAGTATCGAAGAGAACTCTGACGCCTGTTCGAGCTGCTCAAGCTCATCCATTCGCATCGGCAGTGCAGCGTCGGATATCATGTAATCACTTCGCATGAAACCGGCGTTCATTGAAACTGCCACTTTTTCTTTCACCTCCTTACAATATTATAATAATATATATCATGGCGTATGCCTTGATATCACTTTAAGTCATGCTCCTTATCGACGCATTGGAAACGAACTCCTCTATAAACTGCTCGTTTTCCTTATTTTCAAGCGCCTTGTATTCCTCAAGCTGCTTTTCCTCCAGCTTTTCAAGGGTCTTTACGTCTTTGGTCGCTTCCACCACCACATTAAGCTGTGCCTCGACCTCTGCGCGCTTCTGAGCCGCCTGCGCTTCTTTGAGATGTATATCCTGCTGAAGCGTTACTATATAACGCTTTCTGACGGATATCTCATAAGCCTGTGCGCCTTGTGCGCATTTTCGCTCAAGCTCTGCGCTTTCTTCGGCTACCCTGACCCTCAGCGCCTCTGCTGCTTCCTCGATATTCTGAAGCTCTACACGAAGCGCACTCAGCGTGTTCTTCTGACGATCAAGCTCCTGCTCGCGGAAATCCATAAGCTTCTGGAGGGAAAACTGAAATTTCTTCATAAAAATTCACCCTATTTCAAGCTTATACAGCGTCGTCATTCACTGCCTGAAGCAGCAGCCTTACGGTCTGCTCAAGGCTGTAGGACTGCTCGACTTTCTGCATCAGGAAGTCGTTTATCCTGTCGATCTTGTTTATTGCCTCGTCAAGCGCGGGGTTAGTACCGTGCTTATACGCGCCGATAGATATCAGATCGGAATTGCTGTTGTACATCGAAAGCAGATTTCTGAGTTTGCCCGCAGCGTCCTTGTGTTCAGGAGGAGCTATCTCCGACATAAGACGGCTGACGCTCTGCAGTATGTCTATCGCGGGGTAGTGGTTCTGCGCCGCGATCTTACGCGAAAGAATGATATGTCCGTCAATGATACCGCGGACTGTATCTGCAATAGGCTCGTTGGTGTCGTCGCCCTCAACGAGCACGGTGTAGATGCCTGTGATAGAGCCTTCAGGGAAGTTTCCCGCACGCTCCAGAAGCTTTGGCATATTGCTGTAGATAGACGGTGTATAGCCTCTTGCGATAGGCGGCTCGCCTACTGAAAGACCAACCTCACGCAGCGCCATAGCGTAACGCGTAAGACTGTCCATCATGAGCAGCACGTCCTTGCCCTGCTTCATGAAATACTCTGCGATTGCTGTCGCGGTGAGCGGGCACTTGCTTCGCATCATTGCGGGCTGATCCGACGTTGCAATGACAAGCACGGAACGCGCCATGCCTTCGGGTCCGAGGTCACGCTCGATAAACTCACGCACCTCGCGTCCTCTCTCTCCTACCAGCGCAATAACGTTTACATCAGCCTTGACATTTCGCGCTATCATGCCCATCAGCGTTGACTTACCGACGCCCGAGCCTGCGAATATGCCCATTCTCTGTCCCTTGCCCATGGTGAGCATACCGTCAATGGCTTTAACGCCAAGCTCTATAGTATCCCTTATCGGGGGTCTTGTAAATGGATTAACAGGAATACCTGTTATTGATATAGTATCGGGGCAATTAGGCTGTTCACCGCCGTCAAGCGGATTTCCCATTGCGTCAACGATCCTGCCGACAAGCGCATCGCCCGCTTTCAGCACAAGTTTGTCGCCTGTGTTGTCAACGATACTGCCGGGACCTATACCCTCGATATCGGTGTAGGGCATCAGCAGGATATTTTCCTTGTTAAAGCCCACGACCTCTGCGTGTATAAAAGACGACATATCCTTTGAATATATGCGGCATACATCGCCTATATTACAGGTAGGACCGCTTGCTTCGATGGTCATTCCCACGATCTTTTCGATCTTACCCATGTAGCGAAAGGTGTCATATTTAGTTATCTCATCACGAAATGCTGAAAAATCCAAACTGCGACCTCCGCTGTGTTAATCATTCTTCTGACTCAGCCTTCTTTTTTGTAGTGCGCCTTTTGCGCGGAACATTGAATTTGCCCTCGCCAAGCTCCTGTATCATTCGAAGCTGAGTGTTTATACCTGCGTCTATTATCTCTCCGCCGCTCTCAACAATGATAGTTCCCGGCTCGGCGTCAGGCAGAAGCTCTACCTCAACGTGCTGAACGCCGCCGCAAAGCTCCTTCAGATATTCATAGTCTGCGGCAAGCTCCTCCGATGTACCGTTTTTATCCAGCGTAATGCGGATACGCTCGGTGCTGCGGAAATCCTTCGCCGCTTTCTTGATAAGCTTTTTGACCACTGTGCCGTCCTTCGCGGTCAGACTGTCAAGCGTTATCTTGTTCGCTATGGTCATCACAGTGTCGTAGATATCTCTTTCATAGCCCTCGAACAGCGCCGCTTTCTCGGAGTTTATCCTCTCTGCGAACATCTTTGCCTCGTCAAGAACATCTCTTTCCGCTGCAATGCACGCCTCAACGCCGTCCTTTTTGCCCTGCTCAAAGCCCTCTGCGCGCGCCTTTATGAACACATCGTCGCGCTGCGCTTCCGCGTCAGACACGATCTGTGCGGCGTTTGCGTTAGCTTCTTCTATAATGCCCTCTGCACGGCGCTTCGCCTCAAGGATCACATCCTTGCCCTGCTCTATGTATTGCTCCTTCAGCGCCGCAAGCTGTTGCTGCTGAGCCTCAACCTGCGCCTCGCGCTCCTCAAGAAGCTGCATACGCAGCTCAAGCTCTGCCGCGATATCGGGCTTTATCGGCTCGGCGGGAGCAGGCTCAACATATTCTTCAACAGGTTCGGCAGGAATTTCCTCAACAGGCGGGCGTGTGATAACGACCCTGTTGGAAATATCCACACCGCCGCCGCAGAACACGGAGTTCCTTTTTAAAACTGCCAATCAAATCCCTCCGAAATCCAAGAGTTACGCAATAATTTCGTCGCCGCCCGAGCCGTGGGAAATGGTAACCACGCCCTCCTGCTCCAGACGTCTGATGACGGAAACGATACGCTGCTGAGCCTCCTCAACATCACGCATACGAACATTGTGCAGATACTCGATGTCTGCCTGCAGGCTCTCTCTTGCACGGGAGGAGATGTTTGCAAAGATACACTCCGCAACCTCCTGTGTAGAGCCCTTGATAGCGACCGCAAGATCCTTGGGATCGATCTCCTTTGTGAACGCCTGAATAGACAGCGCGTCCAGATTGACGATATCCTCGAATACGAACATCTTCTGCTTGATGAGGTCTGCCAGCTTCTGGTCGCGTGCAGACAGCTCGTCGAAGATAAACTTCTCGGTTGCACGGTCTACATTGTTCATGACCTCTGCAACATAGTTGATACCGCCGACCTCCATGGAGTCCATGGTAACAAGGCTTGCAAACTTCTTCTCAAGAGCGTGCTCGATGGATTTTACGACCTCGGGCTGTGCTCTGTCCATTCGCGCGATACGCTCAACTACCTCAACGCGCTTCTCCTTGGGAAGCTCCGCGAGGATAGCCGAAGCCTGATCGCTTCTTGCGTATGAAAGTATCAGCGCGATCGTCTGCGGGTGCTCGTTCTGAACGATAGCCAGCAGGTTTTTATAGTCTGCTTTTCTCACGAAATCGAACGACTTCGTTTTAAGCTGTTTTGTTATACGTGCAAGCAAGCTGGAAGCCGCTTCCTGACCGAATGCCTTTTCAAGGATCTCACGGGCATAGTCAACGCCGCCCTCGGTAACTACCTTTTGGGTAAGGCACAGCTCGTAGAACTCGTTGAGGACTTCCTCAACGACCTCGATAGGCTGATAATCAAGCCTTGCCAGCTCCACAGATACAGCCTCTACCTCATCATCGGCGAGATGCTTGTATATGCTGGAAGCGTTTTCCGCTCCCATTGAAGCCAGTACCAACGCGATCCTTTTCGCAGCAGCAAGGTCAACACTATTTTCTTTAGCCATTTAAATCCCTCCGATGGGTTTATTCTTCTCTCAGCATATTTCTGATAATAGCCGCAACAATCTCGGGGTTGGTCTTTGCAAACTCGCTGATCTCGCGCTTGAGGATAGTTTCCTTGGAATCCTTGCCCGCTTCCTCTGTAAGACTTGCGATATTGAAATCCACTTCCTCGATAGCCTCGGGAACCTGTGCGGAAGACATAGACTCGTACTGAGCACCCGCTGCTGCGAGTGCAGCCTCCTGTCTGCGTCTTATCTTCTTCTTTCTGGAGCTGCTCATAAACAGTGACATAATAAGTAATACCACAAGCAGTACGCCAAGACCAACAACAACAAACAGCAGCATATCGCGGTATGTATCCTCGGGAGTGATGACCTTGATGCTGTCGCCGTCTGTGATGGTCGTGCCGCTGCCGCCCTTGAGGGCAAACGGAGTGTTGTAAACAGATACATTTGCGATGTCTGTACCTGCTGCCTTTGCAACGATGTCGCTAAGCGCTTCGCGCTCGGCCTCGGTCATATTTGTTTCGTTGATCATAAGAGCAACGGAAAGACGCTCGATATCATAGCCGTCCTTAGTAAGCGACGTTCTGATATTGGATACCTTATACTGTGTTTCTTCGCTGTCGTAGTAGTAGCTCTGTCCGTCCTCAAGTCCAATAAACTCGGGATAATCGGGGGACTTATCACCATTCGGAGTTACGCCTACCACGTCGCCTTCAGTACCTAAGTATCCGCCCTCGGCAACGTCCTTTTCATGATCGATAACACCTGCATTTGTTCCTGTAACAGGGATAAACTCCTCTTTATCGATTGTCAGCGGGTCATAGTCGAGTATTGCTGTTACGTTGAATGCGTAGTTATTCTCACCATAGACCTTATCGAACATATCGCCGAGACCCTCGGCAAGCTGTGCCTCATATTCCTTCTGGAACTGAAGTCTGCGTTCTGCGACCTCAACGCCCGATGGATCGATCTCAGCCTTGTTGTCGTCCTCGGGGTTTACCCATGCGTACATCTTGCCTGTTGTATCCATAATAGATACGTTATCCCTGTCAAGATTCTCCGCACTTGTTGTTATTGCGCGATAAATTGCACGAACCTCGGCATTGTCAAGCTCTGCGCCGTCTTTAAGGTTAAGAACGACAGAGCAATACGCAACGCCCTTATCTGTTACGATAGCATAATCGGGAACATCGGGCAGTGTCAGCGTAACTGTAGCCGCTCTTACCTCGTCAAGCGCTGTCAGCATAGCGCCGATGCGCGTTTCAAGCTGCTGACGTGCGACCTCACGCTTGTCCGAATCGGTAGACCAAAGATCAAGACCGTTATTCCAGATCTCATAATCGGTGGTAGACTTGGGATAGCCCTGCATATACATCTGCATTCTGAGATAATCCACCTGATCCTCGGGAACTATGATATCGCCATCGCTTTCAACAACGACCTCAGTAACGCCGAGTGCGGTTATAGCGGAAGCTATCTCGCCCGCCTCGGACTGATTCACACCTGAGAACAGAACAGCGGTTCCTTTCTGATTTAGAAGTATAACAATAACGATTATTATCGCGATCACCGCTATAGGAACAGTAACGAGCAGTATTTTCGCCATCTTTGTGAAGCCGCTCCACTTTTCCTTAACGACAGTCACGGTATTTTTCAGCTTTTCATTCATTCAAAAGTGACCTCCGAAGCAAAAACATACAAAAACTTTTGCTTTTTTTGCGCAGATTATACCTGCATATTGATTATAGTGCTGTAAGCGCTGAGCGCCTCATTCTTAACCGTTACAAGCAGATCTACCGCAACGGAAGCTTTTTCGATATTCGCCTGGACCTGTGCAAGATCGTCGATATTGCCGAGCATAAGGTCGATAGCATCCCTGTCCACCTGCTCGTTGGTTTCGATAACGTTGTCAACAAGACCTCTGAAAACATCAATAAAGGAAGCGTCCTTAACATTGACTGCAAGCTTGCCGCTCGTAGCGTCCATCGGAGTCATCTGCTCCATAGGACGGACAGTTGAAATCGGTACGAAATCTATCATTCTTATCAATCCTTTCAATATAAATCAAGCTCTGTATTATCCCTTGCCGATGTTCAGCGCTTTCTGCGCCATGGATTTAACCACCTCATACACTGCAAGGTTTGCGTCGTACATATTGGACGCTTCGATCGCGTCGAGCTGCTCAACAGCAACATCAACATTCGATTCGTACACATAGCCAAGCTCGTCTGCGAGCGGGTGCGTAGGGTCATACACAGGCTCAGCGGGAGTTTCGTCCTCCACAACTCTCCTTACCTCAACGCCTTTGTACTGTATGTACTTATGGAAATGAGCCTCACCGCTGCCAAGCTTTGTCCACAGCAGGGACTTGAAGTTCTTATCCTCTCCGAACACCACCATCTGACGCTTGTACGCCTCCTCGGCGGTAGTTGCAACATTGTCTGCATTTGCAACGTTCTGCGAGATTATATCCATTCTGAGCCTCTCTGCGGTCATGCCCGAAAGAGGAATATTAAGCGAACTTAAAAAAGCCATCTCTTACCTCCGTTACTTAGTTACCATCGCACTTCTCATTCTGGTGAAATTGCCGTTCATGGAGTTTATAAGCGCGTCCATCTGAAGCTGTGTGTTTGTAAGCTCAGCCATCTGAGTATCAAGGTCAACGTTGTTTCCGTCGAACTGATCTCTTGTGTATGTGTCAACAACTATCTCCTGTCTGAGGTTAAGCTCCTGCTTTATTGAGCCGTTAGCGCGCAGCTTTTCGCGAAGCACACCGCTGAACTCAAGATATTTGCAGTTATAGTCAGGCGTGTCCGAATTTGCGATATTCTGAGAGATGATCTGCTGCTTTTGCCACAGCACGCTCATGCCCTGTTCGAGAATACGGAACGCGGAAGTATCAAAAAGTGCCATATCGATTCCCCTTTATAAATAAGTATATTATGTCAACAGTAAAAAACTTACAAATTCGCATGGTTATTCGTATTATAATTATACACCATTTACTCTCATATTGCAACTTTTTTTAAAAAAAACGTTTCCTTTAATAAGAGAAAATTTTATGAAATTTTTAGCAAAGTCGCACACTTTGCACAACTAATTGACACACTTTTCCATTTATTGATATAAAATTATCAACTTTGCACAATTTTAGACCTCAAATTTCTACAAGTTACTTAATAAAAGGAAAAGCACAACCTCCGTAGAAGCCGTGCTTTTCTTTATTTGAGGGGAAATGAAGATATCATTTTAACCAAAAAGCTGATTGATTATCTCCTCTGCGCTGCCAAGATTCTCTTCTTTTACAGAATACTCATCTTTGGAATGTACAGCTCCGGGGCTGTACAACTCAGCCTGACTTGCCAGCACCAGTGTATACAGCTTTTCAGCCGAATAGTCCGAGGAGATATTTGATGAACACAGCGCTCTCAGATCGTTCACCAGATCAATGTTGTTCTCATCTATCTGCACCCTTACGATCTCCGCGTTCTCACCGAAATAAGTGTCCTTTATAACATCGACCGCATCTTCACCGTATTCTTCAAAATAGCTGTCGAAACCATACAATTCATACAACCATTTGCGGTCATTGTAATCCTTAACAGCTTGTTCTCCAAGGGACACGACAAAGCATGCATCGATTTGGGCGCTGTACACATCATCGTTTATATCAAAATCATTACGCTCGATAAGGAACGCTGTCTTATATTGTGAAACGTTCTCGCCCTCGAACAGCGGAACACCCTTGCTCTTAAGCAGCTCTATAGTGTTCTCGCACCACGGATATACATAAAACGCTGAAGTACCACCGCCCGAGTTATCACCCTGTACAAATTGATAAGATGCATAAAAGTCAATACTGTGCATACTGTCAGAGCCGCAAAGCAGCTCGTAGCTTGCCTTTTCGCTGTCCTTACGCAGTGCATTGATGAATTCCTCATACGACATATCCACAACATAATGCAGATCGTTTATCTGTATATCTATTATTCGTGAATGAAGCATTTTGCTCGTAGGCGTACTGCCGCCAAGCATTGCAAAGCACTGCTCGGGATTCACAAGACTGCGGGCCATCTCGTTATAGCGCTCTTCTGTGATTGCATAAAAACGCTCGATCTTGCTGCCGTCCTTGAGGAAATATGTCAGACTAAGCGAGTAGTTCATTTCATCACATTCGGGGCCGTTCTTCGGAATATCAGCGTGCGCCTCAATAACATCCGCGATATACTGCGGCTGTGTCACAGTACCCGAAACGCTTCTGTCGCGATCAATATTATTATTGATATAATACGACACGGAAGAAACACTGTCAACCGCCGGCACAAAATAAGCCGCACCCATGCCGTTTGAATAATACAGAGCCGTGCATATTCCAAAGCTTGCCGCAAGCGTCACAACGTACTTTGCAAGTGTAATGTGGAACTTTTTGAAGCCCTTGCCGCTGACAAGCTCTATGATAACAGAAACAATGAATGTGATAACACACATCGCCACAATATTTCCGCCGATATTATGAGTGTGATAATTATATACCGGATAGTATGGGTCTGCACCGTTCAATATGTTTGCCGCAAACGGAGCTGTTATCGTGAATATCACAATCGCAGGAAGTATCAGATTGACCGCACGGAAAACAAAGGAGCTTCCCACGCGCTCGGCACGGCGGTGCTTGATAAGGAAATATGCAGCCGTAAAGCACAGGAGCGTGATAATGATAAGCGGTATCAGCACCTCAGGTCTGAACAGCGGCGGAGTATATACCACCTCGGTAGTAACTGTTCCGTCGGCAAGGTGACGCGTACTAAATAAAATACCGTCATCTGCAAAGCTTCCGATAGACGTAAACAGCAGACCAAGCGGCGAAGTAAAGGCAATGCTTGTAAAATCAGCCAATTCATCAGCAGAACAGCCATACGCATGACTTGTCACGATATACACGCACAGCGCATGAATGATAGGTATCGCAGCATTCACCACAAAAGGATATATGCGAGCCTCCTTCTTGCGCCCGCACAGCGACATAACCAGCAGTGTCACGCCAACAAACATGATACAAGCCACAAAGCCTGTAAAAGCAAGCTGAACGAAAACTCCCCTTACCTCGTCCACCAAGCTCTGCTCATACTTAGGCAGATCGCTAATCGGCAGGAAATAAGACAGAACGATGCCGATAATTATCGCCGCAAGATGCGGAATGAGGCTTGCGCTCAGCGTAGCCAGCAGGTCACCGAAAAAGCGCGTATCATCGGATACAGGCAAGGAATAATCCATATCAACAACATTCTTGTTATAAAGCCAGCGATAGTTCTTCTGGCATATAACAAAGTTCATGAGGAACAACGCTACCAGCATCGCAAACGCAATAAATATGCAGGTTATCCATACCGACGTCATACCTTGAACAAGATTTCTCATCTGCTCGTATTCAATAGTGCCGTGATCTTGACGCTGATTAAATGCAACGCCCAAATTGGCTGTGGGTATCATCATACCGACTGCAAGCGGATAGGTCAGCAGCGCAAAAATACAATTAAGTGTTATCATCGAGCGCATATTATGCAGCTTGTAGCGGAAATAAGTGCCGAATTTCGAAAAATTACCTGTCCAGCTTTGAGCTGTCATAGCCGAGCACCTCCATTTCATAAACAAATATCTCCTCAAGGCTCAGCGGAACCTCATCATATATCTTGGGAGAAAGCGCATTAACGCCGTTTCTTATCGCCTCGCGATCACCCTTTGCTATCAAGTGGGTAACACTGCCCGTGGACTCGATATGCAGCACCTCAAAGCCGCTGAAATCGTCCTTTGTAACAGAGCGGTCAAACGCAGTCTGAATCTTCACTACGCTGCCCTTAACATTGTCAAGCTCGCGGTCGAATACGACCTTGCCCGCATGGAGAAGTCCCACACGGTCGCAGAACTCGTCTATCTCGCCGAGATTGTGCGACGAGAATATTACGGTCAGCGAGTTATCAAGCATCGCGTCAATAAGCATCTGCTTCACAATTATTCGCATAGTCGGGTCAAGTCCGTCAAACGCCTCGTCAAGAAACAGATACGGAGTTTTACACGCTATGCCGCATATCACTGCCGCCTGTCGCTTCATGCCCTTTGAAAAGGTGCTGAGGCGTTTTTTCATGGGCAGCTCCACAGCGGCGTGAAGCTTTTCAAACAGCGCGTCATCAAAGCTTGTGTAAAACCGTCTGTAGTAGTCGCGCATCTCAAACAGCGTCATATCATTGAACTGTATCGTTTCATCGTTTATGAAAAATACGCGCTCCTTTATCGGAACATTGTTGTATACAGGCATTCCGTCAATAAGCACCTCACCCGAATACGGACGGTAGATACCCGAAAGCATTCTCAAAAGTGTTGACTTGCCCGCGCCGTTACTGCCAAGCAGTCCATATGCGCAGCCCTCGGGGATAGCTATACTCACCCCGTCAAGCACGTTTTTGTCCTCAAAACGCATGACCGCGTTTTTTATCTCTATCATAAATTTCCCCCTTTTCCGTCGTCAGACCATATCTCATTGACCAACCCAATGACATCATCGTAAATAACGCCGATTTTATGGGCGCTTACCATTTCGGTGTGCAGCCGCTTCAGCGACTCCTCACGGAGTGCCGCAGCCGCGTTATCCTCAGCCGCAACATAGCTGCCCTTTGCAGGTATGGAATATATCAGCCCTGCCTGCTCAAGCTGCGCATAAGCCTTTTGCACCGTATTCGGATTTATGCCAAGATGCTTTGCGACCTCACGCACCGCAGGCAGTCTTTCCTCAGGCTTCAGCCGCCCAGAGGAGATAAGCTGCGCAATGCCGCCGTAAACCTGCTCATAAATGGGCGCCTTGCCCTCAAGCCTTATATCAAGCACACTCTGACCTCCTTTTCTGTATGTATCAACTGTATTATTTTGCTTGGTACAGTTGTATTATATCACCTAATACAGTTCTTGTCAATACTTTTTCCAAAAAAATAAAAATCGGCGGAGAAATCTCCGCCGAACAGCTTGTCGAAAAACTATGTTTCTGCCCGCGAAGCGGGCGTTTTTGATAACTTTTTTGACCGAATTCACTTCGGTCAAAAAACACTGCTATCCGCACAACTGTACTAACCGAGCGCGTGCTCGGCTATGACGCGGGCAGTGCGGATGTTTCGGCGGTCTCATCGGCGGAGAAATCTCCGCCGAAATGGTTATTTAACATACATTAATACGGCAAATCAAAATTGGTAAACACCCATCTGCCGTCCTGCTTCACTGCATTGTATACATATTCTTCAGTATGAACAGAATCTGTTATCTCGTCCGAATAGGTCGAGTACGCGGTAAAAACAGCTGTGTCAACCGTGAGCTGTGTAAGCTCATACGTTGTATCAATATAATAGATATTGCTGCCTCTTGCGCCGCCTGCGGAATACAACATTCCGTCAGGGCCCTCACGATACTGCGACGAATCCATAAGAGAGTTGATTATATCTGAGGAGAAATAACAGCTCAGAGCATTCAGCAGCTCCGGCTTAGTATCTAAACGCTCGTCAGCGACCATGTTGTACACATGAGTAAATCCGTCAATCTCTACATCAAGAGTACACTCTGGAATGCCATCAAGTGCGCAAAGGTCAAAATAAGCATAAAGCTCATTTGCGACAGCGAATATCTCGTCAGGCGTCTGCACCTCAGGGTCCATTTGCAAAAAGCCCTTGTTTTCGGGAAGCAGAACATACTGTTCCTCTGCCAAATAGTAGCGGTATACCGCCGTGCCGTTCTCTGTTATGTAAAAATCACACATATAATACAGCTCGCCATCATGTTCCTCACTACAGGAAACGCAGTAACACAGCTCGCCGTTTATCTCTGCGCTTGCACCCGTGCTGCTGAAAACATAAGTCGCGTCTGCGCGCGGAAGTCCGAGATAGCTGTTATCATACAGCTTCATCATCTCGGCATAGGTATCTGTTGCCTCAACATCAGAGCTTTCGGTCTGCGAAGTGCTTTCCGCAGGAACGGACTCGGTCTGCTGCGGCTTTGTATCAGTTGTCTGCGCAGCAGTCTGCGAGCTTTCCTGAGAAACATCTCCGCCGTCAGAGCTTGCAGCACCGCTGTCAGTATCAACGGAAGCTCCGCTGCTGCCCTGTGCAGAAGCAGTGTCGCTCTGTGTATCACCGCCACAGCCGCTCAACAGCAGGCAGCCGCACAAAAGTGCGCAAAAAATACTTTTTTTCATATAACTCCTCCAAACACACGCAAAAACAGGGCAATGCAATGCACGCCCTGTTAAGCCACGAAATTAAAGCTGACCCTCTGCGTCCTCAGCAGCGGCGCTCTCCTCCTCGATAAGCTCGTCATTCTGCTTGTTTACCTCTGCAACAGCGGCAGCGGCATCAGCAGCGGTGTCGGAAATGCACTCGTCAGCATCGTCGAAATCGAAATCATCGTCGTCGAGCCACTCAGCGTCGTCCCACTCATCGTAGTAATCAGCCTCATTCTCCTTTTCGAGCTTCTTTTTTGTAAGAATAGCAGCAGCTGCAACACCGCCTGCAACAGCAAGCAGACCTACAAGCGCTAAGCCAAAACCTTTAGCCATAATATTTATCCTCCTATCGTTCAATGAACAATTCTATATCCTACAGTATATACCTTTTTACGAATTTTTGCAATACTCAGAGTTGATTTTTGGTTAAAAGCTCCAAAAAAATCACATATTTCCTGTGATATTCATCAAAACGGATATCGCCGCAACAGGCGCGGTCTCACATCTGAGGATACGCTTTCCCAGCGACACAGGAACAAAGCCATGCTCCGCAAGCGCGGCAGCCTCGCTCTGCTCAAAGCCGCCCTCGCTTCCGATGATGATATCCACATTCTGTTTAAAGTCCGAAACAGCCTCTTTCAGCGAAAGCTCTGCGCACTCATAAAACAGTATACCCGTATTTTCTTCCGAAATCATATCAAACAGTGCGGAAAATTCAACCGCCTCGCCAACCTGCGGGATAACGCCTCTGCCGCACTGCTTTGCAGCCTCATAAGCTATACGGCGATAGCGCTCGGTCTTTTTCGCCATCTGCTTTTTGTCGGGACGCGAAACACAGCGCTTAGAAAAAAACGGGATTATCTCACACGCGCCGCATTCGACTGCCTTCTGCACGATAAACTCCATCTTATCGCCCTTTGGCATTGCCTGAAAAAGCCGCAGATGTATATTCGGCTCAGCCTCGTTCTTAGACTTTTCCAGCACATCAAACACACATTCGCCCTCTGTTGAGGAAAGCTGACCGAGATAGTCCATGCCCTTTCCGTCACAAATAACGGCATAGTCGCCCGTTCTCATACGAAGCACCTGAACAGCGTGCTTTGAATCCTCCGCTGTCAGCACAGCAGCAGTTTCGGATATATTTTCTGTAAAAAAGCGCGGATAACGCCAACGCTCCATTTTAAGCTCAAGCTCTTTGTCCGCCATAACTTCCTCCTGATGTATCATCTGTTTATTCGGCTAAGCATATATTCCGCAAACGCCGTCATCGGCATATCCTCGGGAAACGGCTCCGCAGTGCGGTAGCAATCAAGCGCTTCGCTTATCACAGCCGAAAACACAGGCGGCACATTTTCCATAGCCCATTGTGCGCCCTGTTCCTTTGAATGCACCTTGCCGCTTTCGATATACGAAAGCACGCGGCACAGATTCAGCGTGTAGTAAACAGGGTTGTATTCGATGTCCTCGGCAGCGCCTGCTATGTCGCGCGTTATGCTGTCAAGATAGCACTCCCTCGGCACTTCCCCGAACAGCTTTGAGATAGGCTCTCCGCAGACAGCAAAGCCGACCTCACGTATAACGGTAAAATGTGCCGCAAGGTCATGGTCCTTGCCGTGCATACGCTCGCAAAAAGCCTCGATATCATTCGCTGCGTCCTGTCTGTAGACTGCGGAATAATGCAGCTCAAACGGCGTGGGATACACGAATTTTTTGCAACACTCCGCAAGCACCACGCTCATCTCAAAGCCTTTTTCGGGCGCGTTGTTCTCAAGCTGTGAAAGCGAAGCTATAATCGCCTTTTTCTCATCGAGAGAAAGCGGCTTGTTCACCGCAGCGATAAAATCCATGTCGCTAGTTTTGTCGTTATAGCACCCAAACGCAAGCGAGCCATGAACGTATATTCCCGCAAGCTTTGCGCCGAGTATAGACTTGTATTCCTCTGCAATTTTCTCAAGCAATTTCTTTGCTGTCATCAATTCCACCCGTATATATCATTTTGTCCGAAAAGCTGCTCAACATTCCCCCGAAGCTCTGCGTTTTCGGGAGAAAGCAGCAGCGCGTCCTCGGAAAGAAGCTTTTGCGAAAGTGCGTCTACCTCGTACAGCACCTCCGCGTCGTCAGCTATGTCAGCGACCTTTAACGGCGGAAGTCCGTGCTGCTGCCGCCCGAAGAAATTACCCGGTCCGCGCAGTGCAAGGTCCTGCTTTGCTATCTCAAAGCCGTCCGTGGTCTTTACCATCGCGTCAGTTCGCGCCTTTGTGTATTCACTGCCGTTATCGGTCATGAGCACGCAGTAGCTCTGCTCGCTGCCGCGACCCACTCGACCGCGAAGCTGATGGAGCTGGGAAAGCCCGAACTGCTCCGCATTCTCAATAAGCATCACATTCGCATTGGGAACGTCTATTCCTACCTCTATTACAGTCGTAGAAACAAGCAGCTTCAGCTCGTTATCGCGGAATTTCCGCATCACCTCGTCCTTGTCAGCCTGCTTCATTCTGCCGTAAAGCAGCCCCGCGGGGATATCGCGAAATTCACCCGCACAAAGGCGCTCGTAGTATTCTATCGCGCTCGCCTTTTCACTGCGCGAGTTTTCGCTCTCCTCAACCAGCGGACAAACGATATATGCCTGTCTGCCCTCTGCGATATGCTTTTTGATAAAGTTATATATCCTCGGTCTGAACGAAGTATCCACCGCGTAGGTCTTTATCGGTATTCTGCCCTTTGGCATCTCATTCAGCACCGAAACATCAAGGTCGCCGTACATAATGAGCGCAAGCGTTCTCGGAATGGGCGTTGCAGACATCGCAAGGATATGCGGAGCCGCACCCTTTTCTGCAAGCGCGGAACGCTGTGCAACACCGAAACGGTGCTGCTCGTCCACCACCACAAGTCCCGTTTTTTTCAAAACGGAGGTCTTCTGTATCAACGCCTGAGTTCCCACCAGAACATCTATCTCGCCGCTCGCCGCCGCTTCACGCACCTCTTTTTTCTGCTTTGCGGTAAGGCTTCCCGAGAGAAGCTCCACCCGAACGCCAAGCGTTCCCAGCATTTTTTCAAATGTAGCGTAATGCTGCCGCGCAAGCACCTCAGTCGGCGCCATTACAAGCGTCTGAAAGCCGTTAAGATACGAAAAATACGCCGCTGCTGCCGCGACCATAGTCTTGCCGCTGCCGACATCACCCTGCAAAAGCCTGTTCATGGGGTAAAGCCGCTTCATATCAGCAATACAATCGGAAATGGCGCGAAGCTGCGCATTTGTAGGCTCAAACGGCAGTGCCGCATAAAGCTCCGAAAGGCTTTTTTCGCTCATTACAGCGCCGCTTAAAGAGCGTCCTCTGCTGCGCATAAGCGAAAGTCCGAGCTTTAGTGTCAAAAACTCCTCAAAGACAAGTCTGCGCCTTGCTTCGATGTATTCCTCACGGCTTTTCGGGAAGTGTATCTTCCGCACCGCTTCCGCGCGCCCGATAAGCTTATACGCCACAGTGATGCGCTCGGGAAGCGTTTCGCGCTCGTTCACAAGAGAAAGCGCCGTTTTCACGTTCTGCGACACCATGTTATTTGTAAGCCCTGCGGTAAGCGGATACTTTGGAATAAGTCCACCCTCGTTCACTCCCACAAACATCGGCGACGACACCTGAAGCCCTATAAGGTCGCCCGTTATCTTTCCGTAAAAAAGATACTCCTCGTTTTCTTTAAGCTTTTCAAAGGTGTACTTCGCATTAAAAAAAACAGCGGTGATACTGCCCGTTTCATCGGTCAGCACCGCCTTGTATATCGCCATTCTCGCATAGCTGCTGAAAGGCGCTGTTTTTTTCGTCACAAACGCACGAAAGGCGCAGACCTCGCCAATCTGCACCTGTGATATCGTGCAGGGAGCAGTGAAATCAACATAATCGCGGGGATATGTCCCCACAAGCTGCTCCACCGTTTCCACGCCGATCTTTTTGTATAGCTCTGCCCTTTTCGGGCCAACGCCTTTCAGATATGTTATCTCCATTATTCTACCGAAATAATATAGTAGTATACAGGCTGTCCGCCGTTTACCAGAACTATATCAATATTGTCGCTTATCTTGCTGCGAAGCTTCTCATAAGCAGCCTCAGCATCCTCGTCGCTGACATCGGAGCCGTAGATCACTGTGATATAGCTGCTGGAAGAGGTTACAAGGCGCTTTGTAAGCTTTACAAGCGACTTTGTAACATCTGTTTCGGTAAACACTATCTTGCCGTTATCCATGGCAAGTATCTCGCCCTGCTTTATCTTGTGACCGTCATATTCGCTGTCGCGCACGGCAAAGGTTATCTGTCCGCTTGCAACGTTACCGAAAGCCTCGGTCATGCCGCTTCTGTTGGCAACAAAATCTCCGTTGGGGTCAAACGCCATCATTGCGGAGATTCCCTGCGGAATGGTTCTCGTCTGAAGCACGCAGACATTTCTGTCAGCAAGGTCTACAGCCTGCTCGGCAGCCATTATGATATTCTTGTTATTGGGCAGCACGAATACATTATGAGCGGGAGTCTGTCCGATAGCCTCAAGAATATCCTCTGTCGAGGGATTCATTGTCTGACCGCCGCGTACTATGCTGTCAACGCCGAGATCGCGGAACAGCGCCTCAATACCTGCGCCCGCTGCTACAGCCACAAAGCCCATATCCTTTTCGGGCGGCACGGGAGCCTTTCTGTTATGCTGAGCCGCTTCATCCGCCTTGATGATGTTGTTGTGCTGCTCACGCATATTCTCGATCTTCATCTTGGTAAGCTCGCCAAACTTCAATCCCTCCTCGATAGCTTTACCGGGGTGGTTTGAATGAACGTGCACCTTGATTATATCATCGTCATCAACTACCACAACGCAGTCACCGATGGTTTCAAGGAACGCTCTCAGCGCAGTCGCATCATTCGCGTCCTTTTTCTTGCATACGATAAACTCTGTGCAATATGCAAAGGTTATCTCCTCGTTAGCCATGCCCGAAGCCGCAACAGCAGCAGGAGCAGACGGCTTTGTTTCGCTATCCGACTTAATGATGGCACCGCCGCTTATTACTTCAAGCATGCCCTGAAGAATAACGATAAGTCCCTGTCCGCCCGCGTCAACAACGCCCGCTTTTTTAAGCGCAGGAAGCAGATCGGGGGTCTTTGCGAGGGTCTTTTCAGCTTCTTCGATATAAGCTTTGAGGAACTCAGCCGCATCGCCGCCCTCTACGCCGAGAGAAACAGTGTTCTCATAAGCCTCTCTTGCAACAGTGAGGATAGTACCCTCTGTGGGCTTCATAACGGATTTGTAAGCCGCGTCAACGCCGAGCTTGAACGCCTCGGACAGGTCCTTTGCGTCAGCCTCCTGCTTTCCTGCAAGACCCTTTGACAGACCTCTGAATATAAGCGACAGGATAACGCCCGAGTTTCCTCTTGCGCCGCGCAGCATAGCGGAAGCTGTTATTTTTGCAGCATCTCCCGCACTTATAGTATCATGTGCATTCTTCATCTCCGCAAAAGCCGCACCGATAGTCATTGACATATTTGTACCGGTGTCGCCGTCGGGCACGGGGAATACATTGAGCTCATCGACTGCCTGTCTTTGATTTGAAATATTGTTAGCTCCCGAGATTACCGCATCTCTGAAAAGCTGTCCTGTTATCTTCATTTAAGAATTTTCCTTCCTATAATAGTGAAATAGTATTTATCAGGTCCTTATACCATCAACGTAGACATTGACCCTCTCAACGGAAATACCCGTGTTCTCCTCAACCGCGTAGCGCACCTTATTCATGATGCTTTTTACGACTGCGCCGACATTAACGCCGTACATAACAGTGATGTGAAGCTCTACCACAAGCTTATCCTTGCCCACGCGCACCGAAATACCTGTCACGTTCTTGTCCTTTTTCTTTGACGGCAGCCATGCCATCAGCGTCTGCTTTGCGCTGCTTATATTCATCTGCACAACGCCGAAGCAGTTTGTCACTGTATTGCTGATAAGCGACATAAAATAATCCTGAGAAATAGTTATCTCACCCAGATGATTTTTCACTCTTATCACGCCGATACCTCCTTAAATATTTGATTGCTCAAGCAAATAATGTACCACATTTCATAGGGCTGCAAACAGCGGTGAAATACATCGGAAGCTGCTTTGCCGCTTCCGCCGCTCTCACCTCGTCGGAGAACACTCCGAACACAGCCGCGCCGCTGCCCGTAAGCGCCGCACCCTCGGCGCCCGCCAAGATCAGTCGCTTCTTTATATCCTCAATGCGCTCGTCGCAATAAAGCTCTTCAAACACGTTGTAAAGCTTTTTGGCAAAACCAATATCAGAAAGGCTCTTTGTAAACTGCGAAAGCTCTCCGCGTACTGCCACAGGCGCACTGTCATATTTTTTGTAAGCCTCCCCCGTAGGGCAGGTGAAATCGGGCATAACGACCAGAAAGCAGCAACCGCTTACAGGTGTGCAATCGGACAACTCTTCGCCGATACCCTCACATATCCTTGTGCCACCCGCAAGGCAGAACGGAACGTCCGCGCCGACCGACAGCGCTATCTCATAAAGCCGTTTCTCGCTTAGTGCGCCGAAATGCCTGTCAAGCGCCGCCAAGACCGCAGCCGCGTCAGCGCTGCCGCCACCCATACCCGCGCCGCTTGGGATACGTTTTTGTATAGAAATGCGCAACTTCACATCAATTTCCGCCGCGTCAAGATACGCTTTTGCCGCTTTGTATGCGATATTCCGCTCATCAGAGGGAATATCCGCCCTGTCGCAGCTAAGCTCTATTCCGCTGCCGCTGAGGATATCCACATCTACGATATCCGATAGCGAAACGCTCTGCATCACCGTTTCAAGCAGGTGATATCCGTCTTTTCTCGTACCTGTGATATCAAGATATAAATTCAGCTTTGCGTTAGCGATGACTGTCACTTCTTAATCTCCTGGATAAACTCTCTGATACGTCCGAGAGCTGTTGTCAAATGCTGTACCGAATATGCGTAGGAAACGCGCACAAAGCCCTCGCCGCTTTCGCCGAAAGCATTACCCGGAACAACTGCGACCTTTTTATCGTAGATAAGTTTCTCACAGAACTCCGAAGAGGTCATACCGGTACTCTTTATACACGGGAACACATAGAACGCCCCCTCAGGCTCAAAGCAGTCAAGTCCCATATCGTTGAAGCCTTTCACAACAAGGCGGCGGCGCATATCGTATTCCTCCACCATCTTGTCAACCTCCTCGCGGCAGCTTCTCATTGCAACGATAGCCGCATATTGGCTGACCGTGGGGCTGGACATTATGCAATACTGGTGCAGCTTCAGCATCTGCTTCATGATAGGCAGAGGGCCTGCGGCATAGCCGAGTCGCCAACCTGTCATGGCAAACGCCTTTGAAAAGCCGTTTATCACGATAGTGCGCTCGCGCATATCTGGAAGCTCCGCAAAAGAAACGTGCTTTGCTCCGTTATATGTCATTTCAGAGTATATCTCATCAGACAGCACGATAATGTTTGTGTCCTTTATGACCTCGGCGATAGCCTCCAAATGCTCGCGGCGCATGACTGCACCCGTCGGATTATTCGGAAAGGGCAATACAAGCGCCTTTGTCTTTGGCGTTATCTTTTCTTTCAGCGCCTCAGCCGTCAAACGGAAATTATCCTCGCGCTTTGTTACTATCGGCACAGCAACACCTCCGCACATCGTAACGATGGGGGAATAGCACACAAAGCTCGGCTCAGGCACGAGCACCTCGTCACCCGACGCAACCAGCGCACGCAGCGCAAGGTCTATAGCCTCGCTGCCGCCAACGGTAACGATTATCTCCTTTTCAGGGTCATACTCGGTGTTAATGTTATCTGACAGGTAGTCTGCAATAGCTCTTCTCAGCTCAATAAGTCCGCTGTTTGCGGTATATGCAGTCTTGCCCTTTTCAAGAATACGAATAGCCTCCTTGCGGACAGCCCACGGAGTCTTGAAATCAGGCTCGCCCACAGACAGGGAAATAACTCCCTCGACCTGCTGAGCGATATCGAAAAATTTTCTTATTCCCGACGGCTGAATATTCAGTATCTTGTCGGGTATTAACTTGTCATAATCTATCACGGAGATACCAAGCTCCTTTCGTCAGTGGTATCCTCATTGAATACATGGTCCTTCTCCTTGTAGCGTTTGAGGATAAAGTGTGTTGCGGTTGAGATAACGCCGTCCAGTGCAGACAGTCTTTCAGACACGAACAGCGCAACCTTACGCAGAGATGTGCCCGTAACTGTGACCGACAGGTCGTACGCACCGCTAAGCAGAAATACGCTGTCAACCTCGTCATATTCCATGATGGTGTGCGCAAGATCGTCAAAGCCCTTGCCTTTCATCGGTGCTACCTTTATCTCGATTATTGCTGTAACGCGTGTTTCGTCCACGCTCTCTTCGTTTATGATAGCGGTATATCCCATGATTATACCGTCGTCCTCAAGCTGTTTTATCTGCGCGGCGACCTCCGCCTCCGACATACCCAGCATCGCGGCAAGCTCCGCGTTGGAAAGTCTTGCGTTCTGTCTTAATAAATCAAGAAGCTTGTTCATAGTGTCGTCCTCCGTTATATTTTGATAAAAACAGGATCTCTCCTGCTGAAAACACAGATCTCGTTAAATCCGATATCCTTAAGCATATCAAGGCACTGAGGAATATCCGCTCCTACGTCCTCGACCCTGTGCGCGTCTGAGCCTACGGATATCATTCTGCCGCCCCTGTCACGGTAGCGCTTTATATACTCCGCGCTCGGCATCGGAACATGAAGTCCCTTGCGTATTCCCGATGAATTTACCTCCAGTGCGATATCGCTCTTGATGATGGTATCCAGTATCTCGTCGATTATAGCTGAGTAGCGGCCGATATCCACTTCATGACCGCCGACATCACCGCTTATAAAGCGAAGCGGAAACGTAAGATGTGACAGCACACAGAATTTTCCCCATTTCGCAAGCGCAAGCAGCTCCTCGAAATACTCGTCAAGATATGCATAGCGCACCGCCTCGCTGTCGGGCAGACGGTCAACGCGCGCATAGCTTTTGGTGCGGTGCTGCGAGCCAAGCACAAGGTCATAGTCGTATTTCTGAAGTATCTCCTCTGCCTGCGGCAGATTATAAAGCGGCTGTCCAAGCTCAGCGCCGAAATACACGTTCATTCTGCCGTCATACTCGGCTTTTAGCGCAAGATACACCTCGCGTGACTTCTCCATAGCCTCGGCATAATTCCAGCTATCCAGCTTTTCGTTTTCTATGTGGTCGGTAAGTGTGAAATGCTTTATCCCAAGCTCAAATGCGCGTTTTGCCATCACCTCGGGCGCATCGTGCCCATCGGGAGACAGCGTCGAATGCATATGGCAATCTATGGGAATTGCCGTTGATCTCTCTGTACTCAATTCTTTGTTCCTTTGTATCGGGGTATTTCCCCGTTATTTTTCGCCGCCCTCGAAAATTTACACATAAATCTTATTCTTCGGACGGTTTTTTTATTATTTTATCACAAATTTTTAAATTTGTCTATGAATACATTTACTTTTTGCAAATTTTTTAGTATAATAGATAAGAAAAATTAAAATTAGTGTATGCAGGCAGTGATTTTATACAATCATATCACCCAAAGCCCGCAGACAAGGAGGACAAAATGAGAGCAGTTGTAGCTGTTATCGGTAAAGACACGGTAGGTATTCTGGCAAAGGTCAGCGGTATCTGCGCAGAATGCAAGGCAAACGTTATGGATGTTACTCAGACCATCATGCAGGATCTTTTCGCAATGACCATGATGATCGAGATATCCGACCTCACCATTGATTATGCCGCTTTTGCGGATAAGCTTACCGCAGCAGGCAAGGAGATGGGACTTCAGGTGCACGTTATGCACGAGGATATCTTCAACGCTATGCACCGCATTTAATTACCATTAAGGAGATTTAACTATGCTTAATTCAGGCGATATACTTGAAACGATAAAGATGATACAGGAGGAAAATCTGGATATCCGTACTATCACCATGGGTATCTCACTCCTTGACTGTATCGACAGCGACGAAGACCGTGCCTGCGAGCGCATTTACGAAAAGATGATGCGCAAGGCAGAAAACCTTGTAAAAACAGGCGAGGACATCGAAAAGCAGTACGGTATTCCGATCATCAACAAAAGAATTTCCGTTACACCCATATCCATCGTAGCGGCTGCCGCACGCAGCAAGAACCCCGTAAAATACGCCAAAACTCTTCAGCGCGTAGCCGAGGGTACTGGCGTAAACTACATAGGCGGCTACTCCGCCCTTGTTCACAAGGGCTATGCAGCGGGCGACCTTGAGCTTATTAACTCTATCCCCGAGGCTATGGCTGAAACATCGAATGTATGCTCCTCTGTCAATATCGGTTCCACCAAGGCAGGTATCAACATGGACGCAGTTGCAATGATGGGTAAAGTAATCTATGACGCTGCAGCTGCAACCAAGGACAACTTCTGCTTCGGCGCAGCAAAGATAGTTGTATTCTGCAACGCTCCAGAGGACAACCCCTTTATGGCGGGCGCATTCCACGGCGTAGGCGAATATGATACTGAGATCAACGTAGGCGTTTCGGGTCCCGGCGTTGTAAGAGCTGCTATCGCAAAGCACCCCGAGGCTAACATGACAGAGATCGCAGATATCATCAAAAAGACCGCGTTCAAGATCACTCGTATGGGTCAGCTTGTTGGTACAGAGGCAAGCCGCAGACTCGGCGTTCCTTTCGGAATCGTCGACCTCTCTCTTGCTCCCACTCCCGCAGTAGGCGATTCCGTTGCTCATATCCTTGAAGAGATCGGTCTTGAAAGCTGCGGCACACACGGCACAACAGCCTGCCTTGCAATGCTCAACGATGCGGTTAAAAAGGGCGGCGTAATGGCTTCCAGCCACGTTGGCGGACTTTCGGGTGCATTCATTCCCGTATCCGAGGACGCAGGCATGATTGACGCAGCGGTATGCGGCTCGTTGTCGCTTGATAAGCTTGAAGCTATGACAGCAGTTTGCTCCGTGGGACTTGACATGATCTGTATCCCCGGCGACACACCCGTTGACACCATCTCCGCTATCATCGCAGACGAAGCGGCTATAGGCATGGTAAACAGCAAGACCACTGCTGTACGTGTGATCCCCGCTATCGGCATGAAGGAAGGCGATATGCTGGAATTCGGCGGTCTGTTCGGAAGCGGCCCCGTTATGAAGATAAACAAGTATTCCTCCTCCAAGCTCATAAGCCGCGGCGGCAGAATACCCGCTCCTATGCAGAGCCTGAAGAACTGATAATCAGAGCAACGAAAAGCAACACAACGTATTTTCTGCGTTGTGTTGCTTTTTTATTGTCATTTATGTCAAATCAGGTACGCTTACCCAATCGAAAAACCTTTCATCAATCCGTTCAATTGAATTTTCGATTTCTTTTTCTATAGTCTTAACATATTCCGAACGCTGCGAATATACATTCAGAAATTTGTCAATGCCGTATTCAGCTATGAATAATTCTACCCACGCACCTGCCAAGGGATATGATATTCGTGTTTCTATATTCCAAAACTCATCTGCCGGTATATCTATAAGCTCCGATGGTTTCGGGCAGATATTATCTTTGGCAAATTGCTCGACCCAGTATTTGTTCGGCTTGCCCCACCATTTACCCTCCATAAACATAGCCAAGCCCTCACATAAAAAATCAGAAGATGGTTCGTTTATTTCAGCGGCGATCATATGCGTATCTTCGTGCGCCCCGATACATTTGATTTTTTCCTCATATACAGCATGTATGGAATACGGCGGCACAACAAAGCTGTTTTCTTCACTTCCGTCAAGTGATACTTTTGTACCGATGTCATCACAAACATCATCTGTAATAGATAATCCATTGCACGGGTTATCATCGCATAAATATTTTCCGAGCACCTCGGGCGAACTGTAAAACCAGTAAGAAATTTTTCGCGGATACACGGTTTTTAAAATTCTGCATATTTTATTAAAGCACATTTCTTGCGTACAGGCTATATCCCAAATATCTTTTTCAGCTAGTGAGCCTTTAATGAAATTAAATACATAATGTTCGGTTTCGTATTGGATAATCATTTTTCTCCTTTATCATTCAGACAGTTCAATAAATATATTTCAGCTCTTCCATATTATCCTCAATAAGTCCTGTTTGAAACATCATTCAAACACTTCCTGAAAGGAACGGATTTTGAATTTCTGACATTGCATAGTCTGCGTCATTGTGACATCGTAGTTACGGCAAATATCTATGCTGATGTTCTCAAAAGCACCAAAGCCAAAGTCGCAGATTTAATCGCACTAAAACTTGCGTAAAGATACAAAAACCTCCCTGCGGTAACAGGGAGGTTAATAAAGGTCTTTTTAGTTGTCCAAAAGTTGTCCAAATTGGAAAACCAAACTCCAAAAACTGCGTAAATACGCCATTTGTATGTGGTGATGGTTAACGCTTGGAGAACTGGGGAGCGCGACGTGCAGCCTTGAGACCGTACTTCTTTCTCTCCTTCATTCTGGGGTCACGAGTCAGGAAGCCAGCCTTCTTGAGAACGGGACGCAGCTCGTCAGAGTACTGGAGCAGGGCTCTGGAAATACCGTGACGGATTGCACCTGCCTGACCTGTAACGCCGCCGCCTGCAACTGTGCAAACGATGTCGAACTTCTCAACAGTATCAGTAAGAGCGAGGGGCTGACGAACGATGAGCTTCAGAGTGTCAAGACCGAAGTAGTCATCAATGCCTCTGCCGTTGATTGTGATAGTACCGCTACCGGGGTAAACTCTAACTCTGGCAACAGAGTGCTTTCTTCTGCCTGTGCCATAGTAGTAAGGTTTAGAATCGTACATTTTCAGCCCTCCTTAAAACTTGTACTCAACGGGCTTCTGAGCCGCGTTCTTGTGCTCTGCACCTGCATAGCAGCGAAGTCTTGTCATAGCCTTTCTGCCGATGGTGGTGTCAGGGATCATGCCGTTTACAGCAAGTGTCATAGCCTTAGCAGGGTTGGTCTTCATCAGGGTGTCGTAACGAACTTCCTTCAGGTGACCGATCCAGCCTGTGTGCCATCTGTAATACTTCTTCTCAAGCTTCTTGCCTGTGAGAACTGCCTTGGAGCAGTTGATGATGATAACGTGGTCGCCACAATCGCAGTGGGGAGCAAATGTTACCTTATGCTTGCCTCTGAGCAGGTGAGCAGCCATAGCAGCTACACGACCGAGAGGTCTGTCAGCAGCGTCGAGAATATACCAGCTGCGCTCTACTGTTTCAGCCTTGGGCATATATGTTGCCATACTTGTTTCCTCCTTATATTTTCGGAATTACCGAACTTACTTTCGGGCAGAATCACATAATTCCGCCACACAACATTGTTAATTATACACGTTTTAATTTCATTTGTCAAGGCTTTTTTCGCTCAAATTTTAAATATATCCCATTATCTTTTGTTTTCTCTCTGTTTCTCTCTGTTTTTCTCTGTTTCTTGAAGTTCATTTCATTTTTTGAAGCATTTTTACATACTCGAGAAAAGCAGAGAAAAACACAGAAAATAAGAGCTTTCTCAGAATTTGATTTCCATATAAAAAATCCCTGTTCGCTGAACAGGGATATCTATATTTATTCTGTAACAAAGCTCAGCTTCGGGTTATCCTCCGCTGCCTTCTTCATTACTTTTTTAACCGAAGCTGCGTATTTTCCGAGCCGCTCCTCCAGCACATCAAAGTCACGCAGAACAACGCGTGTATCGGCGGTTATTCCCGTAAGGCAATCATACAGCGCGTCAAGATTTCCTCCGTACCAATCGGGAAAAGACAGCCCCAACGCAAGCTTTTCATGTATCTGCTTTCTTTCGGTGATCTCAGCACCGTTCAGCACAAATTCCGTCATGCTTACTCCTCCCCGTACAACAGCGTAAAGCTTTCGTAATGGTCGTCAGTGTAGTAGATAAGTCCGTCATTTGAGAATACAATGCGCTTTGGACCTCGGCTTTTTGCGCCAAGCGTGTCGATATCGCATTCAGTGTATTCCCTGCCGTCCTTTTCGGGAAGCAGCCCCTCATAGTTTCCAAAGTAGCTGCCGCCTATGCACATTCCGGGAGCATAAGGCTCAAGCGAGCCGCCCTCCCAGCCGAGTGCCTGCGCTTCCTTTTTAGTAATAAAGTTATTGGGCAGACAGTCGTAAAGGTGAATATACAGCGCTACATCGTCCTTTGTGGTGTATGTACCGTCGGGGTCTAGATACTGCTCAGGTTCTTCGGTCGGAGCCGCCTGCGTCGTGGTCTGCACTGTTGTCGGCTCGGTAGTTGCTACGGTAGTAGTTTGTGATGTTGACGTTTCAGTCGTTTGTGTAGTCGTTGCAGCAGTCTGTGACGATTGAAGCTCTTCGTCGTTTACACTGTCAATATTCGATACAATTTCGCCACCGAAACTTTCAAGCTCCGATACAACGTCCTTTACAGCGCCACAGCCCGCAAGCGAGAACATAAGCGCTGCTGTTAGCAATATACTTATCAGCTTTTTCATAAATTCCTCCTAAAACACACGGCAAGAAACTCCCACCGTTTGCTTGTCGAAAAAGTCTATTTTTAAGGCAAACGAGAAAGTGCCAGATGCTAGAAACCCGCTCTGCAGCTAGGCATTGTGCCTGCCACAGAGCGGAGTGACGATGCAGATGGTACTTTATCGACAGACTGACAGCGGGAATATCCCGCCGCAAATAATATCAGCACTTGCAGTATACAACTGCGTAATCAAAGGGCGAAACGGTTATCTTGCCGTCCTTTATGCCTCTGCCGTAACGGTCGAACGCAGCCTTGAAATGTGTGAACATTTCGGTGTGGTCGTTCTTTATCTCAAACGTGTGACCCTTGGTGGACTTGTTGAGATAGATTATAGCCGCGTCACGAGTGATCTTATCGCAGCGCGCAAACACAACGTACTTATCGGTAACCTCGATAAGTCTGAGATCGCCCTGTTCAAATGCGCGTGTGCCCTTTCTCACTGCCGCAAGCTGCTTTGTGAACTCAATAAGGTCGAGGTTCTCATTACCCCAAGGATAGCAGCGGCGGTTGAACGGATCGCGATAGCCCTCCATGCCTGCCTCATCACCGTAATAGATGCACGGCACGCCAGGCAGGAAGAACTGGAGCACCATTGCGCATTTCATCAGCGAGATACCATAAAGATACTGCTGACCGTCAAGGCAGCGCTCGCACTGCCAATCCTTGTCATGCCAGCCTACCTCCTCGCCGCCAAGACGAGTGAGCGCTCTTTCCGTGTCGTGTGTGGACAGGAAGTTCATCAGCATATCTATTGCGGGCTTAGGATAGTGATCCATAATGGTAAGGATACTGTCGCGGAAAGCATTCGGGTCGGCATACTTCACATAATTCAGTATTGCCTCCTTGAACGGGTAGTTCATAACGCTGTCAAGCTGTCCGCCAGTGAGATAACGGCGGCGCACACCGTAGCTCTCCTTGTTGGAAGCGTCCTCCCATACCTCGCCGTAGATTATCTTATCATTACCCATTGCCTTGACCGCCTTATTAAGATTGTCAAGGAACTCATCGGGAAGCTCATCGGCAACGTCCAGTCGCCAACCGCGAGCGCCGAGCTTTATCCACTTCTGCAGGATACCGTCATCGCCGCAGATGTAGTTTGTATACTGCTCGTTGTTTTCGTTTACGTTCGGCAGAGTGGTGATTCCCCACCAGCTCTCATATTTATCGGGATATCCCATAAAGCTGTACCAAGGGAAGTAGGGCGAATTTCTATCGCGGTAAGCACCGACATTGTCGCCATATCTTCCGAACTTGTTGAAGTATATGGAATCCGCGCCTGTATGCGAGAAAACACCATCGAGAATGATGTCGATGCCCATTTCCTTTGCCTTTTTGCAAAGCTCCTTGAAATCCTCCTCGGTGCCAAGCAGCGGGTCTATCTTCTCATAGTTTGCGGTATTGTAGCGGTGATTTTCGTGCGCCTCAAAAATGGGGTTCAGATAGATGACAGTAACACCAAGACTCTTGATATAAGGCAGCTTTTCAATAATGCCCTGCAGGTCGCCGCCGAAATAGTCGTTGTTGCGGACTATTCCCTTTTCATCGGGCTTGTAGTAAGGCGTAGCATACCAGTCATCGCGCATTATTCTGTCAGTAGGAACACCCTCATGCGGCTTGCCGCTCTTAGCAAATCTATCGGGGAATATCTGATACATGATACCGCCGCGGATAAAAGCGGGAGTGTATAGGTTTTCATCGTAAACAGTAAGCTGGAAAAGCTCCTCGCCCTCAAAAACGCCCTCGGAAGCTCCGCAGCGCTTGATATAGCGGCGTCTGCCGTCAAGTATACAGGTGAAATAATAATGATGCAGACCTGTGTTATTGGGCGTGAACAGACAGGAATATATGTTATCGTCGCCGCTTTCGTCCTGAAGGATAAGTTCGATAAAGCGTTCCTTATATCCGGGACGGAACATTACCAGCGTAAGCCCTGACACCGCCATATATTTCGGAATGCGAACATTGAAAATGCTCGGCTGACCTCTTCTCAGCGCACCGAACGGGTGCTTATAGCTGCTGTCAAAGCAATCAAACAATGGAAGACTCATGGTGATTCTCCTAATTTAGAAATTCAATTATTGGAACGCGCAAAACGCGATATATAAATGTGTAGGGGCGGCAAATTGCCGCCCGTGCACATTTTATTCTGATTATTTAAGATTCCAGATATCTCTTGCGTAGTCAGTAACAGCTCTGTCAGCAGAGAAGCGACCTGCGCCTGCAATGTTGAACAGGGACTTTCTGTTCCACTCCTCAGCATTCTTGTAAACCTCGCTGATGTAAGCCTGAGTTCCGCGGTAGCTGTCGAAGTCAGCAAGCGCCATATAGAAGTCCTTGAACTTGATGGAGTTTGCAACTTCCTCAAATGTAGCGCCGTTGATACCGTTATACATACGCTGCATAGCGTCGCTGATGACCTGATTGCCATTGATATAGTTCTCGGGGTGATAGCCCTTGATACGCAGCTCGTTCACCTCGGGTGTTCTCATACCGAATACGAAGATGTTGTCATCGCCAACAGCCTCGTGGATCTCTACGTTAGCGCCGTCGTATGTGCCGACAGTAAGCGCACCGTTGAGCATAAACTTCATGTTACCTGTACCGGAAGCCTCTGTACCTGCAAGAGAGATCTGCTCGGATACCTCGGCAGCAGGCATGAGAATTTCGGACAGAGTTACGCGGTAGTCCTCAAGGAAGATTACCTGAAGCTTTTCGCGCAGCTTGGGATCATGCTTGATCTCCTCGCCGATGCACCAGATCATCTTGATGATCTGCTTAGCGATATAGTAGCCGGGCGCTGCCTTAGCCGCAAAGATATATGTCTTGGGTGTGAAAGGAGCGTCGGGATTCTGCTTCAGATAGTTATAGTCTGCAATAATGTTCAGTGCATTGAGCTGCTGACGCTTGTATTCGTGCAGACGCTTTACCTGAACGTCAAAGATGCTGTCAACATTGAGCTTTGTGCCTGTTGTCTTTTCAACATACTTAGCAAAACGCTCCTTGTTTGCTTTCTTTATCTTGCCAAGCTTTTCGAGAACGCTCTTGTCGTTTGCGAACACCTGGAACTTGATAAGCTCGGAAGCGTCTTTTTTGAAGCCCTCGCCGATACACTCGGAAAGCAGATCGGTAAGTCCCTTGTTGGACTGGAGCAGCCATCTTCTGTAAGCAATACCGTTTGTAACGTTCTTGAACTGGCTGGGCTTATCCATAGCCTGAAGATTGAATACATCGTCCTTGATGATCTGGCTGTGCAGCTTGGAAACACCGTTTACGCTGTGAGAAGCAGCAACGCAGAGATTTGCCATGTGAATCTTGTTGTCCTGAATGATGGACATCTTTGTAACCTTCTCGTTGTTCTGGGTTCTGCCGTAAAGCTCCTCGCAGTAGCGGCGGTTGATCTCGCAGATGATGGAGAATATTCTGGGGAGGATTCTCTCGATAAGATCCTTATCCCACTTTTCAAGAGCTTCAGCCATAACGGTGTGGTTTGTATAAGCAAATGCGTTTGTGCAGATATGCCATGCCTGCTCCCAACCGTAACCGCAGTCGTCAAGCAGAACTCTCATGAGCTCGGGAACCGCAAGTGTGGGGTGAGTATCGTTGATATGAATAGCAACCTTCTCGTGGAAGTTCTCCAGTGTGCCGTATACCTTCATGTGGCGCATAACGATATCGCCGATAGAAGCAGCACACATAAAATACTGCTGACGCAGACGGAGAGCCTTACCCTCCATGTGGTTATCGTTGGGATAAAGCACCTTGGAGATAGCGTGAGCGATATTGGAAGCGCCCATAGCCTTTGCATAATCGCCTGTGTTGAAGCTGCTCATATCAAAGGACATATTCTCAGCGCTCCAAAGACGAAGCTTGGAAACACCCTTGCTGTCGTAGCCGGAAACGTACATATCATAAGGAACAGCGTTTACGGAAGTGTAGTCAACGTGCTCGAGGTGATGATAATTCTCATCCCAGTATTCATTTATTCTTCCGTCGAAGTGTACCTCAACAGCCTGATCGGGAACGGGAACGAGCCACGCACCGCCACCGGGAAGCCAGTTGTCGGGAAGCTCTGTCTGCCAGCCATCAACGATCTTCTGCTTGAAGATACCATACTCATAGCGGATAGAATAGCCTGTTGCGGGATAATCGCAGGTTGCAAGACCGTCAAGATAGCAAGCTGCAAGACGACCAAGACCACCGTTACCAAGACCTGCATCGGGCTCTTCCTCGAAAAGTCTGTCGATCTTGATGCCCATATCTGCAAGAGCAGCCTCGGCTTCCTTTTCCATGCCGAGATTGTAAAGGCTGGTCTTGAGGGAGCGTCCCATCAGGAACTCCATGGAGAGATAATACACCTGCTTCTTGCCCTGGGAATTAACCTGGCGCATGAAGTTGTGGCGCTTTTCCTTGAGATAGTTTACAACAACGGAGGACAGCGCACGATAAAGCTGCGCGTCTGTTGCGTTTTTGGAATCTGTTCTGAAGTCAAACTCCAGGATACCATCGAGCTGTCTTTTCAGCTCTTCCTTAGTGAACGGAGATGTCATTGTGTTTTTACCCCTTTCGATTTTTGGGCATAACTTACCCTTTCAATTCAATAATACAAAAATAATTATACTCTGTTTTTTTGAAAAAAGCAAGATTTAAACCGCATTACTGTTATTTAAACTAAAAAAAAACAACATACTTTGCACTTTTTAGATAAATTCAATACATAGAAATAAGTTAAAGCAAATCAAATAGCAACTAAAATAACAAAATGGTCAATTAAAATCCCCCTAACCAAAAACTGTCAGGGGATAATCGCTTGTTTTACTGTTTTCTTGCGATAGCATACTCATCGTCGCTGCTGTAATACGGGCAATTGTAATTGGTTCCCGTCATAAAGCGGCACATTTCGTCCTCATCTAAGTTGACAAGGCACACCCAGCAGTCACATTCCTCGTCGTATACATAGTTTACGCAATCGTCACAATTTGTCATTTTTACACTTCCTCACAATAAAAATATCCCACAGCAGACACAAAACGCTGCCCGCCGCATAGCATAGCAAGTCTTTTAAATCAAAAATAGAGCCAAGCACCGTTGCAATAAATCCGCCCTCGGGAAACAAGCTCGACAAAGCAGTAAGCTGCACAAGCTCAACCACCGCTGCAAACAAGAATACCGCTGCGGAAATCAGCCAAAAACGGCACGGAAACGCTATCCTCGCTGCGCAGTACACCACCACGACCACCAACACATCGCCAATGTATGGGCGCACAAAGTCGTCATGCACAAACAGCGCAATGCACACCTCAACGCAAAGCAAAACGGCAAAAACCGCGGCATAAAGCAGACGCATCTTCATCTTGCTCACTGCTTGTCCTCCCCGTGCTTGTCCGCAATCGCTCTGAACGCCTGCTCAAGCGTTCTTACGCCGATTATCTGTATACCGTAACCCTCGCTTTTGCTGAGAGAGGAAAAGCTCTGCTTCGGAATTATGCACTTCTCAAAGCCAAGCCTTGCGCCCTCTTTTACGCGCTCTCTTACATGAGAAACACTGCGCACCTCACCGCCGAGTCCCACCTCGCCGAACACCATCACCTTTTCAGGAACCACCTTATCGCAAAGTCCCGAATACAGCGCCATTGCCACCGCGAGGTCAGCCGCTGGCTCGTCAAGTCGCAATCCGCCTACGATATTGACATAAACGTCAACTCCGCCAAAGAAAAATCCCGTGCGCTTTTCAAGCACCGCAAGTATCATATAAAGCCTGTTGTAATCAAAGCCTGTCGCAACGCGGCGCGGCGAAGAAAGCGAGGATTTTGTCACAAGCGCCTGCACCTCAGCTAAGATAGGACGCGTACCCTCTACAGAGCAGACAACGCAGCTTCCCGAAACGGAAGTAAGCCTGCCCGAAAGCATCATTTCAGACGGATTTGTGACCTCTTTCAGACCATCGTCGTCCATGTTGAAAACGCCTATCTCATTTGTTGAGCCAAAGCGGTTTTTAAACGCTCTTAAAATGCGGTAGGAAAGCTGCTTTTCACCCTCGAAATACAGTACTGTATCAACGATATGCTCCATAATTTTCGGGCCTGCGATTCCGCCGTCTTTGTTGACATGGCTTACTATAAAAACAGGTATCTCCTCGCTCTTCGCCATGCGCATGAACGCATTAGTGCACTCGCGCACCTGCACTATACTGCCCGCCGAGGAGCTTATCGCATTTGAGGTTATCGTCTGAATGGAGTCGATTATAACTACCTCAGGCTTATTCTGCACCACCGCGTGGATTATGCTCTCGCAATTGTTGTTTGAAGCAAGAAAAAGATTATCGCTTGCAACGCCTAGGCGATCCGCTCTGAGCTTTATCTGCCTTTCGCTCTCCTCACCCGAAACGTACAGGATAGTGTGCTCCTGCCCCATAAAGCCGCATATCTGAAGCAAAAGCGTAGATTTTCCTATTCCGGGGTCACCGCCGATAAGCACGAGCGAGCCTTTTACAAGTCCGCCGCCCAGTACTCGGTCAAGCTCTGATATACCCGTGCCGTAGCGCGTTTCGTCCTCATAGCTTATCTCGCCTATTCTGCTGTATTTAAACTCCCCGATAGGCGCGGCGTTCTTTCCCACAAGCACCTCAGCGGGAGTTGCCTCCTCTATGCTGTTCCACGAACCGCAGGAAGCACAGCGTCCGTTCCATTTAGGATATTCCTGCCCGCACTCGCGGCAGATAAAAAGCTGTTTTTGCTTAGCCATTTTATACGTCCTTTAACATTATTTACTTTTGCAGAGGGATCACGCTTCCTCGGTAATTGAATAATCGGGAGCGTCCTCCGTTGTTGCGTCGATATATTCCAGCAATCCGCTGTAGATGGAGAATGCGACCTGCTGCTGATATTCGGTAGTTGCAAGCCTTGCCTCCTCCTCGGGATTTGAAAGAAAGCCGCACTCTATCATGAGAGATGGATTTGTATTGGATTTAAGTAAGAAAAGCTCGTCACCCGAAAGCTTTATCTCACGGTCGTTGCCCTGCTGTAATACCGCAAAGCGGTTCTGCATTATCTGAGCAAGCGTCCTGTTATCGGCATTGTTGTTATTGTAAAACATCTGCCCGCCGAAATACTTCGGGTCGGTGTAGTTATTCTGATGTATGCACAAAAAAATGCTGTCGGGATAGCTCTGCACTATCTCAAGACGGTTATCCATATCGGAAAGCTTTTGATTGCGTATTCCCTCAACACCTGCGTCATAGATGGAGATATCCTCGTCGCGCGTCAGCACCACATGAAAGCCCGAAAGCTCCAGCATATCCCTGAGGTGCAGCACGACCGAAAGATTCACGTCCTTTTCAAGCGTGCCGTTTGCTCCGACTGCGCCGCTGTCAAGGCCGCCATGTCCCGCGTCCAACACGATGACAGGACGCTCGTCAACGGAAGCTGACGCAGGCACGACGTTGTCCGTCATTCTCGCGCATACCGCAAGCACTGCAAAGCAGCCAAGCATTCCGAGTGTAAGCTTTATTGATCTTTTATTCAGCTTCATATATCATACCTCCGAAAAAATTCACTCTTTGTCCATAAATATGAAGCTGTCCGATGAAATATTACTTAAAAATACTGCTTAAAACCGCTGCTATCTTGAATACGCAAGCTGCTCTGCAGTAAGATACGTTCCCCCTCGCAAAACACTTTGCAATTCTGTTATGCACCTATCGGAATATGCGGCTATAAACTTATCAAGCATACCCTCCGTTACAAAACAGGTGTTACCCGATATCTGCTCGGTAAAATCATTTGACATATCGTCAACAAATCCGTTAAGCGTGAAATCCGCAATCTTCTGTATAGGCTCGCAGCCAATATTCACAGGAGTATTTAAGATATTTGTCATGTTATATTTCTTAACGATATACGCATTGAGAATATGATAATCATTATGCAGCCTAGCGACCTCATCGCTGCCATTCGGCATTTTGCAGCCGTTACCGTGGATAAATGTGCGATAAAATGCGTCCTCGACAAGGTGCATATAGTAGCCGATATACAGCTCATCACGCAGCATTTCGCTATGAAACTGCGCCTTAAAGCTATCGAAATCAAAATACATCTTTCCGCTTGTCAGCCTGCGCTTGAAATGAGTTTTATCCCTGTCGCGTACATCTGTATATGCGTCAGGCATGACGCTGCCCAGCAGAAACCTACTTTTATCCTTGATTTCAGCTTGCTGAGAAAGCATCTCACCAAGCAGATAATGAACAAGTCTTTGTGCCAAAGCTAATCCTCCCTAATACACTCACTCGTCCTTTTTCAGCCCAGCCATTATGTCATGTATCCTGTCCGATGCATCCTGCGCATTGTCAAGACCGCTGTTACTGTCAAGCTTTTCGTCAAGCCCCTCAAGGTGTTCAGTCAACCTGTCGACGTAATCAGCCGCCTGCTGCGCCTGTTTTATCGTTTTTCCGAACTCGTTTATCTTCTCCATACGGCGCGCATTTTCAATGATCCCGATAAGCTGCGGCATACATATCAAAACTGCTGCCGCGACCGATACGATATTTATTATAACTCTGCGCCTTAAAGGAAGCTCTTGTGCATTTTCAGATGTAAGCTTTTTCAAATATTCGTACCACGCGCTTCCAAACGGCGTGAGCCTGCATATTATAAGCGCATAGATAAGTATCGCGGTCATACCGAGCAGCGCATAGCCAAGTATAGCAAACACCCTTGTTTCGGTATAGCTATCATAATAAGCCTTGGGATATGCCGAGCTTATATTGTCGTCCTTATCAAAAAAGATGACTATTTTATCGCCCTCTGAAAGCTCAAATTCAGAAAGTCCCAAGCTCTCCTGTGAAACGAATTTCTCGGTGTTCTGAACATATTTCACACTGCCATTTTGCTGTACTGTACCGTTTCTCCGTGTGCCGCTGTCAAGAAACGGAATATTGCACAGAAACACCGCCACAAGCCCTACGACATACAGCACTGCAATAATAACAATGCCTACAAAAACGCGCTTGAATGCTTTCGCGGCAGCGATCTCTTCCGCGGTGTGTGCTTCGGAGCTTAGCCTCATTCCCTTTTTCATTGTGGGAATATGCAACACGCAGAAAACAAGCCTGCATTTTTCTGAAAATCTCATACTCGCACCTCCACGAATTTTATAAAACAAGTATAACATATTCTTGCCGCTAAATCAATATTTTGATTGACTTTTTTCGCGCGCGGTGATATAATATATTTAATTATATATAAGTATATCAGGAGGTTAGAAAAATGGCTTTATTCAACGCAAACCCTTTTGACGATGCTGAAGAGATCGCCAAAAAGTCAATGGTGCTTTTCTTTCTTATCGACTGCTCGGGCAGTATGAGCGGCAGCAAGATTGGCACCGTAAACTCCGTTATGGAGGAGCTTATCCCCGAAATACGCGGAATCGGCGGCGCAGACGCCGACATCAAGCTTGCTGTGCTTAAATTCTCGGGCGGCAGCGAATGGATGTACGATGAGCCTGTTTCCGTAGACGAATTCGAATGGCAGCCCCTCGACGCTGAGAACGTTACCGACCTCGGCAGCGCTTTCTCCTCTCTTGCAGGAAAGCTGTCAAGAAACGAGTTTATGAAGTCGCCCTCGCTCTCCTTTGCCCCTGTAATGATCCTTATGTCCGACGGCTATCCCACCGATAATTTCGAAAAGGGACTTGCAGAGCTTGCTGTGAACAAATGGTATGCAAGCGGCATCAAGGCTGCAGTTGCTATCGGCGAGGACGCTGACCTAGAAATACTCGAGCGCTTTACAGGCAGCCCCGACAGCGTTGTTACTGCCCACAACGGCGAAGCTTTAGCTAAGCTCGTTAAATTCGTTGCCGTTACCTCCTCTCAAATAGGAAGCCGCAGTGTTCGCCTTGCTGAAAGCGAGGAGGACGTTCGCACAAAGCAGCAGTCCGCTGCCGAGCAGATACGCGAATTTGCAGAAAGCGATGAGATCTCCGCTGATATCGAGGCCGGCTGGTAATGAGCTTTAAAGGCTATTGCGTTTCAATAAAGGGCGCTTCGCACGAAACATCAGGCGAGCCCTGTCAGGACTCCTCAAGAATACACATCACAAACGATATCGCCATCGCCGCAGTATCGGACGGTCACGGCAGCGAAAAGCATTTCCGCAGCGACGCGGGAAGCGAGCTTGCCACCCGCACCGCGATACGCTCCATAATGGATTTTGCAGAGCGCAATGGCGGACTGGACAGGATATTCATCGAAAATCCGCAGAACGCCGCAAGACGTATCGCCGCAAACATCATTTGCAGCTGGAACGAGGACATTTCCGCACACATGAGCTACGCTCCATTCACCGAAAAAGAGCAGGCTATATGCAAAAAATACGGCGGTATCCCTACCGAATCCATATACGGCGCTACGCTGATACTTGCAGCAGCAACAAGCCGCGGACTTTTCGGTCTGCAGATAGGCGACGGCAGCTTTGCTATGCGACGCCGTGGAAAAATGAGCTTTCCCATGCCCGAGGACGAAAGGCTGGTAGGAAATCTTACAACATCGCTTTGCGACAGCGACGCTATTGATAACTTCCGTTGGTTTTACAATGAGGGAGGCTGCAGCGCTGTCATTCTTTCAAGCGACGGACTGATAAATTCATTCCTCAGCAGCGAGGATTATCTGCGCTTCGGTGAACGTATCACCGATGCGGTATCCTCCAAAAAGACCGATGAGCTTGAAGCACATCTCCATGAACGCACTCGCGCAGGCAGCCACGATGATATCTCCGTGGCAGTGCTTACCAAAAAATAATGTCATCTTCGGTATTGACTTTTTCGACAGAATATTATATAATTAGTATAATACCAGTTGACAAAAGCTTGACAACACCTTAACAGACAAGGGGGGAACCACCATGTCAGAACGCAACACACTTCTCATTGTTGACGATTTCGAGTTCAACAGACTTATGTTAAGCGATACTTTCAGTGACCGCAGCGTTATCGAGGCAGAAAACGGTCAGAAAGCTATAGAAGAGTTTGAAAAGCACAAGGACGAGCTTTGCGCCGTTCTTTTGGATATCATGATGCCTGTTATGGACGGCTTCGGTGTACTGGAATATTTCGTTGAAAACAAGTACATAGACGAAATTCCCGTATTTATCATAAGCGCTGATACATCTGATAAATCGCTGTCGCGAGCATACGACCTCGGTGCTGCTGATGTTATTGCAAAGCCTTTCAACATCAGATTTGTACGCCGCCGCATCAATAATATCATCGAGCTTTACGACCAGCGCAGAGAACTGCGTTCAGTTGTTGACTCGCAGACCAAAATGCTTGAGGGCGCTTCAAACTGAAAATAAGCAAATTTCACCAAAAACCATGGCTGATAATGCCATGGTTTTGTTTTTTTGCAAGATTTTTTAAAAACGCTTGCAAAAACAAGCTCTCTGTGATATAATGTATCAGGCAGATATATTGAAATAAGCGGTCATATCGTGCAAGCCGTCATGAATATTTCTGCATTAAATATACAGATTAATCAAAAGAAATATATAAAAGGGGTAACATTATGTTGTACACGCAAATGAACAAGGAACAGCTTCTCGCCGAAAAGGACGCGCTGTTAAAGCAGTACGGCGAGTATAAAGCAAAGGGTCTGAAGCTTGATATGTCCCGCGGAAAGCCTGCGCCCGAGCAGCTTGACCTCTCCATTGATATGCTGCTGCACTGCCTTGACGGAGATTATAAATCCTCAAACGGTATCGACTGCCGCAACTATGGTATTCTTGACGGTATCCCCGAAGCTAAAAAGCTTTTTGAAGAAATGCTTGGTATCGGTGATGACGAGATCATTGTCGGCGGCAACTCCTCTCTCCAGCTTATGTACGACACGATCATCCGCGCGCTGCACTTCGGCGTTTACGGTGGCGATAAGCCCTGGGGCGCTTCTTCCAAGGTTAAGTTCCTCTGCCCCGTTCCCGGTTATGACAGACACTTCGCTATATGCGAATCCCTCGGTATCGAGATGATTCCCGTTCAGTATAAGGCAGACGGTCCCGATATGGACGTTGTTGAGAAGCTTGTTTCCGAGGACGAGGAAATAAAGGGTATCTGGTGCGTTCCGATGTACTCCAACCCCACAGGTATCACATACTCCGACGAGGTAGTAAGACGCTTTGCAAACCTCAAGCCTAAGGCTAAGGATTTCCGTATCTTCTGGGATAACGCATACTGCGTACATCACCTGTCCGATGACCACGACACACTGCTTAACATCATCGAGGAATGTAAAAAGGCAGGAAATCCCGATATGGTATTCCAGTTCACCTCCACTTCCAAGATATCCTTCCCCGGCGGCGGTCTAGCGGTAATTGCTGCAAGCAAGAACAACATAGATTTCATCAAAAATCAGATGACTGTTCAGACTATCGGCTTTGATAAGCTCAATCAGCTCCGCCATTGCAAGTATTTCAAGAACTTTGACGGCATCAAGGCGCACATGAAGAAGCACGCGGCTATCATTCAGCCCAAGTTCAGCGTTGTTCTCTATATGCTGAACAAGGAGATATCCCCTCTCGGAATCGGCAAGTGGGTTTCCCCCAAGGGCGGCTACTTCGTATCCTTTGACGCTATGGAGGGCTGTGCAAAGCGTATCGTTTCCCTCGCGGCAGAGGCAGGCGTTGTTATGACAGGCGCAGGAGCAACCTACCCCTACGGCAACGACCCCAAGGACAGCAATATCAGAATTGCTCCCACATTCCCCAGCGTTTCCGAGCTTCGTCAAGCTATGGAGATATTCTGCGTTTGCGTTAAGCTTGCAAGTGTAGAAAAATTACTGGCAGAGTAATGCTTTTGAGAAGCCCGCACTTGCTGCGTCAATCGCACAACGGCAGACACAAAGCCTAGCCGTTATACGATTTCCTTGCATCTGCAGACTTCTCAACAGCATTTATAAGATAATGATTATTGTGTAGAACAAAAGATAGATACAGGGGGGCGGAGTTTTCCGCCCTTTTCGTTTGTTGACATTTTGAGAGAGAGTTGCTATAATTAAAGCATACGGTAAAACAAAATTTACGGAGGTATTATGCGAAACGACATTACAATACACCCCGAAACACAGAAAGACTACAAGGACATTATTTCACTGGTATTACGCTCTTTCAGCGAGGGCACACCCTACTCTGACGGCACTGATATCATAGCGCTGATCGAAGAGATCCGCGTTTCAAAATACTATATCCCCGAGCTGTCTTTTGTAGCAGAGCTTGACGGAAAGATCGTGGGACATTTTCTTTTTTCGAGATTCCCTCTTTCAAAAACAAAGGACGGCGAGCACATAGACAACGGCGATATCGCTATACTTGCGCCTGTTTCGGTGCATGCTGATTATTTCCATCAGCATATCGGCTTAACTATGCTGAATTTAGGTATCGAAAAGGTAAAGGAATACGGCTTCAAGGGAATTGCCGTAGAGGGCGACTATCATTTCTATAATAAGGTTGGCTTTAAGACCTCGTCCGAATACGGAATATATCCCACAAGCGGATTCCCTATGCAGGAACCGCGTTGCATGATGTGTCAGGAAACATCAGAGGGTTCTTTAAACGGTATCGGCGGATATGTAGTTTATGATATGTATTACAATGCATAAAACTGCCGCTCATTTCAGGAGGTAAACCATGACACTAATTCTAGTAGCCGACAACGACTGGGCTATTGGCAGAAACGGCGACCTGCTCGCGCGACTGCCCGCAGATATGAAGCGCTTCCGCGAGATTACGACAGGGCACACCGTTGTTATGGGGCGCAAGACCTACGAAAGCTTCACGAAGCGACCTCTCCCCGACCGCGTGAATTGCGTTATTTCTCGCACCGAAAAGACCATTGAGGGCGCGGAGGTGTTCGGCTCTATCGAAGAATTTCTTGAATATGCAAAGGATATCAAGGACGAGATATTCGTAATCGGCGGCGGCGAGATATACCGCCAGATGCTCCCCTACTGCGACAAGGCGTACATAACGCGCGTATACGAAAGCTTCGGTGGAGATACATTCTTTACAGATATCGACGCACTTCCCGAGTGGGAGGCTGTCGAGGCTTCGGATATCATCGAAACCAACGGCTACAATATCCGCTTCATTAATTACGTCAGAAAGGACGCACCGTGACAAAAAAGCAATACATAAAGTACTGCCGCGATATGCTTGGTGTTGAAGTGGATCAGCCCTTTGACGAGGATTTCGACACATGGGTAGCACGCCACTGTGACAACCGCAAATGGTTTGCACTGATATTTGACGTTAAGGGCAGACCTGCAGTAAACCTCAAATGCGACCCTATGGAAGCGGATTTTCTGCGCAGTGTTTACGAGGGAGTTACTCCCGCCTACCACATGAACAAGACCCACTGGAATACTGTGTATTTCGACTCGGACGTTCCCGACAAGGAGCTAAAACGCATGACCGAAATTAGCTTCGAGCTTACCAAGTCCAAAAAGAAAAGGAAATAATTATGCCATTTTCACAAGCCTCAATAGATTTTTTGTTTGAAAACCGCCTGCACGACAGCAAGGCATGGTTCACTGAGCACAAGGCAGAATATGAAGCCCATGTAAAACAGCCCATGTCGCAGCTTGTACTTGACCTTGCACCTACCATGGCAAAGATAGATAAATACATCATCTGCGACCCGAAAAAGATATCGCGTATCTACCGCGACGCAAGAATGCACCCCGATTCCATCTTCCGCGATCATATCTGGTACAGCTTCGGCAGACCGCGCGACCCGCGAAATCCCGCGCCCGAGTTCTACTTTTCGATAGGCGCTTCGGGAATGAGCTTCGGCTGCGGCTATTATTGCGTTCGCCCTGCTGTTATGGAGGTAGCAAGGCAGCTTATCCTCACCGATGACGACGCTTTCAAAGCGGCATTCATGGCGGTGAAAAAGCAGAAAAGCTTCCAGCTTTACGGCGAGATGTACAAGCGCGACCGCTATCCCGACCAGCCGCGCGAAAAAGCCGAGTGGCTAAACCGCCGCAGTCTGGGACTTTCGGGTGAGCTTACCGACCCCGAAATAATGTTCACCGACAAGCTTTCAAAGCACATCGCAAAAGAGTTTAAAAAGATAGCGCCCGTGTACGAGCTTTATATGAAAGCCGAACGGCTTGCGAATGAAAAGGAATAAGAAAAACCCCGAGTGATCGGGGTTTTTGATTTATTTATCACCTGTGGATTCTCTTAAAATAAGCGAATGCGGCAGCTTGTAAACTCCCGTATCGGGAACCTCAGCTTTCATGTTGAGGATAAGCTTTTCGATGACTGTCTTTCCTTGCAGATAGCATGGCTGCTCTACTGTAGACAGGCGCGGAATGAACATATGCGAATATGCGATGTTATCAAAGCCGAAGAACAGCACGTCCTTGCCGACCTCTATTCCGTTTCTGATGGCGTAGGTCATAGCGCCAATGGAGATAGTATCGGAAATGGAGAATATCGCGTCGGGCTTATTTTCAAGCTTCATAAGCTGCTCACAGCCTGCAAAACCGTCGTCACAGTCATAGCCGCCGTAGTAGATAAGCTGCTCGTCTACGCCTATGCCCGCGTCAGCCAACGCTCTGCGGTAGCCCTTTTCGCGGTCGATAGAGGACTGACTGCGCTCCTTAGTGGTAATAAGGCCGATACGCTTTCTGCCCTTTCCGATAAGCAGCTTTGTTGCGTCATAGCCTGCCTGTTCATTGTCGATGGTAACGCAGAGTATCTCGCAATCTTCAAGCCTTTCAAGGCACATTGCAAGGTGATATTTGCGCGCAAGCTGAGATATGGTCTGCGCGTCAAGCTTCGGCGCAAGCAGCACCGCACCGTCAACAGCCTTTGAGAACAGCATATTAAGCAGGTGCATCTCATGCTCGGGGTCGTTTCTTGTTGTAGC
This sequence comes from Oscillospiraceae bacterium, assembly GCA_015067175.1. Classification (GTDB taxonomy): domain Bacteria; phylum Bacillota; class Clostridia; order Oscillospirales; family Ruminococcaceae; genus CAG-115. Next base: position 141,050 of record SVMX01000003.1, on the reverse strand, counting down.
GATAAGCACATCATATCCCTGCTGATAAGCGGCGTCCTGCATACCGCGCAGAACATCTGAATAAAAGCTCTGTTCGGTAGAAGCGATTATCGCAAGGATACGCTTTGTTTCGCTCTTTCTGAGGTCGCGTCCGAGGAAGTTCGGGCTGTAGCCAAGCTCTTCAACGGCGCGGTTTACCGCCTGCACCGCCTCATCGGAAACATTCGTTTTCTTGTTGAGCACGCGCGATACCGTAGCAACCGAAACATTAGCCGCCTTAGCAACATCTTTAATTGTGATATTCAAAACGCTCACCTCGTTGTATTGTTATATGTATATATAATACAACAAAAGTAAAACGTTTTCAATTGGCAATTTGCACAAAACTTTGTGTAACAATCTGTTTTCTGTTGCAAAACAGGGCTTTTCGCGGTAAAATGTAGGTGTGACTTTATGACCTTGACAGAAAGGAGCGGCTTATGCTTAAAAAAATCGCCATTCTTATTATCACCTGCCTGTTCGCTGTGACATCTCTGACGGGGTGTACTTACTGGAAGGGTTATTCGAAAAGCCAATGCAAACAACTTGTCGCGGACGCTCTGGAAGAAAAATACGGAGAGGAATTTGTAGTAGTAGATGTTGGGACAAAGTCTGCTGGAGCGTATTACTCTTCTGGATTATTGACAGCAACATGCCACCCCAAAGATGACAACACGTTATATTTTGAAGCGGAGTATTTTGAATATGGCAAGGGCAGCTATGAACTGGACGATCTATATATACAATCGATTGTGCGCAAACAAATCAAAGATATAATTGACCCTGTTTTAGCCGAACATTTTGATGATTTTGCGACGGAAGTATATATATATATATGGATTAGCTCCTGATTACGATGCTGGCATAAGGAATCCAGACGAAGTCACAATAAAATCTTTTTCACAAGCTATTAATCAAAATGGCAAAAAGAATGCTAGTATAATGTGGATATTAATCGAAGATTCTCAAACACAATCCCAAGACAAAATGTTAGAAATTCTATCAGGTTTCACTAAGGAATTATATGAAATGAAAACTGTAATAGAGGTTCATTATGTACCAAGGGATGTATTAATTGAATGCAAAAACTTTATTAATGACAATATACATGACCCTAATGATATACAAAAATATATCAGAAACAAATATTTAATACAAGAGTATTATTATGTTGGAAGCACACAAACATTAGCATTCTCCAAAGAATACAACTACATAGAACATTAAATGATTGTGAAAGGTAAAAAGAATGAGTTATACAGACAAAGAATTGTTAAGAGCATCGCAAATTGCATAACACAACTAAAACGCATGATCCAAAGGAGCCTCCACCAATGCCCCCACAAAACTACCAAAAACAGCTTGATACGCTCATATCGCAGCTTGACGGCAGAACGCCGCGGCTGCTTCTCCATAGCTGCTGTGCGCCTTGCAGCAGCTATTGCATAGAATATCTCTCGCAGTATTTCTCTATCACGATACTCTACTATAACCCGAACATCTCCCCTGAGGAGGAGTTTTTTAAGCGCGCTGCCGAGCAGCAAAGGCTCGTTTCCGAAATGTCGCTCAAAAACCCCGTCAGTGTTGTCGTAGACAGCTACGACCCAACCGAGTTCTACTCCGCCGTAAAGGGCTTTGAGCATATCCCCGAGGGAGGCGAGCGCTGCTTTATCTGCTACCGCCTGCGGCTTAAACGCGCGGCGAAATACGCGGCAGAGCACGGCTTTGACTATTTCTGCTCTACCCTGTCGATAAGTCCGCTGAAAAACGCCGCAAAGCTCAACGAGATAGGCGCGGAGCTGTCCGAGATATATAAGACCTCGCACCTGCCGTCCGACTTCAAAAAGCGCGGCGGCTATCTGCGCTCGATAGAGCTTTCAAAAGAGCACGGTCTGTATAGACAGAACTACTGCGGCTGCGTGTTCTCCAAAAAGGAAGCCGAGCAGCGAAATAAACCCGAATAAAGCACTGCGCCCCGTTCCCTTTGCGAGAACGGAGCGCTTTTTTGTGATGTTTAAGGTCTTTGTGTGCCAAGCTTTATGAAGTTGTATTCCCTTGCGATAGCGTCCCATGTGGGAGCGCCCACAACACCCGTAACGTCAAGCCCGAAAAGCTCCTGAAAACGACGTACCGCGTTCTCGGTCTGCGCGTCGAAAACACCAGTCACCTGCACTTCGGGGATATCGCGGTAATTTGCTCCGATAACGCTGAGATAGGTCTGAAGTTCCCTTACATCGTCATTTGCAAGCCCCGGCGTGAGGTTGTAGCCCGGGTACAGCGCCGCCGCGCCCTGCTCATAGCCTGTGGGAAGTCCCGCAAGTATATCATCATATATCTGCTGTATAAGCTGCCACGTGCGGAAATCAACAACCCCGTTTGGCGTAAGTCCGTAGAACGTTTCAAACGCTATCACCTGACCTTCGGTATCCGAGCCGAAAACTCCGTCTGCCGTCACCTCGGGGATTTCGGGATTGAAATAAGAAATAACATTCAGATAATATTGCAGCGAGCGCACAGGCTGACCGTAATCGCCAAGGCTCAGCTGCTCGGGGAATGTCTGCTCGACCTCAGACGGGCGAAGCCCTTCGCTCGTAAGCTCCGCAAGTCCCTTGACCGCCGCAAAGATGTACTTTATCTGATACCAAGTCGCTTTGTTCACAACGCCTGTCTGCGGCAGGCCAAAAACGCCTTGAAAAACTCGCACAGCGTCAGCCGTACTTTCACCGTAAAGTCCGTTTGCAGGCACTATCTTAGGTATCGCGGGATAGTTGTTGCCGATGCGGTTTAACTCCACTTGTATAGTGCGCACCTCATTGCCCGATGAGCCGAACCCAAACGGCGTTCCGGGATATGAGGGAATATACGGCGCAACAGGGGCATTTCTGACGATATTTATATCATCGCCGTAATAATACTGTAATATCTCGTAAGGTGTAAAGCCTTGATTGGCAAGCGACACCGTTCCCCACTGGGAAAGCCCCTCGCAGGTAACGGTAGTTCCGTTGCAGAACTGGGTAAACAGCGGCTCCACGCTGCCTTGACGTACAACGTAATTATTGAACACCTCGTCAACTATGCGGTTTATGTTGCCGAAAACCTCGCGGCCGTTCACAAACGCCTGGTCGTACTGCGTGGAGCTTGTTATGTCAAAATCATAGCCGCGGCTTCTGTACCACTCTGTAAAAACGCGGTTGAGCGCAAAGGTTATCTGTGCGTAGATATTGGCTCTGAGCGCGGCTTCGGGCCACGTCGGATATATCTCGCTCGAAGCAACGTTCTTGATGTAATCGGGGAACGACAGCGTTACATTCTGCGCCGCAGAATCGGGCGTGCCGAGGTGTACTGTAATGGTTTCGGGTATGGTCGGAACTTCGTATCTCGGCATTACACACCTCCGTTGAGCTGCGGCTCGGTGTTGTCTATTATCTCGGGCGGCTGTCCCAGCGCAGGAACAAGCGCAATCCGCTGCACCGACTGCACTCCGTCAAATATCGGCATACTTCTGATTATCACCTCGTCATAGCCGGCGGCATTCACTTGCGCGTCATAGGTCGCATAAGGCGTAATGGGACTGTCTGGACTTTCGGAAAGCTCCTTTGGCGGCGCAGGCAGCGAAATTATCGGCGTCTGTCCGCTTTCATCGGTCGTGAGAGTGTAAAAAACATGCTTTTGACCGCCTATCTGACGAAAAACTATGATCTCAGCGCCCGATACAGGGAGCGCTCCCCTAGCTGTGTAAGTTCTGAATCGCGCTGTGCCGCGGCGCTCGTTTGCTTCTGTAAATTCTTGCAGCGAAGCATACTCGCGCTCCGTCGGGATTATTGTAGGAGTGCCTTGCTGCTCCAAAGGCTTGATATCCTCGCGCGAATTTACCGTTTCCTCCTGCTCCTCAAAATCGCGCCTTGCAAGCTGCTCGTCTGGACTTTCGCCGCTTTCGGGAATGTCATCAAGCCGCTCCGCTTCCTCGGGTGTTACCGTGCTGACGCCGTTATCATCGTCTTCTGTCACATCTTCAGTCGCAGCCTGCGTATTCGGCAGCTTTGCAAAAACATCGCTGAAAGCGTCCATAACATCGTCCGCGCCATAGCCTATCATCTGCGGCGTATGCGGCTCCGATGGCTGCTCCTGTGTCTCGGCAGGCGCTTCAACGCTCTCCTGCGGAATATCCTCAGTCATTTCGGGAAATTCCAGCCGCGTATTCGGCATTTCGTGCTTTGCCGCCTTGCTGTACTCCATAAGCTCTCGCTTGTATTTTTCCACAAGCTTCTTCATATCGTCCATAATCCACATCTCCTTGCTGCATGAATTGACATGAGTTTTCTAATAATGAATATGCAAGCAAGGGAAACGATATGCTGTAAAACACAAAAAAGCTGCTTTCGATCTACATCAAAAGCAGCTTTAGTTATTTAATTAAGTATACTTAATTAAGAGAAACGCTTCTCGTACATATAGTCATTTACGCCCTTAACAACGAATGAAAGAATGATTACGCCGCAGCAAAGGATAGACAGAATGAACAGTACAGCAGTGATTATGTAGTTGTAGCCAACGTAGCCCTCAACCGTTGCAACCTTGGCAGCTCTCTGACCGAGTACAGTGAAGATGCTGATAAAGTTGTTGGAAGCAATGAGCAGGTAAAGACCGAGAGTGCCGAGCTTTGTGAAGCTGTAGCCGCCGAGCATTGCGATAGCCAGGAACAGTGTGATTCCGCCGTAAACGAAGAAATACATATAGTCCATAGCGCCCATGGAATAGCCTGCGTAAAGCTCCTTATGCCATACGGTGATAGCAGCAACTGTGAGGATAAAGTTAAGGACGATAGAGCCTGCAGAGATAAGAACTGCAAGAGCAGGCTTCTTATTCTCGGAATTGATCTTAATAACAAGCTTCTTTGCAATCTTCTTGAAGCTGAGGAATGCGATAGCAGCCGACGCTAAGAAAGCAAGCACCAGTGTAACAGTAGCAGTCCACCAGCCGCTTGTCATTCCGCCGCCGCCTTCGATAAGGCTCACTGCAGCATCCCAGCTTTCATGTGTTGTATCACCCGAAGCGTATACAGCCTTGAGGGGCATATATGTCTTTACTACCCAGAGAATCCTTGAAACGATACCAACGATATTTGTAACAGCAATTGCACCGCCGAATGCAGCGTAGAAATACATAGCCCATTCAGCCTCGCGGATATACATTATAGAAGCAACCAGAGCAACAGCAAGCAGGAGAAGCATAGTGTAGCCCTGACCGAGAGCAGAATTGCCCGTCCAGCCGAGATAGAGCGACCAATAGCTGCCGTAAGCGTTCATAGCGAACTTTGTGAGAATGGTGAACGCAAAGAAGATTCCGTAAAGGATAAATCCAAACTTCATGCGCTTGTTGAGCTTTTGGATCTGTTCATCTGTGAACAGCATATCGTCAACATACTCATCATTGTTCACAAGAATAAACAGCAGACACAGCGCAATGCAAACAACAGCGTCAATTATACCGAATATCATGGTATCTCTGCGCATCTCTGCAAAGGGAACGAGCAGTGTAGCCATGCCGATTATGTGCTTTGCACCAAACATAGCGATAAGATAGCTCTTTGCAAAGGACATACCCTTGTACATACAGAAGCCCAGAACCAGAGTAAGGCCTGTGAACAGCACATAGATTATTGCAATATTGAGAATAGCATCCCAAAGAGAAAGAATAACCTGATAGTTTGCGATATCTGTCTTGGAAGCCAAAGTCTTTCCGAACAGTGCTACTGTACAGGTAACGCCCTCTGCGTTGTATTCGGCACACTTCTGATAAATAGGAGCTATGTAGAACGGTGCGAACACTAAGAAATACGCAACGACAGCCTCTATCACGGCAAAACCGGAAACGATAAGACCAAGCATTTTATTGGTTAGTCCGAATCTGCCGGAAGCCTGCACACTCATTGTTGATGTCATTAAGCAGTCCTCCTAATAATGCACGGCGGGTCATGCTGAAACCATGCATAAAACGCCGATGTAATCGTTATATTTGAGCTCTGCAAACCGTCCCCGAAAAGACGGCATAGAGCCTTACAATATACTCCATATAAAATTATATCACAAGTAAACGTTTTTTTCAAGACGAAACCACTAAAAACCGCCATGCGGTTTTGTACAAATTTGAGCACAAATATTTGTGCAATTAGTATCTTGACACAAAGCCAAGGCATTACCAAGCGGTCATCTGCCTAATTCGCAGGTGTAAACAAGCTCCACCTTATCTCCCTCAGACAGCGTATACTGCGACATAGCTGCCGACGGGCTCTCACCGTTGACATAATACAGCCAGCCGCTCTCGCTGCCGTAATCAAACTCGTATAAGCCGCCTATTCCCGAAACATACACGCCCATAAGCGAATTTGTATGGTCTACCGTGATCTCCTGCTGCCGCGCGGCGCTTATCAGCGCGTCAAAAGCTGTTGAGCCGTCCGCAACGCTCAAGCTCTGCAAGGTGATGATATATCCGTCAGACGGAAGCTCTATATCCCGCACCGCTTTTTTCGGAGCTTCAATCGCGTTAAGGCAGCTCGCAGATACGCTCACCGTTATTCCCTCGCCGCTGTTGTCCGTCGAAGCATAGTACTCCTCGGGGGTTTTTATATCCGAAAAGAGCACTACTGCAAAAGCCAAGAGCATTACAATGCCTACAACCAGTATTAACGGCTTCTTCCTGCCGCGTATCAGCCAAGTGAGCACAAATGCCGCGCCGCATGCCGCCAAGACTGCTGCAATGACTACTCGAATATTGTCGCCTGTGGCTCCGCTTTCACTCTCTATCTGCTCAGACGAGGGCAAACTCTCCTGCTCTGCTGCTTCAATAGTTGGCTCAGCATTTTTGCTATCCTCTATAGCTTTAGGGAAAAACAACCCCTCGTTTCGCTCTCTAAGCTCCAAAGCAGTAAACGCCTGCAAGCACTGCACTGAGGCGATTCCGCTTGCATTGCCGCCCGAAATGTGCGAATAGCCGCCATCTACTCGGTATTGCTCCAATGCTTCAAGCGCCGCCGATACACGCACATCGTCCGCATTATACCCGAGCGAACATAACGCGATTATTGCCTGCGCGGTGCTTTCGCAGTTTTCGATTCCCATGCTCATAAAGCCGCCGCTATCAAGTTGGAGTGAGCTGAGACATTCCTCTGCTTTATCAAGCGCAGAGGATATCTCCTCGTCATCACGAAGCGGCGCAAGTGCATATATCACTGCCGCGGTGATATCGGTGTCTGCGACAGTTCCCTTGAGGCAAAAGCCGCCGTCCGAAAGCTGTTTTGAAATTATAAACTGCGCAAGCGAAGCCTTTGTGTTCACTGCGCCCTCAGGCTCGGAAATCTGACAGCAATTTGCCGCAATAAGCGCCCATATATAAGCATTAAAGCCCTGTCTGTCCAGCTTTTCATTATTGTAGACCGCCGCCGAGATAAGCTCCTCGCTGCACATTCCCACTGAAGAAAGTATAACAGCCGCGCGCTGAAGCTCGGTAGGCTTTACAAATCCGTCCGAGGACATAAGCTCCGCTGCCGCAAGCTCCACGTTTTTCAGATAATCCTCTGCACCGTCCGCGCCGTTAAGCCTTATGTCACAATACGCTGCCCAATCGTTCTCACTGAATGAAAGCTCATCATAAAAATCATCGCTTTCCGCGCCAAAATACACGAGCAGCTCATTCGCGCTGTGCTCGGCAAATACGGGAAAAGCGGTCTGCACCGCCACAAAAAAAGCCATGCAGACCGCCGCGATAATTTTTTTAATGCGCGTCATCTTTTCTTGGACAGCACAAGTGCAGCCCCTGCTGCAAGTACTGCTCCGATAGCGACTGCAACGCCCTCTGCGCCTGTATCGGCGCTCGCCTTATCATCGGCGTTATCCTCGGGAATCGGCTCGCCTATCTCATTGTCAGATGTTCCGTTATTATCGACCTGCTCATTTGCCGCTGCAAGCGCCTCATAAGCACTGTCAATATCAGCCTGTGAAACGCCGAATGTACCAAGCACCTTTACAGCCTCGGCATATTCGCTGCTGTCAGTATCAGACTCTGCCATAAGCTTTGCAAGCTCGGCGGTCTGTACAGCCTCAACAAGTGCGGGATTTCCGCCCCAAGAGGAATTGTCTATTCCAAGGTCGCAGCCGTAGCCGTATACTGTAAATCTAAACCAAACAACATCGCCGTCAGCAGGAGTGTAATCAGAAATACCAACTAATGCACTCTCGTCATTAAGAAACCAGCTCCAGCCCGACTCGGCAGTGTAATCGTAAGAGGACAGATAACCCTCAGTGTTTCTGCCTGTCATTTCGGGGCAAACCGCTGCGATTGCAGCAGGAATCTCCGCTCCCGTATCCGTATCGGCAAAGCCCTCGACATAAGCGCCAAAGCCGCCATCGACTGCGTTCACATCGGCAGCTCTTTTTACAATATCCATTCCTGTTTCGCCCTCATAGAAAGGCACGACTTCAGGCTCGCATACAAGCCCCTGACCGATAGTCGCCTTGTCTGCAAAAAAGGTCACATAGCCCTTAGGCTCGTCCTCAGCGAAAGCGACCGCCGACATGGCGCAAAGCGCCGACGCTGACAGCAATGCTGCCAAAATTCTTCTTGTTTTCATGTTTTATTCCTCCGATAAAAATATTTACAGGGATTTATTCCTGCAATCAGCCGTAAGGCTGCCACCGCGAAGCGGCGGAAATATTTTTTCAAGGTTCTCTCAGCTGTCAAAATCTTTGATTTTGGCAACGGTGTGAGGTTCTTATAAAAATATTTTTGGGAATTTATTCCTGTATTCGACTTCAAAAAACAGTGGCAGGTCTTCCGGCTTGGAATTTTCACGCTCTGCCAGCCTTCCCACGGGCGTTAGCCCTCAGTGACCCGACGTTTCCGTCTGTGACAGCAGCGCAGCTTCCTCACGGCAGCGGGGACTGCTGCGGATTTTCACCGCATTCCGTTATGCCGACCTTTTCTGAGCCATTATATATTATACTCATTTTAGCATAGCTTGTCAATACGCAAAACGGCTTCTGACAAACCATCAGAAGCCGATATTCTCGATAAATATGTAAATACACTCACAGCCTTGCAAGAAGCTCACTCAGATCAATCGTTTTTATTTCAGCATCGTGAGCGTTTTTTCCTGCCGCGCCGACAAAATACCTGCCGCAGTCAAACGCCGCGATGTCGGAAATTATCGTGGTATCTGCACCGCAAAGCTGCGTTGCAAGCCCTATTCCCGTGCGCTTCAAAAAAGCCTCTTTCTTCACCCAAATACGAATAAAATCCTCGTCGGAATTGACTGTTTCGCGCTCTCTTTCGCTCAGTGTGCGCTGCTTCAGTCTTTCATTCACACGGCGGTCTTTCAGCTCTATATCAACGCCTATCTCACCACTGTCCGAAAAAGCCGCGCAGACCGCACCACTCGTATGCGACAGCGAAAATTGCACGTCACTGCCCTTTACATAAGGCTTTCCGTGTGCGCCTTTTTCAAAAGAAAGCTTATTCTGTGGTATTCCAAGCCGCTCTGACAGCTCCAACCGCACAAGCAGCGCCGCCACAAGCGACTGGACCTTGTCGTTATCCGAGCCTTTTTTAAGCACCGCTGCGCGCCTTGCCTTTGATACATGGGACAGATATTTCTCTATCTGAGAGAACTCAGTGCCCGCAGTATTCACAACTATTATATCCAAAACAAAAACTCCTAAATTTCGCCGCTCCAGCTATCGCCGCAGTCTGATTTCCTCGCCGCCTTGAAATGCGGACTTTTCTTTGTGACGAGCTTTTCGCAAATTCCGTTTGGCGTACACAGCCGCAGCGTTATCTTGCCGCTTTCTATCTTCGGGTGACGCAGTATTCTTGTCGCTCCGCTGACTTCTTCTTTCGAAACAGCGAGAAAGCAGAATTTCTCGTCCTCATACGGCGCTTCGCCGCCCTTTAGTTGCTTATGCAGCTTTGAACGAGATACCCTCACCGTAAAATGACACCAATCATCATCGGGTAACGCACACACACCATTCGCAGGACACGGTGCCGCGATATAACCGCCTGCGCCAAGCAAAAGCTCCCTTGCCTGTCTTAGCTGCGAAAATCCCTCGGGCGTACCAGGCTCAACTATAAGCAAAAGCTTGTCGGTTGCCTCCCAAAGCTGCAGTACAGCGTTTTTTCGCGCCGCCGCGGTAAGCTCATTAAGGCAATAAGAGGACAGCACAAGGTCGGCTTTTTCGGTAAGCTTTGCAGAGGAAATATCGCGCTTTATCCACTGCGCCGACATTCCGCGCGTTTGCATAAGTCTCTTTCCGAGGTCTATCATGCTCTCCTCGCGCTCGATGCAGGTTATCTCCTCGCAATCTGTCAAAAGCTGCGCGGCATGGCTTGCCGCACCCGTACCTGCGCCCACATCAAGAATTGAGGAAATTTCGCCCTCGAAGCACTCCAGCGCAAGAGAAAGCGCCTTTCCCACCGCGCCAAAGGTCGCAGGCATTCTCACCGCAGCATAAGCCAAAGTATCGCGCTCGCTGCTGACAAGACGTTTACCCGCTCCGCTCTCGCTGCGGTATCGTTTGGAAACGCCCTCTGCCGCCGCGGTCATGGCTTTGATATCCTGCTCGGCAAAAAGCTGCTCTATTGCAAATCGAAGCTCTGACGGAAATTCCATCGGCTCACTCCTTAGAAATAGTTGTTTCTTATCTCTTTTGCGGCAAACGCGCCCTCAAGCGCCTGCCCATTCTCCTTTGGGTGAAGTCCATCGCGCAGATATCTGCCCTCTCCGCCCTCGTTTTCGAACATCTCGGTGATTCCACAGCCGCTGTAGCAGTCGATAATCTGCACCGACAGCCCTTGACAGATCTTGCGCATTATTTCGATAAGCTTTAATGTCTTTTCGTTATGCTCGCGCGTTGCTGTCTGTAAAGGCGTCATCACAAACACGCGGCATTCGGGGAAATTCTCCCTAATAGTCTGTATGCACCAACGCATAGCGCCAGCAGATGTGAATAAATCAACATTCTCGTTGCCATCAAGCGATTTTCCGATAAGCGCCTTATCAGCGTCGCTGAAGAAATACTCTGCGTCATTCGTTCCCATGGCAAAAGCGAAAATATCGGGAGCGGGAAATTCGCCGCTTTTTACCTCTGTAAGAAACTTCTGAACATGAACTACAGCACAGTTATTCATGCGCATCTGCATCTCGTCTGCGTCATCTGTAGGCTCCCAGCCTCCGCTTATTCCCGCAAAATCTGCCGCGGAATAGTCCTGTGTAGTTACAGTCCTGTCGCCGCAGCGCTCTGTGCGCTTATACCATACTGCGCTGCCGACCGCAACGTTGTGGTGCGTTTTCATCTCAAGCTGTTTAAAAACGTGATACGACCACTGCTCTCCCATAGTTATGCTGTCGCCGTCAACGCCGAAATTAAGTTCGTGAAATTTATCCATCGTGGTTTACTCCTAAATTTTGTTCTGTTACTATTTTAATATAAAACGTACCTTTTGTAAAGAGGAAAAGCACAAATTCATGAAAATGTTTTCACAGACCGCTCAAATCAAACGCGGGAGTATACTCCTCTTTTGCGGAGCTACGCTGCTGCATATAGCCCGAAAGTCCTGCCTGCGTCACCGCGTCAAGAGCTTTTCTGTATTCAAATGTGGTTATCCGACGTCCCAAACGCGGGTCGTCCTTAGCCTTGTGAAACGGGGTATACTGACTCATAAGGCTGAACAGTATATCATCACCAAAGCGCTCACCCAATCTGCGAATTACTTCAACCGAGTCCTTATACATATACGGCAGCACCATATGCCGCACGATAACGCCTTTTTTTAGCAGCTCGCCGTCAAAGCTCGGTTTGCCTGTCTGCCGAACCATCTCCCCGACGGCTTCCATCGCTGTATCAAAGTAATTCGGAGCCTGCGACAGCTTTGCCGCTTCATCTGAGAAATACTTGATATCGGGCAGATAGATATCTATATAGCCCTCCAGCATTTTCAGCGTTTCTATCCGTTCATAGCCGCCTGTGTTATACACCACAGGGATTTTCAGCGAGCCTTTCACGATATCAAGAGCTTCAATTATCTGCGGCACGAAATGAGTGGGACTTACAAGATTTATGTTATGCGCACCCTGTCCTTGAAGCTCCAGAAATATTTCAGCAAGACGGCTGACGGATATTTCCTTGCCATTTCCCTGTGCGCTTATCTCATGATTCTGACAATAGCAGCACCGCATGACGCAGCCCGAAAAAAACACCGTGCCGCTTCCGTTTGTGCCGCTTATACACGGCTCCTCCCAGAAATGAAGCCCCGCTCTTGCCGCTTTAAGCTTATCGCTCATGCCGCAGAATCCGACACTCACTGTCCTGTCTGCGCCGCATTTTCTCGGACATAATGTGCAGCCCATGCTTCCTCCTTAAAAAAATCCCAAACATAAGCGTTTGGGATCTTTGTTTAGTTTTTCTTTTTCTTCTTATCTTTGTCGTCCTCGACCATTTCAGCTTTCACCAGCTCATACTCGGGGTCAAATCTGCCCTCTTCGTCATAAGCTTCTGTCATTGAGATAGCAAGCAGACCATTCTCTGTGCCTGTGAAATCCAGCGGGTTTTCGGTCACAACATCATAAGAATAAACAAATGTAAGCTGTGCGGGCATTTCTGCCGTTCCTCTGATTATCATGCGGAAGCTGTCTGTATCGTCCAGCGCAAAAGCCGCAGCTTTGTTTTCATCTGTGATAATAGGCTCAATAACATAACGCTCGACCAGCGTGAGGTCATCGTCCTTCTTTTTCTTGTCCTTTTTGGCGTCCTCGGCCTTTTCATAAACGTTCTGAGCCGCAAGCACCTCGCCGTTTGCCACAACAACGTTAAGACGAAGATTGTCATAAAGATAGTCGTTATGCGTAGGCTCGCCTTTTTCGTTTATGCCGTTGTAGACGCTGCCTGTGATAATAAATGTTGAGGTATCGACCTTTTCGGTATGGAGGTTAAAAACAGGAGCGTATATAATGCTCTGATATTCGGCAAGAATGACGGTAAGCTCCTCAATGGGCAGATTGTCATTCTCCGTTCCATTCATGGCAAGCACTATCTGTGACAGGGTCTCATTTGCGCTGAGGTCAGTTGTATAAACTCGCGTAACACTCGCGCTCTGTCCGTCCTCGTTGGTAATATCTCCGCAGAATATCATGTCATGTGCATTGAGCATCAGTATAAGATAAACCGCAAGAGCGCCTATAACGATCGCAATAAGCACTATTCCGACAACTATCTTCATGTGCAGTCCTCATTTCTGTTAAATACAATATAGATTTGTGTCCCAGTCGGGCACATAAGGGTGGTGCCTTAGATACATCTTATATTTGCGGTTGAGCTGAGCTATCTGCAGCGGTATAGCAAACATATCTTCATTTCTGTGATACAGAGCAACATTCAGCTTCGGGCGGAATTTCACTATAGTCTGCTTTGTGCCGTTGAGCGCCTTTTCCTCGCTGCCCTCTACGTCATATTTTATAAATGTAGCCTCGCCGCCCTGAAGCATATGGTCAACACTCATCATCTTGACCTCTCTGCCTCGTTTCGGAGCGACCTCAGTCACCTTGGAGCTGCGGCCTGCTTTAAGGCTGAACAGCATTGTCGTTTCGCTGTCCCACGCGCCGCAGTTGTAGGCCTCCAGCAGCTCTGAGCCTATCATGTAAAGCCGTCTTTTAAGCTTCTGATAGTTCTTGTGGTCAGGCTCCATCGCGTACAGCTTTCTGAAATTCATAGAGGTCTCGTTCAAAAACTCGACCAGTGTATCGCCGTTATACGCACCAAGATCAACATATATCTCCTCGGCGCCTATCATCAGCAGGTCATACATCTCCTCGCGCGGAGTTTCACATTCGCGCAGCAGCGAGATATCTCCGCTGAGCTTGTATCTTATAATGTTTTCAAAAACCTTTTTAGACTGCTCGTCCGCCATCAGCTCATAAGCAGCCTTTATCTCATCATAATGCTCTTTTGCATACGAAAGAGTGAACAATCCGTCGCCGACTACAGGGACATTCGGCGCATAAAGCTCATGCTTTTCTGCAATGGCATATATCCTATCCATTACCTCGGGAAGCTGACTTCCGAAGCAGACAAGAATGATAAAATCATTGCCGTAAAGCTCCTCTATCTCGGAGAGCTTTTTTACGCGCATTCCCATAAAGCTGTGACCGCGCACAAACTCATCGCTCGCCATTATGTCAGACACCTGCGCGCCCACGCTTTGAAGCGCCGAGCGTATCTTCTCCGCGCCGTCGCCCATGCCGTAAAGCACAAGCTTTTTTTGCGTTGCTGCAAGATAATCCCACAGGCAGCCGTCTATATCATCAAGAAAAAAAGACATTTCAACCTCACCATATTTTACAGCATCTTCAGCGCTTCCGATTCCTTAACACATTTCAGGAACATATCGGATATCGCAGAGCTGTCCAAATTATAGAGCGTCGCGAATTTATCGACCTCTTCCCACTTGCCGCGCTCAAAGCTGACCGCAAGGCGATATACGTCGCCGTATATGCCGCCTCTGCCGAGAAGACCGTTTTTGATGTCGTCGGTTATCGGGAACTCGTTAAGCTTTCTCTCAAGCTCCGACGCCTTGCAGTAATCAAGCATTGACAGCAGACCCATAAGATAAAATGCGTCTGCATTCTTCTGCGCTTCGGGTATCATGTTCGCAAGTCTGCGGCAGAATTTCGCCACAACAAGCGAAATGCGCATTATCTCGATATTATCGTTGCGAGTTATTCTCTGCATACCCATAAGATATACCCACTCGCGCAGATAGTCAAGTCCAAGTATAACGAGCGCCTGACTTATTGAGGACACTCGGTTCTTTACACCGAAATACACGGAATTTATCAGCCTCAGAAGTCTTTGACACATAGCGGTATCACGAGAGATAACCTCAACGATATCGCTTATCTCAGGCTCGGGCTGGGAAACAAGCTGCATTATCTGCATGAAATTCATCGTGAGGGGCACAGCACTGTCCCTTGAAAGGATAGTCGGACGCGCAAAATAATAGCCCTGAGTGAAAGTGCAGCCAAGGCGCTTCGCATATTCATACTCCTCTGATGTTTCTATCTTCTCCGCAAGCATTATCTTGTTGCAGTAGCGACAGACGTACGCAGTTTCTTCTATCTTCTTCTGATTGGTTCTGAAATCTATCTTGACTATATCGCCAAGCTGAAAAAGCTCGCTGTAGGTGTTGTTGTACTCAAAATCGTCCAGCGCCACAGTATAGCCGCGCTCTTTAAGGTCCTGACAAGCGTCTATCAGATCCTCGTCAAGCATGAGATTTTCAAGCACCTCTACCACAACGATATCGGGGGATATCATTTTAGGCACGCCGCGCTTTAAAAGGTTGCCTGTAAAGTTGATGAAAGCCTTGCCGCCGCCGATGACCTCTCGTATATCCAAACCGAAAAAGGCATTGGTGATAACATCGGCAGTGGACTCATCGCCGCTTTTGCCGGTATAATTATTCTGTTGTCCGTTGCTGCGGTACAGCAATTCATAGCCGTATACACGATTCTCTATATCGAATATCGGCTGCCGTGCCATGTAAACGTCCATCTAAAAAAATCACCTTCGCCTTATTGTGTCGATCATAACTTGCGGCATAAACTGCCGCGAGGCATACAATACCTCTACTATAATTATACAATAAAGCGCGGATATTTTCAAGCACTGTACAAAGGTTTTAAAAAGCTATCGCGAAATTCGTAAAACTTTCACAAACTTTGAAACACAAACACACTTTGCGAGCCGCGGCAATTGGTGATTTTTCACAATTTGCAAAGCTTGTTGTGTCACTTTTTATCACAATCATAAAAAACAAACCGCCGAAAAAAGACTTTCTTGTCAGAATTTCTCATCTTAATCCTGCCTGCGGCAGAAATCGCAATACTCTGACAACATCTCCTGCGGAGATATCCTTTCGGCGGTATAACTGACGATCAGAGATTTTTGTTCAGCGACCTGCCTGTGGCCCTGCCAACAACAGCGCTGTTGTAATATCCGATCTGTTTTTTGGTTGCTTTAAGTGACTCAAGTTCTTTGCGTGAGTCTATCTGCTGGCTTCTGAACTGGTTGGATATCACCTTATCCTTATCCAGAACACGCTGCTTGCAGATAGTGATATTGCGCTGAACGAGCTGTATCTCCTTGTGCACCTCGTCTAAAGGCACACTGACATAGCCGCCCTTAACAAGCGTTTCCAGAAGCTCGCGCTCCTCTTTCTGTTCAAGAGAGATAACACCCTCAAGGTGCTGCTTCAGCTCCTCCAAGGTGGCAATTATCTCATTACGTCTGAACAGCGCCTGCTGTAATACCTCAAGGTCGGCATTTATCATCGAATCGGTGTATTTTTCATACTCCTGCATCGTTTCATATATTTCACTAAGTATTTCCAGTACAGCGGTGCAGCCGAGTTCTTCCGACATAATGCCTCCCCCTTTAATGCTTATTTTTTCGAATTAGCCTTTGCCTGCGCCTCTATCTCTTCCTTGGTCATCTGGCTTATCTGCGTGAAAGCATCGCGCAGATCTGCGATCATAGGAATTATTTTTTGTATCTCTGATGTATTCTTCTTGATGTTAGCCTTCATGGTCTCGTTCTGGAAGAATATATACAGATCCTCAAGATTTTTGGAGATGGGCACCGACATATCAAGTACGCCGCGCAGTGCGCCGATAAGCTCCTGTGCTTTAATAAGCGCATCGTTTGCTTTTGCGTAGTCTTTCAGCTCGTCAATGGCACAAACGCCGATGGCAAGCTGACGCTCAATCTCGCTGTACATCTTGATGACTACCTCAACAGGTGTCATCGTCTGCACAGACTGCTTTTTATATGCGGAATATGGATTTACCATGATCTACTTCCCTTTACTGCATTGTTGTTGCCGAGCCAAGATACGAAGCGAAATAAGAGCTCTGACTGTTGAGGTCGGACATCATAGACTCCATGTTTGTGAATACAGACCACCAGTATTCCTCGCGAGCGTCATATCTGTCGTTAAGGTCGGAAAGACGCTTGCGGATATTCTCCATCTGCTCATAGATCGTGTTGTCCTTTGCGGTTGCGCCTGTAGCAAGACCTGCTTTCTTGATAAGAGAGCCTCTCTTTTCAGCAGAACCGGAAGTTTTCACTGCGGAATCAAGTATGCTGTCCATCTTGGTCATCAGGCCGTTTTTGCTGTCTGTAAACAAGGTTGTAACAGCGTCAATGTTCTCGCTAAGCATTTTGTCAAGACGCTCCTCATCTATCTCAAGCTTACCATGCTGAGTATAGTCGTTGGAGGTCTTGATGCCGAGGCTGAACAGACCTATCTTGCTTCCGTCTGCAAGCTCAACGCTGTTGTACATATTGGTACGGAGCTTTGACATTATGCTTGAAACAGTGGAATCGTTGTAGATAACGCCTATCTTAGCGTTTTCTTCCCATGTCTTTATCTCGTCCTCGGTCATCGCTTCCTTTTCGGCGTCAGTAAGCGGCTCGAAACGGTTGTCATCGGAGTCGGTCTTGGGCTTCTTGCCGATATGCTCATACACCTCGTCGATAAGGGTGTTGTAGTCATTTACGAAATTAACGATAAGCTCCTTAACGTCCTCAGTGTCGCGGGAAACGCCAACAGTAAAGGTCTCGCCAAGCTGAACATCATCGGTGAACTTAAATGTGGTGCCGTCGATGGTGTACTGATTCTCGTTAAGATAAATCTCCTCGCCGTTGATCTCAACAATAGCGTTATGGCCGCGTGTGTAGTTAGCCATATTGCCATTTTCATCGGTAAGACCGAGAGCCTTTGTGAGATCGCTGCCCTCAACGGAGATAACGCCTGCGCTACCGATGTCCTTTGAAACGATCTCAAAGTTGTTTGTCAGCGCGGAATAGCTCATTGTAACGCCGGCTTCGGACTTGTTTACGGCAGAGATCAGGTCCTTGATATTTGCGTCTTTGCCTACCGTGATCTCAACGTCGTTGATCTTGATGGAATAGCCGTCAGCACTTGCTGTGAGTCCAAGATCGGCAAGCTTTGTTGTATTGGCGATCTTGTTGGATACAGTGCCCTTTGCAATACCCAGAGTACCGCCGTCAATAGTAGTCATGGAAAGCTGAGCTTTCGCGCCGTCCTTTGTGGCGGTCACTTTACCGTCTGCAACGGTGAAAATAATGCCGTCTGCGTTGAACTCGTTATTAAGCGCCTCGTTAAGCGCTGCGCTGTTCTTGTCGGCAGCCGCCTGTGCGTCGGTATAGGTGAACTTATTGAGATCGCTCTCGGATACCTCTGCATTATCGCTGAGTTTCTTTTCCTTGCGGTAAGCTGCAAGCTTCAGCTCGTTGAACTCCTTGAGGATATCCTCATTGCCGTTTGCATTCTTGCTGCTGTAATATGTATCGGAAACACCCTCAAAGCTTATCTTCTTAGTTGTGTCGCCGACTGTTACAGCAAGTGTATTTGTTCCTGTTACAGCGCTGGAAGCAGATATAGAAACAGAGGAAGCAAGATCCTGAATACCGAAATTGCCTCTGTTTTCAGCAACAGAAACACTGATATTACCGCCAACACGGAAATCTACCATACCATCGGCGTTCATCTCAGCCTGCAGATACCACTCGTTGCCGCTTGCGTCAACGATGCCGGGAAGAGTATCATCACCGACTCTGCCGGAATGACCGAACTCCTCCTGAAGCTGTGTGTTAAGGCTGTCAAGCATTGTCTGCTTGAGGGCGTCCATGTCCACATTGCCGTCAGTAAGAGCTGCGTCTGCTGTGAAATCAATGGTCTTTGTAACGCTGCCCACAGTGATGTCCAGCGCAAACTCGTATGTTCTGGTGCTACCGTCTTCGCTGTCGGTAAACTTCGCGGTGCTGATTGCCTTGTCAAAATCAAGCTTGAAGTTCTGAGGAACGATAACATTACCCTCAACAGTTGAAGATGTTGCGGTCTGTCCTACCTTTACCTTATAGGTCTGTGCAAGCGAAGCCGCAGATGTTGTGACAGAAAATCCATTTGTATTTGTGCCTGTGGAAGTAACATCAGCCTTGAACTTGTTGAAAGAATTCGGGCTCATGATGTAGCTATCCTTCTTGAGTAGGTCAAAATACTTGTTCTGGAAGTTGGTCAGCTTCTCTGTAACTGAACGATAAGCCTCCTGCTGCCATTCAAGCATAGTAAGCTTTTTGTTCTGATTATCTATTCTTGTCTGTTGAGTAGACAGCATCGCTTCGATTATAGATTCGGTGTCCATGCCTGAATTCATGCCACTGAAACGAATAGGTTCTGTCGCTGCCATAATTACTCCTCCTCTTTATGTAATTTCAAAAGCTCGGCAATAGCGCTCTTTGATACGCTTGCGGACTGCTCGTTCGTCTGACGTGCGTCCTTAAGCTCGCTTCTGATTATCTTTACCTCTTTTGGTGCGGAAATGCCGATCTTCACCTTATCCTTGCCTATCTCAAGCACTGTGATGCAGATATCATCGGAGATAATAAGGCTTTCGTCCTGTTTTCTTGTTACAACAAGCATCAGCAGCCCTCCTCATAGACCGGCGCCTTGAACTCGAAATGCTCTGTAAGGATTATCTGTGCAGCAATGTTGTCGCGCAGATTGATAACTATAGGGCATCTGAGATTGATAGTGGTCTTTCTGTAGTCCTCGGGGACTATCGCCACAGCAAGGCATCTGTAAGGAACATTCTCATTGATGTTGAGCTGCTCCTGCTCCTCGTCGGATATCTCGAATTTATAGTCGTGGTATATCTCCATCGGATCATATACAACAAAGCACAGATCGGGGTTATCCACTGCCTGCAGCCACATAGGGAACTTATCATCGCCCAAGGGGCTTAACAGGGTATAGCGCTTTGTGTCCTCAAAGCCGATTATTCCCGCAGGGAAATTAAGTATAGTGCTTTCATCTATCTGCACTTCACCGAAATCTCTAGTTTTTATATTCATAAGCATTCATCGGTCAGCTTTAGCAAAACCGCTCCTTTCGGTATATCAGCCCTTTGTTTCAAATGCGGGCGGCTCGTAATTGGGGTTTGCGCTTGCGGGAACATAGATGGGCTCGCCCACATACTCTATCTCCACGCGAGGTCTGTCGCGCACGATAAGCTCTACGCTGCCGGGAATAAACTCCATAGGCAGGCGCTCTGTGATATCCCAGTCAATTTCCTGACTGCCCATCTTATAATCTATGTTCAACTTTCCGCCGTCAAATGTGATATCTGCGCCCTCTTTCGGCAGAAACTCCATTATAGTTTCAATGGTAGCGCCAGCGCGGGCGTTCTGAATAGCGATATCGGAAGCGGAAACTCCGCGTGCAAGCTGATTTCCCTCGGAAGCCACCTTTGCAGTGCCCTGAAAAGCAAGAGTAAATCCCTCTGATGCTTTCTGTTTCAGCATATCACCATCGCTCATATGACCATAGCCGAGGCTCTTTCTCGCCTCATAGGTGTCAATGTTGATCTTAAGAGGCTCTGCTTTCATAACATAACCGCCATTCTCAGTGGTAATATTGACCTTGGGCTGTCTGTCATCGGAAAGCTCAAACTTTGCGTTCGTTACCTTGATTTCAATAGATATCGGTATCGTTGTAATCTGTAGCAAGTTACTGTTCATATCAACACCTCCTGTATATATTACCGTTTACTGTTATCTTATATAGCTGAAAATACTGTTCGGAACCACTGTGCTGGACATCTGCAGACAAGCATTGTAAAGTGCCTCGTAGGTCTTTTGCAGTGTGATCTCATATTCGAGGTCTGTCGCCTCCAGAGTATCCTGCCTGTCTTTCAGATTGAGCTCTCTGGTTTCAAAACGAGTCTGGTTGAACTCGATAAATTCCTCAGCGTTACCGAGGTCAGCGATCTCGATAAGCAGGTTTTCCGTTGAGGTAACGATTCTGTCGATGCAGGCATTTGCATATTCGATATCGCCTTCTCTCAGCGCCTTTGCGGCGTCAAGAGTTATCTGTATGTAGTTCTTTGCGAAACCGTAGTCATTTTCTACTGCAGCCTTGTTCTCGGAGTCTGCGTTGTTGGTAACATATACTGTAGCATCACCTGCTGTGATGTTTCCGTCTGCGTCAACAACAGGAACTGCCTTTTTGCCATTATATGCAGCAGTAAGCTCTGTATTGAGGTTCGCGATGCTTGTTGCAGCGTCAGCGCCCGCTATAAAGGAAACCTGTGTGGTTTTTCCCTCCACATAGAAATTAAGCGTATACTTTTTTCCGTCCTCGAGCTGCTCAGCGTCTAAAGAAGCCTTGTATTCCTCAACACCGCAGCCTGTAACATCTGCACCGTTAAAGGAAACTTTCAGAGCAGTCTGCGAATCGATAGCCTGAGTTTCCTGATCCACGACCATTCCGATACCGATGTCTATATAAACATCGTTGGAATAAGGGAAATTCTTGCAGTCTGTATATGCGTTTATCGGTACGCCGTGATAAAGCATCTCGTCCGCAAATCCGTTCTCATCATAAGACAGAGAAAACGGCTCGGGGTCGTTGCTCTCGCCGCCGAAGATAACGCGCTCTGCTGTGTCGGTATTGAATATCGCGCACATTTCCTTTGCTTTGGTTTCAAGCTGCTGTGCGTATATCTTGAGGTCAACATTCTCTTCCTTTATGCTGTTACACGCAGCAATGAGAGTTTCACGTACAGTTGCAAGCTGATCGGATATCTGCAGCATTGAGGTCTCAGCCTCTGTGTAGAACTTATCCGCAACATCAAGGTTTTCCATGTACTGCGACATTCTGGAAAGCTGCTTTCTTACCGTCAGCGCCTTAGCTGCATTCAGCGGATTTTCGCTTGCACGGCTAAAGGAGCGTCCTGTGAATATCTTCTGCTCGGAGTTGAATTTATTTGTGCTTAATCTTTTAAGATTTCTGTCGTAGTTACGCAGCATCGTTGAATTTGTAATTCTCATTTGTAACTCCTTTCAGCCTTACAGACCAACTCTGCCTGTGCCGTTGATAAGCTTATCAAGGCAGTCGTCAAGGGTCGTCAGCATACGAGAGGAAGCGCTGTACCATTTCTGGTAGTTCAGCATATTGATACCCTCTTCGTCCATATCAACGCCCGACACCTCATCTCTCGCGTCGAGCAGAGTGTCTACTGTCGAAACAGCGGCGTCATAGCGGCTCTTTTCATAGGTTATCGTCTGTGCAAGACGGTTGCTCATAAAGGAAATATATTCGTAAACATCGCCCTGGAAATCATGCGCATTACCAAACTTCACAGCCTCGTTCTCAAACTGCGACAGCAGATAGATAACATTTGTATTCTGAAGCATGAGCTTGCCAGTTTCATCAGTCACCTCATCAAATCCATAACGATAAAGACCTGTCATTTCGTCGATAGTTCTTACCTGTCCTATCATTGTGGGATCCTGAAGCCACTGCTCGCTCACGTGGATATTTCCTGCGGTAAACAGTGCGTCTGCGGGGTCTGTAACGAACATCGCTCTTGAGGGATCCTCATCAGCGCCGTTAGCGGAATTGAATGTGTTTGCAAGTGTAGCCGCAAACTCATTTATGGCGGATTTGAAATAAGCGATACCATACTCGCCGTTCTGGTTTCCTGTAGCGTAAACGCCGTTGCCGTTGAGCATATTGAAATAGCTCTTCAGGATACCTGTCTGAGCATTGAGGTTCTCGCCGCTCTCATAGTGGATTATAGCCTGGCCAAAGTTGTCGTACTCCTCCATTATGAGGCGATTTGTCTTGAACTCGATACCGTCAACCACGCGAATTCCGCAAAGGTCGATAGTGAATGTACCGTTGGAGTTTTTGGTGACATCGATCTCACCGTAGTTCGCAAGCTCGTCAACATAGAGGTTGAGCTGGTCATAAAGCTCGTTGGGGCCGTAACCCTCGGGATAATTCAGCAGTTCCTCCTCAATCTTGTCATTGAGCAGGTTTATATCATCAAGCAGTGTGTTGATATATTCAACTGTATCCTCAAGCTCGCTAACGTATGTATCCTCAACCTGACGAAGCTGTATATCGTAGTCATTGAGCAGTCGGCAGAGGTTTACGCCTGAGTTTACTGCGAGTGTAGCCACCTCAGTGCTGTCGGGCTTCTCAACTGAATAGTCCTGAAGCGCGGAGAAGAACTCCTCGGTGAAATGTAGCAGACCGTCTGTTTCGAAGTTATCGAGAATATCTTCTACCTCGGAAAGTATCTCCATCGTCTGCTCGGTTTCAGCCTCTACCGCGGTGCTCTCGCGGAAGCGCTTGTCGATGTAGATATCTCTGATCTGACTTACACCGTGAGCATTGACGCCCTGACCTGTAAGTGAAAGGTTGTTGGTCTCACTGCACCAGCGCAGGCTCTGATTGCCCGAAATATACATCGCGTAAAGATCAACGCGCTGTCTTGTATAGCCTACGGTATTTGTATTCGAAAGGTTGTTGCCTGTTATGTCAAGGCTTTTCTGTGCTACCTGAAGCGTACGCTTCTGCGCTTCAAATCCTAGGAAAGTTGGACGCATATATTTTCCTCCTATATCTTGCGGATAACCGTTGCCGACGAGCCGCGTGTCTCTTTTGCTGCGTTTTTGTTGTAGGTCTCGGGCTTGTTTAGTATGCCCGCACGCTTTACGAACTCCGTCTGATTGTCAAGCTTGCGCTTAACTATCTCATTCGTTTTTTCGTTCATCTCTTTTATGCTGTCAACAAGCTCTGTAAGCTGCGTTCCGAGTAATCTGAGCTTCGCTCTGTAGTCCTCGGGGGCTTCTTCGATAAGCTCGGTAAGCTTTTTATCCGCAATACCTAAGCCCTTGAACAGCTCCAAACGCTTATTTTCAAGCGATTGGCTCTTCATGACGTACGCCTGTTCGTCGTTGAGGGAGTTCGTCAGCCATTCAAGGTCGTCCTCAAGAATTTTTGTGTGCTTTTTCATGAGGAACATCGAAAGCTCGCGGTAGAAGTCGCAGTCTATCTCAAGGCACTTTATGACAGCCTGAGTCGTTCTGATATCCATAACGCCTTACCCTAACAGAATGTAGGAAGCCAGCTCGCTTGCGGAGATGCCGTCCTCTGCGGTCTGCTTAGCTGCTGCAAGCTCCTGTTCGGAAGCGTCAGCCTTTACCTCTGCGCTGATGGCTTTTTTTGCAGCGTTGAGCGCGGTCTCAAAGCCGAACTCTACGCGGTCGATGTTTTTAACGGAAGCGGAGGCCTCTGTCTTCTTGACATTACCGCTGCGATTGGGGCTGTAAGCCGAAATTACGCCGTTAATTCTTTTAATATCCATATAATTGCCTCCTTATCGAAAGTTTGACAAGTAGCCAAAGCATACTTATCCCTGTATATATTATCGACAAAACTCCCCGAAACTTTAGCATTTCGGGGAGTTTTTTTAAATTTTTTACAGATTCATAAAATACGAGCCAATACCGCCAACATAGCCATTGGTGCTATTCTTTTCACTGCTGCAAGTGCCGCAGATATAACCCGACGAAAGCAGAGCCGATTCAATAAAATGAAGATTGTTGGTCTTATAATCGCTTACGCTGCCGATAACTTCAGGAAGTCTTGCTTCAATAAAATGTACGGTCATGACCTTGAGGTTATAGTGCTTGGGATCCATGGTCACCTTTGCGTAATAGTAACCCTCAGAGCCGCCGTTTATGATCTCGTTCATATCATTTTCGATAAGCTTTTCAAAGGCTGTAGAGGAAGCGCCATCACCCAATTTTGTCAACTCAAACAGGCTATCCGAAACGTGAACGTACTTTATACCCTGATCGTACTTGATCTCGATATAAATGGTCGATGTCAGCACATTTCCGCCTACATCAGAGTTAAACTTCAAATAAGTCTGCTCTGCAGGGAGTGAAAGCTGCGGCGTTATCGGAGCCTCGGTCTTCTGATAACGAGTAAAATTATACTGCAAGCCTGAATAGCAGTCGGATGCATAGATATCAGCTGCATCACGTCTTGCTTGATCGCTTGAAAACAGTGGCGCTACGATAGCTATCAGTACACCTATGATAGCCACAACTATGATAAGCTCCACCATTGTGAAACCCTTTTTAGCCTTTAGATTCTGAAAATATCTTATCACGAAAATGCCTCCTTGTGCTTGATCGTTATATAGACCTTAGGGGGTACCAAGTGCAAGCGCAGGCGAAGTCCCCACAACATGACCGGGAGCAGTAACTCCCGCTGTGCTTTCGTCCCACTTGCATATCTTCTTGCTCCAGTCGACTTCTTCGGTAGAACCAAGCACTCCATTGCTGTACGCCGCCTCAAGCTGAGCCACGCTCACGCCCTCGGGGTTGAAATAAAGCGCCTCAACGTCGCCCTTTTTGACCGCAACCCAGATATAGCCGTTCTCGATATCGCGGAACTCGCTGCACATTCTCAGCGCAAGCGTATCCTGTCCCGAGGCTGCCGCATCTGCCATTGAATCGGACGATTTCATTGCCTTTCCTGCCGACGTCCAGCTCATTCCGCCGCCGCTCTTGAAGCTACCGGGATCAGCCACCGCCACCTTCCATGTGGGCGTACCGCCGCTGTTGCTTACAGTGACAGTAAAAGTCGTTGCCGCGTCGTTTGAATTATACATTCCGCAGCCCTTTGCGTCACATTCGGTGAGAAAACGCTCGATAAGATCCTCCATCGACGCCGCGGTAGAGTTTACCGAGGTGACCTGAGAGCTTGTAGTGAAGCCCATCATAACAGGCACCAGTATTGCCGCAAGCACACCAATGATCGCAATAACGACAATAAGCTCCACTAGGGTGAAGCCGCTTTTTCTTGCCAAAAAACCAAACCTTTTCATTGCCGACCCTCCCATTTTCTTGCCTTTGCCCTGTAGCAGTTACAAAGCAAAGGCAAAAAAACAGAAGCCCCTCACACAACACCAATTCCCCGACGGCTTGCGCCGCCGAGGAACATTGTGTGTTAGGTTAAATTGTTGCTTCAGCCTGATTATCAGGTTGTGGAAGCAGCAGCGCCGCCGAGTGCGAGCTCAGGAGCAGTACCAACAGTAGCACCACCGGAAGTGATACCTGCGGTAGAGTCGTTCCAAGAGAACTTACCAGCCTGGAAGTCCTTGAGTGCGGGGCAGCCTGTGGGCTTTGTGGAGCCGTCTGCGCAGTATGCAACGTACATGCACTTACCGCCCTGGCAGTATGCCCAAACGTAGCCTGTGTTGATTGTGGGGAACAGATCAGCGAGTGTGATAGCGAGCAGATCCTCAGCTGTCTTAGCGTCAGTCTTCTTGCCGCCTGCCTTGCCCTTACCGGAACCGGTCCACTTGAGAGGACCGCCGGTCTTTGCAGCATCCTTGCTGATGGTGTTTGTGATTACCCATTCGCCGGATGTGATCTCGATAGACATCTCGAATGTGTTGGCTGTACCCTTGTACATACCGTAGCCATCTGTATCAGCATCGGTCAGGAATGTGTCGATGTTGTTCTTGATGGAAGCGGAAGTAGAGTTGAGAGATGTTACCTGAGAAGATGTAACATAACCCATCATGGTGGGAACGAGGATAGCTGCGAGTACGCCGATGATAGCGATAACTACGATCAGCTCAACGAGGGTAAAACCCTTCTTGGCCTTGAGGGCCTGAAGCTTCTTTATCATTGTAAAGACCTCCTATAAAAGAATTTTTTATGTATAACCCCAGCGGAGTTATATCCGATGTTATTAACAGAGGGTGTTCTCTGTTGTAAACTAATTATATATCATGGTGTTTAAAATTGCAAGCTTTTTTTGAAAAAAAATCCTGCAAAATGCGATTTTCGTAAAAAAACCATGATAATCAGAACAAAAACTGTTGAATTTGCACAAAACCTTCTCCCTAAGGAGAAGCCTATTAAACGCCCATGTCGAGGTAGCGCTTATACTCATTGGGATCCTGACAACGGCTGAGCGCTGTTTCGTTGGATATCTTACCCATGCGAACAAGTCTTGCGAGATCCTGGTCAAGCGTGAACATTCCGTTCTTCTTACCTGTTGCGATAGCTGTGGGGATCTGGAATATCTTACCCTCACGGATCATGGAGCGGATAGCGTCAGTTGCCGCAAGTATCTCCAGTGCGGCGCATCTGCCCTTGCCGTCCGATGTGGGAACGAGGGTCTGAGAGATGATACCAACGATGGAGTTTGCAAGCTGGGATCTGATCTGTCCCTGAGAGTGGGGAGGATAAACGTCGATGATACGGTCGATTGTTTCAGCCGCACCTGTTGTATGCAGTGTGGAGAACACCAAGTGACCTGTTTCTGCGGCGGTTACTGCGGCGTTGATCGTCTCAAAGTCACGCATCTCACCTACGAGGATAACGTCGGGGTCCTCACGGAGTGCAGCACGCAGAGAGCCTGCGAAGCTGTCAACGTCCTGACCGATCTCACGCTGGTTTACCATGGACTGCTTATGTGTGTGCAGATACTCGATAGGGTCCTCAACTGTGATGATGTGGCAGTTCTTCTGACGGTTGATGTGGTCGATCATAGCCGCGAGAGTTGTAGATTTACCCGAACCTGTAGGGCCTGTTACAAGAACAAGTCCACGGGGAGCGAGCGAGAACTCGCCGAGAGTGCCGGGCAAACTGAGGTCTGCAAGTGTGGGGATATCGTTTCTCAGCAGACGGAGCGCTACTGCGTGGTAGCCGCGCTGTCTGTATACGTTAACTCTGTGACGGAAGCCCGAAGTGGAAACGTATGAGAAGTCGGTATCAAGACCCTTGGAGATCTGAGACTTATGCTTGATAGATGTGATCTGGTTGATAATGTTTACAATGATGGGTTCGGTGCAGTCGGGGTAGCCGCTGAGCTTTCTGATGGAGCCGTGCAGACGTACTATGGGAGGAAGACCTGCGGTGAAATGCAAGTCCGAGCAGCCGAGCTCTCTTGCCTCGTCCAGAATACGGTTGATGTCCATGATGTTGTTATTACCTTCCACTTTGAACTCTCCTTTAAATAAAAAATAGATATGAAATAAAATGAAACAAAATGCATATTTACGAAAGCATATTTGCTTAACGTCAGCCTTTTTATACGGTATATGTAGCCTTTACAAGCTCGTCCATGGTGGTACGTCCTGCAAGCACCATCTCTGTTACGTTGTCACGCAGCAGTCTTGTACCGTTCTTCTTTGCCTGCTCGCCGATCTCCTCAGCGGTAGCGCCCGCGGAGATAAGCTCCTTGATATCGTTAGACGTAACGATGATCTCATGGATAGCGGTACGTCCCGCATGGCCTGTGTTTCTGCAAGCCTTGCAGCCGCCCTTCTTGGGACGATAGATGTCAACAGGCTGCGTCTTGCCAACAAGACGGAGATCTGCGGGGTCTGTAAGAGTGTATTTTTCCTTGCACTCGTTACAAAGCAGCTTAACAAGTCGCTGAGCGATGATACCAACGACAGAGGAAGCTACCATGTAAGGCGCTACGCCCATGTCTACCAGACGGACGATAGTGGATGCCGCGTCATTGGTATGCAGTGTAGAAAGAACAAAGTGTCCCGTGATAGCCGCACGGATCGCGATATCGGCTGTTTCGCCGTCACGGATCTCACCGACCATTATGATATCAGGGTCCTGACGCAGGATAGAACGCAGAGCCGCAGCAAAGGTCATACCTGCCTTATCATTGATCTGACACTGGTTTACGCCGTCGATACGCTTCTCGACAGGGTCCTCAACCGTTACGATGTTAACATTAGGCTGAGAAAGCTCACCAAGTGTAGCGTAAAGAGTTGTAGACTTACCTGAACCCGTAGGACCTGTAACCAGCATAACGCCGTTGGGGCAACGGATTATCTGCTTGTACATCTCGTAGTTGTAGTCGGTCATACCGAGGTCGGTGATCCTTCTTGTCTTTTCATCAGCAGACGAAAGCAGACGGATAACGCACTTCTCACCCCATACACAAGGAATGGTGGATACACGGAAGTCCTGCTGAATACCGTCGATGATCATACTGTAACGGCCGTCAAGCGGGATTCTCTTCTCTGCGATGTTCATACCGCCAAGGATCTTGATACGGGTAATGATAGAGTTATGGAATGCGATCGGAACCTTCATATCCTGCTCAACAAGCTCACCGTCCATTCTGAAACGGATCCTTGTTCTTGTCTTGAACGCCTCGATATGAATATCTGTCGCTTTCAGTCTGAATGCTGTTTCAGCCATCATGTTGACCAGCTTAACGATAGGAGCATTATCGATACGCTCGCCGGACTCCTGCTGCTCAGCAGACATCTCATCTCCCTGAGCTTCGCCCAGCTCGCTAACGGCACTATCTACCTGCTGCTGCGAGTAGAACTTGCCGATAGCCTCGGTGATGGCAGTTTTTGTGGAGATCTGCGGAACGATCTCCATGCCCGTCTGTACCTTCAATTCTTCAAATATGTAGAAGTTGATAGGGTCGTTTGTTGCGACCAACAGACGGTTGTTATTTATTGCATACGCGAGTACCAGCTTTTCCTTTGCTTTTTCCTCGGGTATCTTCATAACCGCCTCGCGGTTTATCTGTGTGGTTGAAAGGTCAACAAAGGGAACCTTCAGTCTTATGGAAAGTGCCTGCGCAAGCTGAGTTTCGGACACAAGTCCCATCTCAAGCATAACGTCGCCGAGCATCTTACCATCGGAGGAACGCTGTTTTGCGAGCGCCTCCTCAAGCTGAGCCTCATTAATGAAGCCGTTTTCAACAAGGATCTTACCTATAGGTAGGTTTTTGATAGGTGCAGCCATCTGCATTCTCTTCCTTTCGGAGTATTTGCGGAGCCGATCCGCAGCCTGCGGCACGCGCCGCGTGGTTATATAGATCAAAGAGGGCGCTTATTGCAGCGCGCTCCGAATCTGCTTGCAAAAATTTCATATATATGATAGAATAGTACTATCTTAAATGAAAGGGGTCACAAAAATGACAGTGTTTGAAATCGTTTATTGTGTTCTGGTGTTCATCTTTGGCTCTGTTATCGGCAGCTTTCTGAACGTCGTGATACTTCGCACGCCGCTGAAGCAGTCGCTTATCACTGAGCCGTCGCATTGTTTCAGCTGCGGAAACAGGCTGAAATGGTTTGATATGTTTCCGATATTCAGTTGGCTGATACTCCGCGGAAAATGCCGCTTCTGCAAGGCCAAGATATCTCCTCGCTATATGATAGTCGAGGCTATCACAGCGGTAGTCTATACGCTCGCATATCTGCGCTTCGGTCTTTCGGGCGCATGGTGGGAGTTCGGTACTGCGCTTATCCTCTTCCCGATACTTATCGTGCTTAGCTGCATCGACATCGACCATTTTGAAATACCCTACTGGTGCAGTATAACCGTAGGAGTTATCGGAATTGCAGCGTTTTTTATGCCGTTCAGTGCAACGTTTACATTGGATTGGTCAGAGCGCCTCATCGCACTTGGCGTTGTCGGAGTCCTTTTCGTGGTACTTGTACTTATCGGCGGCATGGGCGGCGGCGATCTTCAGCTTATGCTGGGCGCGTCACTGCTGCTTGGATATAAGGTATTCCCCGGTCTGTTTATCGGTATTGTTCTCGGCGCGATATACGGCTCTGTGAAGAAATTCCGCGATCACAAGGCTGAGAAAGCAGCTTCCGAACAGATTAAGCAAGTCGCTCTCGACTGGTATCAGGAGCAGTTGGACCGCGATGTAGGCTACGTCAAGACAGGTCACGACGACATTATCGTGGGCAGCATCACTAACGGTCAGCCCGATATCGAATGGGAGTTTCTCGACGAAAATGCTTGGAAAGGCATTCCCGATAAGACCGCACTCAGCAAAGCGCTCAGAGAAAATGTCACTGATGAAAAAGAGGGCGGCTTCAAGATCTTCATTAAAGATGATCTTGTGGAAAAAGTTAAGTATTCACGCCATATGGTGTTCGGTCCGTTCCTTTCGGTAGGAATTACGACCGCATGGCTTATCGGTGATATTATAGTAAACTGGTATATGGGACTTATCTAAATCACTCTGCTCAGCTTGCCAAAAGCAGGCTGAGCACAATAATTTAAAAATATTATCGGGGCGGGCTTTCCGCCCCGATTCATCATTTATTGAAATTGCTGGGATTATTAGCTTTCAGCACCCTCATCGCCTTTGAATCCGGAGAATGTACCAAGCTTTCTGGAAACATAGAATATATACATATCCTTCTCATCGGGGTCAATCTCAAGTGTGGGGTAAACCTTATATTTTCCTTCAGAGTTTAACTCCATACTCTTGATATTGTTTATCTCGATATAGCTTGTTCCTTTAAAGATATGAGCATAAGCCATCAAGCTCTCATCATCGTAGATGTCAATATCCAGTTTTACGCCGGAATACAGAGTTGTTTTCGCTTCGGGTTCAGCCTCAGCGGTTTCATCGGGATCTGCCTCGGTTGTAGAATCAGGAGTGGGAGTAGGATCAATGATATTTCCGTCAGCGTCAATTTCAATCTTCATTGCCTCACGATCAAATGTGAACTTCGGATAAATGTCCTCGTAAAAACACTCTTCAAATACAGGCTCAGAAGAAATGATCTGATAGTTGTTATCGAAGCTTTCATTATACAGCATAAATTTGTGCGGGTGATTTCCCTCACTGCTGTTACGCGGATTGGTATCCTCCACATACTTAATGCTGAGACAATTAAGTTGATAATTGTCACTGTGATTTTTCATGTACTCTACTATCTCTAAAAAATCTTCGTCTTCACGAATAGCACCGTCAGGTTTTTCAATGTCATCAGCAACAACACCTGTATACACCTTTACATAGACAGTATTTCTGAGGGACTTTGAAATATAATGCTCCAAAGTAGTCGCAGTTCTGTCAGCACGCTGAGCGGTCTCATTCGTGTCAACCATACTGAATACCGGTGCCATAAACAGTACCACGCCTACCATAAGGACACCTAGTAAAGCAGTAGATACAATGACCTCGACTAACGTAAAACCTGCGGAGTTGCGCTTTTTAAGGAGTCGCGCCAAATATTTCTTCATATTTATCACTGCTCCTCTTTTGTATAGATATAAGCGCCGTAGATATTAGGATTCAGTCTGTCAGTAGCTTTGTCATTCTCGTAAATCGGGAATGATGTGTACTTTGCTGCAGTTCCATCCTCAGTAGCATTAGAGCCAAAAGACTTCGTGGTAAGCTTAGGATCAGCAGGTATGCCCTCTGCCTTATCCTCTTCGAAAACAACGTAGAATCTTGTCTTATCCGAACCACTGAAGCCTCTGTCGTAGCCGCTTTTGAACGGAACACCAATACGTATGGTGCTTTCGCTGATCTGCTCAACGGTATATTTGTTATAATTATCACCAACATCGTGAGACGGAACATACTCAGTATATGACTCGCAGGTCACATCACTCCAAACAAGGTTGCTGTTGTTTACATAACCAAAATCTGCAATCTTTGCTTCCTTGGGGATCTTGTAGAGATACGTCTTATCGCCTGATGTGATCGTCTGTTCATCAAAGACATCACTGCAGCAGAAACGCAGCTTATACTGTAGGAATACGGTATCAGCAGGGGAAACAGCAGTGCCGAGCTGAGGCAGAGGATTTGACGCTGCACATTCGATTAAATATCTGGTCTTACCGGGCTCGTTAAAGGTTTCGTCTTTAACAACTTTGGATATCTTGATGTATTCCAGACCCTTGCTGCCGGATAATCTTGTATCATAACGCGAACTTTGACCATTTCCAAATGCACCGACGATATCATCTGTTTTCGGTCCATCATCTATTCCGCCCTCACTGTCATAAACAGTATTACCAACGAAATAGTTTACGCCGTCAAGCTCTCGGCTGATCTCAGCTTTTGAGACCTCGCCGTATTCGTCATACTCTATGTCATAGGTACGTGTGCCGTAATCCATCGACACATCACATAAAACACCGTCAGTTTCGGTATCGACAAATTTAAGATTGAAAGTGCCGGTTGCACCCTCTACCTCTTTATCCTTGTCATATTTATCCTCCTCGCCAATATAGTGCGTAGAAAGATATTTTGATTTTACTTCGGTATCTTTAGCAAAGTCCATGTTTGACTGACGTTCGCTTACAGTAACGCGTATCATTGACAGTATCATACCTGACATGACAGCAAAAACAGCAAATGCAACGATGATCTCTACAAGAGTAAAACCGCTTCTCTTTGAAAAAAGTTTTTTCATATCGTCACTCCTTTGCTATTAATAACCTATCAGCGAAACCTTCCAAGACTTGCTGGAAAGCGCTGACAATGTGTCGCTCCTGCTTCTGGAACTCATAAGACTGTACGGGAGATACTCAGGCAAGCAGGTGATAGTCGACATACTGTCCTTAAAGACATAGTCGGATACAATCATACCGCCACAGAATCTTACATATCCGCCACCCGAGCTGTCGCCATAAGCCTTAAAGGTCATATACGGTGCATAAATAAAGCCGTAAAAACCGTTTTGACTAACTGTATGCTTATTTCCGCTTGACATCGCTACATCACCGGATATGCGAATATCCGCACTCTCGCTGCAAGATACAAGGAAAATGTTTGTAGTGGGATAGGGTATATCGTTTTTGCCGTTGTTTGTAAGGAATCTGTATTCATCTGAACCACTTAAGATCTTTGTGAGCGCTGTATCTACCTTTGCACGGTCTATGCGATTGACGCACAAGCCATAATAATCTCCGCTGTTATCCTTTTCAGGCTCCTTTTCAGGGCTGCAATGCGGGCAGAAACTGTATGTATACTCGTGCTTTTTGCAACGCACCTCAACCACATGATTCGTTTCTCCGTTTTGAGCACAGATGGTGCACTCCGGAGTTGTATTGTCGTCAGTTTTGGTGTAAGTACATTGTGAGCAATCAGCTTCGCAGTCTGTATGAATAAAATCATACATATTTGCCGCAGCAGTACCATCGATTACTTTACCGGGCTTGAAAATGAGCTGTTCGCTCGATGTACCCTTTCCGGTATCAATGCTACCACCAAGGAGGAAGAACAAGGTCTCATGAATAACAAGGTTATTAGATATATCCTGATAAACAACATCATCGGGAATATCAATAACTACAGAACCTTTTCCCTTTACGATAACGGACATCTGAAGAGCTGAGCTATAGTAATCACGAGGATACCACGAGAACGCTTCTCTTGTGCCGTCTCGGTTAAAGTCGCGGTTATTGCTAAGCTGAATAATGTACTGGTTTTTTGGATCGTTTCCTGTGTCAATAACCAACGCACAGTTATTGAATTGATTGCCGTCGGAAACGTCGAATATGTCATCAATCTTGCATGCAGTGTAGGGAAGATCCTGACCGGGGCCAAAATAGTCTTCTAGCACATTACCCTTTTCCCATTCCAGATATTTTGTTGCTGTAAATGCAGGTACGGTAACAACCTCATTCTTATAGTTGGTATAGTGGATATCTTTATCCGAAACATTGTAATAGATATCTACCTCATTATAACTACCTTTGTTATTGGGATCAAGCTCGGGAATATAGTCTGCTCTTTCCTTACCGTTCTCGGTCTTTATCCTGTCATTTATCTCCCAGTTGGAATAGGACACGCTTGTTGTGCGTCTGTCAAGCTCTGCAGCCATCTCCTTCGGTGTCATTGCGCCTTTAGGAAGTGTTGCATCATTTGTCCATGCATCGCAAGGATTCTCAACTGCTACGCCGTTTTGATACATTCCCTTGCAGAATACAGTGCCCTTTTTATAGCTAGCCATACAATCCTTGGCACCGCCATCAAAATATATGTTTCCATACACATAGATGTGTGCATTATCAGGAACACTTACCTGATTGGTGCCTAGATACAAATCGCCTAAAACATAGATGTCGCAGTTTTTAGGCATACTGCCTTTTCTATGAATGAAGTCGCCGCCGACCATCATAAGTCCAAGATTTGTGTTGCTGGGACCAAGGCAAAGTGTCTGGTCGCTGGATTGTGTATATTTGTTTCTGATCGCCCAAACAACAGGCTCTTCGAGATCGCTGTTGTTGCAGGGAGCTGTCAAGTACTCGTTATAAAGCGAGCCGCCTGCCGAAAGGTTGCCGTAAATTTTCAGATCCAACTGACCTGTAACGCTTCTTGCTGCACCAAGAGCTGCGTTCTCATTATCGATAACAACATCGAAACGGAACGTACCACCCTCGAGGAACGAGTCATTCGGAACATAACCCGTAGAAGTAAATGGGTTGAATCCTTCCTGAGGAAGCTCCTGTGGCTCTTGCTCAGGAATACTGATATAGGAATGCGTTGTTTCGATAACTCCGCCTGTTGATGTTGTAATGGCGATGTCAAATGTTCTTACCGTCGTCTTATTTTTCTTTTCGTCGTTAAGACGGGTAATCGTAATGGTGTATGCACCAAGCTGATCCTCTTCCTCTTTTCCTGCTCCTGTTGTGGAGAAAGCAGCAAAGCCGTTTCCGTTGGTAGTTACGACATCACCAACATTTTCCATGCTTGTCAGAAGAGTAATAAACTCAGTACCACCTTCGGAAGCAATCCAACCGTCTTTTTCTAAGCCTGAAACTACGGCGTCAGACAAAGAGATTGAGGAACGATAAGCCTGCTCCTGATAGAACACCTTATACTGCACATCTCTGGAACCAACTACAGAGAAGTACATTGCCATAACAAGAATCATAAGCGCAGTCATCAGGCTCAATACCATAAACAGCGCAGAACCGCGTCTGCTCAGGTATTTTCTGAGTGCGTGTTTCATTGTCATACCTCCTGTCAGCAAATGCCGACTGTCATACCTTTAGTTCTATTTGTAACAGCCTGCCGCATAACGCGGCAAAGCTGTTATCTGATGTAAATATTACTGCTCCTGGGCATCGAGCTGCTCAGTGGGATCCTGCATACGCTCAACGCTGTAGAATGTGATGGAAGTGGAAAGCTGATAGTAGTAATCAGAAGGAGAAGCCTCTTCCTCTTCCTTTTCTTCGTCATCGGAGGAGCCTGTGCCATCGCCCTGAGGACGCTTTTTGCCAAGGTGCTTGTAAAGCTGGTCGATAGCTTCTTCCATGGACTCTTCATCGATCTGAGTGATAAGCTGCTGATACTGATCCTCTACGAGAGGCAGAGTAATCGAAGCACCGTTAAGGATCATAGCTTTTCTTGTGTCCTTGCCGTTTTCAAGCTTTATGTAGTTATTTACTTCATCTGCAAAAGCAAGCAGATCCTCAGGTTCTACGGTATTTACAGTAAAATCAACAGTGATGGAACCAACAGTCTGAGAAACACCCAGAGCATTCTTCAGCTCATTCCAACGTTCCTCAGAAGCGATCTCCTCCTCTGTCTTTTCAAGGCCCTGAGTTACATATGTCTTGAGGGGATAGATTACCTCGTCCTTAGTGAAATACTCGGGTGCAAGCGTTGAAGTTGTAGGCTCACTTACAGAAATGGACTCAACGAGAATATTTGATTTGCACTGCTCAAGGAAAGCTCTGAATTCCATATCAGCTTCGTATGTAGTCATTTCCTCGAAGAACATATCAGCAAGGCTCTCGCCCTCTTTATAAGCGTCGAGCACCTGCTGCTTCAGCGGATCTTTACGAGCCGCCTCAGCCTTTGCGTCGTCAAGCTCTGTCTGCTTAGTTGTAAGAGTAGTGCTGGAAGCGTTAAGCGCTTCTATCTTAGGTACGATGAAAAGCCATGTACCAAGGCCTAAAATAAGTATAATGGCAACGATAAGTATGCCCAGTCTTTCCTGTTTGCTGAGTTTCATTATTCAGCCACCTCCTGCTCTGCATTTTCTTCAGTTTCCTCAATTTCCAGATATGCATTGACTTCGTCATTGCCCACCTGAAGCTTCATATCGATCGAGAAAGTGAAAATTGTATCATAAACCGATTCACCCTCTGTTCTGAGGTAGCTGTAAATAACACCATCGGAGGAGTTTTCTTTATCGAATCCTGTGTAACTAACATTGGTGAAATAAGGCTCATTGTGCTGATTGAGCACATTCTCGGAAAGATACTGTGCATATTTCGAAGGAATTGCTGAGGGATCGCCTTTGCACTTGCCTATGAAATCCACGGACACTTCGTAACCATTGATGCTGTAGCCTTTGATGAACAGTTCCTGTCCGGGCTCAAGAACGTGCTCGATAGGAGACTCAAATCTCTTGTAGACATCGCTAAGCACCTTGGGCTGATAGTTAAACAGCAGCTTAACCTGATCCATGCTGGAGTTGTAGCTCTCAAAGCCCTCAAGCATAGCCTCACGCATACCTACTATCTCAATATCCTTCTGAAGCTGAGGATCGTCGATCTCCGCCTGAACAGCCTGTATCTCGCTCTTCTTATTATTATTAAGAATATCAAACACCAGTCCAACGCCGAACACCAACGCAGCAGATGCAACGCAGCAGCCGAGCAGACCCAGCAGATAGCCGTTCATTCCCTTGGACTCCTTAGCGGAGGTAGCTTCCAGCAGGTTGATATGCTCAAGAT
Source organism: Oscillospiraceae bacterium (assembly GCA_015067175.1). Taxonomy (GTDB): domain Bacteria; phylum Bacillota; class Clostridia; order Oscillospirales; family Ruminococcaceae; genus CAG-115. The sequence goes on along the minus strand of SVMX01000003.1, from coordinate 103,590 downwards.
CCTTGTTTCTGCGGTAGATAGCACCGATAGCGTTTGCGTACTTTGTAAAGTCGATCTCCGCCATTGTGATAACGGTGCTGGGTGTTGCCAGAACGTAAGCGGGAACATTGAAAGAAGAAATAGCGTTGGAAAGCTCGATAAAGTTCTGGATATCACCGTAGAACATTATCTCCTTCAGCGGCTTAGCACCCTTACGGCTCTTGATGAACTGGATCATTCTGAACAGGTTGTCGTAAACAGCCTTGGTCACATAATCAGGTGCATTGTCGTAGTCTGCGGGATCAATGTTGAAGTAACGCGAGAATACGATCTGATTGTCCTCATACAGGTTCATGTTGAGGAAGTTCTTATCTATCTGGATAAGCAGCAGAGGCATTCTGTCTGCCATCTTGGGAGTGTTTACGATAAGACGTGTAACAGAGTTGTTTGAAATGTTTACAGCTCTGAGGTTAAGACCGATATGAGAGAACAGTCTTACATATCCGTCAACCAGACGCTGGGGGCAGGCAGAAGCGATGACCTTGATCATCTTGTTCTTCTCCTCGTCCTCGACCTCACCTGCGATGGTGTAGGAAATGTTGAACTCATTGGTAACGCCCATATTGGACTGGATCATTGCCTCGATAGCAACTGTGTTCTTCAAGCTCTTGGGCTTGGGAAGCAGCAGCTCCTTGTAAACGATGGAGCTGGAAGTGATGGACACGATAGCGTCCTTTTCCTTGATGCCCTTTGTCTTGATGATGTCGTTAAGCTCAGCAGCAACCATAGGAACATCGGTAATGTAACCGTTGGATACCATTCCGAGAGTAAGCTCGCGGATATCCGCGTCCTGTACTCTTACCTTGCTACCGCTGTGTACGCCGATAACAAGCTTGATTTGTCTGTCGGTAATATCAATTGAAAGCATATTTTCACCTCAAAATATAATATGTTGATTTTTACGAAGCCGCTCCTGCGGCAGCGCGAAGCCGCGCAGTGTCTTTTAGGAAATATCGGTCATGCCGCCGTAGAGCATGGGGAACAGAGCAGCCAGTACCAGACCGATTACAACACCCATGATAACGATCATCAAGGGCTCCATCAGACCAACAAGCTTTCCGATAGCGGAGTCCGCTTCTTCGTCGTAATAGTCGGCAGCCTTGTTAAGAATTGTATCCAGCGTACCGGACTCCTCACCGACGAAGATGATCGAGGTGAACATACCCTCGAATATTTCCGTTTTTTCAATTGCCTTTGACATACTTTCACCGAGCTTGATGTTGTCAACAGCCTCGGCAAAACGCTTGTGAACATATGTATTGGAGATAACTGCGACCGATTTTTCGATACAGTCTACAAGCTGCAGACCTGCACCGTAAAGATTCGCCATGTTTCTCGCAAAACGACCTGTATAAATAGTACTCATGAGCTTGCCGACCTTGGGCATCTTCAGCACAAGCTCATCGAACTTAAGTTTTGCGGCCGGTATTCGCATAACTACCCAGAAGAAGATAACGATACATACGATAACGATTATGTAAACATACCAGTAGTTTATCATCGAATCGGATATCGCCATCATAGCCGCACTAAGAGGCGACATATCTTCGGGATCCATCATAGAGCCAAACTGCGGCAGGATCATGGTAAACATCAGGATAACTACCGCGATGATCAGCACCAGAAGTACCATAGGATAGATCATAGCACTCTTTACCTTGTTCGCGGTCTTGTTTGCGTTCGCAAAGTGGTCAGACACACGGTTGAGTATCTGGTCGAGCGTACCCGAAGCCTCACCCGCAGCAACCATGCTGACGAACATCTCTGGGAAAACGCCGGGTTTCGTGTAAAGAACATCAGAGAAGGATTTACCTTTCTGTACTTCTTCGTAGATATCGAGAAGAACTGCCTTTGCCCTTTTGTTTTCCTGCTGTTCCTGCAGAATGTACAGCGCCCTTACAAGCGACAGACCCGCTGACGTCATCGACGCAAGCTGTCGGCTTATGAACGACACCTCTTTAGTTTTGAACTTGTACTTAACATCGATAGCGTTGCTTCCGCCAACCTCACGATACTTTGTACAGTACAGATTCCGTTCCTTCAGTTTCGCCTGAAGGTCATGATAATCCTCTGCCATTTCGGTGCCTCTGACAAGCTTACCGCCGATGTCAGTGGCAACATATGAGAATTTTTTCACCGGATAACCTCCCATTCCCCTGCAATCAAATTGCAAAAATTAGCAACCGCAAAAAGGCGCAATTCGCCCTTTGCAGTTTTGAGTACATAAATTATACCATAATTTTGTCTTTATTTCAAGCATTTAGCTTACATATTTTGTAACAATTAGAAAATTATAGGCTTTTTTCGTGTAGAAATTATTAAATTCTTTATGTGCAAATTAACTAAAACTTGTTATTTGACGCAAAAAAGTTCATGCAAAACTATTCCTTTAGTGAACTGCACATTCGTAAAGCGCCAACGCCGCCTGCTGTATAACTTCAGCCAGCTCAAGCCTTTTCAACCACTTTTTCGGCAATGCGCCCTCTCCGTGATATGCTCCGACGATGCTGCCGCATATACAAGCAGTCGCCGCGCTGTTTCCGTCATGGTTTGCCGCAAGCAGAAGTGCATTTTCGGGCTTCTCGCTATGACAAAGCGCGCAATAAAGAGCTATCGCAAGCGATTCATTCGCCGTTTCACCCGCGCCGAGCCGCTTAACAGCCTCCAAAGGAGCAATATCCGACGCATCAAGCGAACGCGCATAGTCCAACGACCTAAAGCACTCCATGCACCCATCGTAGCCTTTCAGAATATAAGTCGCAACGTCTAGCGCTTCCTCAATATCCGAGCCACACACAAGCTCCGCTACAAGCGCGCCCAGCACGCCCGCGGAGAGATATCCCGAAGCTCCCGTGTGGGTTATCGCCGCAAACTCTGCCGCCATTCTGAAAGCACGCTCGCTGTCCTTGTGGAAATAAAGTCCCGCCGGAGCCACTCTCACAACGCTCGCATAACCGCAATTATCGTTTATCCTGTTGGTGAGTCTGCCGTAATCATGCTTAGCCGCAAGCTTCAGCGCAGTGATACAGTCAGCATCAGGCCCTCTCCGCTGTAGCAAGCGCTGCTCGCGCAGAAGTCTTGATGCAAACGCAGCATCGCTGTCCAGCACATGAGAATACTCACGGCTGGCAAGCAGCTTCTCCTGCGTATAAAGCCAACGCTGATACGCATAAAAAACATAGGTCGTATAGCTTGATATCTCATTTTTGCCGCCAAGCCTGTCTGCCCACAGTATACCCTCGGCAGTGAAAAGCGCAAGCTGTGTGTTTGCGGATATCAGCGCACAGCCGCTTTCTTTATCCACGGACGGAGAGGTTATCCCCTTTTTGCCGAAAGTACGGGCTATCTCCTCTGTATTCATACTGCGCACGGGATATCCAAGTGCGTCGCCAAGCGCACCGCCGAGCATACAGCCCGAAAACCTGCTCTCAGCTATCATTTCGCCCATAAAGCACCTCCGATATGTACTAAAATAATATACCGTAACCATTTTATCACACTGCTTCGATAAATGCAAGGAAAATTCTTTATTAAAATAAGTATAGAAAACAAAGCTGATATATGCAAATTACACAGAAAAAGCTGAAAAAATCCTACGAAATCTCCCGAAAAAAGCTTGACAAGCGAAATTGAATTTGATATAATAACATAGTTAAGGCTTTTCACGACCTTAACTCCTTTCTCGCACAAAAGGTGCGGGATATAATCCAGAAGGAGGTGCTTATAAATGGCAAAGATCACAGAGAAGTATGAGGCAATCATCGTTTTCTCTCTCAAGAAGGACGAGGAGCAGATCAAGGCTCTCACAGCTAAGTTTGCTGACCTTATCAAAGAAAACGGTACACTCGGCGAGATCGACGAGTGGGGCAAGAAGAAGCTCGCATACGAGATCAACTACGAGTCCGAAGGTTACTACGTTCTGTACAACTTCGAGTCCAAGCCTGATTTCCCCGCTGAGCTTGAGCGTGTCATCAACATCACTGACGGCGTTCTTCGCTCCATCGTAGTCCTCAAGCAGGGCGCGTAATTACTGTAAGATCAACGACACGGAGGTGCTTTCATGTACAACAAAGTCATTCTTATGGGCAGAATCACTCACGACCTTGAGCTTAGAACGACCCCGTCGGGCGCAAATGTCTGCACATTCAGCATTGCTGTTGACAGACGTTTTCAGAACAAGGGCGAGGAAAGAAAGTCCGATTTCTTCAATATTGTTGCTTGGCGTCAGCAGGCAGATTTCGTTTGCCGCTACTTCAGCAAGGGCAGAATGATTTTGGTCGAGGGCGAGCTTCAGACCCGCTCCTACACCGACAAGAACGGCGCCAATGTCCGTGTGACAGAGATCATCGCAGACCGTCTGTCTTTCACAGGCGAAAAAGCGCAGGGAGGCTCTTACAGCGACTCCTACGGCGCACCCGCTCCGTCCGCTCCCCCGCAGTATTCCGCTGCACCCGCTCCCGCACCTGCGGCAGCACCCGTAAGCGATTTTTCCGCGGCAGAATCGGACGACGACTACCCGTTCTAATTTGAACAAATACCGTTTTACCTATACTGATAAGGAGGTTACAGTACCATGGCTGAAAAGTTTGAAAGAGCTGCTCATCCCGTTAAGCGTCCCAGAAAAAAGGTTTGCCAGTTCTGCGCTGACAAGTCCGAGTTCATCGACTACAAGGATGTTGCAAAGCTGAGAAAGTGCATGACAGAGCGTGCTAAGATTCTTCCCAGAAGAGTTACAGGCTGCTGCGCATTCCACCAGAGAGAGCTCACAACAGCTATTAAGAGAGCAAGACAGATCGCTCTTATCCCTTATACTGCTGAGTAATCAAAAAGATTTAAAGCTGCGTCTTATGGCGCAGCTTTTAGTTTTACAGGAAATCTCCCCGAGAATGATTCGGGGAGATTACTTTTATTTCTCGTTGATCTTACTTCCGCTTTTAAATATAAGTCCCGCAAGAAGTCCCGCGACTATCGCGGCAGTAACGCCTGCCGCCGCCGAGGTAAGTCCTCCTGTCAGCGCGCCGATAAGTCCGTCCTTATCGACAGCCTCCTTTACGCCCTTTGCAAGCAAATTACCGAAGCCCGTCAGCGGCACCGTCGCGCCGCCGCCCGCAAAATCTATCAGCGGCTGATAAACGCCGACCGCGCCTAGAAGCACACCCGCCACAACGTATGACACCAATATCCTTGCAGGAGTGAGCTTTGTGAGATCTATCAAAAGCTGTCCCACAACGCACAGTGCACCGCCAACAACAAACGCTTTCGCATATTCAAGAAATGTTTCCATGTTCTGCCCCTTTCAGTATGAGGTAAGCTCTACAGCGTGTGCTATTCCCGGAATTGAGCCGCCCTGCTGTACCATAGTAGTTGACATGAGCGCTCCCGTTGCACAGAACAACACGCGGTCAAGCTCGCCGCTTTCTATCCTCTTTAAAAAGTGACCGCACATCATCGAAGCTGAGCAGCCGCAGCCCGAGCCGCCTGCGTGTACGTCCTGAGTTGCTCGGTCGAACAGCATAAGTCCGCAGTCCTTGTGGTTTTTTTCGATATCCACGCCGTCACGCTTGAAAAGGTCATGCAGAAGCTCGCTTCCCACAAGCCCGAGGTCGCCTGTGATGATAAGGTCGTAATCCTGTGGGTGACTTCCCATGTGTGTGAAATGGCGTGACAGCGTATCATAAGCTGCTCCCGCCATCGCCGCACCCATGTTGTTTACATCAGTAACGCCCATGTCCTCTATCTTTCCCACTGTTGCCGCGCGTATAAACGGTGGCTTGCCTGTTGAGGCTACAAGTGCCGCGCCCGATGCAGTTGCGGTCCATTGTGCTGTGGGCGGACGCACTCCGCCATAGTTCAGCGGAAACCTGAACTGCCGCTCAGCCGAGCTGAAATGCGACGAAGTTACAGCAATCGCATTATCAACATACCCCGCATTTACCATCGCGCCCGAAAGAAGCAATCCCTCGGCAAAGGTCGAACAAGCGCCATATATTCCGAGAAACGGGATATAGTAGTCCTTAAGACCGTAGGAGGAGCTTACGCACTGATTTAAAAGATCGCCCGCGAACATCACGCCGATATTCTCGGGAGAAAGCCCAGATTTCCTCAGAACATGGCCTACCGCTTTTTTCTGAAACTGTGCTTCAGCCTGTTCCCATGTGTCGGCGCCGCCTCTGTTATCATCGATCACCTCGTCAAACTCACCGCCGTAGGGACCCTCGTTTTCTGCTTTTCCAACTACCGCGGCATAACACTGTATCGAAGCGCGGTCATATCTGAATGTTTTTCCTGTGCAGTATCCCATTGCCCCTCCTATTTCATAAACAGCCCGACGATATAATATACTATACCATAAAGCACCGAAGCGCTGACGCCGTAAACTATAACAGGTCCCGCTATTACGAACATCTTAGCTCCAAGTCCGAGTACATAGCCCTCGGATTTAAAGTCTATCGCGGGCGATACCACCGCATTAGCAAAGCCTGTGATGGGAACAAGTGAACCTGCGCCCGCCTGCTGCGCTATCCTGTCGTATATCTCAAAACCCGTGAGCAAAGCGCTTAAAAATATGAGCGTTGTTGAGGTAAGCGCACCCGCGTGCTCCTCGTTAAGTCCGAGATACGCATAAAGATTCAGCAGTCCCTCGCCTATAGTGCAGATAATTCCGCCGATAAGAAAAGCTTTCGGCAATGTTTTATACATTTTTGAGTTTGGGGAGCGTTTTTTGGCAAGCTCGCCGTACTCTCGGTTGGAAATATTCATTTCAAGTTCTCCTTGATTAAGGTTTTTCAATAATTATTCTGTCATTTTTTATTTGAAATACACATAAATTTATATTTTTCTGCGAATTAGCGAATTAAAGTATTGACAAATTAAAGGTTTTGGTATAAAATAATAAAAGAGTTAATTGATTGGGAGGTTAATTATGTCTATTATAAATGTTATGGAAGCCGTTGTAAGAGAAAAACTCAATACTATGTTGGCAACAGAGGACTGTTGCAAATGCGAGCATTGCCTTGATGATATGATGGCTATTGCACTGAACAAGCTCCCCTCAAAATATGTAAGCTCCCACAACGGCGAGCTTTTCTCCAAGCTTGACGCGGCTGTTCGTCAGAACGCAGTTGACATCAACATCGCTGTTACCGCAGCTATCGACGCCGTTTCGAAGCGTCCCTCTCACTGATACATAAAAAAGACACCGCTGTTACTAACGGTGTCGTCACAAATAAGCAACAAAGCCGCCTTTATGTTAAAGGCGGCTGTTTTATTTGCAACTAAAGCTCCAAATCGAAACTATAGTCGGTGTCTATCAATATGTATTCAAGCCCGTGCTTTTTGCACTGCTCCAGCGTACTGATATTATCCTGAAGCACCTGCTCCATCGTACATTCATCATAAAGCCGTTTTTCGATAACATTTTCATGCTTTTTTATGTCATCAAAATGACTTTTGATGTAGCTTTCGCTCATAACAAGGCAGATGTACCTGATATCTTTGAGATATTTCTCCTCCATATCCTTTTTCCAGTCGAACGGTATATAGCAGCCCTCAACAATAAGGCTCTGACCGTTTTCGATAGCTGTTTTTATCATCTCTTTGACTATGCCCCAGAGATATTCCGTCAGCTTATCGTCATCATACGCGGTCAGTGCTGTCTGTCCGCTGCGGATAAGTCCCATCTTCAGATGGTCTATCGAAAGATATGGAATTTTGTATTTCTCAAGAAGCCTCTGCGCAAATGCAGTTTTTCCCGTGTGCGAGACTCCCGCAATAAGCAGTATCATTTGCCCAGCTCATAGGCTCTGTTGGTGCAAGCCTCGCAGCAGCGCTTAACATCGCCTGTAATATCGCCCTCATACAGCTTTTCAAGACCTGCAATAGTCGTGCCGCCGGGCGAAGAAACCTGCTTTATCAGCTCGTCAACTGTCATGCCGCTTTCGGTAAGCATCTTAGCCGAGCCGATAAGCGACTTCGCAAACAATCTCAGTGCCGCTTCCTTGTCGATTCCAACGCTGTCAGCGTAATCAATGAATCCTTTGGCATACAGGTATATAAACGCAGGTGAGCTGCCGTTTATCGCAATGACCTCTTTCATTTTATCAGTAGGAACTACCTCGGTTATTCCACAGCTTCCGATAACAGCGCGCGCAAAACCGAACTCCTCGTCGCTTACGCCCTCGCCGCAGCTCATAGCCGAAGCGCCCTCGCCAAGCATCATGGGAGTGTTTGGCATAACAAGCACTACCTTTGCATTTGGAATGGTATGGCTTCTGATAAACTCCGCAGAAATTCCAGCGCAGATAGAGATAAACACGGTGTCCTCGGTCACTGCGGGCGCGATGGTGTCAAGCACCTCGCCAAGCATCTGCGGCTTTACCGACAGCAGAACGTATTTGCACTGCTTCACAACGCTGATCTCATCATCACACGGAGTAACAGGCAGTGAAGCAAGCTTTTCCGTAAATTTGTCATACGCAAACATCTCGGCGTCCATGCCGCTCTTTTTAATTCCGTTTATTATCGCGGCACCCATATTTCCCGTGCCGAGGATACCAAGCTTATTCATAAAATAACTCCTTTATACCTTTGCGGTATCTTTTTTGCCTTTAGATGCACTCTGACCTTTGAAAATGCTCTTGTACGCGGTCATTATCGGGAACAGCACCAACGTAAGCAGCACTATATCCACAGGGCACTGTATAGCATTCTTCAGCAGTCGCGCAGGATAAGCAAGCAACGTAGGCTCAACTATCCATGTGCCGTAGGTGAAGAACTTTGTAACGATGCTCGCAAGCGGCGTCATGATAAGGTTGCATATCACAACTACCGTAACCTTTGCGCCGATAACTCGCATAAGCTGCTTCCACGGAAGCACAGCAAGCTTATGCAGAAAAATTCCATAAAGCAGCGCAATAACCACAACGTAAAGAACAAACAGCTCGTTAAACTTATAGATAGAATACAGCACAAACGCTGACAATATCATAAGCGCCGAAAGCAGCTTTGCATTTATTCCGTTAAGCGCTGCCGTGTTAGGCTCGATATTTGGTTTGAACATCTCTTTTGTGAGCTTGACAGGCTGCAGCTTGTACAAAAACAAACCGTAAAGCATAGCGCCCGTTGCCTCGATAATGGTGTACATCGGATTGAATGCGCCTATCTGCGGTGCAGTGAAAAAACCGATAAGGTCGGTGATAATACCCGCAAGCATTGAAACGGTCGGTCCGAAAAGCATACCTATCGTTGCAAGCGCAAGAAACGCAAACGATATCTTCAGTTCCTCCGTTACGTTTATAGTAACGGATTTCAGCGCAAGGTCAAGCGCTATCAGCACCGCTGTTACAGTAAGGCAGCGCAGACTTTTCAGCTCCAGCGCGGAGCTTTTGAACATTTTAAAAATTGCCATAAAATATCCTCCTTTACGCAATACATAAATTACGGACAAGTTATGGCAAAAACTTATAGGTTTTATGTACAGCGAGATGCGAGCTTCGAACCGCAAGATCGGACAGCAATAAGCCCGCATCTGCTTCGTCAACCGAATAACGGCAGGCACAAAGCCTAGCCGTTATTCGGTTTCCTTGCATCTGCAGACTTCTCGCCGCCCAAATATAAACCGTGGGCAGCGAGCGCCATTGTAATCTTTTCGTCCCCTCAGCAACTCTCCGTCCAAAGGGCACTTAACGCTCAAAACTCTACTCTGTTAATAAAATTTATGTTATGCTCCGCACATAAGTACGGAGCATCAACAACTGAAAAAATTAAAGGCTGATCTCGTTTGCGATCTTGTAAAGACGCTCGTTGAAAGGCTTCTTCATGCTGAGAGCTTCCTGAATATCGAAATCGCAAACCTTGCTGTTCTGCAGACCGATAACGCGGTTTCCGATACCCTTTTCAAGCAGCTCTACTGCGTAATAGCCCATCTCACTTGCCATTACTCTGTCGCGTACAGTGGGCGAGCCGCCTCTCTGAACGTGACCAAGGATAGTAGCTCTGGACTCAACGCCTGTTGCAGCCTCGATCTTCTTTGCGATCTCCTCTGTGCCGCCGATACCCTCAGCAACAACAACGATAAACTGCTCCTTGCCTGCAGCCTGACCCTCTTTTATCTTTGCGATAACGTCCTTTTCGATATCATAAGCTACCTCGGGAACAAGGATCGCTGTAGCACCGCACGCAATACCTGTATTGAGCGCGATGTGACCTGCGTTTCTGCCCATTACCTCTACAACAGCGCAGCGCTCGTGAGAGTGAGATGTGTCGCGAAGCTTGTCAACAAGCTCCATAACTGTGTTCATAGCTGTATCATAGCCGATGGTATACTCTGTGCACTGGATATCGTTGTCGATAGTGCCGGGAACGCCTACACAGGGGATACCTGCCTTGGAAAGGTCAGCTGCGCCTCTGAAAGAGCCGTCGCCGCCGATAACTACGATACCGGAAATACCAAGCTCCACGCACTTATCCTTAGCCTTGAGAACATATTCCCAATCCTTGAACTCCTTGCAGCGAGCGGTAAATATCTCTGTGCCGCCTCTCTGGATAATGTCGGAAACTGCGCGTGCGTTCATCTCGAATACATCACCGTTCAGCAGACCGTTATATCCTCTGCGGATACCGATAACCTTGAAGCCCTTTTCGATAGCGGCTCTTGTTACGGCACGAACCGCAGCGTTCATGCCGGGAGCGTCGCCGCCGCTTGTTAAAACACCAATTGTCTTCTGCATTTTAAAAATCTCCGTTTCTGTATAGTGATACATTACCTGACGGTAAGTTTATTTTTACTCAAATTATATTTTACTACAAAAGCGCCCTTAACGTCAAGTCATTTTTGAATTTTAGCTTTATTACTTTACAATAATGTTGCTATTTCCACAAATTTCGGCAAGTTTTGCGGTCAATTCTGTGCATATTCTGACACCGCGGATATCATTGAGCTTCATCACCGCCCGAGTATCCATATAGCACAGGCGTACCCGCGATACTCCCGCGTATCTGCGCAGAAGCTCTGCAACCGCCGCTTTTCTGTGCGTATCGTCTGAGCGCAGATTTATAAACAACGTCCGCTGCTTCTTTTGGGCAAGCGTATCGGCAAGAACAACAGATTCCGCGAGCAGCTTTGCCGCTCCGTCCTTGCGGGATATGCGTCCGCGCACTGAAAAAACCTCGCCCTCTTTCAATAGCCTTACACTGCTGTCGTAAAGCTCGGGGAATATCATGACCTCCATCGAAGCGGTGCTGTCCTCCATGACAGTAAAAGCCATCACCCTGCCCTTTTTAGTAGTGTGGTTCTTTTTCGCCGTCATTATCCCCACCACCGACAGCATACAGCCGTCCGCGGCTTCAAGTGCGTCGGCGATATATCGGCAGTCCTCCGGCGCATTCGGGATATATTCGTCCGCAGGGTGTCCCGAAATATACAGCCCTATCATTTCCCTTTCCATAGCAAGAAGCTGACCGCGGCTGTATTCCTCCACATCGGGATAAACAAAATCTGACGTGCCGCTCTCTTCGCCCGAAAACAGGTCAAGCTGACCGCTCTCTGCTCTGCTGTGCTCCGCTTGAGCCATATCAAGCAGCTTATCCATGGCAAACATCATCTGTCTGCGGCTTTGCGGAAAACAGTCAAGCGCGCCGCTCTTGATAAGAGCCTCCATATATCGGCGGTTGTTGTCAAATCCCGCCGTTCTTACGCAGAAATCCGCGAGAGAAATATACTCTCCGTTATTTCTCTCATCAATTATACGAGCAATAAAACCTCTGCCGAGATTTTTCACCGCAAGCAGACCATACCGAACATTATCTCCCTCAACAGAAAACTCAGCGAAGCTCTTGTTTACATCGGGCGGCAGCAGCTTCACTCCGTTATCGGCAAGGTCGCCGATATACTCCACCATCTTGTCCGTCCAGTCAAGCACGCTTGAAATCAGCGCCGTCATATATCTCGTGTAGTGATGACGTCTTAGATACGCTGTGCGGTAAGCAACCACGGAATACGCTGCGGCATGGGATTTATTGAACGCATAAGAAGCAAACGCGCTCATTTCATCAAATATCTGATCTGCAATATCCTCAGGAACGCCGTTCTTCACCGCGCCACAATTGGAGTCGGTGCCGTAGATGAACGCGCTGCGTTCCTTTTCCATAACATCGTGCTTTTTCTTCGCCATGGCACGGCGCACAAGGTCGGCTCTACCGTAGGAATAGCCGCCGATAACGCGGCATATCTGCATTACCTGCTCCTGATACACTATGCAGCCATAGGTGACAGAAAGTATATCCTTTAAAAGCGGGTGACGATACGCTATCTCAGAGGGCTTTTTGTGCCTGTTCTCGATATATGTCGGGATAGACGCCATAGGCCCCGGACGATACAGCGACAACGCTGCTGTAAGGTCTTCAATTGAACGCGGCTGAAGTCTGCGTAGAACGCCTGTCATGCCCGCGCTTTCAAACTGAAAAACTCCCGTTGTGCCGCCGTCGGACAGCATTTTATATACGTACGCGTCATTCTCGTCTACCTTGTCAACTCTGAAATCGGGGATATCCTCCCTTATCATGTCCTCTGCGCGTTTGATAACGGTGAGGTTTCTGAGTCCCAAAAAGTCCATCTTCAGCAGACCCAGCTTTTCAAGTATGCCCATCGTATACTGTGTTACCGTTTCGCCGTCCTCTGTCTTTAACGGAACATATTCCGCCGCAGGCTCGCGCGTTATAACGATACCCGCCGCATGAGTGGTCGTATGGCGCGGCATACCCTCAATCTCCTTGGCGGCATTGACAAGCGCACGGATATCGTGGTCTGAAGCGCAAAGCTTTGCAAGCTCTCCGCGCTCTGCTTCATCTTCAAGAGTTGACTTGAAATGCGGGATAAGCTTCGCCGCCGCGTCAGCCGCAGAATATGATATGCCGAGGACCCTCGCCGCGTCACGCAGCGCACCCCTCGCTTTCATCGTATCAAACGCGATTATCTGCGCCACATGGTCCGCACCGTAGCGGCGGCGCACATACTCGATGACTTCCTGTCGGCGCTCGTTGCAGAAATCTATATCAAAATCGGGCATACTGACACGCTCTGGGTTCAAAAAGCGCTCAAAAAGCAGGTCGTATTTCAGCGGGTCGATGTCCGTAATTCCCATGCAGTAAGCACACAGACTTCCCGCACCCGAGCCGCGTCCCGGTCCCACGGGGATATCCTGCTTTTTGGCAAAGCGGATAAAATCCCACACGATGAGAAAATAGTCCACAAAGCCCATCTTTTCAATGACGGAAAGCTCATAAGAAAGCCGCGAGGTTACATCCTCGGTAAGCGAGCCGTAGCGCTTTTTTGCGCCGTTATGCACAAGCTTTCGGAAATATGCGGCGTTATCCGTCACACCCTCCGCGGTAAAACGAGGCAGCTTCGTCACGCCGTATTGAAACTCCACATTGCAGCGCTCGGCAATTTTTACGGTATTGGCAAGCTCCTCCTCCGTAAAAAAACTGCGCATTTCGTCATAGCTTTTAAGATAATATTCATCAGTGGGAAGCTGCATGGGATTCGGGTCTGAAAGTCTCTTATTAAGCCCTATGCAAGACAATATCTTCTGTGTCCTCGCATTTTCCCTATTCACATAATGCACATCGTTAGTCGGGCAAAGCAAAATACCCGTGCTCTCCGAAAGCTGCCTCAGCCGCATTACAAGCTGCCTTTCGCTGTCCGTGTCATGGTTTTGAAGCTCAAGATAAAACGCGTCGCCGTAGACCGAGCGATACCAGTCCGCCGCCTCTTTCGCCTCGGGGAATCTGTTCTGCATAAGCAGCCGCGGTATCTTGCCGTTTGTGCAGCCCGAAAGCGCAATAAGCCCGCCATTGTATTTTTTCAGCGTTTCACGGTCGCAGCGCGGCGTGCCGCTAAGCCCATTCAGCGAAGCGTCCGAAACAAGGCGGCATAAATTTTGATAGCCCTCCTCATTCATGCATAAGAGTGTGAGATGATACGGGTCGCGCTCTGTGCGTGAGCGTTCAAGGCGGCTGCCGTGCGCTACATACACCTCGCACCCGATGATAGGCTTTATGCCCGCCGCCTTGCACTCGTCATAAAACTCCACTGCGCCGTATAATACACCGTGGTCGGTAATAGCAAGCGCGGGCTGAGAAAGCTCCTTTGCACGCGAAACAAGCCTGCTTAAACGGCAAGCGCCGTCAAGCAGGCTGTACTGAGTATGAACATGAAGATGCACAAGCTGTGACATGATACCTCTCCGTTCATTTGATGTATCGCATTGTATTTATCAAGATATATTATACATCAAAACACGAATATTATCAAGTATATCACAGCTTTTCAACAGGCACCCATATCTCACTGTAGGTGTCATCGGGGTTGGGCTGCGGAGGAGTGAGATATACCTCGATATTGTAGTTGCCTGTGAGCTTGTATTCCTTACAGTTTGGCAGCCACTCGCTCCAAATCTTTGTGTTTACGTCCTGCAAAGCCTTGGGAAGCGCGCCTCTGCACGGAAATACCGCCCATGTGCCCGCAGGGATAGTTCTTGTCACACAGCCCTCGGGGATATCGTTCCATGGCATATAGCAGTCAGCGATAAGATACTCGAAGTTTGTTCCGTCGCTGTCCATACACGCGCCGAACATTCCCTTTATCACTTCTCCGCCGCCAGTCTGATAATGCTCATTCCAGAACTTGGGTATCTCGGAATACGAGGTTTCCGTATTGAAGCTCCTCGCCTTTCCAACCACAGTAAACGCCGCTTTTTCAACAATTTTGTACTCCATCATAGTACCACCCTCCAAAGTCAGTTTTATCCTTAAAGGTGCAAACGCTTTCAGCATTGCGCCTTTCTCCTTTGCGGCAGAGGGGGATATACCGTGAAACTTAGTGAACGCACGGGTGAAGCTGTCGGGCGAGTCGTATCCGTACTTCAACGCAGTGTCAATGACTTTAGCGCCCTGCGCAGAAAGCTCCTGTCCCGCAAGCGCAAGCCTGCGGCACCTGATATATTCGCCGACCGTGAAGCCGCACAACACCCCGAAGATTCGCTGAAAATGAAACGCCGAAACATACGCCTTTGCCGCGATATCCTCGATAAGCAGCTCCTCGGTGATGTTATCCTCGATGTACTGCACCGCACTCTGTATGCCTTCTGTCCAGCCGTTCACTGAAACACTTCCTTTCCTCTGACCGTGATATCATTATATCACTCGCAAAGCAATATGTCCCGACTTTCTCTGCTTTTAAGTGCAGGGTCACCATTTGCGGTCAAAGCTCGGCGCGTCAAGAACAGGATTTGATGTGCGCATAGGCTTTTTGCTGCGCTGGGATACATAATCCGCAATATTGAAAGGCTTTTTCTCGGGCGCATTCTTGAATTGCTCATAATAGTGCAGTATCGAGCCTTGAAGCCGCTTGGTGCTACCGAAATCCTGTGTTATAAGCAGCTTTTCGCGGCGCTCAAAATGCCGCTCTGAAAGCTCCGCATAATCAAAAACAAGCTCTCCGTCCTCGTCGATATGATAACCGAGATAATCCGAGGGCAGCAGATATTCCCTTATATCGCCCGTTACGGTAAGCGAGCGCGGCGACTCCTTCGGGTCGCGCAAGGCGTTGGTAAATCCCTCAAACGGGATATAGTAAAGCCTGCGGTAGATAGTGCGCTCGCCGTAAAGATAATGCTCTCCCGCATAGCGGCTGTATATCATACCCTTTGGCAGAATATCAAAATAGGTATATCTCGAATGACGGCGGCACTTTTTATCCGCGATATACGCGCCCAGAAAGCACGCGATCATCGCAAACGCGATACAGCCCGCCATAAGCAGCAGCATGAACTGTGCAAAGCCTTTGTCGCCGTCGTCACGCATATTGAAGATTATGTTAGCGGCGCAGAATATGCACACCGCAATAACAGGCATAAGCACAGCCGCAACAGCAGTTTTCAGCCGTTTTTTATACACCGTCGTGTCACAATGAAAAAAATCGCGCACAAGCACCGCTCCTTTCGCAAGTTCTACATTAAAATTATATCAGATACAGCCGCAAAAATCAACCGCCCGTTTTTTTCATAAAAGGTCTTGATTTTTTTTAAGTAATGGAGTATAATATATAGGAGTTAATGCTCTCGCTTATGGGGGCAGGCCCTGTGCAACGGTGTGCCGTGAACCATGTCAGGCGGGGAACCGAGCAGCATTAAGCGGATCTCACCGTGTGCCGCAGCAAGCCTGTTCTCATAATCGAGAGCATTTTCTGTATTTTTTCGGGAGGTGGAAAATATGTATCTTGCGCTGTACAGAAAATATCGTCCCGCAACTTTCGAGGACGTTATATCGCAGCCGCATATCACCACCACGCTGAAAAACCAGATAATGGGCGGAAAGCATGGTCACGCATATCTTTTCACAGGCTCCCGAGGAACTGGTAAGACCACCTGCGCAAAGATTCTTTCGATGGCGGTGAACTGTCTTGACCCCAAAAACGGCAGCCCGTGTCTTGAGTGCGCTGCTTGCCGCGAGATAGCAAGCGGAGCGGCGGTCGATATCGTTGAGATGGACGCTGCTTCAAACAACGGCGTAAACGACGTAAGAATGCTGCGCGACGAAGTGGCATACACTCCTGTAAGCTGCAAATACCGCGTCTATATCATAGATGAGGTGCACATGATGTCCACTGCGGCATTTAACGCACTGCTCAAAACGCTGGAAGAGCCGCCAGCTCACGTTATATTCATACTTGCGACTACAGAACTTCATAAAGTTCCCGCGACTATCGTTTCGCGTTGCCAAAGATTTGAGTTCAGAAGAATAGATATTTCGGACAGCGCCGACAGGCTCATGTCCGTTGCCGAAACTGAAAACATACCGCTTAAACGCGACGCGGCAGAGCTTATCTCGCGTCTTTCCGACGGCGGTATGCGCGACGCGCTTTCAATTCTCGACCGCTGTATAACAGCAGGCGAGGAGATAACCTGCGATACTGTAAGAGGCTGTGCGGGAGTTGCTGACAACCGCCATCTTTTCAGCTTTGCCGAGATGATCGCGAAGAAAGACCTTTCGGGTTGCCTAAGCCTTATGCAGCAGCTTTACAACGCTTCAAAAGACCTTGCGCGTCTTATCGATGAGCTTAGCGGACATTTCCGCGACCTTATGCTGTATAAAACAGTGCCCGAGGACAAGGGACTGCTCACCGCGCTCCCCGATGAATATCCCGAGCTTGAACGGCTGTGCGGTATGTACAGTCTTGACGATATACTCCGCTGTCTGGAGCTTTTACAGAAATGCGCCGACAGCATAGGAAAAACGCGTCACCGCAGAACTGCGGCAGAAATGACGCTGATAAGAATGTGCCTCGGAAGCTCTGTTTCGGAAGAAGCTCCGCGCCGCACTGTTACAGCGCCTGCGCCGGCTCCCGTAAGCAAGCCCATGGGACAGGAATTCGCTCCTATCCCCGACGAAAAACTGCCGCCTCAGATAGCGGCTATAGTAAACAAAACAAAGGCTCTGAGTGAGGAGATGTCAAAACCCTCTGCACCGAAGCCCGAACCTGTTTCCGAAGCTCCGCTGCCTGTTTTAAACAGCGCTCCCGCCGCTGAAGAGGAGTTTTTAGCGCCTCCGCCCGAAGAGCCTCCCGAGGAATATATTCCCCCAAGAGAGTTTGAGCAGCCGCGCGAAAAAGCACAGCCTGCCGCTATGCCAAACTTCCCCACGGAAGAAGCGCCTGCGGCACAGCCTGCTGAAAACGCGCAGACAGAAGCCGCTCCCGAAAACGAACCGCTCGTTCCCACTGCCGAAAAGCTTGACCCTATAACGCCCGAGTTTTGGCAGTCATGTGTGGAGCTTATCCCCGGAATGGTCGGAAGTATGCTGAACGACTCCACAGCAAGCGTAAACGCTGACGGCGTGCTGGAGATACGCTCGGGCAGTCTGCTGCTGCTTAATCAAGTGAAAGAGCACGGCTACGGCGAGATTGAAAGAGAAATAAGCAAAATAATGGGCAAAACGATCCGCGCTGTCGTGGTCGAGGATAACAAGGAAGAAACAGCCGAGGAAGAATATCCCGCTGTTAAGGAGCTGCTGCAAAAGGCAAGACAGCTCGGAATAGATATCGAAATCAAAAAGTGAAAGGAAATACCGAAATGAAAGCAAGATTACCCAAGGAATATCAGAACGCAGCTCCCAATATGAACGCTATGGTCAAGAAAGCACAGAAGATGCAGGAGGACATGGCAAGAGTTCAGGACGAGCTTGCTGAAAAGGAATTCACAAAGCAGGTTGGCGGCGGTGCTCTGGAACTTGTTATGACAGGCGACAAGCAGCTCAAGTCCGTTACTTTAAAGCCTGAGGTAGTTGACCCCGACGATATCGAGATGCTTCAGGATCTCATCATCAGCGGCGTAAACGAGATACTCAAGGAAGTTGACGAGTACGGTGCTGCCGAGATGGGCAAGGTTACCGACGGAGTTTCTTTCCCCGGCTTCATCTAATAAATACTGTGGCGGTCTTTTTTCAAAGACCGCTTCTTGATGATTATGAATAAACATAACGAGCTAAGCTCTTTCAAGCTGATGCCGGTAAAAACAGCGCCGTTTTTCGCTGTCGGAATACTGCTTTGCTCACAGGATACGCTGTTTGCGGCGATAATGCTGGCGGTATCCGCTGTGCTTATCGCGATAGTCGGAGCATTTGCGAAAAAGCTGTTTCCCAGTGCTCTTGCACTGTTTCTCGGAATGGCGTGCATGACCGCCTACGGCGTTTTTGTATGCGAGCCTGTTATCTCCTCTCACGGAACGACACAGACTTTGGTCTGTACTGTGAATGAAATACAGGATTTCAGCGGCTATTCTCTATACAAATGCAGCACGCACATCAGCAGCATAGGCACAAAGCTTACATTCTACGACAGCGGCGAACACAATATCGGCGATATCATCACCGCCGACATAATGCTTTCAAAAGGCTCGGGCGATCTGCCTGCCGAGCGCATGAAAATGCACGGAACGCTTAAAAATATCCGCAGTACGGTGCGCCCCGACTTCAGCCTTGCAAGAACGCTGAACGACTGGCGCAAAACGCTGGAGATAAAGATATCCAAGGGGATCGGCGGCAACGGCGGAATATTATCCGAAGGTATGCTGTTCGGAGATACGTCACATTTCTCCTCCGAGCTGCGCCGAAGTGCAAAAATAAGCGGAGTTATGCATTTTACCGCCGTTTCGGGTATGCATTTTGTGATAATAATGTCGGTGCTGTTGGAGCTTCTCGGTGCAAAGCACGCTTGGCTTCGCGCGGGAGCGGCAGCAGCCTGTATACCGCTTGCGGTGATGTTTTTCGGTTGCGATGCGTCAGTGCTTCGTGCGGGAATAATGATGCTTTTATGTAGCATAGGCCCGCTCTTTTGCCGCAAGGCCGATAGTCTTAATTCGCTGTGCATGGCAGTGCTTCTTATGACCGCGTTTTCTCCGCAGGTCATGCTCGACATAGGCTTTCAGATGTCGGTCATGGGCGTTTTCGGCGTTTCAGTGGTAGGAAACCGCTGTGTTCGTCTGCTGAACAGCGCCCTGCGCAAACTGCCCGCTGTAATTAAAAGCTTTATCGGCGCGATTGCTTCCTCAGCGTGTGCCGTGATATGCATTGCACCGATAAGCATTTCCGCTTTCGGAGGTATCTCACTGCTCGGCGCGCTTTCTACTGTAGTACTTTCGCCTGTTTTCGCCGCGGCGCTTACTGTTGCGGTCTGCTTTGCGGTAACAGGTCTTGGAATACTCATTGCGCCGCTTGGCGTATTAATGAATGTTGCATACTACATTATCGCGTTTCTCGGGCAGTTTACAGGCGCGTGGCTCTCGATGGATTTTAACTATGCGCCCGTCATAGCTTGGCTGTGTGCCACAGCACTTACCGCAGCACTGCTTATACCGAGAAAGCTGCTTTCGGTCGGCACTTTTACCGCTGCCGCCGCGGCAATACTTAATCTTACCTTGTGCTTTTTCACTGCGAACGACCGCAAAATGATAGATTTTATCTCGGACGGCTCCAGCGGTGCGGCTGTTATATGCAACAGAAGCGAAGCAACGATACTTATTTGCGGAGATGGCGCAAGGCTAGGTAATAAGCTTTCGGATTGTCTGCTTTCGCACGGCATACAAAGCATAGAGCTGATCGCCGCCTACGACCTGAGTGCTGCAAGCTGCGAAAGCCTCGCAGAAATATGCGCACTCTATCCTACCGATACCATCTCAGTGAGCAAGCCCGCAGCAACTGTGCTGTCAGCGGCACTTCACGATACCGAGATAACTACTGAAAAAATAGCACACATCAACGCAAACGGAGTTACTATTGCCTGCGCCAAAACCAACGACACCGAATGTACCGCCGACATCGTACTTTACAGCGGCTATAAACAGACTGTACCAAAGCACGGCGGCATACTTCCGCTTTACATATCCTCACGACAGGAGCTTCTTCCGCGCGGAGGAGTAAACATATACGATACCGATTTTGAAATAGATCTGGAGAATTATTATGGCTGAATTTATTTCCGCTCCCCTCGCACTTGCGGCGGAGCAGTTTGCCAAACTCCCCGGAGTTGGCATAAAAACCGCACAGCGACTCGCATATTATATGCTCAATCTTCCTGCCGAAGAGGTAGAAGATTTTGCTTCCTCGCTCGTTAAGGCAAGACGCGGCGTGCAGCTTTGCAAATGCTGTCAGAACTTCACCGACCGCGACCTGTGCGAGCTTTGCGCAGACGACAACCGCGACAATGATGTTATCTGCGTTGTGGAATCGCCCAAGGATGTTTCTGCGTTTGAGCGCTCGGGCGGCTACGATGGCTCTTACCATGTGCTGCACGGACTTCTTTCTCCCATGGACGGAATCACCGCTGAAAACCTTAAGATCAAGGAGCTTATGTCCCGACTTTCCACCGCGAAAGAGGTCATCATGGCAACAAATCCGACTGTCGAGGGAGAGGCTACCGCAGTTTATATCAGCAGGCTTATTAAGCCGATGGGCATAAAGGTATCACGCCTTGCATACGGTCTGCCCGCAGGCTCAGCTCTTGAATTCGCCGATGACGTAACACTGCAAAAGGCGCTGGAAAACCGCAACGAGATATGACAAAACAAACATCTGTGCGCAGCATGGTATTCACCGCCGTTTCGGCAGCTGTGATATGCGTTTTCGCACCGTTCAGCATACCGCTTGGCGCGGTACCGCTGTCGCTTGCCACATTCGCGGTGTATCTTGCCGCTGCGCTTCTCGGAAAGGCAAAGGGCTGTGCCGCTGTTTCAGTGTATATACTTATCGGCGCTGTTGGCGTGCCTGTTTTTTCGGGATTTATGGGAGGCTTTGCGGTAATATCGGGGCTTACAGGCGGATTTATCGTAGGATATCTTCCCTGTGCGTTTCTTACGGCGATGTTTACCGAACACTTCGGCGCAAAAGTATGGGCTATAGCTATCGGAATGACGCTCGGCACTGTGGCGCTCTATACCGTCGGCACTGCTTGGTTTATCGTCTGCACTGGCTCGGAGCTTTTCGCAGCTCTCTCTGTCTGTATTATTCCGTTCATCATCGGAGATATCGCCAAAATAGCCGCCGCCTGTGCGCTTGCTTTGCCGCTCAGAAAAAAGCTGTTGCCGATGTTAAAATCAGATTACTAAACGTAATATTGAAACCAATTTATACAAAGTTATATCCTCACAAAGGCTGTGGGGATATTTTTATAAGTAATTCATTTAAAATAATCATCAAAAAAGCTGCCCATAACGAGCAGCTTTAATTACATTCAGTAATATTTGTATAAAATTATACAAATCAAAGCTTGATATCCGCAAGCTTGTCTGCTTCTACATAGGCACTCAACCCCGAGGTCAACATTCTGCGGCAGACATCAGTGACAAAATCAAGACTTCCGTGACAGCCGTTGTCAAACCACTCCGCGTAAAGCGACAGCACACCTGACACCGCAAACTGCGACACTGCGGCAAGTGTTTCTCTGTCGGTTATTCCGCCGTAATTCCTCAGCGACACCTCGACCGCACGACGGAGCATAGCCTTGATTCTGCCCTTACTGAAAAGGTCGGGATTAAGCTTTGTCATCTTTGCGAAATAATCCCTGCGGCGCACAATAAGCGCACTGATGTCAGATACAACGCCGCCAACGTCAAGGCAGCTCTTGTTCGCATTACGCAAAGCCTCTGCAAACTCCGACAAGATCTCGTTTTCAAGCTCGGTCACGACCTCCGCCACAGTTTCATAATGACGGTAGAACGTTTTGCGGTTTATCAGCGCCTTTGCCGAAAGCTCTGTTATAGTTATCGCGGCAACCTCTTTTTCCGCCATAAGCTCGATAAGCGCGTTTTTGATAAGTCTGCGCGTCTTGATAACACGCAGGTCCTCCTGCCTTTCCATGCTACACCCCCAGCGTTTTTTTCAGTATAGCATTTTTCTGCAGGAATGTCAATCATCTCCCCACAGCAACGGTGATCACGCTTATGTCGTCCTCTCGACCGTTTTCGGCAGAGCGCGCGGTGCGTGCTATCTTCTCGGAAAGCTCCTGTGCACCGCATTTTGCAGAAAGCTCATGTGACAGCCATTTTTCGTCCAGTGCTGCGCCGTCTGTGGTCATAACTATCACATCTCCGCTGCCGACAGTAAAGCGCTGCGCGGGTACTGTAAGTCTGCCGCCTGTGCCCGCGGGCGGTGAGGACAGACTAGCTCTCACAAGCTTGTCCGCACATTTTATATAAGTAGTGGAGGCGCCCGCCTTGAACACCATACATTCACCTGTGTTGAGGTCTATCTTGCATATATCAAGCGTCGCAAAGCTTTCATCAGCGGATTTCACCATCAGCGAGGTGTTCACGGTTTCAAGTGCCGCGCCCATTGAAATTCCGCTTTTCAGCAGCTTAGAAAGCATAGAGCATGCAAGCGCAGAATCTATCCTCGCCCTGCTGCCGCTGCCCATTCCGTCAGAGAGTATAATATAAAGTATGCCAGACGGGTCTGTAAAACTGTCGCAGCAATCACCGCACACCCTGTTTTTGCCCTTGCAAAGCTGACAAACACCGATGTCAGCGGAAAACTGCGTGCGCTCCACTGTCGTCACGCGGAGTCTGCCGCCGCTGCCGCTCACCTCGGGAAGCTCCAGCTCTCTGCCAAGCGCGTTTATCAGCAGCTCGCCGAGGTATTCCTTTTCGGTGCGAAGCTCGCCGCTGCCGTAAGCTTCAAGCAGCAGTCTGCCGCGTCTGTCGCTTGTGACAAATGCAGTCGGGGCTTTAAGTCCACAGTCGGCAAGCGCTTTTTCTGCACGCTTCTCGGCTGTGCGGTTTTTACCTGTGCCACGCCCTGCGGAATATCCCATATCCTCCAAAATATCATGCACCGAAGCAAGCTGCTCGGTGTATATACGCCGAAGCTCACGTATCCTGCGCTCGTCAGCACAAGCGGAAACATACCTGTCATACGCTGTTTTTACACTGTTTATCACAGCCGTCCTGCCTATGCACTCCTCTGCGACAAGCGGCGATAACGACTGCTCCGTAAGCTCCGCGCCGCTCCTGCGGAGCTTCACAAGTCTGTTAAACTCCGCGCGGAACAGCTCATATTTTTCACCCCAGCAAATCATATTGTTTGGACAGTTGCGGCAGGCACGCTCTGCGGCGTCCTCGCCGACTTGTTCGAGCGTGGCGGAATATCTGCGCTCCAGCGTATCAGCCGCGGCGTTAAGTCCGCTGCTTACGCCTGAGATTGCGTCCGCCGCAAAGCACAGCCTTTCGCGCAGCATCATCGCAACCGTTTTGTCAGCGAAATCGGACTCACCCGCGCCAATCTTCTCCACGGGAAGCAGCACGAACATCATACCGCCCACAGCAAGCTCTGTAAACAGCGACCATTCGCCTCCGCCCGCTCCGCGCAGCAGTACCCCTGCACAGCCGAAAAACAGATAGCCTATCGCGCGAGTGAGTTTTCCGTATTTGGTAAGGCAGCCGCTGAGCACCGCCGCCATAACCGCAACCGCTCCGCCTGCGCCAATCTCAGGGGCAGCAGCGCACATACCGAACACCGCGGGTATCCCAATCACCGCAGCTGCGGAAAGTCCCCTACGCGCAGTAAACGCAAGCACCGCAAGTCCCGCCGCAAGCCTGCCGAAATTAAGCACAGGATAATCAAGCGCTGCAATCGACATAAAGCACAGCGCCGATACGGCGGCCGCTAAAGTGCAGTCGCGCGGCTGTGAAAGGTCAAAACCGCGAAGTCTTTCCGTTTCAACTAGCATATATACGCACATTGCAAACACACCTGCCGCCGTCGCGGTTATAAGCGCAGTCAAAAACTGCGTAGGCTCGGCTGCGGCTGTGATTCTCGTGAAAAACACCGCAAGCGCCGCTGTAAAGCAGCGTATTATGCCATCTACTGTCATATTATTTATCGTGGGGATAAGCTGTGCCGCAATTATCACAAGCAACGCAGCTAGTCTATGTACCGCCTCGGGAAATCCATGCAGCAGCGCCCCGAACACCGCGCCGCCTGCCGCGTATAAACGTCGCGTTCCGCTGAGTCCCGCCGCAAGCGCCGCTCCCCCGACAGCAGCTGACGATGTATCCGCCGCAAGCTCAAGTGCAAAGCCTGCACCTGCCCACACCGCATTTTCGCGGATAAACTCCCATACTCTTCCCCATACAGTTTCTCTTTTTATAGCTTTCTCTGTCATTTTTAAACTTCCTTTCTGTTTACGGTCTTATGCCGCTTCCCCTTATCCCGCAACTATATATTACCATAATTTAGGGATTGTTATTGTCATATAGCGCTGTAAAAAAAGGAAATAGAAGATAAAAACTAGTCAATATGAGGAAATTATAAAAAAGTTTTGACAAAATATTATAATTGTGATATACTAATATCGTATAGCGAAAAAACCATGCTAATTTTGAGGTGAAAATATGAATATAGATTTTCAAATGGCATTGCAGTATATCGATCTCGGCAACTACACCAAGGCTGTTGACTCTCTGCGTAGAGCAATTGAAACCGAAACAACAGAAGGCAACAATGACGCCGCAACAGAATACAGATGTGTTCTCGGCGAGCTTTACACTCGCCTTGACATGAAAGAGCAGGCTATCAAAGAGCTGCTTATCGTAAAAGAATACTGCGACAAAAACAAGTCGCTTCCTAAGCAAAATGCAATAGCTACCCAAATCTTGTACGCATATCAAACAAACAAAATAGACGAACTGTTTAAGGAGGAACCCAAAGCTAAGCGTCCGGGTTATGCTCCGCTGGTACCAAAGCCCGTTCAGGACAGATCCTTTATTTCTAAGCAGATGAGCAAAAAGCGCCGCTGATATCTGTGCGGTGCTGTGATGAAAGGCGGTAGACATCATGGAAAGACGCGATAAGACCAATTATTATCTCGATATCTCCCAGACCGTTGCCGAACGCGGCACCTGCCTAAGAAGAAATTTCGGCGCGATCATCGTTCAGAGCGACGAGATAATCGCAACAGGCTACAACGGCGCACCGAGAGGAAGAGCAAACTGCTCCGATGTCGGAAGCTGCACTCGCGAGAATCTCAACATTCCTAAAGGTCAACGTTATGAGCTTTGCCGATCTGTTCATGCAGAGCAAAACTGCATAATAAGCGCACCCCGCACAAGAATGATAGGCGCAACGCTGTATCTTGCCTGCCTTGACGCAAAAACAGGCGAGCTTTTCGGCGATGTGGAGCCGTGCTCGATGTGCAAGCGTGTGATAATCAACGCAGGCATAGAAAGCGTCGTTATCCGCACAGCAAAGGACGAGTTCAAAACACTCGTCGTAAACGATTGGGTTGAGAATGACGACAGCCTTGTCGGCAGCGAGGGGTATTGATACTATAATGCAGCTTACTAATATCGGCGTGATAAAAGACCTTTTTGAGCGCCACGGCTTTTCATTCACAAAATCGCTTGGTCAGAATTTTCTGATAAATCCTGCGGTCTGCCCGAAAATTGCAGAGCTTGGCGGCTGCAAAAGCGGCGTTTGCGCCTTGGAAATAGGAACAGGCGTAGGCGTGCTGACACAGGAGCTTGCAAAGCGCTGCGATAAGGTGGTCGCAGTCGAAATAGACACAGGGCTGAAACCAATACTCGAAGAAACGCTTGCAGACTTCGATAATGTTGAAGTGGTGTTTGCAGATGTTATGGAAACAGACCTTAAATCGCTCATCGCCGAAAAATTCGGTAACAGCGAGGTAGTTGTGTGTGCAAATCTCCCCTACTATATAACTTCGCCTGTAATAATGCGCGTGCTGGAGGAGCGGCTCCCCGTAAAGGCACTCACCGTCATGGTGCAGAAAGAGGCAGCAGACAGGATATGCGCAAAGCCCGGCACAAGGGACTGCGGCGCGCTCTCCTGCGGAGTTTCATACTACAGCGACCCGAAAATGCTGTTCAAAGTGAACAGAGGCAGTTTTATGCCTTCCCCGAATGTTGACAGCGCAGTGATACGACTTGATATAAAACAGGAAAACGATCTTGACGTTAAAGACGAAAAGCTGTTTTTCCGTATAATTCGCGCAGCGTTTTCGCAGCGCAGAAAGCAGATAATAAATCCGCTGTCGGGTGAGCTTTCGATATCCAAAGCCGACCTTGCAGAGGTATTCGACAAAAGTGGAATAAAACAGACCGCAAGAGCAGAGGAGCTTACTCTTGCGCAGTATTCCGCACTTTGCACAAATATACTTTCGCTCCGCTAAATCACGGTACTTACCCATGCGATAAGATGCATGAGTTATGTATAAATATGGCATAAGCCAAGAAATTAATGAGGTGTTTATTATGAAAAGAACAATCAAATCAATCGCAGCAATCATGGTAGTACTTACACTCTGTCTCGGTCTGATCGCAGGTTGTGCAGCAACAAGCATCATAGGCAGCTGGAAGCTTACCGCAGCTAAGATCAGTGATCAGGAAATCAGCGTTGCTGATCTGAAAGAAATGGGCGCAGTTCCTGATATGACCATCACCTTCAATGAAGATGGCACTGCAGAGCTGGTTATGGATGGCACATCCAACGGTGTAACAAATTACACTGATTCCGGCAACGGCGTTTACAACATTAACGGTATGGATATGAAGCTCGAAGGCGGCAGACTTGTTATGGAATACGAAGCTATGGGCATGGACGCTGCTCTCATCTTCACAAAGTAATAGCTCCAACAGTACATATCAATGCCATATTGATTGAACCTGGCATTTAGCCGAGAAATTTATTGAGGTGTTTATTATGAAAAGAACAATCAAATCTATCGCAGCAATCATGGTAGTACTTACTCTCTGCCTCGGTCTGCTTGCAGGCTGTGCAGGCGGAAGCCCTGTTGGCACATGGAAGATCAGCTCCGTTGAAATGATGGGCGCAACTGTTGACCCTGCAGCTGCAGGCTATGGTGATGACGCTTCTACAATGACATTCAACGAAGATGGCACCATCACTTCTGCTGGTCAGACCTCCGGAAACTGGACACTCAACGGCAGCGAGCTTACCATCACTGAATCCGGTGTTTCCATCACTTGCGAATACACAGGCTCCAATATCATTCTTGATATGGGCTTTGTAAAGGCTACATACGTTCGCGCTTGATAAAGCCGTACACTCTGGTTAACTAACAAAAAGCCGTGAATATCTCAGGAATGAGATTTTTCACGGCTTTTTCTATAACCTTATTCAATGACAAAAGATAAATTTTGAAAAAAGAACAAACAACAATTACCGCGTACCGTTACCCTTTTATTGTAGAATACGTCTATAAGGATGAAAGATCTTTCATACAAAGGAGGGCTGATATGGAGGACAATAATATAATAGAGCTGTACTTTCAGCGCAGCGAAGCTGCAATCGCAGAGACCCAGCGCAAATACAGCGGCTACTGCGGCACTATAGCGCGTAATATCCTACACTCTGCCGAAGATGCGGAAGAGTGCGTAAACGACACATGGAGCAAGGCGTGGAACAGTATTCCGCCGAATCGCCCAAACAAGCTTTCAGTGTATTTGGGCAGGATAACACGCGGGCTTGCTATCGACAAATACAGGAAATGCAACACCAAAAAGCGCGGAAGAGGAGAAGTCAAACTTTGCCTTGACGAGCTTGCCGAATGTGTAAGCACCAGTCAAAGCATAGCTGATGACTACATACTTAAAGAGGCAATCGAGCGTTTTTTGCGCGAATTGAAGTGCGATGCAGCAGAGCTTTTTATGCTGCGTTACTGGTATATGCAGCCGATAAAAGCTATAGCCAAAAGCCGTCATATCAGCGAGGGCGCTGTCAAAATGCAGTTACAGCGTACCCGCGCAGCCCTTAGACATTTTCTCGAAACGGAGGGTATTGGAATATGAAAAACAACGAAAAGCTTCTCAATATCATAGGCGATATGGACGAACAGCTTATACCTGAGCTGACGCATAGAAAAAAATCAAAAAGACCTGCCATCTTTGCGGTAGGCGGAGGTGTATGTGCGGCAGCGCTTATGGGCGCAATAGTGCTGCATGGTATCAACAGACCTGATATTCCCACATCAACAGGTGACGTAACTCTGGAAATAACATCTTCAATACAGGATAATACAGAGCCGCCAAAGCCGACCGCAACGAACAGCAGCACGACAATACCGCCCGACGATCCTGATGTTTCGGGGGAAAGCAGCTTGCCAATAATTTCTGACGAGGAGTATGCAAAGATACTTGAAGAGCACCGCATCTATCCCGAATATGAGCTTCCAACTAAAACGGACGCTAATCTACCGCACATCACAACCGAATTTCAGCAAGGCGGAATGGGCTACGGCGCGATATGGGTGTATGACATCTCGGAGTATGACACGCCTAATCCATGGTCAGAGGCTGCACAGCTTTCGGCTCTTCCCGTATTCAAAAATCTTTCGTATACAGGCTTAGGCGGAATTTCCATATACCTGACCGAAGAACAAATGCTGACAATGGCAGAGAACGTCGCATCATCTCTTGGTATGACAGTGGAAAGCACTGAAACCGAAAAGCTATCAGATATAATGCGCGTACCGCCCCCCGAATATGCGGATAAGGTTCACCTTGTGTACCGCGTTGTTGCAGAATGCAGCGAAGTGACTATCAACATCTACGGCGACGGCGAGATAACAGTGGAGTTTAAAGAGCCTGTCAGACTTCCTGGCAACTACAGCTTCACTCATCATGACACTAGCGATGAACAGGGCGAATTAACAATAGCATATATTGCTGAAAGGCTTAGAGGTCTGCTGCAATACGACGAACCTGTATCCTACACCAACACCGACCGCGATATCTACCAGCGACAGGGCAGACGTTATTATGTGTACGACAGTTCTGATGATATCATTCAGGACATACTGAATTACAATCTGAAATTTGCATGGATATCTCCAAATGATGATGGAGAGTTTTGGCACATCAGAATGTGCGATGTGCTAACTTGCTCGGAGTATCTCGGAGATTACCCTATCATCACAGAGGCGGAAGCACGCGAGTTGCTGCTGAATGGTAACTGCATTCCTGCTGTTTCTAGCGAGAGTATTGAGGAAAAGGACATTGCAAAGGTAGAGCTTATCTATCGCAGGGACGAATATATCCAGCCCTATTACCGTTACTATGTTGATACCACGGACAGCAGCCTGCTTGACGCTGAACGCCGCGGCGATATGAAAGAATACTGTTTATACTATGTTCCCGCTGTAAGTTCTGAATACCTTGAAGACATTACCGTCTGGGACGGTGTCTTTAACAAGTAAATCAAAACCTCCCCATTCCAATCGGAACGGGGAGGTCATTTTTGTTTAGATCACAACTCTGTTACCGAGTCGATAGCGCTTATCTGAGTGCAGCCTGTGCAGCAGCCAGTCTAGCGATCGGAACACGGAAGGGAGAGCAAGATACATAAGTCAGACCAAGCTTGTGGCAGAACTCAACAGAGGAGGGATCGCCGCCGTGCTCGCCGCAGATACCTACGTGGAGCTCAGGACGTGTAGCCTTACCAAGCTTGATAGCTGTCTCCATCAGCTTACCAACGCCGATCTGGTCGAGCTTAGCGAAGGGATCGTTCTCGAAGATCTTTGCATCATAGTAAGCGTTCAGGAACTTACCAGCATCATCTCTGGAGAAGCCGTATGTCATCTGTGTCAGGTCGTTTGTACCGAAGCAGAAGAACTCAGCTTCCTTAGCGATGTCATCAGCTGTGAGAGCTGCACGAGGAATCTCGATCATTGTACCAACTTCGTACTTCAGCTCAACACCAGCAGCAGCGATAACTTCGTCAGCAGTCTTAACAACTACGTCCTTAACGTACTTCAGCTCCTTGATCTCGCCAACGAGGGGGATCATGATCTCGGGAACGATGTTCCAATCGGGATGAGCCTTCTTAACGTTGATAGCAGCCTTGATAACAGCAGCTGTCTGCATCTTAGCGATCTCGGGGTATGTTACAGCCAGACGGCATCCACGGTGACCCATCATGGGGTTGAACTCGTGCAGACCAGCGATGAGAGCCTTGATGTCAGCAACAGACTTGCCCTGTGTAGCAGCAAGAGCAGCAATGTCTGCCTCTTCTGTGGGAACGAATTCGTGCAGAGGAGGATCGAGGAAACGGATTGTTACAGGGTTACCCTCAAGAGCCTCGTAGAGAGCCTCGAAGTCAGCCTGCTGCATGGGCTCGATCTTAGCAAGAGCAGCCTCACGCTCTTCAACTGTATCGGAGCAGATCATCTCGCGGAATGCAGCGATTCTGTCAGTCTCGAAGAACATGTGCTCTGTACGGCAAAGACCGATACCCTCAGCGCCAAGCTCTCTAGCCTTCTTAGCGTCAGCGGGTGTATCAGCGTTTGTTCTTACCTTCAGAACTCTGTACTTGTCAGCCCAAGCCATGATTCTGCCGAACTCGCCAGCGATTGTAGCGTCTACTGTGGGGATAAGACCATCGTAGATGTTACCTGTTGTACCGTCGATGGAGATGCAGTCACCCTCGTGGTATGTCTTACCAGCCAGTGTGAACTGCTTGTTCTCTTCGTCCATCTTGATGTCGCCGCAGCCGGATACACAGCAAGTACCCATACCACGAGCAACTACGGCAGCGTGAGATGTCATACCGCCACGAACTGTCAGGATACCCTGAGCAGCTTTCATACCTGTGATATCCTCAGGAGATGTTTCCAGACGAACCAGAACAACCTTCTCGCCACGCTCAGCCCAAGCAACAGCGTCTTCAGCAGTGAATACTACCTTACCGCAAGCAGCTCCGGGGGAAGCGCCGAGACCCTTACCAGCGGGAGTTGCAGCCTTGAGAGCAGCAGCGTCGAACTGGGGGTGAAGCAGTGTGTCGAGGTTTCTGGGGTCGATCATCAGAACAGCTTCCTGCTCTGTTCTCATGCCCTCGTCAACGAGGTCACAAGCGATCTTGAGAGCAGCCTGAGCTGTTCTCTTACCGTTACGGGTCTGGAGCATGTAGAGCTTCTCGTGCTCAACTGTGAACTCCATATCCTGCATATCTCTGTAGTGGTTCTCGAGGGTTGCGCAAACCTTCTGGAACTCAGCGAATGCAGCGGGGAACTTCTCAGCCATCTGAGCGATAGGCATAGGAGTACGAACACCGGCAACTACGTCCTCGCCCTGTGCGTTTGTAAGGAACTCACCCATAAGCTTCTTCTCGCCTGTAGCGGGATCACGTGTAAATGCAACACCGGTACCGCAGTCGTCGCCCATGTTACCGAATGCCATCATCTGTACGTTTACAGCAGTACCCCAGGAGTAAGGGATATCGTTGTCGCGGCGGTAAACGTTAGCTCTGGGGTTATCCCAAGAACGGAATACAGCCTTAACAGCGCCCATCAGCTGCTCCTTAGGATCGGTGGGGAAGTCCTGACCGATCTTGGACTTGTACTCAGCCTTGAACTGGTTAGCAAGCTCCTTGAGGTCTTCAGCAGTCAGGTCAACGTCCTGTGTAACGCCCTTCTTAGCCTTCATCTCGTCGATGAGCTCTTCGAAGTACTTCTTACCAACTTCCATAACAACGTCGGAGTACATCTGGATAAATCTTCTGTAGCAGTCATAAGCCCAGCGAGCATTGCCGGAAGCCTCTGCCATGTACTCAACTACGTCCTCGTTAAGACCGAGGTTGAGGATTGTATCCATCATACCGGGCATGGAAGCACGCGCACCGGAACGAACGGAAACGAGCAGGGGGTTTGTCTTGTCGCCAAACTTCTTGCCTGTAACCTCTTCCATCTTTGTGATGTACTCGTTGATCTCAGCCTGGATAGCGTCATTGATCTTGCGACCATCATCATAGTAAGCTGTACATGCCTCAGTAGAGATTGTGAAGCCCTGGGGAACGGGCAGACCCATGTTGGTCATCTCTGCGAGGTTTGCACCCTTACCGCCGAGGATCTCACGCATATCAGCATTACCCTCGGAGAACAGATAACAATATTTCTTTGCCATTGGAATATTCCTCCTGAATTTTATTTACGCCCCGCCCGCCGTGCACGGCAAAACGCGGCATTTTTAACATCTTTGTACCAGATTTTTCCTGAAAACAGGCATACTCCGCTACATATTCTATTATAGCAGATATTTATGAAAATTGCTAGTGTTTTTTTAATTTTTCATAAACTTTTTTGCTCTTTGGCGAAACAAAGCGAAAAAACAGCGCCCGCTATGCACCGAAGCACAGCAGGCACTGCTCAAAGCTTCAATTTTTGCAGACCGTGGCGGTTACAATAGGCGTAGATGATACCGCTGCCCTTTCGGGAAAACCTCGCCTCGGCGGCCTGTTCGGGATACAGCTTCCGCACCTCTGCACCATCTGACGTAACATAGGCAAAGAACGAGATATAATGTTCTTTCTCCATCGGGTGTTTAAGGCTGACATAAAGCTCACCGTCAATCATCTGCAGGTCGATGGCATGGTCGGCACTCTCCTCCGCTTCAAGCGGTGGGAGTGTTATGCCGCAGCAGCTGAAGCTTCCCGCGCCCACGGACAGTATAACATTTCCGCAGACAGGACAGCAGTAAAACAAAGTCTTCGTCATATCACAGCTTCGGTTCATGTTCTGTGCAAGCTCGCCTGTCAACAACTCCGAAACGCTTACAGAAAGCGCTTTCGCAAGCTCGGGCAATATCGAAATATCGGGAAGCCCCTTGCCTGTTTCCCATTTAGATACCGCCTTATCGCTTACAAACAGTGCATCGGCAAGCTGTTTTTGCGTAAGCTTTCTTTTAGTACGCAAGGCTTTTATCGTGTCGCCTGTTACATAACTCATAGCATTTACCTCTCTTTCAGTTGTTTATGACTGAATTATACACCCGTTTTCTCGGGTATGCAACCTACCGAAAGTAGAGAAAAGCCCTCGGCATAAGCCAAGGGCTTTATATCATGATGCTTTTCGCAGCTCTATAGCCACGACTTCGGGTTGATTGTTGAAACGCACAGGGAACACGCTGTTGCCTATTCCGCGGCTTACCGCAAGCGCAAAATCTCCGTCCTGATATATTCCGCAGTCATATTCGGGCAGCACACCCTGATGCGGCGCGTAAAGTCCGCCAACAAACGGCAATCTGAACTGACCGCCGTGAGCGTGTCCCGACAGCACAAGCTGCACTCCCGAGGCTTTATAAACATCATAACACTCGGGACGATGCGACAAAAGCACCGTGAAACGCTCATCATTTCCCGCTATTTCGGGAATCTTGTCTATTCCATAGGAGAAAACAGGGTCGTCAATGCCTGCTATAAGCAGCTCTGCGCCATTCTTTTCGAGCACCGCCGTGCTGTCACGCAGTATCGTAACTCCATATCGGGAAAGCTCATCTGTCAGCCGCTTAAAATTATCATCGCCTATCCAAGCCTCGTGATTTCCAGTTACATAATAACAAGGCGCTATATCAGACAATCTTCGCATGAGCGAAAGCGAGACCTCCACATTAGGGTAGGTGGAGTCAACAAGGTCGCCCGTGATGGCTATGATGTCAGGCTTTGACTCCTTAACAGCATTAACGACCGCGTCCTCGGCACCCCAGAAGTCAGCATTGTGAAAATCAGAGACCTGCGCTATTCTGAAACCGTCAAACTGCTCGGGCAACGACGAATAGGCTATCGTGTAACGGGTAAGCCCAACAGTGATATTCGTGATAAATATCCATATCACAAGCAGCACCCCCAAGACAACCGCGGATATAATTATTATCTTTCGTTTTTTCATACAAAATCCTTAGTTATCAGACTGTGGCGTTTACAACCTTTATGCCATCAGCAGAAAACGCAACACTTGTCCCTCTTTCGGGTAGCGTTGTTTCTAACGCCTGCGCCACGCCCAGTTCTCTGAAAGACAGCCACTCTCTCAGCTTATCCACCGACCCGGGGAGCGCCGCATCAAAGCTGTCCTCGCCGTGTATCACCGTCACCGTTGCTCCGCTTGACACAAGCTTTTTTGCAAGCGCCAACGCCTGCTCCGCACACGCTCCGTCAGCGTCGGGCATAAGCACGATGTTTGTGCTTTCGATACTTCCGCCCTCGTCCATACGAACCATAAGTCTGCGTTTTTTCGCCGAAAGCTTGTAGTTTATGCGCCTCGGTGAATCTCCCGCAGCATAGTCGCGGTGCTCGTATCCCGCAGAGCCGCCGAACATCACCGTTGCGCCCTCCTCGCGCTGCTCGTTTTCGGCAGGATAAAGGCTCGGAGTGACCTCGGGTCCTGAATAATCAACAATACGCGGAAGCACGGCTATTTTTGACACCAGATCGGAATTTCGCCGTATCACCGCAAGTCCGAAAAAGTCTGTCAGCGTATATTCGCTGAAACGCACCGTCTGCATACCACATTCCATGGGCTTGAACACAAGCTCTATCGTCTGCTCGCGACTAAATATCAGCGAAGCTCTCGCCTCAAATCTCTGCCCCGAAAACTCTCCGCAAACAGTAACAAAAGGCGCAAAGCAAAAGCCTTTTTTTCTTACATTAAGGCGCACAACTGTTTTCTCGCCTACCGAGGATACTCCCGAAAACTCCTCTGCGACAAGCTCTACACGGTTTCTGGATATCGCTGTGAGCACCGATGAAGCGATAAGTGCCGCACCAATCGTGTACAGCAGCAGCCAGCCCGTTTCGCCGTCAATAAACATAAGCATGACAGCGACTGACAGCAGAGTATATACTATACCCAAAACTGTACCGATCATCGTTTCAGCACCCTCCTTCTTTTGCATATACGCTTAAAGCAGCGATAAAGCTCCTTTGTATCAACATCGGGGATATTGCCCGAATACATAAGCTCGTCTGCGGCGCAGCATATCTTCTCTGCGTCGTCATGCATGGACAGCATATCTGAAATGACCTTCTGCGTTTCTCCCGCAGTGGCAGACGGGATATCCCTGCCGCTTAGCTCGCAGGCTATCCGTCTTGTATGCAGGTACAACGATTTTATGCGATCGCTCTTTGCTCGCATGGGATAAGTAAGTCCGAACACCAGCAGCGCCAAACGCTTTCTGTTGATATATATAACGATCGTAACCGCAATTACCGCAACAGCCGCGCCGACTATTATAAGCATCAGCATCAGAGCGTTGACACCTTCTGCTTTTGGCACATATTTTGTCGCGTCAATATTTATCCAGCCGCAGCCCATCACATACACCTGAGTATATGCATGAGCATTCGCTGCCGTAACATTATATACGTCGTTCTCATCAAGGCAATCCGCGGACAGCGCAAATCCCTCCGTATATCTGGCAGGCAGTCCCGCCGCCCTCGCGAGCAGCGTAGTCGCAGTTGCAAAATCACTGCATATACCTCGTTTGCTCTCGAAAACGAAATACTCCGCTTCATTGCTCTTAGGAACAAACTCAAGGTCATACACAAAATCGTTCTCTGCAAACCAGCGCTCTATCGCCGCAGCCTTTTCAAAGTCGCTCTCACAGCCGCGCGTTATCTCTGCGGCAAGCGCCAGCATCTCCTCACTTATTCCGTCAAGACCTGTTATCTCTTTATACGCCTTAGCATAGTTATACTCGTCCTTTATCGCAAGATAGACAGTCGACGATACCGCGCCACGCTGTACAGCCTCGTCCAGCAGCGCAAGAAGATCATTGTCATTTGCAAAAGCAGAATACTCCGCACACGGCTCATCTGCATTGAATCTCAGCAGATAATTCGGCTTAAACATAACGTCACGCGAAAATATTTCGCCCTTTGATGTGCGGTACACCGTCTGCGGGTCATCGGTGATATTCACCGAATAAGTGCCGATCGGGTGAATTATAACTGCGGTAGCAGAGCTTGCGTCAAGAGTTTTTATGTATATCTCGGAATTTACAGGCTTTACATCAGGCAGGCTGAGCAGCTCCTCAGCATATTCGTCAAGCAGACCGTCACGCGCACCTTGTTTTAAGTCCTCAAAAAGCGCCGCCATTCCGCGTGATCTTGCAAACAGCTCCCACTCGGGGTAGCCCGTATTATATATCTCGGCATAAGTCCAGCCATCTGCGCCCTCGTATACATCAAACGTCCAGCGGTCAAGAGTTTGCGGAACAGGGGTCTGCGCAGTAAACAGCACCCTATCCGATGGCGAGTTGTCGCCTGTGTTCACAGAAGAATGAGATGCGAAGTTTCCGAGGCTCTCAGCGGCGCGGTAAAAGCCGCGTCCGTCACTCATGAGCGAATCAAGATACTGACCGAAAACAGTGTTGTCGCTCCTAGGTATCGCCAATGCCACGCCTATCGACGCGACACCAAGACACATTGCAGCCGCAAATCGCTTTTTTGCGGCATTATCCTCACCGAAGATCGTAATATCTTCATTTGTGCAAGGGCGCGCCGAACAGCACACCGCAGGGATAAACGTGCCGAACATCAGCGCAAGCGCCCACAAAGGCAGCCCGCCCGCGGTTCTTGCGGACAATATCAGAGGAATAAAAGCAGGTAGCAACAGAAAGCATACCCTCGGCAGCTGAGCAGAAAAGTAACAGCATACAAAGCCCACTATGACCGAAAACAGCATTATAGCACCCACTGCGTACACCGCATCGAAATAGCTCGAAGCGGAGAAGATAAATCCAACAAAGGTGTGCTCAAGCTCGCCCTCAGTTGGCTGTGACTTAGCGGCGTAATCCATGAAAGACCATGCTACCAACGCGATGGCACAAAAACACAGTGCCGTCATGAGCGAAGTCACCACGGCAGCGCCTATCGGTCTTTTTCTAAGCGAATAAACAATCATATACACAGCCGAAGAAAGCCCCGCCATACCAAGCGAGCACACCACGATCTGCTCGCGGCAGATGGTATACATAAGCGCTATGCTTATCGCCCAGATATACGGCAGCACGCCAAGCGGCTGAGCGCCATCATATCTTATCTTTTGCTTTTTTGTTATCATTACTTAAAATATGAATAAAGGCGGCAGAGCATCATTCCGTTGTAAAGCTTTCGGTTTTTGTCTGCCTTTTGTCCAAAGGTGTCCTCAAATTCCTCATCGGGAGTTATTATATACAGCTGCTTTCCGTCAAGCGGCAGAAGCTTTTCGCCCATGGTGCGGTATATTTCACGCGCTTCGGATATTTCCAGCATACGCTCGCCATAAGGAGGATTGGTTATCAGCTTGACGTTTTCGGAGGGCGCAGAAAAGTCCTTTATTGCGCGCTTTTCACAGGTTATCTTAACACCCGCTTTTTTCGCATTTGCCGCTGTAAGCTCAACACAGGCTCCGTCAATATCATAGCCGTATGCCTTGAATTCCGTGCCGCGCTTTATCTGCTCAACTGCCTCGGCCCGTGCCGTCTGCCACAGCTTTTCGGGGATAAATCCGAATTTTTCTGCCGCAAAGCCTCTGCGAAGTCCCGGCGCGATATTGAGCGCTTTCAGCGCCGCCTCTATAAGCAGCGTACCCGAACCGCAGAACGGGTCGCAGATGATATCATTCTCACGCACTCTTGCAATGTCTATAATTCCTGCGGCAAGCGTTTCTTTTATAGGTGCGGCGTTGCTCTCGCGACGATAGCCTCTTTTGTGAAGTCCAGTACCGCTGCTGTCAAGCATGAGCAGCACCTCGTCTTTCATTATAGAAAAGCGTATCTGACACACCGCGCCGCTTTCAGGCATGGCGTTCAAGCCATAGGAATTGCACAGGCTTACCGCCATGGCTTTTTTGATTATCTTCTGACAGGCAGGGACGCTTTTCAGCACCGAATTAAGCGAATGTCCCGTGTTCGGAAACGCGTCATATCTGCCTATATATTCCGACAGCGGAAGCTTTTTCACTCCCTCAAACAGCTCGTCAAACGTCTTTGCCTTGAACTGACCGAGAACTATCCCGATGCGCTCGGCGGTAGACAGGCACAAATTCGCCTTAACGCACACCGATGCGTCGCCGCTGAACATAACACGTCCGTCGCTGACGGTTATATCCTCGCCGCCTATCTTCTTCACCTCAAACGAGAGGGTCTTTTCCAAGCCAAAATGGCATGGCGCCATATATCTGTATTTTGTCATTATTGTATCCTTTCAAGGCAAAGCCCTTTTTTTAAATTATAAATTAGAAATTAGGAATGAGTAATTAATGTATCTGTCTGTTCCAATTATACCAACAACCATTGCAAAAGTCAACCGACAAAAATCCGCCTGCTATACCGCAGGCGGTCTTATTATTCTTCGTCATTATTCTCCGCTACAGGCTCAGCCTTTGAGGCGCGTATTTTGACGATACATCTATCCTCGATATGGAGTGCAACAAGGTGTACGCCCTCATAATCAACGTTCGGAGGCACTATCTCATCACCCTCGGGGATATAACCGAGCTTGTCTGTCATAAAGCCCGCAATGGTTTCATATTCGTGCTCATCGGGCAGATGCACTCCGAACAGCTCAAGCACCTCCTCGGGGTCTGTTTCGCCGTCTATATCATACTGCTCGTCGCCTATCTTTACTATCTCGGAGCTTTCGTCGTCGTACTCGTCCTGAATATTGCCCATTACAGCCTCGATGATATCCTCAAGCGTCACTATGCCCGCAGTGCCGCCGTATTCGTCCACAACGACCGCCATGCCCGATTTAAGTGAGGTGAGCGATTGGAACGTATCAGAGCAGGGACAGGCTTCGGGGATAAAGATAACATCACGTATAAAATCCGTCAGCGTAAAGGAAGAAAGATCCTTTTCGCCCACAAGACACAGTAGGTCTTTTACGATAATTATGCCGATTATCTTGTCGATACTGCCGTCATAGACAGGTATTCTCGAAAAGCCCTTGTCCAGCGCAAGATAGATGATATCGTCCAGAGAAACACCCTTTTCAACGCCTACGATATTCGTTCGGTGGGTCATTACGTCCTCGGCGGTGAGGTCATCAAACTCGAAGATGTTGTTTATCATCTTAGCCGACGCTTCCTCTATGCCGCTTTCTTCACCGTCATCGCTGGGTGCTTTGGCGAGTGCGTCGA
This sequence comes from Oscillospiraceae bacterium, assembly GCA_015067175.1. Lineage (GTDB taxonomy): Bacteria > Bacillota > Clostridia > Oscillospirales > Ruminococcaceae > CAG-115. The sequence continues at coordinate 64,082 of SVMX01000003.1, read as the reverse complement.
CCATATCCATAACCTCGTCCTCGGTCACTTCCATATAATCGTTGCCAAGCGCCTTTTTCAGCAGCTTTGTGATCCCTTTATTGAGCGCAATGAGCCAGCCCAGAAGAAATCTGCGCACCTTATGCTCTCTCGGCTTTTCTGTGGCTTCTGTTGTGTTTGTACTTCGACTGTCCGCGTCCATAGTAACTCCTTTATTTTGGTTTGTTTATATTAAATTCATTCCCATAGCTTCGCCTGACGTATTAAATCCGAGCGACTTATACAGCGGCTTTCCGCTCTCCGTCGCGTCAAGACTTATATGGGTAACTCCGCGCTGCTTTGCTTCGTCCAAAAGCGCTGCCATCATTCTGCGAGCAATGCCCTTTCTGCGGTGACTTTCGCGCGTGTATACATTCATGATGTGCGCGCGTTTGCCCGTGGGGTGGCTGTAGGTGGGCATAAGTGTGATATAGCAGATAGAAGCGCAGCCTACCGCAGTATTTCCATCATAGGCAAGTACGGTTGTTTGGTCGCCGTTTGTGAAATACTCGGCAGAAAGGTCAAAAAGCTTTCTGTCAAGGTTATCCACAGCAGCGCCGTTTACAACGCTCAGCATTTCCATGCGCATATCAAGCGCCGCGCTGATGTGTTCCTCACCGACCTTAACTATATCTATCATACGCCGAACAGCCTTTCCGCGTTCTGCCTTGCAATATCTATCATTTCCTCGGTAGAAACGCCCTTTATCTCCGCCATTTTTGCAGCGGTGAACTGTATCATAGAGCTGTCGCAGCGCTTTCCTCTGTGCGGAACAGGCGCCATATATGGACAGTCTGTTTCCAGCAGCAACCTGTCAAGCGGCACTGCCTCGCACGCAGCAAGCGCTTTTTTCGCATTCTTAAACGTAAGCACACCCGTAAAGCCGATGTACATTCCAAGCTTTACTACCTCAGCGGCGGTCTCTGCGCTGCCCGAAAAGCAGTGAAGAACTCCGCGCGGCTTATGCTTTTTCAGTATATTCATGGTGTCCTCGCAAGCATCACGCGAGTGGATAATTACGGGCAGTGACAGCCTTCGAGCAAGCTCGAGCTGACGTTCAAAAACCTCAGCCTGAACCGCTTTGTCGGTGTTATCATAATGATAATCAAGCCCTATCTCGCCAAGCGCGCACACTTTTTCATCAGCTAGCATAGCTTCAAGCTGTTTCACCCAATCCGTCGGAAGCTCGTAGCAGTTTTCGGGGTGAACTCCCGCCGCCGCGCGGATATACTCAAATCTGTGCGCAAGCTCTATCTCCTCCGCACTGGAACGCAGGTCATAGCCTACGGCGATTATCTTCTCAACACCAAGGCTCGGCATACTTTCGAGCAGCGGAATGAGATCGTCGCCGAAGTCCTCTTTAAGATAATGTGCGTGCGTTTCAAAAATACCCATATATTACACTGCCGCCTTTGCGTTGAAATACTTTTCCTGTATCAGCGCCTTAGTTTCGTAGCTTTCGATAGGAAGTCTTCCCCTGCCGCCGAAAAGCTCCTCTGTTTCCTTGAATGCTCCGCTGAACGAGCGATCAAGCATGGTAGTCTTGTCGTCGTCAATGGAGACACATTCAAAAAACAGGATCAAGCGCTCCGCTGTAGGCTCGGGCTGCCAATACGCGGGATCGTTTTCGTCCGCCTCGCTGTTACCGTAAAGCTTTCTCAGCTGACCGAGAAGCTCCTCTGCATAAAGCTTTGCGCCAACACTCGGAACATTTCCCGACAGAACCTCGCCCTGCTTCACGAACATAGCACGGATAATGTGCTGCACACCCTCTACCATAAGCTCAGCCTTGCCCTTGCCCTCGCTCTGCTTTATCGCGCCTACCTTATCCTCAGAGTCCTCGCGCTGCAAAAGGTTATTGTCGCTGTTCTGCTTTTTAGCGGAGCTTTTGGTATACGCGGGCGTAAATGCCTTTTGCGATTTTATAAAGCTGTCGGTATGCTCGGAGGCAAGCGTGGAGCTTTTATCCATCGTCCTGTGCTCAGAGGATTTCGTCAGATTTGTCTGATTTACCGAGGCAACATTCGCCATTCTTGATATATCCATGCTTCATGCCCCCTTTATCGTTGATATTATTATTTTGAAACGAATTATCCTATAGCGCTGCCATTCGGAACATCGTCGTCAAGGAAGATAACTCTCACATCGTTATCGCCCGCTTCAACAGCAAGTATCATGCCGTTGCTGTCCTCGCCGCAAAGAGGCTTCGGAGCAAGGTTTGCAACAAAAATTATCTTCTTTCCGATAAGCTCCTCGGGAGTGTACCAGTTTGCAATACCCGATACTATCTGTCTGCCGCCTCTGCCGTCGTCTATTTGCAGCTTCAGCAGCTTCTTCGCTTTCTTCATTTTCTCTGCTGCAACTATCTCGCCGCTGCGCAGCTTCACCTCAAAGAACTTGTCGATGGTGATTATATTAGCCTTATCGAGATCCTCGTCCTCGCGTATCTCTACAGCAGGCTTCAGCATCTCGTTGAGCGCCTCGATCTCCTTTTCCATGTCGATTCTCGGGAAAAGAACGTCGCCCTTTGTTACTGTTACAGTTTCACAAAGTCCGCCGAATGTTGCGAGGGTATCGTATGCTGTGCACTTCTCGCACGCGCCTATCTGCTCCCAAACCTTGGGCATAGTTGTAGGCATGAACGGGAACAGCAGACCCGAGCAGATGCGAACAGTTTCAAGCAGATTGTAGAGAACTGTAGCAAGTCTTGTCTTGTTTGCTTCGTCCTTTGCAAGTATCCACGGAGCTGTTTCGTCGATATACTTATTCGCACGGGAAACGACCTTGAATATCTCCTCAAGTGCCTTTGAAAGCTGTGCGTCATTGATGAGCGGTGTAACCTTATCGCGCAGCGCCGAAGCCATGCCTTTAAGCTCTTCGTCAAGAGCGTCAGCCTGTCTGTCAGCGGGCAGAGTACCGCCGAAATATTTGTCTACCATCGCAACGGTACGGGAAACAAGGTTTCCGAGGTCGTTTGCAAGGTCTGTGTTTATTCTGCCTATCATTATCTCGTTGGAGAAGTTGCAGTCGCTGCCGTAGGGCATATCACGCAGTATCTGATAACGCACCGCATCAACGCCGTAGCGCTCGCCAAGAATGAACGGGTCAACAACGTTGCCGAGTGATTTCGACATCTTAGCACCGTTGAAGGTTATCCAGCCATGACCGTAAAGGCGCTTGGGAAGCGGAAGCTCAAGCATCATCAGAATGATGGGCCATACGATAGAGTGGAAACGTACTATCTCCTTTGCTGTCATGTGCATATCGGCAGGCCAATACTTGCCGTAATCATCATAAGCGCTGTTCTCATAACCGAGCGCCGAGATATAGTTTGTAAGCGCGTCTACCCATACATAAACAACGTGACCGGGGTCGAAATCAACGGGAACGCCCCATGTGAAGCTTGTTCTGGAAACGCACAAGTCCTCAAGTCCGGGCTTTATGAAGTTGTTCACCATCTCATTCACGCGGCTCTTGGGCTGGAGATAATCAGTTTCGGTAAGGAACTTCTCGATCTTATCAGCGAAATCGGAAAGGCGCAGGAAGTAAGCCTCCTCGTCTGCGTCAATTACTTCTCTGCCGCAATCGGGGCACTTGCCGTCAACAAGCTGGCTCTCTGTCCAGAAGCTTTCGCAAGGAGTGCAGTATTTTCCCGTGTACTTGCCCTTATAGATATAGCCCTTGTCAAACAGGGTCTTGAACACTTTCTGCACGGTTTCAACATGATAATCGTCAGTGGTGCGGATATAGCGGTCGTAGCTTACGTTCATAAAGCTCCAAAGCTTTTTGAAATTGTCAACGATGGGGTCAACGTACTCCTTGGGAGTAACGCCCATCTCCTTTGCCTTGTTCTCTATCTTCTGACCGTGCTCGTCCGTACCTGTAAGGAACATTACGTCATAGCCTTGCATTCTCTTGAAGCGCGCAATGGTATCGCACGCCACTGTAGTGTAGCAGTGACCGATATGAGGATTACCCGAGGGGTAATAGATAGGGGTCGTTATATAAAACTTTTCCTTTTCGCAATTACACATAGTATAATCTACCTCTTTTTCTACAAATTTTAATATAATTTCGGCAAAATATTCCTCACCGAAATATATCTATTCCATTTTATTATATTACTTTTTCAGCAGATTTTCAAGTATGAAGAAAAAAATCAAGAAACTTTTACATATTATATAAAAAAGACTTGATTTTTTTTGATTTTTTTAGTACAATATAGATTAGGGTATTAAGCCTTATGCGTTGCTGCGCCATTTTGGGGATACGATAATGACGGCTGCGCACACAAACACATAACGTGACGGAGGCTGATTCGTACGCTCTGCCGACCCAGAGGGGTCCAGCAAATGGCTTGGGGCGGTCGGACAAGCTTTCCCGACGACATTCAGAAAGAGGTAAACATAATGTCCAACAGATTGTTCCAGGGTATTGTTCATCAGATGAAGGACGCTGTAAACAGAGTTATCGGCGTTATCGACGAAAACGGCACCATCATCGCCTGCAGCGACCTCACGAGAGTAGGCGGCGGCAACGACTTCTTTTCTATCGAGCTGGGAGATTCCCACGAGGTGTTTATCCGCGACGGCTACACCTATAAGCCTTTCGGCGTTCATGTAAAGCCCGATTACGCTGTTTTTGTTGAGGGCACAGACGAGCCTGCCGCAAAGTATGCAAGCGTTATTGCTATCTCTCTTTCGGGAATAAAGCAGTATTACGATGAAAAATACGACAGAAACAATTTCGTTAAAAATATCATTCTGGACAATGTTCTCCCCGGTGATATCAGCCTGAAGGCGCGCGAGCTGCACTTCAACGCGGATATCAGCAGAGTGGTGTTCCTTATCAGCGTTGTAAGCTCCAACGACGTATCTGCTTACGATGTTATCCAGAACCTCTTCCCCGACAAGAACAAGGATTTCGTGTTCAATATCACAGAAAACGACATCGTTCTCGTTAAGGAAGTTAAGAACAACATCGACGTGCGCGACCTCGAAAAGCTTGCGCGCTCCATTTCCGACACGCTTTCCAGCGAGTTCTTCACAAAGGTGAACGTTGGTATCGGTACTCCCATCATGGGCGTAAAGGACCTTGCACGCTCGTTCAAGGAGGCGCAGACTGCACTTGAAGTTGGAAAGGTATTCGACACCGACAAGAATATCGTAAGCTACGATAACCTCGGTATCGCAAGACTTATCTATCACCTCCCCACAACCCTGTGTGAAACTTTCCTCAAAGAAGTGTTCAAGAAGAACTCTATCGAGTCGCTTGACCACGAAACACTGTTCACTATCCAGAAGTTCTTTGAGAACAGCCTGAACGTTTCCGAAACATCGAGAAAGCTGTTCGTTCACAGAAACACCCTGGTATATCGTCTTGACAAGATCAAGAAGCTTACAGGACTTGATCTGCGCGAATTTGACCATGCAATCATCTTCAAGATCGCACTTATGGTAAAGAAATATCTCGCAGCTAACCCGACCAAGTTCTGATATCGACACAAAACGACAACTGCGGCTGCCCCGAATTTACCGTTCGGGACAGCCTTTGAATGTATTTAAGGCGGTAAAAAAACATAAACACCGTCGGGGAATGTATCCATTCATAAAGTTAGGAGTATTATCATGGTAGAGCTAAAAAACGTCAACGTTCATTATTCAAGCGGTGTTGACGCACTTCAGGATATCAACCTGAGGATAAACGACGGCGAATTTGTGTTCATCGTCGGAGAGAGCGGCGCGGGTAAATCCACGCTGATGAAGCTGCTGCTGCGCGAAGTGGCTCCCACATCGGGCAGAGTGTTCGTCAACGGCTATAACCTGTCAAAGCTTAAAGGCAACAAGATAGCAAAATTCCGCCGCTCCATCGGAGTGGTGTTTCAGGACTTCCGTCTTATCCAAGAGCTGAACGTGTATGAAAACATCGCGTTCGTTCTGCGCATCGCGGATCAGCCCATGAAATTTATAAAGCAGCGTGTTCCGTATGTGCTTAATCTTGTAGAGCTTGCGCATAAGGCAAGAAGCCGCCCCAAGGAGCTTTCGGGCGGTGAGCAGCAGCGTGTCGCAATCGCGCGTGCGCTCGCAAACGACCCCGGACTTATCATCGCAGACGAGCCGACAGGTAACATCGACCCCAAGCTGTCGTATGAAATAGTCGAGCTGCTGAAAGAAATAAACCGCTGCGGCACTACCGTTGTAATGGTAACGCACGAGCACGACCTCGTAAAGCATTTCGGCGGCAGAATAATCAATCTCGACGGCGGCAGCATTACATTTGATGAGAATATCGGAGGTCAGAATGAGGACGAGTAATGTCACATACCTTGTAAAAAAAGGCGTATCCTCGGTGTGGAAAAACTTCGTCATGTCCTTTGCAAGCTTCAGCATTCTGATGGTAAGTCTTTTGCTGGTAGGCTGCACAGTACTGCTCATGCTGAATGTGAATATCATCATGGGCAACATCGAAGATACCAACGAGATCGCAATATATCTCGAAGAAGATGTTCAGCAAAGTCAGATCGACCATATACGCAACGTTCTTGAAAGCAACAGCGACCTTATGGATATCCAGTATGTGTCCAAAGAAGAGGGTCTCAAAAACTTCAGCGAGAACATGGGTGATCAGGCAGAGCTGCTTGAATATCTCGATCGTAACCCTATCCCCGAAACGTTCCTTGCGCGTGCGGCAGACCTCACCAAAATCCGCCATGTCGTTAATCTGATATCTGAGATAGACGGCGTTGAAAAGGTGCAGGCGCCCTACGACTTCGCGGGAATACTTGTGAATATCCGCAACACTTTCTCTGTTATTGCTATCGCAGTGCTTGCCGCACTTATCGTAGTAAGTATAGTTATAGTGTCAAACTCCATACGCACCAGCGTTTTCGCAAGACGAAACGAAATAAACATCATGAAATATGTCGGTGCAACAAACGGCTTTATCAAGGCGCCGTTCTTCGTTGAGGGTATGTTTATAGGAATACTTGCAGGAGCAGCCTCCTGGGGTCTTACATGGGTAATTTACGACGCTGTATATTCCATGTTCGGCAACGACATCACACTGTGGCAGATGTTCGGATTTTTCGACCTTATCCCATTTGATTCCATCAAATGGACAGTGCTCGGCATAAGCTGTGCCGCAGGCGCGCTTCTCGGTGCTGCAGGTACGGTGATCAGCACAGGAAAGCATCTCAAAGTCTGAGCCATAGTCTTTAACAGAAAGAAAGGAACTTCAGCTTGAATAAAAAGATATCTCTCGGCGTAGCGATAAGCCTTGTTGCTATCGGCTGCGCAATAACCTTTGTGCTGACATGGGCGGTGTCACTGAATGTCTATAATTCAAAGATAGGCACCTCTGAAAAGTACGAGGGTATGTATGCTAAGCTGCGCGAGATAGACGCAGCAGTTAGAACGAATTTCATCGGCGACTACAGCGAAGAAAACATCGAAAACGGCGTAATAGACGGATACATCTCAGGACTCGGTGACAAATACGCCAGCTATATGTCCGATTCCGTTTATTATGAGATACAGCAGGCAAACAACGGCGTTATCCACGGCGCAGGCTTTGAAGTAGAGGACGACGGCAGCGGCTATCTCAAAATCATCGCTGTATACAACGGCAGCTCCGCTGACCTCAATGGCTTGAAATCAGGCGATATGATAACCGAGATAGACGGCAAGAGCCTGCTCTCTATGGCACCCGGCACAGCAAAAGAAAAGCTTTCGGGCGAGGTCGGAACCCGCGTTGCGCTGAAGCTTCTGCGCGACGGCGAGGAGATCTCCGTAAATCTTATCAGACAGCAGCTTGATATAGAGTCCGTTACAGGTGAAATACTTGAAAACAATGTCGCATATATCAGAATAAGCTCTTTCAACGCAAAGACCGCAGAGCAGTTCAACACAGTCGTGAACGAAGTTATAAACGCTGACACAGCTTCGCTCATCATCGACCTTCGTCAGAACAGCGGCGGTCTTGTAAGTGCGCTGAAGCCTATACTGGATAAATTCATATCCTCGGCAGTCATCGCAACCGCAGAATATGCAGACGGCAGCCGCAAGGTGATCGTTGAAACAGGCGCAGAAACTTCGATAACAGCAAAAACTGCGATACTCGTAGACGAGGGCACAGCCTCCGCCGCAGAGCTTTTCGCAGGTGCGTTGAAGGACGAATACGGCGCTATCATCGTCGGCACTCAGACAGTGGGCAAGGCTGTTATGCAGAACACCTATGAGTTTTCTGACGGCACCGCGCTCACTATCTCCACAGCAAAAATATATCTCTCAAAATCAGGCTCGTGGGACGGCACAGGCATAAAGCCCGACTATACCGCAGAGCGCAATGTGGATATTCTTCCCGAATATCTTACCCACGCAAACGATACACAGCTTCAAAAAGCTATCGAGATCATGTCTGCCTCAAGTGCAGCGCAATAAACAGCATATAATTATTAACTTTTATATAACGGAGGACAACTTAATATGAACAAGCCTATTACAGTATTGACAAAAGACGGCGTAGCAAAGCTTGAAGCGGAGCTTGAAAATCTCAAGACCGTCAAGCGCCGTGAGGTTGCTGAAAAGATCAAGGTAGCCCTTTCATTCGGCGACCTTTCCGAGAACAGTGAGTACGACGAAGCAAAGAACGAGCAGGGTATCGTAGAGTCCCGTATCGCAGAGATCGAAGCTACACTTGCTCACGCTCAGGTCATTGATTCCGACGATATCACAACAGAAAAGGTCGGCATCGGTACAGTTGTTAAAATACTTGATATGGATATGGACGAGGAGATGGAATTCCAGATCGTTGGCACAAGCGAGGCTAACATCGACAAGGGTCAGATGTCTGACGAATCTCCTATTGGCGCAGCCCTCATCGGCAGAAAGATCGGCGAGGTCGTTGACGTTGAAACTCCCTCGGGCATGATCCAGTTTGAAATTCTCAACATCAGCAAAAAGGAGGAAGAATAATGGCAGACGAACAGCTTGAAATGACAGAGCTTACCGCGGAGGAGCTGGACGAGCAGCACCGCGTAAGACTTGAAAAGCTTGCCGCTCTGAAAGACGCAGGCAAGGATCCCTATAAGATAACAAAATTCGACGTATCTATTTATAATAATGAAATACGCGATCGCTTTGACGAGCTTGAAAACACAGATGTTACCATCGCGGGCAGAATGATGACCCGCCGCATCATGGGCAAGGCAAGCTTTATGGATATCCGCGACGCCTCTGACAGAATGCAGGTATATGTGCGCAAGGACGATGTCGGCGAGGACGTATACGCTGAATTTAAAAAGTGGGATATCGGCGATATCATCGGTATAAAGGGCAAGGTGTTCCGCACCAAGATGGGCGAGATATCTGTTCACGCCGAGGAGATAGTTCTGCTGTCAAAGTCCCTGCTTCCCCTGCCCGAAAAGTGGCACGGCTTAAAGGACAAGGAGGAGCGTTACAGAAAGCGTTACCTCGACCTTATCGCAAACCCCGAAAACAAGGATACTTTCGTAAAGCGTTCTCTTATTCTGCGTGAGATAAGACACTTCCTTGATTCTCACGGATATATCGAGGTTGACACTCCTGTTCTCCACACACTGGAGATTGGTGCTGCCGCACGTCCGTTCAAGACTCACCACAATGCTCTTGATATAGATATGTATATGCGTATCGAAACAGAGCTGTACTTAAAGCGCCTTATCGTCGGCGGCTTTGATAAGGTATATGAAGTAGGACGTATCTTCCGCAACGAGGGTATGGACGCTACTCACAACCCTGAGTTCACCTCTATCGAGATGTATCAGGCTTACATCGACTACTTCGGAATGATGGATCTTATCGAAGATCTTTACAGAACAGTTACACTGAATGTCTGCGGCACCGATACTGTTCCCTACATGGGTCATGAGATCGCTGTCGGCAAACCCTGGGAGCGCCTTACAATGATCGAGGCTGTAAAGAAGTACGCAGGTGTTGACTACTTCGACTGGGCTGACGACGCTGCTGCAAGAGCGTGCGCTAAGGAGCACCACATTGAGGACGAGCTTGATGATAACTCCACAAAGGGACACGTTCTGATAGCTTTCTTTGAGGCTTTTGTCGAGGACAAACTCATTCAGCCTACCATTATTTATGATTATCCCGTTGAAAACTCTCCGCTCGCTAAGAGAAAGCCCGATTTCCCCGCATTCACAGAGCGCTTTGAGTACTTCATCAACGGTACAGAGTTCGGAAATGCATTCTCCGAGCTTAACGACCCAATCGACCAGCGCGAGCGTTTCGTTAAGCAGGTTGCTGCAAAGCGCGCACAGGGCGGCAACGACGCTCAGGTTGACGAGGACTTTATCACTGCACTTGAGTACGGTCTGCCCCCGACAGGCGGTCTTGGCTTCGGCTTCGACAGACTTGTTATGCTGCTGACTGACTCCGCAAGCATCAGAGATGTTCTGCTGTTCCCCACAATGAAGCCTATAAGCTGATAAACCCGATGGTTAAGCCATTTGTTGGTTGATATCAGCACAACTTACGACCAATTTACGACCAACAAAGGGAACACGTTCAAACACATAACAGTAAACGGTATCGCCAAAAAGACGATACCGTTTTGCTATTTGGGATACGATTTAATAGGTATTAAGCCCGAAGTGCCACGTTAATTTTTAAAAGTAATGTAGCTGATAGGCACTTTTTCGCACGCCTTATTTATAATTACCTCAACAATGCACTCGCTTTCCTCGCCGACTTCACCGAGAATATCGCCTGTGCTGACGATGTCACCAGCCTCCACACTTACGGAGGACAATCTGCGGTACACAACAACGTAGCCGTCATCGTGCATTACAGCAACGCAAGTTCCCTTTTCCTTAGCCATGTAGCCGCCGACGTATATCACTTGACCGCCTGCAGACGCGCTCACAGTGGGCTCGTCGCTTGCCGCGAAATACGTTATCTCGCTCTTTTCTCTGTCGAGAAGCGGCTCCTCTGTCGCAGCTTCATCAACGTGTACTGCCGTTACGGGACACTCAAGCGCTATATCAGCGCCGTTGTAGGATACACCCGAATACGCCATATAAATAGCATACGGCAGAGAAACTTCAAAATACCAGCCCCATGAGCCAAAGCCCTCGGTGTAAGCGCTAGGCTGTATCGGCTCAAGACCGGCCCTAGCCTCAAAATGCAGATGCGGGCCTGTGCTCCAACCTGTTGAGCCTACGTCTGCGATATGCTGCCCCGCAGTTACCTTTTCGCCGTCTGTTACATGAATTTCATTTACATGGGCATATACCGTGAAATAGCCACCGTCATGCTGAATTATAACAGTGTTTCCGTAGCCGCCAAACCAGCCGTCCTCTTGCTTATGAGTGTAGGCTGTTCCGTCTGCCGCCGCATATATGGGGTCGCCCAGCTCTGCCGCAAGGTCAATGCCACTGTGTCCGCTGCCCCTCCACTCGTCATAGCCAAATTCCGTGGTGACAAATATCTGATCAAGTGGCTGAACAAACTCGGGGCAAACGATCTCGCCGCTGAAATCCGCGTGCAGCTCTTTAAGGTATTCAATAAGGCTTTCGCGGTCAAAATCCTCCTCCGTGCCGCTTGTATCACTGAATGGGAAAAATCCTCCGTCCATGCAGTCCTCAGGCTCTTCATTTTCGGAAATGCGGCGCAGCTCTATATACAGAAGATCGCAGCTTGGGAAAAGGCCGATATCCGCCATGGAATTACGGATAAACACATAATCGCCTGTATCGCCTATCCGTGCGGCGTTTGGTGAAAGCGCATGATAAAACGGCTCATCAGGTATAGGGTAAAGCCCATCGTATACAGCAACTTCTGCCGTTTGCATGGTTTCATCTCTGGTAAGAGTAAGCTTCTCGGTGTCCAGCAGATAGTCTTCCATAGCGGTCGGCGAATCCTTGCCTGTTAGTGTAAGCGTATTATAAGTATAGGTGCAGTATATCTTACCGTCCATCAGCGCGAAAACATCAAACGCCTCTTCATAGTCGATATCCTCGTTCACAAGTCCATCTACCGATAGCCCGAAGCTTCCCCATATATCAACCGCAAGCTTCATCTGCTCTGTGCTGATATCATAGATGTATAAGCCGCCGCTGCCGTCCGTGAAAATAACGTCGGTATTGCTTGCATACACCATATCGGGTCTTTGCTCATCGCTGAACTTAACGCTCATGATATCGTCCTGCGTCATCTGCACAACAGGCAGCTCTTCTGGGAAATCTATCCTATGCGGGATCTCAAATCTGTCGTCAACAGACACCGAAGTGGACGCAGATGTCATATCCGAGCTTGTCGAATCAGCAGGAAGCAGGTCAACGCCCTGCGGTTTTGTTCCAAACACACCCAAGCCGTTAAGTCCGATACAAACACCCGCAACAGCCGCCGCAGACGCCAACGGAACAGCGATATTCCGCACGATTCTAGCTGTTTTGTTTTCAAGGCGTGTTGCTTTCACCGCCTCTTCTATGTAGCTGTCGTTGATATCGTTAAGTGCATTGTTTAACTTTTTCATAGGTCATAGCCCTCCTTTTTGAGGTATTCGCGAAGCTTTTTCAGTGTGCGCGAAATGCGCGTCTTTACCTTGCTTTCGCTTGCGTGCAGGCGCTTTGCAATATCGGAAATGCTGTCGCCAAACCAATATCTCCTTACAAATATCACGCAAGTATCGCGGTCGCTCGCGGCAAGAAATCCGTTCAGAAGCTCGGTGAAAGCACTTTCATTCAGCCTGTCCTCTGCACAGCCCGCTGAGGCTAAACACTCCTCCAGCTCCTCGATAGGCAGCGCTGTGCCTCGCTTTGCGGCATTGTTATAGTCGTATCTGTCCAGCGCCAGGCGCCTCGCTATCTTGCAAAGATATGCGCAAAGCCGCTGCGGTCTGTTCGGAGGTATGCTGTTCCATGCACGCAGACACGCTTCATTCTCGCACTCCTCAGCGTCCTGCTTGTTTCGCAGGATATTGAATGCAACGCTCTGCAAAAGTCTGCCGTATGCCGAGCGAGTTTCAGTTATTGCCGCTTCGTCGCGGTCGAAATAAAGCTCCACGATCTGTTCATCTGTCATAAAAATTCCCCTTTCAGCGGCACGGGGCTGCGCCGCTTTTATGAGCTCATACATTCAGACGGAAAAATCAAACACAAGTCGCACTTTTTTACCAACAGTTCATAAATTCTACTATACATAATACCATAAAACACCACAAATTAAAAGCTAAAGCAGATTTTGCATAACATTTTTGTATACGCGCCGAAAATTTAAGTAAAAAACAAACAATTAAGCAAAGTTTTTTAAGTAAACATACACCAAAAAAATACACAATATTTATCCAAAAAGTCTATTGAAATTTCGCCTGTCATTTGATATACTTAACTCAACAGGTACAGCGCGGTGCGACCGTGTGTATCAAATATAACAAATAAAAATTAAGAGAGGTAAAGACCATGAGCTTAGAAATCATCGGACAGAGCATTCCCAATATGCCTTGGCAGGATCGTCCCGAGGGCTGCAAGGACGTTATCTGGCGCTGCGACGCTAACCCCATCATTCCCCGCGACCTGCTTCCCACAAGCAACTCCATCTTCAACTCTGCAGTTGTTCCCTTTGAGGGCAAGTTTGCAGGTGTGTTCCGTGTAGACGACAAGGAGAGAAACATGGCAATCCATGCAGGCTTCTCCGATGACGGTATCCACTGGAACATCAACCCCGAAAAGGTTGAGTGGATAAACGACGATCCCCTCACCGCTGAGGCTAATCCCTGGCAGTACGGCTACGATCCCCGCTGCGTATGGATCGAAGACAGATACTGGATCACATGGTGCAACGCATACGGCTGGAAGCCCACTATCGGCGTGGGCTGGACAAAGGACTTCAAGGAGTTCCACCAGTGCGAAAACGCATACCTCCCCTTCAACAGAAACGGCGTTCTGTTCCCCAGAAAGATAAACGGCGAGTATGTAATGTTCTCCCGTCCCTCTGACAGCGGTCACACACCTTTCGGTGATATGTACCTCTCTCACTCCAAGGATATGACATACTGGGGCAAGCACAGACACGTTATGGCTCCCGACAGAGGCTGGGAATCCAAGAAGATCGGCGCAGGCCCTATCCCGATCGAAACAAGCGAGGGCTGGCTGGTATTCTACCACGGCGTTCTCGAGTCCTGCAACGGCTTTGTATACAGCTTCGGCGCTTGCATTCTCGACAAGGATCAGCCCTGGAAGGTTAAGTATCGCTGCAAGGAATACCTCCTCAACCCCAGAGAGTACTATGAGTGCGTAGGCGACGTTCAGAACGTTGCATTCCCCTGCGCTGCACTCTGCGATAAGGACACAGGCAGAATTGCAATCTACTACGGCTGCGCAGACACCTGCGTATCCATGGCATTCTGCTATGCCGAGGAAGTTGTTGAGTACGTTAAGGCTCACTCCAACAAGTATTAATTCATTTCAACAACAAAACGACCCGAGAAATCTCAGGTCGTTTTTTGTTTATTCGGTCGTAATGACTGACATAGGATCTATCCATTTGCCGCCCTGCTTTACACCAAGGTGCAGATGCGACGGCTGAAGTATTTCAGCCTGACAGGTATCGGAGATCTTTCCGATAACAGCGCCCTCCTGAACATTCTGCCCCGTCTTTACAGAAAGCTCCTTTGCAAGGCCGCAGTAATGCACCTCAAGTCCGTTTTCCTGCTCCACGATAACGGTAACGCCCCACAGCGGATCTTCGGCTATCTCCTTGATAACGCCCGAGGACATGGAAAGAACGTCCGTTCCAAGCTCACACAGGATATCACAGCCGTCGTGTGTTTTCCACACGCCGAGGGTTTCGCTTTTTACAAGCTCGCCGTTGCTGAACGGGTGCGAGATCTCTCCGTTTACGGGCATGATGTTGCGCGCTTCGATAACAACAGGCTTGTTTACCTCTTCAGCAGGTGCGGAGACCTCTGCTTCAGCCTCTTTCACCTCATCATTCTTCGGAACATCATCTGCGCTGTTGTTTGCCGGAACATCACTGCCACTGACAGAATCCGCGTCAAACACCCAAGTGCTTTCCGTGTCCTTGTCCGACTGCGTAGGGGTAAGGCGGTTCATGGTGCTGTTGTAGGCTGCAAGCGACGCGGCGCTTATTGCCGCCACTCCCAGAACAACAGCTATCGCCATGCTCTTACCTGTGGGAAGTGTTTTTTTCGACTTTTTCATTGCGTTTTTCCTTTCATGATCATGAGTATGGAATGATCCCGATACAGGATCGTGTCAGTATTTTTGCCCGAAATTTTCCGTAATATGCACACAAAGGCTAAAAATCCCCACTTTGCATGATATTTATTGACTTTTCAGTGCAAGTTTGCTAAAATGTTATTCAGACCATAAAATACGCTCATGAAAGGAGATGCCGAATGCTCCGCATAGCTCACATACTCGGAAAGACCAAAAACGGCGCGTATGAACGCATGATAACAGAGCTTTATCGCACGATCGACCGCGAAAAAGTCCAGTTTGATTTCTTTTTATGCAAAGGCTCGGAGTATCTTCCCGCCGAGGAGATAAAAGCGCTTGGCGGACGCATATTCGTGCTGCCATCGCCTAAAAAACGATCCAGATACAAACAGGTGCTTACAGAGCTGCTGAAAGACAATGGTTATTCTGTAGTTCAGTGTATAGGGGGACGGCTTGACGGGGATTCTCTAAAAGCCGCCGAAAAAGCGGGAGTTCCCGTGAGGATACTTTACAGCCGCGGCGGAAAAGTCAAAAGTAAGCTTGCGACCCATCTGCTTGCAACCTGCGAGGACGCCGCGCGAAAATCTTTCGGTGCAATTCCCATATGCTCTCTAAACGAAGCCGCGCCGCCCGTAAAGGTTGCCCGCATACTGCCTGACCCTGCCGACACCGATGCGCTTTCGTTCTCTGCAGAAAAGCGCGCTCGCTCACGAAAGGCGCTCGGTATTCCCGTCGGCATGAAAGTATTCGGGCACGTTGGTGAGCTTAATCGCCAGAAAGACCAGTCCTTTCTGATGGATATTTTCAAGCAGCTTCTTAATCAGCACCAAAACTCAGTTCTGGTGCTGTACGGCACGAGCAAAAGCACAGACTACATTCAGGCGCGCGCCATAGCGCTCGGCTGTATGAGCAAAGTAGTTTTCGCCGACAAGCGCTGCGAATATAACAACCTTTTCAGCGCGCTTGACTGTCTGCTCGTGACATCGGGACAAGCGGAGCTTCCGTATGCTGCGGTTTCGGCGCAAGGCGCTGGGCTTTACTGTCTGATAAGCGACAAGCTGCCGCATGAAACCAAATTCACCGACAGCGTGCAGACGCTTTCGCCGAAATGCAGCGCAGAGGACTGGGCTTGCGCGGCACTTTGCTGCGCCGACCTCAGAAACAAAAAAGCCGCAAAGCAAACCGCTGAGGCAGGACGTGATATCCGCACCGTCGCCGCGGAGCTTGAAAAATACTACACATCATTGTAAAAAACATCTGACATCGAGGTTAATCATGACAAAGCTGTTGATAAAAGCATTTATAAAAAACCATAAAAATGTGCGCGAGCCATCTGTGCGCACCGCCTACGGCAAGCTTTCGGGCTGGGTCGGCATAGTATGCAATCTTATTCTGTGCGCAGGAAAATTCTTTGTGGGAGCTATCTCAGGCAGTGTTTCCGTTGCAGCAGACGCCGCAAACAACCTGTCCGACGCCGCTTCAAGTATTATTAGCCTGCTGGGCTTTAAGCTTTCAGAAAAAAGCGCCGACGACGAGCACCCCTACGGCCACGCGCGATACGAATACATTTCGGGCTTTATTATCGCGGTGCTGGTGCTTATGATCGGTTTTGAGCTGCTTCGCGGAAGTATCGACAAAATAATCTCTCCGACAGCAGTGGAATTTTCATGGGTGACGATTGGCGTACTTGCCGCTTCTATCCTTATCAAGCTATGGCTCATGCTGTTTAACTTGAAGATAGGCAAGCTTATCGACTCGGGCGCGCTTCAGGCGACAGCCGCTGACAGCCGCAACGACTCCATATCTACGCTTGTGGTACTTGCTGCAGCGCTTATTTCGCATTTTTGCAGCGTGGAGCTTGACGGCTACATGGGCGTGCTGGTTGCTGCATTCATTTTATACAGCGGTGTAAACCTCGTGCGCGAAGCTATGAGTCCCCTGCTCGGAAAAGCTCCCGATGAGGAGATGGTAGAAGAAATCCGCCGCAAAATAATGACCTATGACGGAGTGCTCGGCACACATGACCTTATGGTGCACGATTACGGCCCCGGCAGAATGTTTGCAAGCGTTCATGTGGAGATGGCGGCAGAGCGCGATGTTCTTGAAAGCCACGATGTTATCGACAATATCGAGCATGATTTTCTGCAAAGCGGATTAAATCTTGTGGTGCACTTCGACCCGATAGTGACCGCCGACGCCGCTGTGGGAGATATGCGCCACGAGATCGCGCAGATAGTAGAGCGCATAGATGAGCGCCTGTCCATACACGACCTCAGAATGGTTCCCGGCCCCACTCATACAAACGTCATTTTCGACTGCGTTGTACCGCATAAATTTTCAATGAGCGAGGAGGAGCTTAAAGCTGAGATAAGCCGCTTTGTTCAGCTTGCGCACCCCGATCACTTCTGTGTTATCACCGTTGAAAACAGCTACGCTCCCATGCCTAAAAAAGCTGAGGTGAATTAAAGCAAAAACGCCCCAACGACCATTGAAAGTCCTTGGGGCTGCTTCATATCATAGCAAAATCCGCCCAAGACTTAATGTCAAGGGCGGCTTTACTGTATAAATTAAACTTATTCTGTTCTGAGAGCCACAACGGGGTCTTTCTTTGCGGCAATTCTCGACGGGAACAGACCTGCAATAAACGTAAGCACCATGCTGATAATAACCAGAATCACAGCGCCCTGCCACGGCAGAACTGCCATACCCGCAATGCCTGTGATATACTCGATAATGATGTTTATCGGGATTATCAGTAGCACCGTAACCAGAATACCTATCACACCTGCGGCGAAGCCAACAATAAGTGTTTCGGCATTAAATACGCGCGAGATATCGCGCTTGGAAGCTCCGATCGCACGAAGTATACCGATCTCCTTTGTTCTTTCCAGAACGGAAATGTAGGTGATAATTCCTATCATGATAGAGGATACTATCAGAGAAATCGCAACGAAAGCGATAAGGATATAAGAAATAGCGTCAATGATATCACTGACGGAGGATATCATAAGTCCCACATAGTCGGTGTAGTTGATAACGTCCTCCTGCTTATCCTCGGCGTTCTTTGCGTCGTTATAAGCGGCGATGAAGTTTGTTATCTTCTCCTTGGACTCAAAATCCTTTGCGTAAATCTTGATAGCGCTGGGCTTTGCAAGGTCAGCAACACCGAGAGTGGTGAGGTTGCCTTCATAAGTCGCCTCTGTCTTTGGGAGGTACTTTTCAAACATCTCCAGCTGCTCCTCAGGGATAGAGGAGAGGCTCTGAAGCAACATTTCCTTAGAGGACATGGTTACTTCGGGAGCTGCACCGCCTGA
This sequence comes from Oscillospiraceae bacterium, assembly GCA_015067175.1. Lineage (GTDB taxonomy): Bacteria > Bacillota > Clostridia > Oscillospirales > Ruminococcaceae > CAG-115. The sequence continues at coordinate 45,521 of SVMX01000003.1, read as the reverse complement.
GGGCATCATGCCAAGCTCAGCCATCTTGTTCATAATGAACATCTGCTGCTCATCGGGAGTCATGCTCTGCAGCGCCATAAGCTCGTCGGGAGTGAGCATTGCCATTATCTCATCGGGAATTGCCGATTCGCCCTGCGCAGGCTGCTCAGTTGCTCCTGCTTCGGGAGCTGCGCCTGTGCCCATCATGCCCGACATCTGAGTGAGCATAGCTGCGGCTTCTTCCTCTGTAAGCCCCTCAATATACTCCGTAACTCTGTCGAGTGCAGTTTCTGTGGGATCTTCAACGGGGAATTCAACGCCTGTGAACACATCAACAAGCTCGTTTTCTTTCTGCTGCTTTACTATCTCGCTGTCGTTCACACGGTCTATCATGAACTCTGTCAGTGCGTGTGTGTAGCCGATACCGCCCGACTGGTTTGCAGTGGACAGCAGCGAATCGCCGCTTGGGCGGATAATGCCCACGATCTTTATCTCGGGAGCCGACTCCATCTTATCCTCAATAAACTCGGTATCCTCGCGCATATCGGTCCATGTGCCGTCATCGTTCTTCTGATAGAAATCGGGAGCGGTCAGCAGACGGAAGCTTCTGCCGATAAAATCATCATATGTGAATGTGAGGTCGCCTGTTTCAAGCTCAAAGGTCTCACCTGCCATGATGCTCTGCATCATGCCTGTGATCTCCTCCTGATCGCGCAGACCGAGCGCGTAAAGCGTAACATCAGAAAGCTCGTTGTCCTCGTTTACGATAAGAACAACTTCATTGTAGCTTTCGGGAAGCTTACCGCTGAGCACCTCGTACTGCTCTTTCAGTGCGTCTGTGCTGAGAAGCTCAGACCAAGCGTTATAAGCGTTGCTCGCGTCGCCCATAAGAGAGCCGTAGCTCTGTGTCATCTGATCCATCTGCGAAGCCATCTGGTCACCCATCATCGCCGTCATAACGGTAGAGGGGTTCACCTGAATAACATTGTCATTCACATCATAGCCGTAGATGTAGAGGTTGGGAGAATAGCTGTATTTGATCTCGCGAATGCTGTCAAGTATATTGTCGGGATTGCTCTCGACATAAGACTTGAATTCCTCAAGGTTGTTTGTCTGTATCTCAGACAGCATCGTCTTTACCATTTCGGTAGAGATATCATTTGTATAGATAAGGTTCGGATCGCGCTCGCTCTCTGCGTTTTCCTGCACGTCCATCATTGAGCCGATAAGGCTGGTGTAGTCGACTGTTTCCTGCTGTATGGAGATAGGATAAGACGACAACGTGGAGCGCTCCACATTATCAATATAGGTCTGCACGCCGTTAGACAGCGACAGTATCAGCGCAATACCGATGATACCGATACTTCCCGCAAAAGATGTGAGGAAAGTACGTCCCTTTTTGGTCATAAGGTTGTTGCGAGAAAGTGAAAGCGCCGTGCCAAAGGACATTGATGTTTTCTTGCCCTTTTGCACCTCGGATTTCTTCACCTTTTCAGCTTCACCATCAAACGGGTCAGAGTCGGCGGTGAGCTTTCCGTCAACAAGGCGCACTATACGAGTGGAGTAAAGCTCCGCAAGCTCGGGGTTATGTGTTACCATGATTACAAGCCTGTCTTTTGCTATCTCCTTGATAAGCTCCATTATCTGAAAACTCGTTTCGGTATCAAGCGCACCTGTGGGCTCATCTGCAAGAAGTATATCGGGGTCGTTTACCAGTGCACGCGCAATAGCTACACGCTGCATCTGACCGCCCGACATCTGACCAGGCTTTTTGTTGAGCTGGTCACCGAGACCTACCTTTTCAAGAGCCTCCTTTGCACGCTGACGGCGCTCCGCCTTGGATACGCCCGACAAAGTGAGCGCAAGCTCGACATTTGAAAGAACTGTCTGGTGAGGAATAAGGTTGTAGCTCTGGAAAATGAAGCCTACCGAGTGATTGCGGTATGTATCCCAGTCCGAAGCCTTGAATTTTGTTGTGGATTTTCCGTTGATGATAAGGTCGCCCGAGGTGTAACGGTCAAGACCGCCGATGATATTCAGCAGTGTTGTCTTGCCGCAGCCCGAATGACCGAGAATAGATACAAGCTCGCTCTCGCGGAAGCTGATGGTAACATCGCGCAGCGCGTGAACGGTCTCATCGCCTGTAACGTAATCCTTGGTTATATTTTTGATCTCAAGCATCGCGTTGTTCCTTTCTTAATGCTGTTTTGTCTCATTCATCTCGCTTGCTGCCTGCGAGACGGCTTTAGTGAATTTAACATGAAGCTCCAGCATAAGCCGAAGCTCCTCATCGCTGAACTTCGCAAGCGCCCTGTCCATTACCTCAGATACGGCACGGAAGTTTTCCAATAGCAGCGTATCTCCCTTTTCTGTCAGCAGAATATGCACGATGCGCCTGTCGGACTTATCCGCAACACGCCGAATATATTCCTTTGCCTCAAGATTTTTCAGCGTGCGCGATATCGCAGGCACCGAAACATTCAGCTTTGCCGCTGTTTCTGCGACCGTTGGCAGCACGCCGCCGTTTTCCTGAGAATGAAGCTTCACGCAATAGCAAAGCGACATCTCGCTTGACGTCATATCCGCCGACCTGTCGGAAAAGCAGCCGCCGCAGATATTCTGCATACTTTTGAAGAACGGCAGGTACTGCTCCTGCGAAAGACGTTTGTAAAGGTCAGGCTTTTCTTTGGCTAGCAGTTCAAACATAGGAAACATATTATCACCTGCCAAAAATAAATTTAACATGGTTATCTAACCTTGTTTTATTCTATCACCACGTTAATAATATGTCAATACAGTAAAACCCAATTCAGCGTATTGCATAAAAACAATCAACCAAAGCCAAAATAATACTATTTTAGATGTGAAAATCAGGTGATAAGCTGTGAAAAAAAGCCTCGGTGCATTCTATTTAGTCGCTGCCGCCATACTTGCCTCTGCTGCAGCTCTTGCGCTGGTATTCTCGGCTTGGCTGCTTTTGGTGGCAATACCGCTCATTTTATGGTGGGCGCTGTATTTCCGCTCGCTCAGCTACAGTATTCAAGGCAAAAGCATATTGCTTTGCAGCGGTGTGCTGTTTAAAAAAAGACGGATAGTGCCACTGGAAAATATACAGCGGGTAATGCACCTCAGATGTGTTTTTTGGAGAAACACCATTTTATCGGTTGTTTATACCGCCTCGGGCGGGATTGTTATATTCGCGCACTTTTCAACAGAAAGTTTATAAAGTGTTGAAAACCGCGGCGCAAAGCGAAATGTTTTCAACGTTTTCAACACGCTTTTTAACAATTTGTAATAAAACAACGTGCTTCGCAAGCATAAAGCTCTGCCGCGTATTCAACACGGCAGAGCAAGCTGTTTTACGATCCCTTTCCCTCACGTAGCTGCTCCTCAGTGAGCCTGTCGGGCGGAGGAGGCAGAAAGCTGTAAACGTCCTGATAGCTTTCAAATTCCGCGTCGTCAAGCGGCGCAGAGGGAATCAGCCCCGTGCAGTCGCTCGATGAGCCGCTTTTTATATAGTCCTGCTGGTTGAATTCATCGGTACCCTCGGGAATAAGCGGACGGTCGTTCATTGTATCAGCTCCTTTCGGGATTAGCATTTGCGGCTTATGTGTGATATATGCGCAAGGTAAATTTTGCGCCGATTTTACAGAAGTTTCTCAATTCGCGCAGTTGACAAACGCGCCGCATTGATGTATAATATATGTTGAGTATTTATATTTCACGATAAGAAACATTATACAAAGAAAGGGATAATTAAAATGGGATTATTTAAATCATTGTTCGGCACATATTCCAGTAAAGAATTAAAGAGGATAGAGCCGATAAAGCAGGCGGTGCTTGACCTCGCAGACAAATACGGAGCGATGGACGACGCCGAGCTTAAAGAACAGACAAATATACTGAAAAACCGCCTCGAAACAGGCGAAACTCTTGACGATATCCTGCCCGACGCATTCGCTGTGTGCCGTGAGGCTTCCACAAGAGTGCTCGGTATCCGTCATTATCCCGTACAGATAATCGGCGGTATCGTTCTGCATCAGGGACGTATCGCAGAGATGAGAACAGGTGAGGGTAAGACCTTCGTTGCAACTCTCCCCGCATACCTCAACGCGCTGACAGGCAAGGGTGTTCACATCGTAACGGTAAACGACTACCTCGCAAAGCGTGACAGTGAGTGGATGGCAAAGGTTCACCGATTCCTCGGTCTTACCGTAGGACTTATCACACACGAGCTGAACAACGACGAGCGCCGCGAGGCTTACAAGTGCGATATCACTTACGCAACCAACAACGAGCTTGGCTTCGACTATCTGCGTGACAATATGTGCAAGCGCAAGGACGACAGAGTAATGCGCGTACCCAACTACGCTATCGTTGACGAGGTAGACTCTATTCTTGTCGATGAAGCAAGAACTCCCCTTATCATTTCGGGCAGAGGCGCACGCTCCACCGAGCTTTACGAAAAGGCTGACGCTTTCGCAAAGACTCTTGTAATGGATAAGGTTGTCGAGCTTGACAGCAAGGACGATTATGACAGCACCTTCAAAGGCGACTATATCGTTGACGAAAAGGCAAAGACCTGTAACCTGCTTCCCAGCGGCGTTGCAAAGGCAGAGAAGTATTTCGGCGTAAAGAACCTTATGGACCCCGACAACACAACTCTGTTCCACCACATCAATCAGGCTATCCGCGCAAACGGTATCATGAAGCTTGATATAGACTATGTTATCAAGGACGGCGAGATCGTTATCGTTGACGAGTTCACAGGTCGTCTTATGTTCGGCAGACGCTACAACGAGGGTCTGCACCAGGCTATCGAGGCCAAGGAAGGCGTAAAGGTAAACCGCGAAAGCAAAACTCTTGCAACGATCACCTTCCAGAACTTCTTCCGTCTTTACGCAAAGCTGTCGGGTATGACAGGTACAGCTATGACAGAGGAGTCCGAGTTCCGCGAGATCTACCACCTCGATGTTGTTGAGATACCCACCAACAAGCCTGTTATCAGAGTTGACCATCAGGATCAGGTGTACAAAAACGAGCGCGGCAAGTTCCAGGCTGTATGCAATCAGGTAGAGGAATGCCATGCAAAGGGTCAGCCTGTTCTTGTAGGTACTATTACTATCGAAAAATCCGAGCTGCTCTCAAAGCTTCTTAAGGCACGCGGAATCAAGCATGAGGTGCTCAACGCGAAGAACCATGAGCGCGAGGCTGAGATCATCGCTCAGGCAGGCAAGAAGGGCGCTGTTACTATCGCTACCAACATGGCAGGCCGTGGTACGGATATCAAACTCGGCGGTAACGCAGAATACCTCGCACGCCACGAAATGAAGAAGCAGGGCTACTCCGACAAGCTTATTCTTGAAGCGACAGGATTCGCTGAGACCACAGACGAGGCTATCATCGAAGCAAGAAACAAGTATCAGGAGCTTAACAAGAAATACGAAGAGAAGATTGCACCCGAGGCTGAGCAGGTACGCGAAGCAGGCGGTCTGTTCATAATCGGTACAGAGCGCCACGAGAGCCGCCGTATCGACAACCAGCTCCGCGGTCGTTCCGGACGTCAAGGTGACCCCGGTGCAAGCCGTTTCTACATCTCGCTCGAGGACGATCTTATGCGTCTGTTCGGCGGTGACAGAGTAATGCGCTTCATGGAGACCATGAATTTTGACGAGAACCAGCCCATTGAGGCAGGTTTCCTAACAAACACCATCGAGTCTGCTCAGAAGAAGATAGAGGGCAGAAACTTCTCTATCCGTAAGAGCGTGCTGGACTTCGACGATGTCATGTCCCAGCAGCGTATGACCATCTACACCGAGCGTACAAGAGTGCTTAACGGCGAGGATATCAGCGAGAATATCCAGAAGATGATGACCGACAGCATCGACGCTAATGTAAATATGTACTGCGCTGACAGTATCGCAGAAAACTGGAATCTTGATGGTCTGCGCGCGCATTATCTCAATCTGTTCCTTATGGACAGCGATCTGCGTTACTCCACAGAGGAGCTGAACACCCTCACAAAGAAAGATGTTTCGAAGCTCATCAAGGATCGCGCACAGCTTATCTTCAGCACAAGAGAATCTCAGATCGGTGCAGAGGGTATGCGCGAGGTTGAGCGTCTCTGTCTGCTGAATGCTGTAGATAAGCACTGGATGGATCACATCGACGCTATGGAAGAGCTAAAGCGCGGCATCTATCTGCGTGGTATCGCTCAGAAGGATCCCGTTGTTGAGTACCGCTTCGAGGGCTTTGCAATGTTTGACGATATGATCGCAGCTATTCAGGAGGAAACTGTAAGAATGGTTCTGACCGTTCCCGTAAGAGTACGCAGACCCTCCGCACCCGAAAACAAGGCTTAAAACAGAATACCACACACCGCAGCTTTAAGGCAACACCTCACAAAATTGCGCATAGATTGCGCCGTCAGATTTTTCGTTTGATTGTAGTATTGTCGCAAGCGACAATACTACAAACTACGTTTGTCTTGCGCAAGCAAGGCTGACGCCTGTCCAGGAGAATTTGTGCGATATAACGGAAAAGATGCAAGCAAGATGTGTGCAAAACCAAAAGTGGTCTTTGTGCAGTATTACCTTGTGCCGCGGTGTGTTTGACAAAGGTGAAAAAATATGGTTTCAACAGAATTTCGCAGCGAGCTTACACAGCACATAATCCCTTTCTGGAACAAGCTTCGCGATGATGAAAACGGCGGCTTCACAGGCTTTATGGACAGCGCACTGAATATCGACAAAAAGGGCGAAAAGGGCGTTATTCTTCATTCGAGAATACTGTGGTTTTATTCCAACGCATATCTGCTGCTGAAGGACGAAGCGCTGCTCGACAATGCAAAGCACGCATTTAAGTTCCTCACAGAAAAGTGCGTTGACAAGGAATACGGCGGCGTTTACTGGTCCATGAACTATGACGGCAGTGTAAAGGACGACATAAAGCACACATATTGTCAGGCGTTCTTTGTGTATGCGCTGTCAAGCTACTACAGAGCAAGCGGCGACAAGCAGGCTCTGGAGCTTGCTTACAGCGTTGTCGACCTCATCGAAAAGAATGCGACAGATGATGTGGCATATCTTGAAAAGCTTTCTCGCGACTGGAAAACAGTGCTTGCAAACGACGAGCTTTCCGAAAACGGACTTATGGCCGACAAGACCATGAACACAACGCTCCATCTCATGGAAGCTTACACAGAGCTTTATCTCGCTGATAAAAACGAAAAGGTACTGGAGCGTCTTAAATTCCAGCTTCAGCTTACATACGACAAGATATTCGACCAAAACGGCAACAAGCTGCTGGTGTTCTTTGATAAGAACATGGACGTTATCGGCGATATCCACTCCTACGGCCACGATATCGAGGCCACATGGCTCATCGACCGCGCCTGCGATGTTATCGGCGACAAGGAGATATCCGAGAAATTCGGCGCAATGAACAAACGCATAGTGCGCAATATCGCAGATATCGCTTATCACAAGGAAACAGGCTCTCTGCTCAACGAGCGCGAGAACGATAAGATAAACACATGGCGCATATGGTGGGTACAGGCAGAAACCGTTGTGGGCTTCCTTAATGCATATCAGAGGGGCTACGGCAACGATGAATACCTTGACATCGCGTCGAATGTGTGGGATTTCATCAAGGAAAACATCGTCGACAAGCGCGAGGGCGGCGAGTGGCACTCTCAGCTTGACGACAGCATGAAATACGCTGAATTCAAGCCTGTGGTAGACCCCTGGAAATGCCCCTACCACAACGGCAGAATGTGCATCGAGGCTATTGAAAGACTGGAAAACAACGCGTAACAGAAAGGTCGCATCATGTTCAGAAAAGTGACAGCACTTGTAGCAGTACTTGGGATAATTGTCTGCTCCGCAGTCGGCTGCAGCAAGAGCGGCAGCACACAAGCCGAGATACAGATACCTATATACGGCGCTGAAGAGATCACCTACGAGGTCGCAACAGCAAAGTATATGGACCTCACAGAAAGCAAGGGCATAGGCGCAACTGTAGGCTATCCTTATGCTCAAAATCTGTATTACCCCGCAAACGCACAGGTGGTAGAATTCAATGCTGTCAAGGGCAGAACGGTCGAAGAAGGCGAGATACTTGCTCAGCTCGACTCCTCCGACCTCGATTATGAAATCAGCAATCAGCAGACTATTGTTGACACGGCATATTCCAAATCGCTCTACGGCGGCGAGATAGCCAAGCTTAATTATGAGATCGAAAAAAGCAAGCTTGACATGATGATTGCCGAAAAAGAAAGCTATATTATCCGCGCACCGTATAAAGGAATAATCACACAGGTAAACCGCAGCAGGGCCGGCGACAAGGTGACAGGCGGCGATGTTTGCTGTGTTATTGCCGATGAAAGCTCCGTAGAAATATACATCGATGGCGGCGATGCAAGCAAATTCTTGTTCGGACAGCAAGTCATCGTAAAGCTTGATGGCAAGGAATATACAGCTACAGTAACCATGGCCCCCGATGTGGCGCCCGCTACAGCAGACGGCTCTGCCGCAAGACGTGCTGTTTTCTCTCTCGGCGAGGGAGTGATCGATGAGATATACAAGGAAAATCCCATGGCTATATCCGCAGGTTGGGCGACCGTCTACCTCATCACTGAAAAGAAAAATGTGCTTGCGGTTCCAAATTCCGCAATAAAATCCAGCGGCTCGGTAAATTCAGTTACTCTGATAGACGGTGAAGAGCGTTTCAGACTTCCCGTTACTATCGGCGTCAGCATTGGCGGCTACACCGAGATACTGAACGGTATCTCCGAGGGCGATATCGTGATCGCTGACGGAAGCGGCACATTCACCTCTGCTACAGACAAAAAGGATAACGCCGAGGACGATCAGCGTGGTGAATGGAACGGTGAATGGAATGGCGAGTGGAACGGTGACTGGGGCGGCGAGTGGAATGACGACCGTCACAGCGACAGATGATAAAACATACAAAAATCGGAGGATTTTCCTCCGATTTTTTATATTATGCTAGAAAATACTAAATCGATGTCACTTTTTTGCATTAAATCCTGTTTTATATATAGAGAAATTTCGTCTTATTATATGGTGTATTAATACGATTTGACAAATATGCGCATAATGTGTATAATTAATAATGTATGCTTTATTGCGTTAAAAAGCCGCAAGGAAATATATCACAATCGTTTATACAAATAGTAAACAACAATTTGTATAATTTTTTTAAAAAATTCTGAAACTTTTTTCAAAATAACGCTGACTTCTAAAGTGAGCGGATCAAGTGAGGTGATCCCGCGTGGAGAATATTGACATCGACAGCTTTTTTGACGCCGTGTATGCAGAAACGTTCAATGCCGTTTCCCGCTATGTTGTGAGCCACGCGGCACGCTTTCAGGACGCAGAAGATATCGTTCAGAACGTGTACACTCGCTTTTACAAGCGCTTGAAAGACAAGGGCTTCGACGATATCGACAACACTGAGGCTTTTGTGATAAACATCGCGAAATTCGAATGCAGAAGCTTTTTCTCGGGCTTTATGAAGCGCAAGGATAAGGTCATGAATATGTCCGACTTCGACGAGGAGCAGACAGCCTCCCTTGAAGCAGAGCTTTCACGCGATCAGAAGCGCCTTGAGGACGTTATGTCCGACAAGATACTTGCAAAACAGATCTTCGACGATATCATGTCACAGGACGAGACCGTCGGAAAGATCTTTTATATGCATTTCGTCTGCGATATGAAGCTTGACGAGATCGCAAAAAAGCTGGATATCAAGCTCTCCACGGTAAAAACTAAGCTTTACCGTACGCTTGAAAAGCAGAAGAAAAAATTCGACATCTGAATATAATATACAGAGAGCCACGCTCTCTGAAAACGAAATTCACGGAAAGGAGGTCAGCTTTGTGAATAAACACGATTTTTACAAACAGCTTATGAGCGAATATACTTTCGATATGGAAAAGATCGCTGATAATGCGAAAAAAGGCAGATTTGCAAAGCAGAAGATCTCCCCGTTTATTATAGGCGTTACTGCGGCTGTTGCTGTTTGTACGGTTGCGTGCGGCACGCTGGTGCTGAGCATGACAAACGGCAAAAACGGCGTTGACCTTGTTGACAGCGGAAATCTGTCGCTGTCGGCACTCTCTTCGTCCGAGCGTGTTAAGAACGCCATAGAACAGCAGAATAAAGAGCTCAACAGCGCAGAGCAGCACGATGTTTTGGTTACATTTACACAGGCACTGCCCTCGGCACAGGCTCAATCTATAATCGCAAGCTACACCGACGACAGTGTTCCTGTTAAGGCTGTTTATCTTGCTGACGGCAGCAAGGTTTCAGGCAGCGAGCAGGTGGCACAGATATTCGGCGGCGAATATTCCGTAGTGGCCATTTGTATTCACTGCGAGGGCTCCGTGATGTCGCAGCTTCAGACAGCACCCGAGGTTCTTCTTGTGGAGCTTATGACAGAGGCTGATTTCGATACAGTTGCTCCAATAAGTCCGAGCGAAGTTGAAAAGCCTGTTTTGCCCGACGACAAGCCTGATGTAAGCAAGCCCGATGTTGACGATACACCCGACGACATCATAGTAATACCCAACGAGGACGAAAACGGTGATTCCGCAGGCGGCGAAATCGTGCTTCCCGATGATACAACAAGCGGCGGTACTTCTGAATCCGATCCTACTGTTGACGATACGACCTCTGTTCCCGAACAGGACGAAAACACTTCTATCCCCGACGACGGCACGTCTGTTCCCAATGACGGAACGGAAAACGTTCCTTCAGACGATACGGTTTCTTCTCCTGATGACGGCACATCTGTTCCCGACAGCGGCACGACCCCAGAGCCAGAGGAAACAGAGCCTTCTGTTCCCGAAACAGAAGATAAGCCCGACGGGCTTCCCGATGGCGTAAAGCTTCCCGAAAGAGTAGAAGCACTGCAATATGAATTTGTTGCAGCAACCGCGAAATCCGCATATTTCCTTACTGACAACAGACTCGTTGTTATGTTTGACGATAATGTTTCGCTGTACGAGTTTGACGGCGCAAAAGAAACTCTTCTCACTTCTGTTCCCTGTAACGATCCCAAGGTGCATTGGGTTGACGAAAACGGCGGACGCGTCATTGTATCCGGCACAAACGAAAACGGCAACAGAAACAAGCTGTGGATCGTAGACGCTGCATCTAAAGCTATATTCGATCTGCGTGCCGAGGAAACAGTGATGGATGGCGCTCTTGTCGGTGTCGGCTATAACCCCGATGCGCAAAAACTCATCTATAATTTGTATGAAAACGGCAAATATTACATTTGTGCCCTGTCAACGACCAGAGACGGTTATACATCTTTGATAAACACAATGTTTGGCACTTCCGCCAAGATCTCGTTGCTTGGTTTCAATGGCAATAACGTTTATCTCGCAGTGAACGACGCTTCGTTGACCCAAATCTGCGCCGTTGACATCAACAGTGGCAATTCAAAGATCATCAAGACCTATGACAACAACCCTGTTATAAGCAAAAACCTTGCATTTACCTACGGAATAATTTCTCCGTCGAACACTGCTATAACAGGCTCGGTCGAGATATTTGATCCAAAATCTGAGAGCTTTATCGTTACTCCATATTTCAACGAAACTATTAACTTTGGAGCAAGCAAAAACTCTTTCTGCGTGAACGGAAGCTTCTTCACCATAAACGGCAGCGATATCGTTCCTACAGATAAGGCTTCCGTGGTAGCCTCTATCGACTATAGAGGAAGTTTCTCAGCAGACTATGCAGCTTCCGCAAAAAATGGCTGTGTATACATCACAGACAGCATTTATTCTAATGTGAACCGTACTTCAGTCCTGTATCTTGGCGAAATAGTTTCCAATGCTGACTCCGCTTTGACACAGACACTTAACGGCGCTATCGGTGTAAACAATGTGATTGCGTCTGATGGCTGTAAACAGGCAGGTATAACAAACATCACGGCTCTCAAGAGCACTTTATCGGCATTCTATTCCGAAAGCATATGCGCTCAGCTTAAAACACTGTGCAGCATTGAAAACCGCAACGGCAAACTTTACCACACAAATGGTGGGTTGGACGGCATAAATAGTTCTGGTGTAAAGCTTGTGATTTCAAGCAGCGACAGCAGCAGTGCCGCAGGTACTCTTTATGTCAATCTTGGCAATGTTCGCGGAGTTCCGATCTACCGCACCGTTGATGTAAAGTTTGTTTTCGAGAACGGCGCATGGAAGCTTGACACTATAATAGGTAAATAACACGATATCCGCCCTGTACAAGGGCGGATATTTCGGCTTGTTAAGCAATATCAGAGGTGAATATGAACAAAAGATATATAATAGCGGTCGCAGCACTGACATTTATCTGTATAGCGGGAATAGCGGCCTTTATCATTATGAAAAACATTGGCGCAGCCGACCCGATAGCCGAGATATACGTTGACGGCAAGCTTTTTCGCACAGCAACGCTGTCGCAGGACTGCGAATTCACGATAAGCACCGAGCACGGTACAAATACGATAAAGGTCGAAAACGGTGCGATAGCCGTGGTTTCAGCGGATTGTCCCGATAAGGTGTGCGTAAACACAGGGGCTATTTCAAGCGGCATAGTGCCGATAATATGTCTGCCGCACAGGCTTGAAATACGCGTTATCTCTGCGCAGGAAAGCAGCCTCGACGCTGTAATAAGCTGACATAAAGCGGAAGATTTCATTTTTATCGCTTTAATATGCAGTTTTTCAGCTTTTATTCACATATTTTTTCAAAAAAAGGCTTAACAACGGGGCGATTATGTGGTATAATAAAAACAGCTTATTTCAATTGCTTCGCAATTGCGCTGTTTTCATTGAACGGCTGACCTTGCCGCTGTGCGGCAATGCTGCTCAAGCAGCTATCAAACACTGCGTGTTTGAGGTCATGGTATAATAAAAACAAGCTTATTTCAATTGCTTCGCAATTGCGCTGTTTTCATTGAACGGCTGACCTTGCCGCTGTGCGGCAATGCTGCTCAAGCAGCTTTCAAACACTGCGTGTTTGAGGTCATGGTATAATAAAAACAAGCTTATTTCAATTGCTTCGCAATT
>SVMX01000003.1:0-32356 GCA_015067175.1 Oscillospiraceae bacterium | reverse complement strand
TTGCGCTGTTTTCATTGAACGGCTGACCTTGCCGCTGTGCGGCAATGCTGCTCAAGCAGCTTTCAAACACTGCGTGTTTGAGGTCATGGTATAATAAAAACAAGCTTATTTCAATTGCTTCGCAATTACGCTGTTTTCATTGAACGGCTGAGCTTGCTTTGGCAGGCTCTTTCACAGACCTGAAAAAGGATAGGTGAATATGGACAACAAGAAAAAAATTAAATACATCAAAATAAAGGACGACGCAAAGCCTAAGCGCAAGTCCTCAAAAAAGAAGAGCAAGGTATGGAAAAATATCGGTCATGCAATGACTATCGTCGGCACGACTTTTTCGGCAATGCTGCTTATCGTAGTGGTCATGCTGTGCATAGTAATAACAGTGCTTACTGTTTATGTGCTCGACTTTGCCGATACAAGCTATGACGCAAATCTCCGCGATGTCGAAATGAAGTATACCAGCTTCGTTTACGGCTATGACAACGAGGGCAACACCGTCGAGTTGAAGCGCCTTGCCGCTGACGAAAACCGCGTATGGGTAGACTATGAGGAAATGGCGCCATGCCTTATCGACGCAGTTATCGCAGTTGAGGACAAGCGTTTTTACGAGCACAAGGGCGTTGACTGGCAGCGTACCGCATCATCTCTTGTAAAAGATGTGTTCAATATGGACGGCGCAGGACAGGGCGGCTCTACCATTACACAGCAGCTTATAAAAAATATCACAGGCGACGATGAGGTTACTTGGGAGCGTAAGCTGAGAGAGATATTCCGTGCGCTGAGCCTTGAGGAGAAGTACACAAAAATTGATATCATAGAGTCGTATCTCAACCGAATTTGGTTCGGCGGCATGATTTACGGCGTAGGCGCGGCATCTGCGTACTATTTCGACAAAACGCCTGCTGAGCTTAACACAGGCGAAGCCGCTATACTTGCGGGCATGATCCGAAGCCCAGGCAACTACAACCCATACAAGAGCCTTGAAAAATGCAAGGAGCGACAAAAATACGCACTGAACCATATGTATGAGCAGGGACTTATAAATACTCAGGAATATGAGCGCTTTTATGATAACGACGAGAAGATATATTTCGCAAAAGCAGTTTATGGCGACGATTTCGGATATATCGACGAGCGCGCCGAGCAGACAGATGATGACGACGAGATACTCGAAGAGGAGATACTCGCCGACCTCGAATACGAGGCATACAAGTGGAACGGCGACTACGAGGTAACACAGAACTGGTATGTTGACGCGGCACTTGAGCAGGTTATAAACGACTTTGCTGAGGAGAAAGGCATCACCTACACCTCTGCGAAAAACGAGCTTTACAACGGCGGCTACAGTATCTATATCAATATGAATTTTGATATACAGGAGGAGCTGGAACGCAAATACCGCGACCCCTATACGGTGCTTTCCGAATATGACCCGACAATGCCAAAGGAAGAGCTTCTGCAATCCGCATTCGTAATTATGGACTATTCGGGTACGGTTATTGCAATTGTCGGCGGTCTTGGCGAAAAGGAGGGCGATGGCGCGTTCAACCGAGCAACGCAGGCTATGCGTGCGCCCGGTTCTACCATGAAGCCCATATCCGTTTACTCTACGGGCGTGGAAAACAATCTCATATACTATTCGTCAATGATACCCGACCTCGGTATTGAGATACCTAACTGGGAGGACCCCGAAAATCCCATTATTTGGCCCGAAAACTTCGGCGCTAAAAAGGGCGACGGCTTGCTTTATCCCGTTTGGTACGGAGTTAGAAAATCCACAAACACCATCGCAGTAAGAGTTGCACAGAAGCTAACTCCGCAGGTGTGCTATAACCAGCTTACGCAAAATCTGGGACTGACAACGCTTGTTGAAACCGATATAGACTACTCACCTATCACGCTGGGAGCTCTGACGCAGGGTGCGCATCTTATCGAAATGTGCGCCGCATATCAGGTCTTCGGAAACGGCGGATATTACTACGAGCCAATGCTTTACAGCAAGGTCGAGGACAGCAAGGGCAACGTGATACTTGAGCAGAACTTCTACGGCACGCAGGCGCTCAGCAGCGACAGCGCGTGGATAACCAACCGTATGATGAAGACAGTTATCACCGACCCATACGGCTCGGGACGTCATGCACAGCTTGATAATGTTGAGGTCATCGGTAAAACAGGTACGTCAAACGACGACTCTAACCTGCTGTTTATCGGCTGTACGCCCGAGTATATCGGCGCACTGTGGATAGGCAGAGATAACAACGCTGATATCGGCACAGGCACAGGTTGGAGAACACTTGCAAAGATATGGAAAACTATCATGCAGGACGTTCAGGACACATCTCAGCCGCTGTATTTCACACCCGATACTTCAGTGCTCGTGCGTGATTACTGCACCAAGACAGGCTATCTTGCAACAAACCAGTGCAAGGATACCGAAGTAGGCTACTACAGACAAAGCAATATGCCGCCATACTGTACAGGCGACCATAGAGCAATACAGGAGCAGATATATCTCGAGAACGGCGTTGACCGCAACGCGGCAGCTAACACCGAAACCGCAGAAGCTGAAACTCAAGAGGCTGCATAATCAGAAATAATAAAAGATCCGCCCTTACACAACAGGGCGGATTTTTGTATCACAAATTCTTTCGCGGGCGCGATTTAAAGCAAAAATAAGCGGCGGACAAATAGTCCGCCGTTCGCTTTTTTAGTCGATCTCAACCGATATCTTTTCGTCGGCTCTCACTGCGCCTGCGCGCATAACAGTTCTTATCGCCTTGGCGATACGACCCTGCTTGCCGATAACTCTGCCCATATCGTCGGGAGCAACGTGCAGATGATAGACCACAACGCCCTCAGCGTCAGGCTCGTCTGCTGTGACCTGTACCGCGCTCTTGTCCTCTACGAGAGCAGACGCGATAGTTGTCAGAAGCTCTTTCATATATTATCCCTCCTTGGGGTTATCGTTCAAACGGGCGAATGCCCGCCATCAACCGAAACGTAAAATTACTTCATCAGTCTCTTTACAGTGTCGGTAGGCTGTGCGCCCTTCTTGATCCACTCGTTTGCCTTGTCCATGTCGATCTTAACAACAGCGGGCTCCTTAGTGGGATCATAGTAGCCGATCTCCTCGATGAAACGACCATCTCTGGGGTAACGGGAGTCAGCAACAACTACACGATAGAAAGGAGCCTTCTTAGCGCCCATTCTTCTCAGTCTGATCTTTACTGCCATTTTAATTTTCTCCTTTCATAGATTTTTTATCTCACGCAGAATATCTGCGTTCAAAGCTTTTTTACATCGGGAAGCCGCCCATGCCGCCGCCCATATTTCCCATGTTGCCCATCTGCTTCATCAGGTTCATGGGAATGCGCATCTTCTTACCCTTGCCCTTGCCGCTAAGACCCATCTGCTTCATCATCTTCTGCATCTGCTCAAACTGCTTTAAGAGCTGGTTTACGTCCTCAACCTTTGTGCCGCTGCCCGCCGCGATCCTGCGCTTGCGCTTAGCGTCAATAATGGAGGGCTTTTCGCGCTCCTTCTTGGTCATAGAGGAAATGATAGCCTTTGTTCTGGGCATCTTCTTGTCGTCTATCTGGCTCTCGTCGATCTTGTTAGCGCCGGGGAGCATCTTCAGTATAGAACGGATATTGCCCATCTTTTCGATCTGCTCGAACTGTGCATACAGGTCATTCAGATCGAATTTATTCTCCTGCATCTTCTGCATGGTCTTCATGGCTGATTTTTCGTCAATGGCTGTCTTTGCCTTGTCGATAAGCGTCAGCACATCGCCCATGCCGAGAATACGGCTTGCCATTCTGTCGGGGTGGAAAGGCTCGATGTCGTCAAGCTTTTCACCGATACCCGCAAACTTAACGGGCTTTCCTGTGATAGCAAGTACGGTAAGCGCCGCACCGCCTCTGGTGTCACCGTCAAGCTTTGTGAGGATAACGCCCGAGATATCAAGCGCTTCATTAAAGCTTTCCGCAACATTTACTGCGTCCTGACCTGTCATAGAGTCAACTACCAGCAGTATCTCATTGGGATTTGTTTCAGCCTTGATGTTCTTAAGCTCTGTCATCAGCGTTTCGTCAATATGCAGACGACCCGCGGTATCCAGCATTACAACGTCAAAGCCGTTGTCTTTAGCGTATTTTATACCCTCTCTTGCGATCTTAACGGGATCTATCTGACCCATCTCGAACACATGAGCGCCCGCCTTTTCGCCGACTATCTTCAACTGGTCGATAGCAGCGGGACGGTAAATATCGCAGGCAACCAGCAGCGGTCTGCGGTTCTGCGCGATAAGGTGCTTTGCAAGCTTTGCACAGTGAGTGGTCTTACCTGCACCCTGAAGTCCACACATCATGATAACACACGGCGGCTTTGAGGGGAAGTCAAGCTTTGCGGTGGTGTTGCCCATCAGCGCGATAAGCTCCTGATGAACTATGTCGATGACCTGCTGCGCGGGAGTAAGGCTCTCCATGACCTTTTCGCCGACAGCCTTTTCACTTACTCTTGCAACAAAGTCCTTTGCTACCTTGTAGTTTACGTCAGCGTCAAGCAGCGCCATGCGAACCTCTCGCATAGCCTCCTTGATATCCTTTTCGTTCAGCTTACCGCGTCCGCGCAGTCGGCCGAATACGCCGTTAAGCTTGCCCGAAAGTCCTTCAAAAGCCATTCTCTCACCGCCTTATCAAAGCTCTCTCTTTATTTCGGAGAGCAGAAGTTTTATCTCGTCAAAACGTTTGTCGCTGCTACTTTGGTTTGCCGCTTCGAGCAGTGTTTCTGCTTTGTTCAGCTTTGCCGATACGCTGTTAAGGCGCTTTGCAAACTGAAGCTTATCTTCAAGCTCAAGCAGCTTTTGCTCTCCCTTTTTTATGGAGTATTGAACGCTCTGCCTTGTTACTCCGCCCATCTCCTCAGCTATCTCAGAGAGGGAAAGGTCTGCGTTATAGCGCATATCCAAAGCCTCGCGCTGTCCGTCTGACAAAAGCTCGCCGTAAATATCGAGCAATATCACAAAATCAAAGCTGCGCTCCATGAATACCGCCTTTTCCGTGGGTGTCAAGTAAAATTACATTACAGCAACATTGCTATTATAACACTAATATCTCGTTTTGTCAAGTGTTTAAGCGAATTTTTAACTTTTTTTCGATGTTTTTTTATCCTTGCAGGAAACATCATTGATACCCCAGCCTGCAAGCTCAAGCTGTAAAAATCGATCGTCTTCGTAGGCCTGCGCAAGGCTTTCGGGTAAAAGCGTGAAAGACACAAGACGTTCTTTTTTATACTTCAACCTTAAAGTTGCAAGCTTTCCCTCAGAAGATTTCAGCAGCTCTATCATCTGTTCATAATCGCCGTTATCATACATATTGGGCTTTTTCAGAGAAAAGCTTGCATAAAAATATTTCTGCTTGCCATCTATAACGCCGCAGGCTTCAATGTCAACAAGGCCTGCTTCAAGGTATTCGGCATATTCCTCGGCATAGCAATCATGAATAAACGGAAGTGCCACTTCCTTATATGTAGGCTTTGAAAAAATCGACACACTATCACCTCTTTATCATCAATATCTATATGCAAAAATCAGCCCGCAAGACCGTTTACATCGATATTTCCCTTACTGTCCATGAATATCTCGATACAGTGATATGCGAAATAATCGGGCTGGCATACAAGGTAAACACTTGCTGATATATCATCGTTATCATCGTCATAATATACGGAAATGCCGTCAAAATGAAGCGACGCGGCAAAATCCTCCTCAGTTATCGGAAGATAGACCTTTGAGCCGTCCTCCATTATGTAGCATTCGTGCTCCTCGGTGCTGTCCTCTGCTTCCTCGGCACTCGAAGCCCAGTCCTCTGCGAGCTCAAGCATACCGTCATCAACAAGCGCCTTAACAACAGCGCCCTTGTTGCTGTTAATAAACTCTATCAGCTTATTTATCATCGGAAGCATATTTTCAAGGCTGCTGCCATCACAGTCAACGCCTATTCCGACCTTTTCGCCCCATATCAACGTATCGCCCTCAACGCTGAATATTTCAGAGGGGGTGAAATCCTTTATTTCCATCATTTTTTCACCTTTCTGAGCTTAACCTTTACTACCTTTGGCTTTACTGTAACACTTTCTGCAGGAATGGCTTCCGCCGCCTTATACGCTTCGTCATAGAAATAAAGCTGCGAATTAAGCTCTGCTTCGCCCTCTTTTCTTTCTACATGGCGATATTTTCCGTCGCTGCTCTGCTCACGCGCCTTTACATTATCGCGCAGCATAATTTCAAACATCTCTGTTATCCTATCGGAAAGTCTGCGGTCAAGCACAGGCGCAGCAACCTCAACACGGCGCTCGGTATTGCGCGTCATAAAGTCCGCGCTGGAGATATAAACGCGGCGGCGGTCATTCTTGCCGAAAATATAGATACGACTGTGCTCAAGAAATCTACCGACTATAGAAACAACACGGATATTTTCGGTATCTCCCTCAACGCCCGCAACAAGACAGCATATTCCGCGCACGACAAGCTCTATCTTAACGCCTGCGCGGCTTGCCTCGGCAAGCTTGCGGATTATATCCTTATCAGTCAGCGAATTCATTTTAATGCCAATGTAGCCGTCCTTACCGTAGGTTATCTCGTTGTCGATAAGCTCCACTATGCGGCTTTTAAGGCCTTTGGGCGCTACCAGAAGCTTGTTGGTGCTTTCCACGGTATTTCCAACAGTCAGCGCATTGAATACCACAGAAGCGTCCGAGCCGAAATCTCTGTCAGCCGTCACAAGCGTGAGGTCGGTGTAAAGCTTTGATGTGCGCTCGTTGTAGTTGCCCGTGCCGACCTGCGTTATATAGGAAATGTCGTTTCCGTCACGGATAGTGATAAGCAGCAGCTTTGAGTGAACTTTAAGCTCCTCCAGACCGTAGATGACATTTACGCCCGCGTCCTCAAGCTGCTTTGACCAGCCGATGTTGTTTTCCTCATCAAAGCGCGCACGAAGCTCAACCAGCGCAAGAACGTCCTTGCCGTTTTCTGCGGCACGGATAAGCGCATTTATTATCTTGCTGTCCCTTGCCACACGGTAGAGTGTTATTTTTATAGATACCACATCGGGGTCATCGGCAGCCTCGTCAAGAAGCTTTATAAAGTGATTTATATTTTCATAAGGATACGACAGCAGGATATCGCGCTGCTTTACCTGCTGAAGCAGCGGCTTTTGCGTAACGATATCAGGAGAGCGCTGTGGCACAAGCGGTGCAAAGAACAGCTCGCTCTGCTTTTCAAGCCTGCGCTCAACGGCGGATAAAAAGTCCATGCTGAGCGGCGTTTTCTGACGGAAGATGAAATCCTCCTTTACGCGCAAAGTCTTTGCAAGTATCTCTACGATATCTTCAGACGGCTTTCCCTGAATCTCCAGACGAACAGGCTGAAGCTTTTTGCGCTTTTTAACAAGGTCGCTCATTATGTCGCGGAAATCCACATCGTGGTCATAAAGTCCCTCATCGGGCGCGATATCGGCGTTTCTTGTTACACGGAAGATACAGCGCGAGATTATCTCAAAGTTTTTGAAAACAAGCTCCGCATAGCGGCTTATAAGCTCCTCGCAGAGAATAAATCTGCCTGTTCCCGGCAGCCATATCACACGCGGGAAGTTTTCGGAAGCCGGCAGTATTCCAAATGTGACCTTGCCTGCCGCCTCGTCCTTTTTGCGCAGCGTAACTCCTACATATATCTCGCCGTTTTTGAGAAACGGCACAGGGTGCTTTTTATCTACAACGCCCGTAAACAGCAGCGGCTGTATCTCCTTAATGAAATAGGTGCGAAGAAATGCGTCCTCCTCAACAGTCAGAGAATCGCAGTTTATATGGCAAATCCCGTAAGACGCAATGCCGCCCATAATATCGGAATAAGCCTTATCCTTTACAGGCAAAAGCTGCTTTACGCGCTTTGCTATCTCGGAAAGCTGCTCCTTGGCGGTCATGTTGGTCTTGTTTTCCTTTTCCTTGGGATTGAACATCATGGTGTCATGCAGGCTTCCCACTCTTATCATGAAAAACTCATCAAGGTTTGAGGAGAATATCTGCACAAAGCGCAGACGCTCAAACAGAGGCGTTGCGCAATCCTGCGCCTCCTCCAGTACACGCTCATTGAATTTAAGCCACGAAAGCTCACGGTTATCATAAAATTTCTCGCCCATAGTAGCCCTCACTTGAATTGAATTAAAGCACCGACAGGTTTTTAATGGTAGCTTAATTTATTATACCATTGTAACAGAGTTTTTTCAAGCAGAAACCGATAAAAGCTTGCCCTTTTAGGATAAGTAGGACAATCGTCACATGATGACGGCTTCATATAGAAAAGCCGCCTTTGAACACGTCAAAAGCGGCTTTAAAACCTTATATCATCGCCGTCAAATTACGGCAATTTGATATTTACTGAGTTACAAGCTCATCGGGAGCGGAAGGTGCGGGAGGTACTTCTGTGTTGATACCTGCAGCCATAGCCTTGCCTGTCACAAAAGAGCTTACCATGGTCTTGAGGTCTATTCCAAGACCGTCAAGCAGACCGGCGGAAGCCTGTGTTGTAGCCTCTGTGATATCCTTGACAAGCTTTGATGTATTGCCATCGCCGTACATCGTGATGCTGTCCACGTTCTCCAGCGGCTTTGCGATAGCCTGTGCAACTGCGGGCATCTGCTCGAAGTACATCTGAAGCACAGCGGCTTCTTCCATCTTCTTCATAGCCTCAGCCTTCTTGTCAAGACCCTCTGCCTCAGCAAGTGCCTTAGCACGAACAGCCTCAGCCTCTGCAAGACCCTTTGCACGGATACCCTCAGCCTCCTGCTCTGCGGCGAAGCGGGCAGCCTCTGCTCTTGCCTTTTCAGCGGCAGCTTCGTTCTGTGCGGTTACAAGAATAGCAGCAGCCTCGTTCTTCTTGATCTCCAGCTCAGCCTCTGCGTTCTGGATATCCTCATACTTCTTAGCCTCTGCATTACGCTGAATGGTATACAGCTCTGCGTCAGCCTTCTGCTGAGCAGCGTATTTGTTAGCTTCAGCTGTCTTCTTAACTTCAGCTTCCAGTGCGCGCTCCTTGATCTCGGCTTCCTTAGCCTTGATCTCAACCTCGCGCTCCTGTCTTGCAAGGTTAGCGTTAGCGGTCGTGATCTCGATCGTCTTACGCTGTTCTTCCTGCTGAATGGTATATGCAGCGTCAGCCTCAGCCTGCTTGATATCAGCAGCGCGCTTCAGCTCAGCCTGCTTGATAGCAAGCTCGTTCTCACGCTCTGCAATAGCAGTTTCGGAGTCAACACGCGCGTCATTGGCCTTGCGGTTAGCCTCTGCCTGTGCGATCTTGATATCACGCTCAGCCTCTGCCTTGGAGATAGCAGCCTTTTTCTTGATCTGCATGGTGTTGTCGATACCCATATCGTTGATGATACCGTTATCGTCAACAAAGTTCTGAACGTTAAAGGATACGATCTCAAGACCCATAGCTCTGAGGTCGGGATCTGCATTCATCTTTACCTTATCAGCGAATGCCTGACGGTTGGAAACCATTTCCTCAAGGCGCATCTGACCAACGATCTCACGCATATTACCCTCGAGAACCTCGCGTGCAACCTTGGTTATGTAGCCAACGTCCTTGTTAAGGAAGTTCTGCTGCGCTCTGAGAATGATCTCAGGCTCGGGGGAGATCTTAACGTTTACTACCGCATCAACAGAGATATTGATGTAGTCAGCTGTGGGAACAGCCTGTGCTGTCTTAACGTCAACGGACATCAGAGCAAGCTCAAGCACGTCGCAGCGCTCGAAGAAGGGCAGCTTTACAGTTGCCTTACCAACGGCGATCTTAGCCTTTTTACGCAGACCACTGATGATATATGCCTTATCGGGCGGAGCCTTGCGATATCCTGCGGCAAACATAAAGATTATGATTGCTAATGCAATACCGACAGGGATAAGAATGTTAATTATATCTTCCGGCATGGTAAAAAACCTCTCTTTCAGATGTTTTTATATTTTTAAGCATTTCTGCTTAAATGCTGAATTATATGGCATAAGCGTTCCGCTTATGACTGGATCAATCAAGCTTTTCAGCGACCGCTCTCGCTTTTTCGTATGCTGAAAGCAGCTTTGAAAGCTCACCGTTATAAGTAGAGAAATTACCCATACGCACATCATCTACGATTTTTTTAGCAGGATCAAACACCCCGCCGAGTCCGATGTTTCCTGAAAGACCTTTCAGAGCGTGCGCTCTATTCTCGATAGCCGCGGTATCGTCTGCGTCAACGGCTGTACGAAGCTCCTCCACAACACTGTCGGCAGCAGCAAAGAACTTCTTGAAATATTTAAGGAACATCTCCTCGCTGTCCATGAACTTTCGTATCATCTCAGTACAATCAAGACCTGTTTCCGAAAGCTCTGCTCTTATCTCATAAGATATCATGATGCGCCTCCGTTCTGCCGTTTTTCCGACAACCACAAGCTGCTCGGTACGGCACTGAAAATCTACATATATTGTATCATTTCTCCCTGTTTTCGTCAAGATGTATAAATAAATTTGTTATTTCACACAAAAATCGGCTTACAAATTTTAATAATAAAATCGCCCGACAAAAAGCCTTGCTCCTCATCGGGCGATATGATCATTCTGTCTTGAAAAATTCCCAGTTCTTTATTTGCTGAGGGATATCCTTGCCCTCTATATACTTAGACGGCAGATCGCGGTAGGTTATCAGCACTTCATTTCCGAAATACTCGTTGATCAGCTCGTTTGTCATGCGCTTGGGATTAGGAGAGGGAGTACCGTCAAAATCCGTGATGGCAGCGCCGCTCTCGGACGCCTCATACACGAAATCGCCGTTCCATATCATGTAGTACAGCCACATACAATCCTTATCGGTGCAGTCTGCGGGGTCAAGCATATAGCCGCACTCTGTCATTGCAAGCATCTTGCCGCTGTAAGGCTCCTCCTCAAGAACAAAATCCTCACCGTAATACTTCTGATAGCAGCTCTCGTTATATCCGGAAAGCTGATTGTACTGGCTTTCGCAGGCGCTGTGATTTTCTTCCTGAGCGTAGTAGTCAATACCCGCAATATCATAGGAGTTAGGGTGAACGGCGCAGTTCTTAGTCTGTCCGTTCCATATCCAGATGATATTTGTCAGCTTGTGATAGTTCTCAATACGGTCGTATATCATGTACCAAAGCTTCTGGAACACCTGCTCATTGACGGAAGCCCTGTCTTGGATTCCCCACCAGAACCAGCTGCCGCTTGCCTCGTGCAGGGGGCGGAACAGCACAGTCACGCCCGCAGCTTCCAAGCGCTGAAGCTGGATAACTATAGTGTCGATATCTTTTATAACCTGCTCGTATTCCTTTGTGCCGGGAGTTACAGCATTGACCTGATTCCAATTCACTATCTCTTCCTGATAGAACGCCGCACCCATATCAACACTATCGATATCTCTGGGAACATTCCAATGCCATGTGAAAGTAACAAGTCCACCGCTTGCCTCATGCCACTTTATTGCCTCGTCCACCATATAATTGTTGATATAAGAGCCTGTGCTGAATATAAAATCAAAGCCTTTCATAGCAGGCAGATCACCCGTAGCATTGTAATAAACAATATCCTCAAGGGCTTTTGCGTCCATCTGCTGCTGACAGAAAAGCATCTGCTTTCCGTAAATGCTGCGGAGATAATCAAACACTTCCAATGTGGCAGCATTTGAATTTTCCGAAACAGGCTTTGTCGGGTCTACCTCCTTTTCATTAAAGGAAGCGATAAGCGCGTCAATATCGGTTTCATAGGCAAGAGCCACGTCCATGTCAATGCTTCCATCCTCGTTCACCTTAACAGGCTCTGAGAGCTTGACTTCCTCAACAGCACCGCTATCAGTTCCCTCGGAAGCAGAAGTCGATGCATCTGTGGAATCTGCGGTCGAAGATGTGCTGCCCGAGCAGCCCGCAAGGGATATTACCATAGCTGCCGCAAGCAGGGCAGATAAAAGCTTTTTCATAATGTGATCCTTTCTGATATAGATTAAAATACTCCATCATTATACACTATTTCAGCAAGAATTACAACCCTGTTTTAAAGCACTTCTTATGAAACTCCTCGAATATCTCAACATCAATAAAAACAGACCCACGTTTTCTCAAACGCGGGTCTTGATATTTAATATTCTTTGCACCAAGGTGCTCTTTCATGCCACGGGAGATAATTTATCGGGTTCATACAAACGCCGTTTATTCTTACCTCAAAGTGCAGATGGTTACCTGTGGAGTCGCCTGTGGAGCCAACGTCCGCAATAGCCTGACCCTGCGTTACCTTCTGACCTTCAGAAACATGGAGATAGCTGCAGTGTCCATACACGGTCACAATGCCGTTTCCGTGATCTATCTTGACGCAATAGCCATAACCGCCATACCAGCGCGCAAGCGTTACTGTACCGTTTTCAGCTGCATATATCGGTGTTCCGTAAGAAGCCGAGATATCCAGACCCTGATGGGGGTAGTAGCCGCCGTAGCCGTAAGGCATCTCACTGATAAGACCGCCATTTTTACCGCCTACAGGCCAAAGCATCTTTCCTACCTCTACATTAGAAATGCTTGCATTGGAGGGAGGACGCTTCGTTCCGTTCGCAACTATCTTTGGTGTGGGTTCTTCCACAGTAACGCGATTTATGATCTTGCGGCGAACTTCAACGCCGTTGATATAGGATACCTGCGCAGTTACTCTGTCAGTGCCGTTCACACCCTCCTGCATTACAACGGTAGAGCCTTGGTATTTTGAGCTGTCGTCGTAATACTCTGTCTCATAATCTGTAGACTGATCGTATACCTCAGTTCGTGTGACCGAAACAGCAAGGAACGGTTCTTCGTGCGAAACAAGGAATTTATCGTCAACGCGTATCTTCGTTTCTCTGGAATAACCGGGGTTAAGCTTCGCCATCTCCTCCATGGTAACGCCAAGCTTTTCGATTATTCCGATAGGCGAATCACCCTTAACTGCTGTATAATAAGTCGCAACTGATTTGTACGAGGTGATGACCTTAATGATAGAATCAGGATCTACGATACTCTGAGTAAGGTACAATCCCGGCTCATAGCTGATTATCGCTTCAAATTCAACGATCTCGTCCTCTGCTCCTGTTCTGTACTTATCAAGAAGCGAATCGAGAGTCTGCTCTATCTCCGTCTTGTCAACGACTGCGCCGTAGAACGAGTTGCCGATATACATACCGTAAGCGTATTCTATCTCAGCGTCCATAGAGGTGAGCAGCTTATCGGCGAGCTGATATTTTGTCAGCGTGTCGCCGTAGCTTGCCATTTCCACCTGATATGTAGGCTCGAATGTCACGGTCTCGGTGCTGCCGTCCATATAGTTTATACGCTGCTGTACGATACGTTCAGCCTCGGTGAATACAGTTTCACTGCTGACATAGCCGACAAAATCGCCGTTTACGGACAATCTCAGCGCGTATGTCATACTGTTTGCATAGGTCACGATATTGACCAGAAGCACCATGCATACTATAGGAAGCGCATAATTGAACAAAGTGTACGCCAAACCGCGCTTTCCAAACAGCAAACGCATAAAACGCTTGAAGCCAACGCCGAATGCCTTGGCAGCACCATGTTCCTTGCGCGCCTTGCGTATCTCTGCCGTGCCAAGCTTCAGAGCTTTGACATAGCGCTTAAACGGACGTATAAGCGCGCAGCCGAGCTTTTTTAAAAAGCCTAATATCGCGTTGCCTACCGCTGCAATGCGGCTGCCGTTTTTCTCTACAAATAACAGAAATCCTCTTTTTATGCCGAACAGCAGCGTCATAAAAACAGAAAAAAGATATTCACCCAGTCTGCACATCGCACTTTCATTTGACGCGTTTGCAACGGGCTTTACAATTTGTTTTTCTTTTTCGGAAACCATGTTTCCTCCTATCTATCACACTGCCCACTTCCAAAATGAAGCGGCAGAAAATTTACCTAAAAAACGTGTAACGTTAGTATTATACCATCTTTGTTACCGTTTTGCAACCTTTTGTAACCGATTTGTAACCTTTTCGGTGCGTTTTTTGTATTAGTTGCACATATTTTCGCGTAACTTGCAGTTAAAATATACAAAACACCCGTATTATTTGGATTTATTTACCCTGTCAACGGGGTAAGGTATCTCATATACCTCGTTCATCATATCGACGGATATGCGCATATTAACCTCGCGCGAAACTCCATCAGCGTCGGTGACCGTGCCTTTTTCCGTGAAATCAGTTATATATCCGTCTGCGTTTATCTCAAATGTGGTTTCAAGCGAGTCGAAGCCGCTCACCCCGTCAAGCATTTCTGCCGCCGAAGCGTTAAGCTTGTCCGCGTCGTATACATACACTATCGTGCAGCCGCCGTCAGGCTTATCTGTAACACTGAAGCTCTCTACACTGCCGCCGTCAAGAAAGAATATCCCCCCGTCAGCGTAGGGATAACGGTATTCTCTATTATATATGTTATAGATATAGCTTTCATCGTCAGCGCCAATGACCGACCACAGCTCATCGCCTGCGTCCTTGTAGAAATACTCTGCGCCGTTGCTGTAGGCATACATTTCATCGGCACCGTCTTTGCCGTAATAGCTCAATATCATCTCGCCGCTGTTGTTGATGTAAAAGGAAAAATCCATGATCTTGTCGCCTGTGGAAAGATCGAACATCGTCGTGTGAGCGCTGTTCAGCTTTTCGTAGTTTTCCTTGGCGGCTTTAACATCATTATAGCCATCAGGCATCTGCGCTATACAGCCGCTCATACAAATAACCGCGGCAATTGCGGCAGCACCGGGAAGTAGTTTTCTCATTGCTCCTCCAAAATAAAAAGGGCAGAAATCCAGCTTTCGCTGATTGCCGCCCTGCAAAAAACAAAAATACTGCCGATGATTATTCAGCGAAGCCGCTCTCTACCAGCTTAACCAGACCGTCAACAGCGAGCTGCTCGTCGCTGCCGTCAGCGATTATGCGAATGTTAGCGCCGCCAACGATGCCGAGGGACAGGATACCCAGAAGGCTCTTTGCGTTTACTCTGCGCTCTTCCTTCTCTACCCAGATAGAAGACTTGAATTCGTTAGCCTTCTGAATGAAGAAAGTTGCGGGTCTTGCGTGCAGACCAACCTGATTTTTAACTTCGATGTCTTTCATGCACATGGTGAAAATCCTCCGTTTAAATAATATTTGCCTGTACCTAGTACTTCTTTCTTTTGCTATAAAAAGCTTTACCAGCTATGACAAGACAACAGCACGTTCGCTGTTTGATCTCTTGGTTATAGTATATCCAAAACTGTTTTTTTCGTCAACACAATTTTTCGATTTTGTCATTTTTAAAGTCGATTTTCTGTTTTTTGGAGAATAATTCATCAACAGAACGATGGACAATTGTACAATTCCACCAAAAAGTTTTCAACATAATAATCAACATATCCATTAGTTTTCAACTATTTTTTTGCTTATTAAAAGGTTGTGAGCAGCGTTTTAAAACGATGGCATTGGCAATATTGAACAATTTTACACGCATCCGCACTTTTTGCTCTTAAAACTGTAGAAATCATTATATATTTATGATATAATTGTGTTGGTAGCATTAACATCTATGCTATTATTTGTACGAGGTGAACAAAAATGGATATCAGTATCAAATTTCAAATTTTAGCGATAGGTATACTTATCGTGATAATGGTTGATTTTCTGTGCAGCAAAAAGCTGCCGCTGATCTCAACCAAAACATTTACATTGTTTTGGGCGGCAAGCTTTTTTAATCTGCTTGCGGATATAGGCTCCTACTACACCATAACGCACATGGATTCCGTACCCGAATGGCTGAACAGACTTATGCATCAGCTGTTTCTGGGCTCTCTCAATGCTATGGTCTTTTTGCTGTTTATGTATGTGTGGTTTTTGTGCGGCGCTCAAAAACGAATATCAAAGCCTGTTCTATTTGGCTGTACGATACCGTTCATTATTGCAATAGGCTTTGCGATATTCGGAAAGATCGACTACATTGTAGACGATAGAGGCGCTTATTCAAGCGGCCCGATGGTAACGGTGTTCTATATCTCCGTTGCCGTGTATATTGTTGCGATAATCGTACTGCTTTGCACAAGGAATAAGCGATACAATCTCGAAAACAGCGAGATACTTCCCGATTTTAAGCACGCAAGGGTATCTATACTTGTAGGTCTTTGTATATGGGCAGCTATTGCACTCGTACAGTTTTTCACGACATACTGGCTTCTTTCCGCGATGGGCAATGCTCTGATGGTTCTGTATGTTTATATGCGCTTTGAAAACCCCAGAGAATATATGGACTCTGAAACAGATACGCTCAACCGCCGTGCATTCCATATAATGATGCGCGAAATGTTCGCCCGCAACAAGACGTTTTACATCTTCAACCTCACGCTGGACGAAGTTGAAAGCATTCAGAAAGCTATGGGCTACGATATGCCCAAGGAGATACTCAGACAGGCAGCCGCAAAGATAAGCAGAGATTTTCCGCATATCAGGATATATCATTCCCGCTCCTGCACGATGACCATGCTTGTATATGACCGCGAGACCCTCGACAAGATAATAGCCTGCACCGAAAGCTGGGATTTCAGATGTGACACCGCGTCTGCCGACAGCGCTTTCTCTCCGTATTACCACTTCAATATCATCGAATGTCCGAAGTATGCGCAGACCGCGGACGAGGCTTATGAAACGCTCGACTACTGCCTAAACGACCGAACCATGAGCGAAAACGGCAAAATTTATTTCGTAAGCGACGAGCTTGTTGAAAAGAGAAATTACCGCAAGGCAGTGCTTGCTATTCTTACTGAGGCAGTTCGCACAAAGGCGTTCAATGTAGTATATCAGCCGATATATTCCGCAAAGAAAAGACGCTTTGCTTCCGCCGAGGCTCTGGTAAGACTTCAGGATACCACAACGGTTGGCTTTATTTCACCCGAATATTTCATTCCGCTTGCCGAGGAGCAAGGTCTTATCAGCGAGATAGGCAATATCGTTTTTGAAAAGGTATGCGAATTTGCGGCACGCGAAAAGCTTTGGCAGCTCGGCATAGACTATGTTGAGGTAAACCTTTCTGGCGTGCAGAGCGTAGATATCGGAATAGTGGCACAGCTAAGCAAGATAATGACAAAATACGGCGTTCACCCCGGTTTTTTCAACCTCGAGATAACCGAGACCGCTTCCATCGATGGCGGCGATATGCTGCAATACAATATGGAGCAATTCAGAAAGCTTGGCTGCCACTTCTCAATGGACGATTTCGGCACAGGCTATTCAAATCTTTCGCAGATGGCTAAGGTTCATTTTGAGCTGATAAAGCTGGATAAAAGCCTTATCTGGCCTTGCTTCGGCGATGACCCCACAGAGCCGCGCATTATCCTCAACAGCTGTATAGACATGATATTGCAGCTTGGCGTAAACATCGTTGCAGAGGGCGTTGAAACTGCCGAGCAGGCAGAAATGCTCATCAACAAGGGCGTTGTATATCTTCAGGGTTACTACTTCTGCAGACCTGTTCCCGAGGCTGATTTCATAAAGGCAGTAAAAGAAAAGCTCGCTCAGCAGAATGTAAATGCTTAAATAAAAAATGTCCTCGAATGAACTTTGAGGACATTTTTATGCATATAAAAAGACCTGAGATAACTCAGGTCTTTTGCTATTTATGCGCTGAAATTATACCACAGCACCCTTGGAGATGAATACGGGATAATCCTTGGAGCCTGTGATCGCACGGTTCTTGCTGAGGGTAACGTCCTTATCGGAGATAGCGTCCATAAATGTAGCCTTTTCCTCAACAATGGTATCCTGCATAATGATGGAGTTCTTAACAACTGCGCCCTTCTTAACAACTACGCCTCTGAACAGCACGCTGTTTTCAACTGTGCCCTCGATGATGCAGCCGTCAGCAATGAGCGAGCCCTTAACGTCAGCCTCAATGCCGTACTTTGCGGGAGCAACGTCGCGAATCTTGGTGTAGATGGGACGCTCAAGGTCGAATACCTCGTGGCAGATATCGCGGTTCATCATATCAGTGTTAGCCTTGTAGTAGGTCTTCATGCTGTCGATGATCTCGAAATAATCCTCATACTTGTAGCCCATGATCTTAAAGTCATGCAGCTTGTGCAGCAGGATATCTGTTTCAAAGCTGTACAGACCACGGCACTCAGACTCTCTGATAAGATCCTCAAGGAACTTGCGCTTCATAACGAAAACATCAAGAGCAACGTTCATCTCGCCGCTGATTGCGGGTCTTGCGAGAACGTCATAAACAGTGTTGTCCTCGTTTATGCAGAGAACAGTCTTTGTCATAGCTCTTTCAGTTGTGTAAACACCTCTGCCGTAAACGCAGGTGATGTCTGCACCGCTCTTCTCATGGTAATCTATCATAGGCCTGATATCCATGTTAGCGATAACATTTGTGTCTGCCATAACAACATATTCAGCGTCAGACTCGCGGATAAACTCAGCTGCGCCTGCAAGCGCCTCAAGTCTGCCGCGGTAGATACCGCTGCCCTCTCTGCCGTAGGGAGGCAGAATGTGCAGACCGCCTGTCTTTCTTGCGAGATCCCACTCACTACCCATTCCGAGATGGTTCATCAGTGAGTAATAGTTATGCTTTGTAATAATTCCAACCTGTGTGATTCCCGAATTTACCATAGAAGACAGGGGGAAGTCGATCAGACGATATCTTGCTCCGAAAGGAACGCTCGCCATCGCTCTTGCCTTAGTCAGCTCGGGAAGGTTTGCTTCATGCATATTAGCAAAAATAAGTCCTAAAACATTAGCCATACTTGCCATATCAAAAACGTCCTTTCCTTATCAAATATCCTTAGAGATCATAGCCTTGGGAGCAGCCACTGCATTAGCAGACACGTTTACCTTGTGTCCGATTACTGCAACGCCCCACTGCGACTTGTCTTCAATACGCTCGGGACGGTCACCGATGTGTGCGCCCTCGCCGATAACACAGTTTTCGCCAACGATAGCGTATTCAACAACTGCGCCCTTCTTGATAACAGAGCCGGGCATGATGATACTGTCGGTAACAACTGCACCTTCTTCGATAGTTACGCCTGCGAACAGAACGGAGAAATCAACTGTACCGTAGATCTCGCAGCCCTCTGCAACCATAGAGTTCTCGATCTTGCTGTTCTCGCCTGTGTAGTGAGGCGGCATAACAGGGTTTCTGGAGTATATCTTCCAGCTGTCGTCAAGCAGATCGAGGGGAACGTTCGGGTCGAGCACGTCCATATTAGCTTCCCAGAGAGAGTCGATAGTTCCAACGTCCTTCCAGTAGCCGTCAAAGTGGTATGCAACCATCTTTTCGTTGTTTGCAAGCATCATAGGAATGATGTTCTTACCAAAGTCCTTGGTAGCGCCCTCGTCGTTCTCGTTGTCGATGAGGTGCTTTCTCAGCTTAGACCATGTGAATACATATATACCCATGGAAGCAAGGTTGGACTTAGGCTCAGCAGGCTTCTCAGCGAACTCATAGATAGTACCATCGGGATTTGCGCTCATGATACCGAAGCGGGGAGCCTCCTCCCACGGAACCTCAAGTACCGCGATAGTAGCGTCAGCGTTCTGCTCCTTGTGATAGTCTATCATCTTTGCATAGTCCATCTTATAGATGTGGTCGCCCGAAAGGATAACCACATACTCGGGGTTGTATCTGTCAACGAAGCCGATGTTCTGGTAGATAGCATTAGCTGTGCCGGAATACCAAGCCTTGCCTGCAGCGGACTCATAAGGGGGCAGAACGTGCACGCCGCCGTGCGCTCTGTCAAGACCCCAAGGCTGACCGTTGCCTATGTATTCGTTGAGTACCAAAGGCTGATACTGCGTCAGAACACCAACGGTATCAATACCCGAATTTACGCAGTTAGAGAGCGGGAAGTCGATAATTCTGTACTTACCGCCGTAAGGAACGGCAGGCTTTGCCATATCCTGTGTCAGTGCGTAAAGACGGCTGCCCTGACCGCCGGCAAGCAGCATAGCTACGCACTCTTTTTTGATGTGATTCATATATTTCCTCCTGTCCCGACATGAAGTCGTGATTTTTTCAATTACTTTGCAGCCTTTTTCTTGCTGTCTGCGGATTTTTTTGCAGCCTTTTCCTCAGCCTTTGCCTGCTTTTCAGCGGCAGCCTCGCTGGGCGACTTGCGAATGTTCTTTATCTTGAAATACATAACCGACATAGGCGGCAGATCGAGAGTGATCTTGTACTTCTCGTCGTGCATACCCTCCTCCTGTGCGGTGAGTACGCCGTTCTTAACGCCTGTGCCTCCGTATTTCTCGTCATCGGAATTGAATACTTCCTCATAATCAGCATAATAAGGAACACCGATATCATATATCTCATGACGTACAGGCTGGAAGTTGCATACGCAGATGACCTCGTCCTTGTTTCTTGCGATACGTCTGAAAGCGATAACGCTGTTTGCGTTGTCCTCGCTGGATATCCAGTGGAAGCCCTCCCAGCTCGTGTCGCACTCCCACAGAGGAGTAAGCTCCTTATACAGCTTATTGAGATCCTTAACGTACTGATGCAGCTTGTAGTGAGGATCGAACTCCAGAACGTCCCAGTCAAGACCCGTCTGGAAGTTCCACTCCTTATACTGCGCGAACTCCTGTCCCATAAACATCAGCTTCTTGCCGGGGTGAGCCATCATATAGCCGAGGAATGTGCGCATCGAATTAAAGCGGTATTCTCTCGGGCCGCCCATCTTGTCAAGCATCGAGCATTTGCCGTATACTACCTCGTCATGCGAAATGGGGAGAATAAAATTCTCAGAGAACGCATAATAGAACGAGAATGTTACAAGATTGTGGTTATAGGGACGCGAAAGCGGATCCATCGACATATAGCGAAGCATATCGTTCATCCAGCCCATGTTCCACTTGAAGTTGAATCCAAGGCCGCCGATATCGGCAGGCTTTGTAACCATCGGCCATGCAGTGGACTCCTCCGCGATCATCATGATGTTGGGGTGCTCTCTGAACAGTGCCGCATTCAGCTTCTGCAGGAACGCGATAGCCTCAAGGTTGCCGTGGTCGCCGTAGCAGTTGGGACGCCACTCGCCGTCCTTTCTGTCATAGTCAAGATACAGCATAGAAGCAACCGCGTCGACACGCAGACCGTCTATATGATATTTCTCAATCCAGTAATTTGCATTGGAAACAAGGAATGACTGTACCTCGGGCTTGCCCCAGTCAAAAATGTGAGTGCCCCAGTTCTTGTGCTCACGCTTCAGCGGGTCGTCATACTCGTAACAGCTTGTGCCGTCAAACTCATACAGACCTGCCGCATCCTTGGGGAAGTGCGCAGGCACCCAGTCGATGATAACGCCGATACCCGCATTATGGCACTTGTCAACAAACGCCATGAAGTCCTTGGGAGTACCGAATCTTGATGTAGGCGCAAAATAGCCTATCTGCTGATAGCCCCAGCTTCCGTCAAAGGGGTGCTCTGCGATTGGCATAAGCTCAACATGGGTGTAGCCCATCTCTTTAACGTAAGGAATAAGCTCGTCTGCAAGGCGGCGATAATCATAGTATTCCTCGCCGTTTTTCTTCCAGGAACCGAGGTTTACCTCGTAAATATTTGCGGCGCTTTCGTAAATGTTTTTAGCTGCAAGCTGCTCGCAGTATTTCTTGTCCGTCCAGCGGTAGCCCTCGATATCGTAATATCTCGTTGCGGTATTGGGGCGCACCTCCATAAAATAACCGTACGGGTCAGCCTTGAGCTTGATAAGACCATCGGGAGTTTCAATGCTGTATTTGTAGCATTCCATCTCCTTTATGCCTTCTATGTACAGCTCCCAGATTCCGCCGTCGCTTATCTTGTTCATATAGCTCTGCGCTCTGTCCCAGTGATTGAAATCACCGACAACACTCACGGAATTTGCATGAGGTGCCCAAACTCTGAACACTACGCACTCTTTTCCGTCTTTAACTATCCTATGAGAGCCAAAGAAATCGTATGCATGGGAATTTTCTCCCTGATGGAAGAGATGGAGCGGTACATTATATTCTTCGGGAACAATGATCGCCATTATATTACCTCCAGCAAAATGATAAAGCGGTTCTTTATTTTTATAAGAGCCGCCAAAATTGTACGCCTTGCACATAATTACCAAAAAACACAACTATAGCGCACAAATCCTTGTAATTATTGTATCACATTAACCGTTTTATTGCAATAGTTTTGTGAATAATTCATGTTTATTGCTATTTTTTTATCAAGCATTTTGGTATATATCACCAATATTTTTCAACGCTATTCAACTTAACAGGCGAAGCTTTGCTTTTTTCGCCAAAAAAGCGCCGCAAATGCCCCGATCAAAAAACCGAAAGCACCTGCGGCGGCTTGATATTAATTACACAGTTATCGTTATTTATATACAATGTTATCTGTATTTAGTTTATCGGTAAATCCCATATAGTAGCCTATGTGAGTCACTATCGGGATAAGCGCATAATACACCAGCATAAGCGATGGGAACAGCACGCTCATATTGTCGAACTGTCTGAGCGTTGTCGGTATCCACGCGTCGGTTTCGGGCACAGCATCTGGAATGAATGTGTTCACAAACGGAAATGCGCTGCCGCTTATGAATTTGTACAAATACAGCGTATCTTCTTCGGGAAAAAACAGCTTATTCAGCAGCAGCACCACTGTCGGCGCAGCCGCCACGACATACATCAGCAGGCCGATAAGCAGCCAACGATATTTCAGCGGACTGTCAACTCTGCCATGCTTTATGAGAGAACGCTCTGCATTGCCGTCCTTCCATGCAACTGTGAAAATAAGCATATAAAAGATCATCACAGCGATTATTATGCCAAGTATATTAAAAAATGTGTTCTTTCCGAACATAACAAGCGCCATCGTGGCGATAAGGCACATGATATTTCCAAGAACGATGTAGCCCACGCCTCTGAGAAAAAGCGATAAAAAAGATTGTCTTTTCATGGTATTCCTTTCGGATATAATATCTGAGCGGTTTTGTGAAATAATATCGGTGTACGGCGTCCTTTCGGACGACTAAACACAAGGAGAATCGAATTATGAACGATTTTAAAAATCGGCAAAGCGCCGAGATACTGAAAAGCGTTTACAAAAACGCAGATATGGCTTATGATTCAAGCACAGATGTGCTCAAGCACTGCAAGCACGCAAAGCTCAGAAGCGAGATTGCCGCCGAGCGTGAGCGCTATCGCAGTGTTGCAAACCAAGCACGAACCGAGCTTGTGCGCCGCGGCAGCGTCCCCAAGACATTCCCCGCTGCATCAAAAATGATGGCGAAAATGGGTATAAGCATGAAGACAATGCAGGACAGCAGCTCTCAGAACATTGCCGAGATGATGCTTCGCGGCACCACTATGGGTATAATCGATATGCAGCATGCGCTGAACCGTTCCTCAAAGGCCGAGGAGCGTATTCGCACAGAGGCCGACGCTTTGCTTAAGCGTGAGCAGCAGTTCTGCGACAACCTGAAAAAATACCTGTGAGAAAACGTCAGCCAAACGCAGAGCCTGTGCCCTGCGACATCGCAATAAAAGGCGTTCCCTCAGAGGACGGCAGTCCCGCACCCATTACACCCGTGCAGTAATCACGAGTTATTCCTTATCTACAGTGGGATTTACAACATTTCCCGAAGCGATGTTTTCCATCACTATGGTGGCACGGCGGCGCTGCTCCTTGGCATTGTCGTCGTTGCCCATCATATCCTCAACCTCGTCGCGAACAAATATTCCCACATTATCGGGGCAGGTTGACCAGCGCGCGTCCTCGACAAAAGCCGTTTTATTGATCTGCAGGCCCTGTCCCTCGCACATAGTTATATCGCTGTATTCATCAGCAAGCAGTATGAAGTACCGCAGATCTTCTCCGCCCATATCCTCAAAAACTTGGATAATTCCCTCGTCGGCGAGTATCATCTGTCCGTCGCCAACAGTCACTTCGGCAGAGAGCTTCATCTTCTCAATATCGGTATACTGAGTGATACCCGCCTCATAGGACAGATTTAAAAAATTTACTCCCACATGAACATATCCGTTGTTATCAAAATCGGGGCAGTATTTTTCAAGTGTGGTTTCGATATCATCGACCTTGGTGTAAATTCCGCTTTTGTTTTCAGTCGAAACAAGCAGTACATACAGATCGTTTCGCTCTTTCATAACAGACTGCATAGTCATAAAGCCAACCAGCAGCACTACCAGTGTTATTACAATAACGCGCCATTTATAATGGTAGAAGAAATTTTCAACCTTTTTCCAGCCATGAAGTTCAACCTTTTCAACAGGTTTTTCTTCAAGTATCTCGCTTTCCTCTACAAGACCCTGTTTTAATTTCAGAAGTTCTCTTTTTTCAAGAAGCTTTCTTTGTTCCTCATCGAATTTGCCTGACATTTTTACCTCCTGCGGAAGCCACCGCGTGTCTTTGCTGAGCTAAACAAATTGCCGCTTTGTGCATATCAGCGATAAAAGCCGCAATTTATATTATTATACCTCAAATGAGCAGGTTATGTCAATACCTAAGGCTTCTCAATGATAATCGTCCGCATTTCTTTGCGGATTTTAAAATTAACATTTCCGAAACATTTCAAAAACATCTCGAAAATATCCACGCTGTATAATGAAGTCACGATCAAGATAACAAATCTTCAAGGAGGCTTTATTATGAACAAAAATGATACTCAATTTATCGTGCAGAAGATACGCTCGCAATACGTTGAAGCGGACAACTCAAAAAAAGAGCTTGATATGCTTCGCGAGCTTGACGCAGAGGTGAAGCGTCCCGCGCAGGTGTTTGGCTATGTCTTCGGAATTATCGGCGCTATCATAATGGGCGCAGGCATGAGCCTTGTTATGACGGATATCGGAGCAATACTCGGAATCGAAAACGCGATGACGCCCGGAATAGTTGTCGGTATTATCGGTATGCTTATGGCTATAGTAAACTATCCTATCTACAAAAGTATTCTCGCTTCCCGCAAGGAAAAATACGCCGAGCGTATTTTAAAGCTCAGTGAAAAGATAATGAGCAAGGAGGAGAACTGATATGGCTGTTTCAAAAATTATATCGTTAAACAAAAAGATCGAAGCCGCTATTGTGGGCGGTTACAAAAAGATAGAGCGCGCCGCTGTAAAGGGCTACACAAAGATCGAGGATAAATTTGTCGGCTGTTTCCTTGTAAAAGACGGAGAGAGCGTTGCACAGGCGAAGAAAAGACTGAAAGCATGATAACGAAAACTCTGCAATAAAAGCGCTTATCATGAATAAACTCCCTCTTTTGCGGAATGCTACTGCAAAAGGAGGGAGCTTATGTCTTTTTACGGAAAGCTTTCCGCGGCACTTATTTCTATGGTGCTAGTCGGAGGCGGCGCAGCATACTATTCTAATATCAGCGCCGATGTTATGAAACAGGTCACTGAGCTTAGCGACAGTATAAGCTGCTATATCATAAAGGAATATCAAGGCATGATC
This sequence comes from Oscillospiraceae bacterium, assembly GCA_015067175.1. GTDB lineage: Bacteria > Bacillota > Clostridia > Oscillospirales > Ruminococcaceae > CAG-115. The sequence goes on along the minus strand of SVMX01000003.1, from coordinate 6,817 downwards.
GCATTATTTAAAGAGGGCAGCGATACACCACTCGCCGTTTACAGTCTGCCTGCGGATAGTCTGAGCAGCGCCGATGAGGAGTTGTTAAAAGAGGGAATAAGGCTTCGCGGCAGCGATGAGGTCACGAGACTGCTTGAAGACCTCGATATTGAATAACCGTTAGTTATATCAATATGCAAAAATACTATTCGTGTATCAAAACGGGCTATAAAGTCAACCACGAAAGCCTCGCAGCCATCTTTTTAAATTCTTCACTAAATGCACAAATCCGCCCAATTTTGCGCATTTGTGCAAAAACTCTTGATTTTCGCAGGAAATTATGATATCATATTCTACACTGAACGAAAAGGAGAGAGCTTATGCCAAAGAAAAAACACGACGCCATAACGAGGCTTTCGGAAAAATACCGCAATTCCAGCAAGCAAAGTATAATAGTATATCTTATAATCCGCGGAATTATAATCGGCGTTATGATACGACAAATAACTCTCGGCGATTGGCACAATGTATTTCTGTGCGGACTTTCACTGGTGCTGCTGTTTATACCGTTCTTCCTGCGCTCGACCTTTAAGATAAATCTGCCGAGCGTGCTGGAAATAGCGGTGTTTCTGTTTGTTTTCGCCGCTGAGATACTGGGCGAAATAGCGAATTTCTACGGTCATATTCCAATATGGGACACTATGCTGCATACTGTCACTGGATTTCTTGCGGCAGCGGTAGGCTTTGGCACTATCGACCTGCTGAACAGACATTCAAAGCGGCTTAAAATGACACCGCTGTTCGTGGCGCTTGTATCGTTCTGTTTTTCCATGACGGTAGGTGTTGTTTGGGAGTTCGGCGAGTACTCCGTTGACCGCCTGCTGAAATTCGACACGCAAAAAGACAGGATAATCACCGAGATATCAAGCGTGAAGCTGCACCCCGACGGCGAGAACGAGGAAGTAAAGATAAACGGAATTTCCTACACTATCATTTTCGACGCCGATGGCAACGAGCTTGCACGGATAGACGGCGGCTATCTTGATATCGGGCTTCGTGACACCATGAAAGATATGCTGGTCAATATGATCGGCGCTGTGGTTTTCTCGACGGCAGGATTTCTCTACATACACCGCCGCGATAAATACAAATTCGCAGAGAGCTTTATCATAACCCCGCTTGAAGATAAAAAATCAGAAATAACGGAATAACACACAAAAAGACCCGTAAAGAAATTCTTTACGGGTCTTATATTTTGCGTTCTTATCAGATGAATGCGTAGTTGGACTTACCGGACTTCTTAACGGAGTACATCGCGTCGTCTGCCTTACCGATAAGATACTCAACACGAGTGTTGTAGTCGTCCTTGATAAGTGCAATACCGATACTTACGCTGACCTTGAGGTGATCACCGCTGTCGCAGGTGAAGCCCTCGTCAAGTCTTGCGATAATATCCTGAGCTGCGCGCGCAGGATCGTTTATCTCGGCGTTACGGATAACAGCGATAAACTCATCGCCGCCGTATCTGCCGGCGAAGCCGAACTCGCTAACAATGCTGTTTATGCTTCTTGCAACAAACTTCAGAACCTGGTCGCCTGTAGCATGGCTGTACTGGTCGTTGAAGTGCTTAAAATCGTCAACGTCAATAAAGAGAACTGCCATCTCGGATTTTCTCGCCTCGGAAAGTGCGATCTCATTATCGATCTGACCCTCAACCGTTTCACGATTGTAAAGCTCGGTGAGTGCATCAAAGCTTGCACGGGCTGTAAGCTGCTGCTCGCTCTTCTTTGCACGGTCGATATCGACCATAACGCCAACGATTTTCAGCGGCTTGCCTTCCTTGTCGCGGAGTGTTGCGGTTCTCATGATGACCCAGATAAAGTCGCCGTAAATGTTCTTGATACGGTATTCGTTGCCCTTGAACTCATCGCCGTTGCCGAGCTTTTCAAGGTCTTCTCTGTAGCGGTCAGCGTCATCTCCGTGAAGCTTTGCCTTGAGCAGGAAGCTGTCAGCAAAGTGGTCAGAGGGAGCACGATAGCTGAACTTCTTATTGAAGTTGTTGGAGAAGAATACCTCGTTTGTCTTGAAGTTCCACTCGAAGATGATGTTATCAGACATCTCTGCGATTGTTCTGTATCTGTCCTCACTTACAACAATCTCGTCAACGAGGTTGTTGAAAGCACGGGAGATCTGACCGTACTCATTATTGCTTACGGTAGTGATACGCGCCTCGTGGTCGCCGCGGCGGATCTTTACAAGTGTTTCTTCGATAGTGTTGAGGGGCTTTGTAACAATAATAGAAATTACGATAGCGCCTGCTATTGCAAGGATAGCAATGATAATAACAGCTGCGATAACGCCTGATGTTGCATCGCCGAAAATAGAAGACGCATTATCTGCAACGCTTGCGATAACCACAAGACCACTGTCGCCGCCTGCACGAGCCATTACAGCGATCTTCTTTTTCAGACCTGCAACGCCTGTGAGCTGGTTTTCGTAAGAAATTGTTTCCGAAACGCCCTCTTCAAGTGTATCCAGTCTTGCAACCACCTCAGAAGAGAACTGTTCCGCAAGGTTTGTTACAACAGACTCTTTAGCGATACCGTTTTTGTTGTTGTCAACTACCATTACGAGGTAAGCGGTAGGAGCATTGGAGGGTATGTTACACAGGAAAGTATCAATGGATATGTTGTAGAAGATCACGAGGTTTGCTTTGCCAACCTTGTGCTTTGTAAAAAGAAGCTTGTTTGTGGAAGTGATGTAAAGTGCGCCGTCCTTATAGGAGCCGAGCGAAGAAAGGTTAACACCCATCACAGACTCAGCGGGAAGAGTACCGCAGATAAGCTTGCCCGAACCATCAACAAGCGCTGCCGCATTTACCGAAGCGTTCTCAGCGGTAAGGCTAACGAGCAGACTGCCTGCAGCATTTTTGTCGCCGCCGTTTGCAGCGTCCTTAAGTTCGTCTGAACCAGCCAGAATATCGCACTGGTTATTCACAGTGTTTGCATATGTATCAAGCACCTGGATCTGATTGTTTACAAGATCAGTGAGCTGCTTTTCAAGCTCTGCCGTGCTGCTGCCCGACGTAGAATTACCGACATACACCGCATAGATCACCATCGGAATGATCGCAAAGCATATGGCAGCCAACATTATCATCGTTTTGATCTTCATATGATATATACTCCCCATTTCTATCCGCGACTAGCGCGAAATTAAGATAATAATACATAATAATAGTATTTATTTAATTATAGCACACAAAACTGAAGATGTAAACACTTATCACAGATTTGAACAGCACAATTTTGAAAATTCATTAAAAATCACCAAATCGGTAAAATTTATTTTGTTAAGAATATCAGCAAAATCTTTTTTCTGCTATAGCTATTGATTATCCGCACAATTTGTGATACAATATTAATATATATGATTATAACGGAGGAGATCACATGGGAGCAAAAATTGTAAAATACAATACATACAGACTGGTTGACAACAATTCTTTTGAGCTGCCTGTGCCTTTCAGGTTTGAGGTAATGAAAAAAGATATTACTGTTGCTGAATATGAGATCATCGACAGCGAAAATATCATTTGTAATATAGTAACAAAGCATAAAGAGGATATGCTCACCACGTTGCGCCGTCCTTTGACTGTTTCCGATATTCATTTTCTGTTTTCTTGCCGTGTATTTCAAGACTTCACTCCATATACCGCACTTATGCTTGAGCGTGTTGGACTAAAAAAATATAACGTGCTTGATATTCTTTACAAGACGCATGGTGTTATCCCCTACGATAATCACTGGATAAGATTTGAGGGTGAAACACTCGATCACGAAACGGTTGCTCTCGCCTTTAACAATATGATGTCCGAACCGCTTACTCAGCCGACTGCGCCCGAGCCTGCTGCGTCAAATGACGGCCCCAGCGTTGACGAGATACTGAGTCAGCATACTATTGATATAAGCGGCATAGTTTCCCAGAATGGAAACATTCAGCCGCCAGAGGACACCGAGAACAAGCTGCGCACTGCCGTTGTATTCTCTCACCCCGAGGCAGAAGCCGAAGACATTAATAACAATAAGATGAGCGAGTCCGAGATCGAGGCGCTGCTGATGAAATCGGGCGTTTCCGAAGCTCCTCCCATGTCCGAAGCGGAAGTTGACGCTATGTTTGCTGTCAATGATGCCCCCGCTGAAACTTCAAGCGGCGGTATGATGTCCGAGGAAGCTATCGCGGCGCTTCTTGCTGCAAATGCTGCTCCTGAAGCTCCTGCCGAGCCTGAGCCTGCTCCCGCTGAAACTACAACAAGCGGTGGCATGATGTCTGAGGAAGCTATTGCGGCTCTTCTTGCTGCGAATGCCGCTCCCGAAGCTCCTGCCAAGCCTGAGCCTGCTCCCGCACCTGCTGAAACTTCAACGAGCGGAGGTATGATGTCCGAGGACGCTATCGCGGCGCTTCTTGCTGCAAATGCTGCTCCTGAAGCTCCTGCCGTGCCTGAGCCTGCTCCCGCTGAAACTACAACAAGCGGTGGCATGATGTCTGAGGAAGCTATTGCGGCTCTTCTTGCTGCGAATGCCGCTCCCGAAGCTCCTGCCAAGCCTGAGCCTGCTCCCGCACCTGCTGAAACTTCAACGAGCGGAGGTATGATGTCCGAGGACGCTATTGCGGCGCTCCTTGCTGCGAACGCTGCTTCCGAAACTCCTGCCGAGCCTGAGCCTGCTCCCGCACCTGCTGAAACTTCAACGAGCGGTGGTATGATGTCCGAGGACGCTATTGCGGCGCTCCTTGCTGCGAACGCTGTTCCTGAAGCGCCTGCCGAGCCTGAGCCTGCTCCCGCACCCGCTGAAACTACAACAAGCGGTGGCATGATGTCTGAGGACGCTATTGCGGCTCTTCTTGCTGCGAATTCCGCTCCCGAAGCTCCTGCCGAGCCTGAGCCTGCTCCCGCACCTGCGGAAACCACAACGAGCGGCGGTGTGATGTCTGAGGACGCTATTGCGGCGCTCCTCAGCAGTATGCAGGACGAAGCTGCAAAATAATTTCACCAAAAATTCACACGCCAATAACACAGGTATGTATCAAGCGTGTTAAACTGTTCATATGAAAAACGGTTACGTTTGAAAGGACTTGACTATACACTATGTTAAAATTCAGAGATAAAAAACCGAAAGTAGAGAATGAGCTTGAGCCTGTAACTCAAATGCTCCCCATAGAATCGCGCGAACGTATACTTGAACAGGTCTATGAATTCATGGAGCTTGAACATTTGTACGAATCCGCAATACGCGAAGTAAAGACAAAGCTTGAGATACTGGACAGCGAATTCAAGACCAAATACGACTACAATCCAATTCATCACATTGAAGATCGTCTTAAATCTCCTCAGAGCATAATGGACAAGCTGCAGCGCAAGGGCATGACATTCAACAGTGCTAATGCGCGCACAACGCTTAATGACATTGCAGGCGTCAGAGTAATTTGCAACTATATTGAGGATATCTATTCAGTGGCCGAATTTCTCACGCGACAGGACGATGTAACTCTGATAAAAACAAAGGACTACATCAAAAATCCTAAACCTAACGGATATCGTAGTCTCCATCTTGTGATAGAAACGCCCGTATTCCTTTCCGATAGGAAGGAGATCGTTAATGTTGAAGTGCAGATACGCACCATTGCTATGGATTTCTGGGCGAGCCTTGAACATCAGCTCAAATACAAGACTGACAGCGAGGTGTCTGCCGAGCTTGCAGAACAGCTCAAGGAATGTGCTGAAACTATCGCTGCTACAGACACAAAGATGCAGAGCATTTATCAAACTCTGAAAGCTATCAATTAATACGAAAAGCCCCTTTTCAGGGGCTTTTACTTGTCATTCGGTTATTTCAATACAATTACCATCAGGGTCAAGAGCAACACTTTCATAATATCCATCGCCAGTCACGCGCGGTGCACTCGCAATAGTATATCCTTCGAGCTTTATGCGCTCGGTAAGTTCGTCAACTTCTGCCCTGCTTCCCACACTAAAGGCAATGTGCGCATAACCCATTGTGTTTAAAGCAGTATGCTGAATTTTTAGCGGCGAATACATAAGTTCCAACCGCACATCACCGCCAAAGCTGATAAAATAAGTTTGCAGTCCTGTGTTGGCATTGTGATATTTCTCACCTGCAATTCCTCCAAAATAGTGTTCGTAAAAAGCTTTACTCTTTTCCAGATCGCTGACGAATACTGCGATATGTGATATCTTCACTTTGACCTCCAGTTTTCGATATTTCCGTAAAAACCAAAACACCGCTTGATTTCTCAAACGGTGTGAATTATCATGGCAGGGGCAGTAGGACTTGAACCCACGACACACGGTTTTGGAGACCGTTGTTCTACCAACTGAACTATACCCCTATTGGTGGTGCGCCAACAGGGACTCGAACCCCGGACCGACCGGTTATGAGCCGGTTGCTCTAACCAACTGAGCTATTGGCGCGAGTATTTGCGCACAAGGAAAAAGTGGTGACTCGTGGGGGAATCGAACCCCCGTTACCGGCGTGAGAGGCCGGTGTCTTAACCGCTTGACCAACGAGCCATATATAAGATTAAGGAATAGCGGACTATTCCTTAATCTTCTTGGTACACCTTCAGGGACTCGAACCCAGGACCCACTGATTAAGAGTCAGTTGCTCTACCAACTGAGCTAAAGGTGCATATGTGTCGGCGCCTATCTATCTTCCCGGGCAGTTGCCCGCCAAGTATTGTCGACGCAAGTGAGCTTAACTACTGTGTTCGGAATGGGAACAGGTGGACCCTCACCGCCATCGGCACCGACTTAGAGAGA
>SVMX01000002.1 GCA_015067175.1 Oscillospiraceae bacterium | reverse complement strand
AAAATGAGTGTAATGACACATATTGTTTCCTCCTGTTTATGGTTGTGTGGTTACTCCCATTATATCACGAGGTTCTTTATGTGTCATTATTTTTTTCTATCTGTTGCACTTATATTGTAAATCTATCCTATTATAATGGGACTTTGTTTTTCTCCATAAAGACCAAACAAAGACCAAAACCGATTTTAGGCAAAAGAAAAACCTCACAAACCGCATTACAATCACGTTTGTTAGGTTATCCTATGGCACGCCAGAAGGGATTCGAACCCCTGACCCCTTGGTTCGTAGAAATGTAACTCAGGGAACGGCTCTGTTGTGACGATGAAAAATCGTTCATAAAACGTGTCCGAAAACTCAGGTGTGGCCAAAGTGTGACCAGCAATTGCTGAGATGTTTAAGAAAAGATTGCATTATGTCGCTGGGATTTTTACTGATAGCATCATTCTGTTTGTTAAAGTGAGTATGTTTAATTTGAACATAGCGGTTTTATCAAAATTGTATAAACAAACAAAATTTGCTGTAACTGAAAAAAGTATAACATATCAGCATAATTTGTATTCAATTTTAGGTTGGAATGTATTATACTTATAGATAATATTAGGTTTATGCATAAGCAAAGGAGAGCTATATGAGCGTTGATGAATTATTGATAAAAACAGTACCCTCTGAGCGACAAGTGAAGTTCCAGCAACTGGAGTTCTACGCTTTTGTTCACTTTACCATAAACACTTTTACAGGACAGGAGTGGGGCGATGGCAAGGAATCTCCCGAGATCTTCAATCCTGAAAAACTTGACGCTGAGCAGTGGGTAAAGGCAATAAAATCAGCGGGTATGCGAGGCCTTATCCTCACTTGTAAACACCATGACGGCTTTTGCCTGTGGCAGAGCAAATATACGGAGCACTCTGTTGCGTATTCGCCCTATAAAAATGGTATGGGCGATATCGTTAAAGAGGTGTCTGATGCTTGTGCGAAATACGGCATTAAATTCGGAGTGTACCTCTCGCCGTGGGACAGAAATTGCAAGCTCTATGGTTATGGCAAGGCTTATGATGACTATTTTGTAAATCAGCTTACAGAGCTTCTGTCAAACTATGGCGAGGTGTTCTCGGTGTGGTTTGACGGAGCCTGCGGCGAGGGCGATAACGGCAAGAAGCAGTATTACGACTGGAATAGGTATTATGCAACTATCAGAGAATTACAACCTGATGCTTGTATAAATGTCTGCGGTCCTGATATCCGCTGGTGCGGCAACGAGGCAGGTTACACCCGAAAGGCTGAATGGAGCGTTGTCCCTGCGCGTACAAGAGATACAGAGAAGATAGCCGAAGCGAGTCAGCACGAGGATAATGAGGAATTCCGTCAGCGTAAGATACACGCATGGGACGGTGATCTTGGTAGTCGCGAGATACTCCAGGGCGAAACTGATCTTGTGTGGTATCCTGCTGAGGTAAACACTTCAATCCGCCCAGGTTGGTTCTATCATGCTCATGAGGACAACAAAGTGCGCTCTCTTGATGATCTCATGAATGTTTACAACTGTTCGGTTGGCGGAAATGCAACATTCCTGCTGAATATCCCGCCAACGCCTGATGGCCTGTTCCACGAAAATGATGTAAAGCGCCTTGAAGAGCTCGGCGAGTACCTGAAAAGCAATTTCAGCAATAATGTTCTGGATAATGCAGTGCTCTTGTGTACCTCAGCGTTTGACGGCTACGGCATTGAAAATGTCCGCTGTGACAGCTATGACAGCTATTTCCGTACCGCTGACGGAGTTAGGGCGGCTGAGATAAATATCTACTGGGATAAACCAGTTGATATTTCAAACATCGTTCTGAAAGAGAATATCCTTATGAGCCAGCGCATAGAAAGCTTTACTGTCACTGCACATCACGGCGATACTTCTGAGGAGATATACAGCGGTACAGTTGTCGGATATAAACGTATAATTCCGCTGAAAGACGGAGTTAAGGCGGACAGACTGACTATCAATATCACTGATTCAAGAGTTGCTCCGACATTATCGTTTATCGGAGTGTATGAGAAAGGCAAATAGTTTCAACAGAATGAAAATACGGTATCTTTTACATAACAAATATAGCCGCCAATGTTTTGGCGGCTATATTCGTGTAGGAGAATTAGAAGTTATGAAAAAAAGTTTGGTATTACAGTATTATCTCTGGATCTCGTTGGGAATCGCCATCATCTGTTCAAGCATAAGCGGATCCTTGTATGTGCAGGTGTTGCGGTCATAAAAAGTATCATGTGTATCCCAGAGGATAGGGAGCATATTGCGTTCATATGTTTCGCGGCATACATCGATCATATACGCACGCTTTACGTCCTCGGTCTTGTTCTTTCCGAAACATCCATACTCGCCTACGATAACGGGTATTCCCTTAGAAACAAAGGTTTCAGTAAGCATATCCATCATTTTATTAAGCTCAGCGAGGTCATCATCAGAGCCCCATTCAGTCTTTGCCTTGCCCCAGTCTGCGTCTTTCTCGAGGATGGTAAGCGTGGAAGGCGTATAATAGTGAACCGAAACAGCTATGCGATTTGCAGGGTCATTCGGAACGATGAACATCTCATCGCAGGTACGTACCACATCGGTGTAATAGCCTGCTATAAGAAGGTGGCGCTTTGCATTGTTGCCGCCGGAAGCTCTTACCGTATCAACGAAGGTCTGATTAAGAGTGTTGACATAACCGTAAGCTATATCCTTGCCTTCTGTGCTGCTTCCGTACTGATTCCATACGCTGTCGTAACCCGCTTCTTCGTTTAGACCCTCGAACATAAGACGGTCGTCGTAATCCTTGAAGGATTCAGCGATCTGTTCCCATATGCGGGTGAATTTCAGCAGCACTTCATCTTCGTTTGTTGGCATATCGCCCAGCCATTTCTCATGGTGGGTGTTAAGGATCACATACATATCGTTTTCCAGGATCCAGTCAACTATCTGATGGATACGCGCTACATAATCAGCGTTAAGGGTATAGTCATCAGACATCATATTAGACCAGTTTGCAGGCACTCTTACAACGCCGAAGCCCGCGTCTTTATAGCCCTTTATCATTTCCTCGGTTATAACAGGGCTTCCCCAGCAGGTCTCATAGTCGCTTACGCTTCCGTTGTGTATCCAGGTTCCTGTCGCCTCCATGGTATTGCCAAGGTTTATGCCAAGCCCCATATCCTCAATAAGTTCCTGAGTGGTCATATCCCTCATAGCTGCTTCTGTCGGGTTTGCTGCACAGCCGCTTATAAGCATAACTAACGCAGTTAAAAGTGAAAGGATCTTTTTCATGTTGCCATTCTCCTTGATGTTATTTAGTGCGTTGATCGTTTCTGTAAACTTTATTTAATTTTATCATTGCAACAAAATATCCGCAATGGCTCATAATGCTGTTTTAGCTATCCATTTATGCTAATTAGCAAAAATACACAAGCTGTGAAGCTTGTGTATCTGTGTGTATTGGTCTGTTATGGCATACGCCTATATTCGGAAGGCGTTTTGCAATATATTTCCTTGAATTTTCTCATAAAGCTGTATTCGCTTATATAACCGCATTTGTGTGAAATATCCTTTACGCTTAGATTTGTGGTAACAAGGAGTCTTGCTGCAAGCTCAAAACGGCTTTTTTTGATATCGCTCATTACACTCACTCCAAAGATCTTTTTGTATAGATGCTGAAAGCCGGAATAGCTCATTCCCATCTGTCTTGCTATATCTGATACATCAGTCATTTCCTCGGGATTTGAATAGATCTTATTACGGAGATGCGAAAAGTGGTAATGCTTATCAGCAAGAAGCGCTGAATGGTGAGTGGAATTCATATTAAGTATCCTGCTCAGCTTAAGAAGAAATATTTCCACATAGTGTTTTTCAATAATATCACGGTTTTCGTCCTGCGAGTGATGCTCATAAGCGATCTGTCGAAGTATTTGTGACAATTCCTCCACATTTATAAGAGGTGCTATTTCGTTAAGCGGAATACCCAGTTCTGCAAACCGTTCTATATCGTTTTCTTCGTAATCAAAATACACCCAATCATCCATATAGTTGTCCTTTATTCCGCCGTAGCGGCAGGGTGTTTGTGGCGTGAACATAACAAATGAGTTCTTTTCGGCGATTATTTCCTGTCCATTTATTACAAATCGTGCAGGAGATTTTATTATAAGCATAAGTCCACAGCCTGTTCCTTCGGGACTGTCAATACAAAAATCAGGTTCGTGTTTATAATTGCAGCCTATTGCACCTATTTTCACAAAAGCACCTCATTTCAATGAACGGAGTACTGCTTATCGCAGATTGCTTTAAATTATTATAGCATATACTGGTACAAAAAACAACACTTCATTAGACTTCTTTGGACACCTGTTTATTGAGCGGATACTTTATATAAACCAGTAGTCAGCATCTTGACCACTGGTTTATTCCTTATTGCGGTAAATTGTTGTATAATGTTTGTGAATACCCGACAATACACAAAAGGAGTATGTTATGAAACAACATTATACCGAAACATATAAGCGACAAATAGTCAAACGCTATTTGAAAGGCGAGTCTGTTATATCACTTTCTAAAGAAACATCAATATCACGTAGTACGATTTATGGTTGGCTACAAAAATACAAACCGGCAAAAGCAACTGAAAAAATCAAAACAACAGATTATAACAGATTAAAAAGGACTGTTGAACGGCAGGCACAGATCATAAAAATACTCAAGACTGTAAATTGTAATGTCCACTCGGATTTGATCGTCAGGATGAATGAACTTGAAAAAATTGTTGGGTGATTTGAAGCTCTGGATGTGGACAGGGGCAGTTTCTATAATCATATTAAGCGCAACAAGCGTGATGATAACAGCTACAAAAAGCGTCGTGAATATTTCAGCAATTTGGTGCGGAACCTATATTACGAAAGCAATAAAGTGTTTGGCGCCAGAAAGATTGCTGCGATTTTGCGTAATCAGGGAGAAAGAGTCTCTGATGATTATGTCCTTTCTATAATGCAGGAACTAGGGCTATGTAGCATAAGAACACAATCCAAAAAGGATTATTTGACAGAAAAGCCCAAGAAAAACATTCTGCGACAAGAGTTTTCGGCGGAAAGGCCAAATTCTATATGGGTAAGCGATGTTACATATTTTATGTATAAAAACACTTGGTACCATATTTGTGTTATAATTGACCTATATTCAAGAAAAGTAATATCGTATTCAGTTTCAAAAAGCAATAGCACTCAGTTAACAACATCTGCAATAAAAAAAGCCATCAACAGCAGAAGTGTTACAGATGGCCTTATATTACATAGTGACAATGGTTCAAATTATATTTCGGTTGGGTTTGAAAAATGCTTGGCAAAGAATAATATAACCCATTCGTTTTCCAGACCACATAATCCTCACGACAATGCGGTGTCTGAAGCGTTTTTTGCTTCCATGAAAAAAAGAAGAATTATACCGCAGAAAATATGAAAGTGTAGCATCCTTTATGAAAGCTATAGAATCCTATATCCAATTTTATAACGAAAAGCGGCCGCATGCAGCGTTGAATTATAAAACTCCCGTGCAATTCGAAGCTGAGTATGAAAATACTGAACAGAGACCATGATTGTTTCGTACAAACAGGTTCGGATTTATAGGATTTTTAACTTTGTTATAGCAAATTTAAAACTTTATTATTGTAGTTCACCGAATGTACGAATTCCTTTTTTGCTCATAAATGTAGTGCTGATGCGCCTTTGCAACATAAAAATAAATAGATCCGAACCAAAGGGGGTTCGGATCTATTAGGGCTATGCAATGTGGTGGAGCCGAGGGGAATCGAACCCCTGTCCGAAAACCCGTCTTCACGACTTTCTCCGAGTGCAGTTTATCTTTTGAGAATTCCCTTGCCGCAGCGCCGACAAACAGGCTATGCGAGTCGGTATCCTTTAATACGCTTCAAGCTACAAGGCTAATTACAAGAAGCATTCACCACTAGTCGACGCCGTTTCAAGCTCGTGGTCCTTCAAGAAACGACGGCAGCGCGCTTAGGCAGCTGCTAAAACGGGACGTTCGTCTGCGTTTAAATTTAGGTTGCGACGATTAAAGTGATTTCGCCCTCACTACTCGCTTATCGTGCCTCAAGATCCCCGTCGAAGCCTTTACGGCCCCATGCTTTTGACCTTTTACACATTTATATTTTACCATGCTTTGCTTTAGTTGTCAAGTGGTGATTACTGTAATAATCATATCCGTTTGTCGAATTATCGGTGATAAGCGCTTTATGTAGAAAACACAGGAGCTATCGTAATACACAAGACAGAATAACACAAAAACGCTGAACGTGTACTTGTTCAGCGTTTTGTAATTATTGATTATGTTTTTTTCACTTTAAAGGTTCCATCTGCCTGTAAAACGTATCTCTCGCCCTCCTCAAGAGTTGGTATAGCTACCGCGGAAATGATGTTTCCGTCCTTGTCGGAAAGGATCAGAGTTTCGCGCTTTTTCAAGCTGAATGTTGCTTGAAGCTGCATAAGCGCCTCTTGAGTTTTGTTGTTTTTCATCACTATAAGAAGCTCGCCGCCTGCAGGAATAGTGTTGTCGGGTATCATCCATTCGGTGGGTGTAAGCGCGTCGTCGGAGAGATAAAGTCCACCGACAGAAACGGCCTCGGCGTTAGGATTGTACAGCTTTATCCAGCCTGCATTTTCATCGGTGCAGATCTCGCTTATTTTGACAGGCTCGTTCAAAAGCTCCTTTTTCTCTGAAATAAGCTTTGCATAGACATTTCCGTCCTTTGCCATGTCTGAGGAAATAGTTACCTCTGGAGTTGTGTACTCCACATCATTTATAACCCATTTCACGAACTCATAGCCGTCGAACATTTCCGCGCGTATCGTAACATCGCAGTTGGTCAGATATCTTCCGTAGACCACGCGGTTGGTGTCGCGCTGGGAGTTGAGATAAACGTGTGCACCCTCTGTGCAGGTCGCAGATACATCATACATACTGATAGGGGTGTTGAGTGCGAGTATCATATCAAGCATGACATAAAATTCGCGGTTTGCGGCAAAGTCACGTATCTGCTGACGGCTTTCCTCGAAGTTGCGTGTTCTTGCCCATTCCGATGTGATTCCAAGCTCCAATGCATAAAGCTGCTCAGGGTCGCTTATCTCCAGAAGATCGTCCATCACCTCGTTTATGTGCTCCTCACTGAATGCATACGCCATGATGTCGCACATGGTATTAGCGTAAAGCTGACGCATATCCCCACGCCTCAGCAGAGCTTGCAGTGCCTTGCTTTCGCCGCTTGCATGGCTTCCGTCCAAGAGATCGGAAAGGGTCATGTCCTGATAACCGTTACCGTAAAGACCCCAGCCAAACTCCGCGTCAAAGAAAAGGAAACGCCACTTGCCGTCCATATGCTCGGAGGTGATCTCCTCGCCCTCGGCGGGATAGTATCTGTAAGCCTTGAAGTTGTTTCCGGGCCAGTCGCGGTTCGCAATGTATATCTGCAAGCAGTAATATTGCATAAGGTTTTCGATGTCAACAAGCTCGCAAAGCTTGGCGAATATCTTATCGTCGGTGAGGTCTTTTTCGTAATACGCGCACATATCAAGATAATCCTGATGTGCAGGCTCTATGACCTCGCCCTCCTCGGGTGTGGGAACTTCTATGTTTTCAACTATGCTGTACTGCTCGCGGTTACCGCCGAACTGTGTTGCGAGATAATCCTCATTGAAATTTTCATGCAGCCAAGAATAGCCGTAATACTCGCCGTTCAGGAACACCGCACACGGCGTGGTGTTCTGTATGCACGGGAAGCCGTAGTCCTGTGCAAGCTGTTGTGAAAGCTCATCGCGAACGCCCGCAAATTCGCGGTCGTTTGCGCCGTTTCTAAGCACTATACGGTCGTATTCCTCGATAGGTTCGCCGTTTTCGTTCACAGCGTCATCGAAGAATGCGTATTTGAATTTGCCGTTTTCGGGGTCGTATTCCTTTCTGGCGATAAGCTTAAAGGATTTCTGTGATACAACGCGGGAATAACCGCCGACAACGCGCACGCCCGCAGCCTGCGAGATAACGTTGCTGCCGTCGCTTTCGAATACCTCTACATACATATCGCGCTCGGCCTCTCTGCCACTCATGTAGTAGTTGCCGGGAGCGTTGTAGGGAATCTCCTCGCCGGGGTGAGCCGCAACATATTCGTCATATATCTTACCCGGTACAGCGATGCCGTACTCATAATCGTACAGGTTATACGGGTCTGTGCTGAGCACGAAAACAAGCGTATCCTCGTCAAAACGATCATCGACATCGGTGCCTGTGACAAAGCTTCTTGTATGTATCCTACTGACTTCTCCTTCAGTCACCGAGATGGCTTTTATAGTAGTAGCGCGCACCTCGGGGCCTGCGTTTATCTGTATCGGCTCGGTGTATAGCTGCTGTTTTTTCACAACGGGGTCAGAACCGTCGGTAGTGAAATATATCTCAGCACCGTCGGCAGCGGACAGCTCGACCGAGATGTTCTCGGAATAGAACGCCGCGGTATGCGAAAAGCCTACAGCGCCTTTTGATATCTCCTGTGAGGTGCTTTCAGTCTGCGACAGTGTAAGCTCGCCGTCCTCGCCGATGATTGCAGACACCTGCACAGGCTCGGGCGGAAAAATCATATATACTGCCGCCGCAGCTATTCCGATTAGAAGTATAACTCCAAGAATGATAAATCTGCTCATATTTTCTCCAAAATCATATCATGTGCCGATGTCCTTTTGGTATTCCTGCTCCATTCGCGCGTAAAGCTCGGGCATAGCCTTTTTGAAATTCAGCGGACGGAAGCTCTCTGCGTCAACAAAACCGTGTGAGCTTGTGCCCTCGCAGAGTATCTGCTCCTCTCCTTTGCGCGTTACGCAGTAGTAAAACTCGATACGCGCGGGAGTGAAACGGCTGACAGTTGCTTTAACTATCAGTGTATCATCATATTTTGCAGGGAGATGATAGCGGCAGCTTATGCCCGTAACAGGGAGCATAACGCCGCTTTTCTCCATTTCTGAATAGCTCATGCCGACGCTTTTGATATAGTCTGTTCTTGCTATCTCAAACCATACGGGATACACCGCATGGTGAACAACGCCCATGCAGTCGGTTTCGGCGTAACGCACGGTAATTTCGGAAAACGAAGCCATTTCACATCACCTCTCTGTGGGATTGTATAAGTCTTGCTGCGAATGCCACTGCTTTATCAGGCGCGAAGCGGCTCAGTGTTTTGCCTGCCATTATAAACGGCGAGGGGCATATCATAAATCTTCCGCCGAACATTTCGCGCACAGCATATTCCGCAACATACTCGCTGCTTTGCGGCGGCATAGCAAAATGCACGCCCGCCTTTGCAATAAACTCGGTCGCAACAGGACCGGGACACAGTACCGAGAGATACACTCCGCTCTTGCGGCAGCGAAGCTCCTCATAAACTGCCTGCGTCATGCGCAGAACATACGCCTTTGACGCATAGTAGGACGAAAACAGCGGTCCAGGGAAAAATCCCGCAGAGCTTGAAGTGTTGAGAATATAACCGCTGCCGCGCTTTGCAAAATCCTTTGTGAAAAGCTTGAAAAGGATATGGAACGCGCGGATATTCACGTCGATAAGCTCCAGTTCTTTTTGGAGCGGTGTTTCGGTAAACTCGCCGAAAACGCCAAGGCCTGCATTGTTTACAAAAATATCGATATTGTATTTCTGCACGCGCTTGTGCAGCTCGATACATTGCTGCACGGAGCAAAGGTCGGCTGTAATTGTCTTTACTTTTATTCCGTAGGCTTCGGTAAGCTCATTTTTGAGCTCTTGAAGTCTGTCTTTTCTCCTGGCGGTGATTATAAGATTTATTCCGTGCTTTGCAAGTGAACGCGCGATATCTCTGCCGATACCTGCGCTTGCGCCCGTAACTAAAGCTATCATTCGTGATTTCCTTTCGGGGATATTATTGTTTCGGAAGCATCTTTGTGGTGCTGCCGTCTGCTTCTTTGATATAAACTCTGTCAAGCTGACCGAGCAGGCTTGCCTTGAACTCTGCGCGATACTCGTCGCGAAGCTTCTGCTGCTCAGCCTTTTCCTCCTCGGTGAGGCCCTCTGCCTTTGACTTTCGCGCAAGCTCGTTTATTCTGTCTATTTTTGCTCTTTCCATAGCGTCTCCTTTAACCGTTGTAGCTTGGCTTTTCCAGTTTGAAAGGCGGCAGCGGAATACCGTTTTCAGAGTCGAAAAGCGTTATATCGTCAGTGTAGTTCGTCCACAGATACCGCACAGCAGCAGGCTCAGACACTCCTGTAACGTGGATTATCGCACTGCCCTCGGCTGCGTTCCAGCTTTCGCGGCTGCTAAGCTCCGCTGCGGCAGAGATAAATTCGCCGTCTGCACCCATTAACTCAAATCCGTGTATCTCGCCGCCTTTTATTTCAAGGTCAAGTCCCGTTGAAACGAAGATATCAACGCTGTCGCTGTTCCACTGAACATCGAACACCTCGGGATTGTAGGTGGATTTGCCCTCTGCAGCTGTGAAATCCGCGTCGTAGTAGCCGTTCATCGCTGCAAGGAAAAACCTGTGCGCGGGAAGCACTTTGTTTCTGGGGTGTATCTCATTGAACTCGCCGCAGTCGGTAAGAATTGCAAGTGCTGCGCGGCGGTCGGTACGCGCAACACGCGCCTGTGCCTCTCTTACAACGCACCAGTGCTTTCTGTCCTCCTCGCCGCTCCAGCGGTGCATAGGAAGCTGGCCGATAACAAAGAACAGCTCGTCCTTCCACAGATCACGCCAGTTCTTTATCATCTGATTGAGCAGAGTATAGTACATATCGGGGCGGTGGTCGTCACTTTCGCCCTGATACCAGATGACGCCTGTCATGGTGAACGGAGCAACGCGCTTTACCATGCTCTCGTAAAGCACTCCGGGGCTCATGGGATTGAGGGGAGAAGCGGGGCCGGGATACTTATTCGGACCGCAGTATTCAAGGCAGCCGTCCCAAGTCGCGTCGGGCGTGTTGGTATAGTATTCCGCGCTCTTTTCTTCCCACTTTCTGTGGTATTCCTGATAGTCGCGGTAGTCCTTTTTAAGCTCCTCTAATGTTTTACCCGCAATTGCCGCGTCATATTCCTCGAAATAGATAGATGTTTCGCCGTCGGCGTAGCTTCTGTCCATCCAAGCGGAAGCGGAGGTGCCGCCCCAGTTGCAGCCGATTATTCCCACAGTGACGCCAAGCTCCTCCGCAAGCTCTTTTGCGAAGTAGTAGCCGACTGCGCTCCAGCACTTTGCGGACTCCTTATTGTCGAATGTGTTCCAGCCCATGCAGCGCTCGCTCTCAAAGAAATCATCATCGGCGATGCACCTTTTCTGAGTGTAGTAGAAACGCACATCGGGGGAGTCTTTTTCAAGGCTTTCGTCGCCTGTAAGGCAGTTGCGAAGCTCATATTCCATGTTGCTCTGACCGCCTGCAAGCCACACTGCGCCAACTGCGGCGTTTGCAAAGGTCACGATGTCCTTGCCGTCGGTGACTGTAAGCTCAACGCTTTCCTGGGCGGGCTGAGGCGGCAGCACAGCAAGCCATCTGCCGTTTGTGACAGTTGCGGTGACGGCTGCAGCCTCCTCGCCTGTGATGCTTATTGTAAGCTTCGTGCCGTCCTTGCCTGTGCCGAAAACGTTCAGCGGCTTCAGGTATTGAAGCACCATGTTATCACTAAATATCCTTGCGACCTGAAAATCCATATACTATCTGTCCTTTCAAAACGGGTATTTTCACCCATAATAATCTATTATTATTGTACAGCTTGCGAGGCTAATTGTCAAGGGTTAATTTAAACGTTTTCACAGCCTTGTGCATATAAACGGCTGTTACGTTCTCACATTGACATTTTCGCCAAAATATAGTATAATTAATTGCATTATATTTTTGAGCGGAGTGGAGATATGAAAAAGATATTTGTGACCGCAGGGATCTTCATCGCGGCGCTGATAGTGGGTATCGCTGTTATAAACAATTCGGAGGCAAACACTGAGGTTACGACAAAGACCACACGTGTAGGGCTTATCCTTAACGGCTTTAAGGACGACAAAAGCTGGTGTCAGTCGCATTATGAGGGACTGTGCAGGACTGCGGAAGAGCTTAATCTCAGTGTTATCTACGAGGAGAGCGTGCTGCCTGAGGATCTTCCCGAGCGTATTGACGAGATGGTTGAGCAGGAATGTGAAATAATCATCGCAAGCACTTTCGGTTATGCAGACGGAATGATGGCGGCGGCAGAGAAGTATCCCGATGTTACATTCTTTCACGCTACGGGAGTAGGTGAGAGGAAAAACCTCACCTCATATTTCGGACGAATGTATCAGATGCGCTATCTTTGCGGAGTTGTTGCGGGACTTCAGACCAAGACCGATAAGATAGGTTATGTTGCGGCTATGCCAATATCGGAAGTAAACCGCGGCATAAACGCATTTGCGCTTGGTGCTCGCTCGGTAAATCCCGACGCTGAAATTTATGTGTCGTGGACGGACTCGTGGACAGATGATGAGTCTGCAAGGCAAGCGGCGATAAGGCTCCTTGAAAGTCAGAATATTGATATACTCACGCTGCACACCGATTCAATAGCGCCTCTTGATGCTGCGGAGGAATACGGTGTGTTTTCCATTGGCTATAACATCGACAACAGCGCGAACTATCCCGATACTTATCTCACTGCTGCGACATGGGACTGGGAGTGCTTTTATACTTCTAATATTCTCAAGTGCTTGCAGAGTAAGTTTGTCGGCGGGCATTGCTGGGAGGGTGTTTCTACGGGTATCGTTTCACTTGCTCCGTTCACCAAAAACGTTGACAGTGGTATAGCCGAGGCGGTCGAAAAGGAAATGGATCGCCTGCTCAGCGGCACATTTGATGTTTTTTACGGCCCGATAAAAGATAACAGCGGAGCTTTGCGTGTTGCGGCAGGGGAAAGCATGACCGATGATTCTATGCTGAACAGTTTTGACTGGTATGTGGAAGGAGTGCATATTTCAGATGAGTAATAAGAAAAAAAGGTGCATACTCCTTTGTGCGGGTGCGTTGGTTCTTATCGCGATATTTGCGGTCATACTGTTTTGGGGAGCGAGCCCAAAGTCGGAGGTACCGAAGATAGGTTTTATCATGACAGGCACTGCAGAGGATATCGGTTGGAACGGTATGCATTATTCGGGCATAAGCGCGGCTTGTGATACGCTTGGTGCAGAGCTGATTATTAAGGAAAACATCGAGGAGGGCACGGGTCAGTGCGCTGAGGCGATAGAGCAGCTTGCGGCAGACGGCGCAAAGATGATAGTGCTTTCAAGCTATTCTTATCCCGCTGAAGCGCAAAGTGTTATCGAAAGCTATCCCGATATTGCGTTTTACGGCATTTCCGCGGAGTACTATGCGGATAATATGACTTCCTTTTTCGGACGTATGTATCAGGCGAGATATCTTGCGGGAATGATCGCAGGAATGCAGACTGAAACCAACAAGATAGGCTATGTTGCGGCTATGCCTAACAGCGAGGTGAATCGCGGTATAAATGCGTTTGCGCTCGGTGTGAAAAGCGTCGCTCCCAATGCAGAGGTCAAGGTGTACTGGACCGGCTCCTGGGACGACGAGGCAAGGGAAACACAGGCTGCGCAGCTTCTTATTGAGGACGGGGCAGATGTTCTCACCTATCACCAAAATCAGCCGTATACAGCCTATGCGGCAGATAAAGCAGGCGTATTCTCCATTGGCTACAATCAAGCTGTGGACAGCTTGTCCGATAAATACCTCACGGCTGCCGTGTGGGATTATGAGGAGCTTTACAGCAGGATAGTCAAGGAGCTTATGCAGGGCAAGCCGAATTCGGTAACTCGTCACTGGTTTGGCATAGAAACAGGGGCAGTTGCGCTGTCGGAGTTTTCTCCTCTTGTATCTGAACAGACGAAAAATGCGGTCAATGCCGCAATAGAGGATATGACAAACGGAAAAGATGTTTTTTCGGGCGTGATATACGACAATAGCGGGAGTTTGCGCTGCAACGAGGACGAAAGCATAAGCGACGAAACATTACTTACGGGAATGGATTGGTTTGTGGACGGAGTGAGCTTCTATGAGTAAAAAATATACGCTTCGCCGTCTGAAAGGCGCTGTTGGCATAATTGTTCCGAGCATTTTGGTGCTTGTTTTCGTGTTTTTTGTTATTTGGACAAAGATACAGGACATCATTGATTTTCAACTTGAGCAGCACACGGCAACACAAGCTTCGCTCATTTCGTCTACAGTAAACAACAGCTTCAGTATGGAGCTTGAGATACTTGAGGAGGCTGCCGCGTCGTTTGTTGACATTGAAACGGGTGAGATGGCAGAGCTTTTCGAAGAACAAGAGGGCGTTTCCTATGGAGTGCTGCGTATCAACGGAGAGGCGGCTTTTGGCGCTCCGCTAAGCTTTACCGAATATTCGGGTATTCCTGACGCGCTGCACGGGAATCCATCTGTAAGCTTCAGCGGCGACAGCAGCAAGGTGCTGTTTGCTGTGCCTGTTTATAACGGCGCAAATGTAAAGTATGTGCTTTACAAGCTTTGCACGAAGCAGGCGCTTGCCGATGTGTTTGAATTTGATTATTACGATGGCAACGGCTGCAGCGCTATTGTCGATATTGACGGCAGAGTAGTGCTGCAAACGCGCAACAGTCAGATAGGCAGCGCTTTTTTCGCCGATCAGAGCAACAAGCTTGCATTTGATGAGATACGCGACAAAATGAATGTAAGCTCCTCCGCTTCGGAGGCTGTGAGCGGCACGTTCGGTGATATAATAATCTACGCATCGGAAACAGATTATTCGGGTCTGTATGTTATGGGCTTTGTTCCGAGAAGCAAGGTCACGGGCGGTATCGAGCTTATCGCGCCTCTTGTAACATGGACATTCGGACTTTTGTGGCTGCTTCTTGTTATAGTAATGATCTATCTCATGAGCGCCGAGAAAAAGGCGAAGGAAAGCGACGCACTGCGTCAGGCAAAGACTGTTGCGGAAAACGCTAACCGTGCGAAAAGTGACTTCCTTGCAAATATGTCGCATGAGATACGCACGCCTATCAATGCTGTCATCGGACTTAATGAGATGATATTGCGCGAGAGCGACGACGATGTAATTCTTGAATACGCCGCAAATATTGAAACTGCAAGCCACAATCTTATGTCGATAATAAACGATATTTTGGATTTCAGTAAGATAGAAGCAGGCATGATTGAGATAAAGGAAAGAAGCTATCGTCTGCACGATGTTATAAACGAAGTTGTTACAATGGTGGAGCATAAGGCGGCTGAAAAAAGACTGCGTTTTGCGGTGAATGTCGATGAAGATGTACCTGCGGCATTTTTCGGCGATGATATGCGCTTGAAGCAGATAATGATAAATCTGCTGACAAACGCCGTTAAATACACACATAAGGGTCATGTGAAACTGTCTATAAATTTTGAATGCATGGAAGAACAGCGATCTGCAATGCTGAAGATATCCGTTGCCGATACAGGAATAGGTATCCGAGAGGAAGATCTGTCGCTGCTGTTTAAGGGCTTCCAGCGTCTTGACCTCGATGAAAACCGCAATATCGAGGGCACAGGTCTGGGTCTTGCGATAACAAACAGGCTTGCACATCTTATGGGCGGTTGGATAGAGGTGAAGAGCGAATACGGCAAAGGCTCCGAATTTATCGCGTTTATTCCTCAGATGACGGAGGGCAGCGAGCGTATCGGTACATTTTCCGGTAATACCGCTGCCGCGCCCGAGGTGCGCAAAAAGTACAGCGCTTCTTTCAAAGCGCCGAGTGCCTGTGTGCTTGCTGTTGATGACAATCGCATGAATCTGCTGGTGCTGAAAAATCTGCTCAAGGATACCGAAATAAGCCTCACTACCTGCATGAGCGGAGCAGAGGCGCTGGAGCATATGTGTCAAAATAGATATGATGTGATATTCCTTGACCATATGATGCCTGTTATGGACGGTATCGAAACTCTTAAGCGAGCGCGTTCAATGGAAGAAAACAAAAATGCTGATGTGCCTGTTATTGCATTCACTGCTAATGCGATATCTGGCGTGCGTGATTTTTATATTTCTGAGGGCTTTGACGATTATATCAGCAAGCCTTTGGACGGAGCAGAGCTTGAAAAGCTGCTGGAAAAACACATTCCCGAAGAAAAGCTTATCCGAAGCGGTAAAGCAAAGCAGACGGCACCCGTGCAGAAGCGTGTCGCTGCCGATCCTTTGATCGATATCAAGCTGGGTCTGAAATACAGCTGTGATGACGAGGAGATGTACTGCGAGCTTCTCACAATGTTCTACGAAATGTATGATGAGAAGAGAGCCGCGCTTCAAAAGGATTTTGAGGAGCGCTGCTGGGAGCGCTATGCAGTAAATACACACTCTCTCAAGTCGAATGCGCTGAATGTAGGCTGTACGCAGCTAGGTGAGCTTAGTCTCAGTCTTGAACAAGCGGCAAAGCGTATGCTGTCAGGCGAAAATGAGGAAGATAACAGCTTTATTTGCACAAATCATGAAGTGCTGCTTTCACTTTATGATGACACGATAGCCGCTGCAAAGCGGTATATGGATAGCGTTGGATAGCGCAGCAAAGGCTCCCGATGAATTTCGGGAGCCTTTTAGCGTGTTGAGTTTAGCAGTTTCAGTTCACTTCAACGATAGTGATGCCGTCGCTGCTGACCTCATATTCCGACAGCAGTGTACTTTTAATTTTTGCTGCGCCTGCAGGGTCGAGCGCGCTTGTTTTTACGATGATATTAGCAGTGTCGTCACCGAGATAGCACAGCACGTCCTCAAAGCCCTGCGCTTTCAGAAGTGTTTCTATCTTGTTCTCGCTTTCGATAAGGGTGCTTAGCTGTACGGCATCGTCTGCGACCATGGAAAGCTCGT
The DNA here is from genome assembly GCA_015067175.1 of Oscillospiraceae bacterium. Classification (GTDB taxonomy): domain Bacteria; phylum Bacillota; class Clostridia; order Oscillospirales; family Ruminococcaceae; genus CAG-115. The sequence goes on along the minus strand of SVMX01000002.1, from coordinate 212,392 downwards.
CTGTAGTGAGGTCGCCGCCCTGATACATGGTGCGAAGCACCTCGGCAGCTTCGTCACGGCTTGCCTGCTTGTCAAGGCGAGCCTGTGCAAAATAAGCATCGCTGTCTGAAAGATCGCTCGAAACAAGCTCAGCTTCGCCGTAGTTCGTTCCCGAAACCTCCGCCGCAGGCTGAACAAGGTCTTTCTTTGCGGAATTGTTCATTGCGAAGTTCACTGCGACCGCAGCCCCGAGAAGCACGGTAAGTCCTGCGATAACAAGCTGTTTTTTTCCGATGATAAGATTGATGCGTTTCATAGTATCTTCCTTTCTGTCAATAGGTCACATAGACCCGTGATGTGCTTATGTCCAGTACGCTTGCGACGGTATTCACCACCTTTTCCTTGATGAGTACGTTTTCGGCGCCGCCGCAGATGACCGCAACGCCTCTTACGCGCGGAAGTACGGTGCTTTCGGTCAGAGCGGTTTTGTCGCTGCCGCTGCCCACTATCACGATGGAGCTTTCGCTGTCGCTGTTTTCACTTCTGCCGCTGTCGTCGTTTTCTGAGGAAGCGCCGCTTCTGCTGTCGCGCGCATACACTGTTTCAGAGGTGCGGTCAAGCGTCAGCATTACGTTTGGTGAGCTTACTCCGTCTATCTCGGCGAGAAGCGTTTCAAGACGTTTTTCAAGCTTTTCTTCCAGTATAGCGGTGTCCTCTGCTGGGGCGGCAGCGTTTTTGCTTTCGGCAGGTGACAGCGTGCTGAGAAATATCAGAAGTATCAGCGCCGCGCCTATTATCACCGCCGCTTTTCTGAAGCGCTTGTCGGATATAAGTCCTTTGCCCGAAATTTTCAGTGGCATTTCTACTACCTCACCTCTTTGAATTCTGTTTTTATTTCTATATCCTCCGACAGCTCCGCTCGAAGAAGCGCAAGCGCCTTGTCGGCTTTGTCCCGCGAATTTTCGCTGAGAACAAGCTTCACTTGTGTAATAGATATGCTGTACAATCCCGAAATATTAACGCCTATGTGTATCTGCTCGGGATAAATTTCGTTTTTGTGCAGAATTGCATACAGCTTATCCGACATATCGGAGCATATCTTTTTTTGCAGTGATTTATTAACTTCTCCCGAGAAGCCTATATAATCGCTTGAAGCGCTTATCTCGGGCGCTTCGGTCAGTGAGCCAAATTCTGCGCCGCTTATCGCGGTGGCTGCCGTAAGAAGAAACACACAGGCAATGAGCAGCGATATCTGTTTTGTGAACTTGTTTTCAGGAACGAGTATCCTGAATAACGCCGAGGCTATTGCAGCCATGCATACGGTAAGGAGAAAATCCATTTTTTCCTCCTTATGCTGTGCCGTTTCCGATAGCGAGCATTATCACTGCGGCTATGGTGTTCAGCAGCAGAAAGCACACTATTACGGCAATTATTATCGACATTACCGCGCCGCAGCTTTTGAGCAGCGAGGACAGCTCTTTTACGCCGAAAACATCGCTGACGGCTTCGGCGGCGCTTACGGCAAGCCGATAACACGCGACATTTATCAGTGTTGGAAGTATTATCACCGCCGCCGCTATTATCCCGTATGTGCCGACGCTGCTTTTTATAACGGCAAGGCTGCTGTGTACTGTCCCAACAGCGTCCGAGATAGTGCCGCCTATGATGGGAACTCCCGAGGACACTGCGAATTTCGCTGTGCGTATAAGCACGCTGTCGGCGGAGCTTGTCACAAAGGTCTGCACCGACAGTATGCTCATAAATACGGTCATGAGCAGGCTTAGCACCCATATCACGATCTTTTTGATAAGCTCTCCGAGCCGCGAGATGTTGAGCTGCGGGTGTATCGCGCCTGTTATCGAAAGCCCCATTATAGCACCGCACAGCGGAGCGAGAAAATTCACCGCAAGCTGAGAAAAAAGCTGTGTTGCGGCAAGCGTTATTGCATTTATCGCAGAGGCGCTTGCAGTTCTACCCATTACTGACAAAACGCCCGCGAATATCGGAATGAATGCAGTGATAAATATCGAAGCGGTCTTTAGAAGCTGAAGCGAGCTTGTAAGTATTTCGGAAATGGCGGCGACGGTCATTCCTGCGCCTGCGAGAACGCCTACAGTTGTGAAAAGCCCCGACAGCTTGTCCGCGGAGTTATCCGAAACCCCCGCCGACAGACCACACAGCAGTATTATTCCGCAAAGCGATACAAGCAGTCTGAGCGGCCCGGTCAGCTGCTCATAAATTATTGACCAGAGGTATTCCAGAACTCCTTGAAAGGACAACGAGCCTGCGCCGCTGTTGTCGGGAGTGACTCCTTGTTCTTCAAGGATTTCAGCGGCTTCGGGCGGAACGGCGTCCTCCAGTGCGGCTCTGCCGTAGTCATAGCTTTCGGCGGCGTGTGCTTTTATATCGGTGCAAAAAAGCAGCGGCAGCATCAGCAGAAATATCAACATCTTACACATTTTTTGTTTCCCTTTTACACGGTCTTTATCAGATTTGTCACAAGCTCTGCAAGCGATGCGAACACAGGCAGGGATATCACAACGATAGCCGACTTTCCAGCAAGCTCTATCTTGCCTGCTATTGCAGATTCGCCTGCGTCGCGGCAGCAGTCAGCGGCAAGCTGCGTTATGTAGCACACGGCAAGCGCTTTAAGAAGAATTGCGGCGTAGCCCTCGTCAAGCCCTGCCGCCTCTGTAAGCTCTGCTATGGCGCTTACGGAGGGGGCAAGCATAGTTATCGCCGCAGTAAGTATCAGTATGCCGCAAGCTGTGCTTATTCCAAGCGCCATTTCGGGCTTGTATTGCCGCACTATAACGCAAAGCACGGCTGAAAGTATTCCTATTCCTGCGATAGCTGTAATATCCATAGCGTCACCATAGCCCGAATACCGATTTTATGGTATTAAAAAGCTCGTCGATGGCGGGGATAAGCATCATAAGCACTATTACAAGACCTGCGACGGTCATCATCATAGCCTGCTCGTCATGGTCGGTTTTTTTAAGTATCAGATTCAGCACCGCGACGATTATGCCTATCGCCGCGATCTTGAAGATAAGGTCAAGTTCCATCTTTCACCGTCCTCAAACGATAAGTACTGCCGCGCCCGCGCCAAGCAGCGCACCCACAGAGCGCAGAAGCTTTCCTTTTGTTTTGACACATTCCTCTGCTTCGTGCGAGATGGTTTTCAGCTTTTCCTCGCACATGGCAAGCATTGATAGCTGCCCCTCGGTGTTGCTTGCACCAAGCTCGTTTGCAAGCTTTTGCATTATTTCAGCCTCGGCGGCTTCAACGTATGACAGCTCGGAAAGCCGTTTTGCGGCTAGCTTCCATGCGTTTTTTATATCGGGCGAGCCTTGTCTTGCCTCGCAGAGAAGCGAGCCGAAAACACCCGTGCAATTGTCGGCAAGCTCGTCCAGGGTGGGAGCGGTGTAGCGTATGCTCACCGAAATATCAGCCGTGAGCTGTCGAAGCTGTGAGATCAGCATTGCACGTTTTTTTAGCTCCGCGCTTTTCCAAAGCCCCGTGAATGTGCCGACGATAAAGGCTGCCGCCGCAAGCGCTATGTTCATATCTGCGCTCCTTTCAGCTCTTTTATGCTGCCTTTTTCGCTCAAAACCACGGTGCAGTCGAATGCTTCGAGAAGCTGTTTTGTGTTTTGGTTCAAGGAAAGCTCCTCAATAGAGGCGGCGTGTATCGTTGCTATGACCTTAACGCCGCAGTGTGCGCACTGTATAACCGCGTCGTACTCGCTGCCAATCTCATCGCATATGATTATTTCGGGACTCAGTGTGCGAAGCGCTATCTCCATGCCCTCACGCTTTGGATAGCCGCTGAGAACATCGGTGTTTACGCCCACATCAAGCTGCGGAACACCGCCAAAGCACGCGGCAAGCTCGTTGCGGCTGTCTATCAGCGCAACTCGGTGTTTTTCTGCAAGAAGCCGCGCGAGGTCGCGCAAAACAGTGGTCTTTCCCGAAAGCGGCTTTCCTGCTATCAGTAATGAGCAGAGTCTATTCCGAAACACAATATGGTGCAGCGCCTCTGCACAGCCCTTTATCTCGCGTGCAAACCTAAGGTTTATGGAGGAGATATCCCTGAGAGTTTGAAGCTTCTCTCCGCTCATCACGGCAGTGCCGCAAAAACCTGCTCTGTGCCCGTTTGGCAGAGTTATGTAGCCCTCTGCGATCTCTCTTGAAAAGCTGTGTATCGAGTGTCTGCAAAGCTCGCCGAAGCAATCCTCTATATCCTGCTTTGTAAGCGTTTCCGAGCAGGGAATAAGCCTGCCGTCTGCCGTGACCGCGACCGCAGGGCGCCCCGACCTCAGCCGAAGCTCACAAAGCTCGCTGCGGCGAAATCCGTTTGGCAGTTTGATGAGCTTTTCGGCACTTTGAAGCGGAATATCCGCGCTTTTTGCTGTTATCATTTTTCCGTCCCTCGCTTTCATTTGTTCAAGTATATGGGAGGTTTGTCCGAAATAGAACACGGATAATGCGATGATTAGATTACTCATCTGTGAAATATTCGTGTAAAGTGCTTGTTCCTACTTGAAAAATATCTCAGAATGAGTTATAATAAAATGGTATAGCAGTTTTTACGCTGCCAATAATAATTAAGTTACTTATGGTCTTATTCAAGGAGAATAACACATGGAAAGAATACAAGGTCCTATTTTTGATATATTTGCCGCCATGACGGGCAGCGCTTCGTGGCAAGCCGCCATAATATCCTGTTTTGCGGTGGCTGTTATCATTTTTGTCGTGTTTCCGATACACGAGTGCTCTCATGGACTTATGGCGAAGATACTCGGCGACGATACCGCAGAGCGCGAGGGCAGACTTACGCTCAATCCTTTTGCACACATAGATTTGATGGGTGCTGTCTGTATGTGCTTTTGCTGCATTGGCTGGGCAAAGCCTACTCCCGTAAGTATTCATCGCTGCCGCAAGGTGAAATCGCGCACCGCTTTGGCGCTTACATCTCTTGCGGGTCCTGTTTCCAATATACTGCTGTCATACGTCTTTATGATTGCCATGAAGATAGTGCCGATGGTATCTCAGGAGGCTACTGCAGGCTATGTTATACTTGGCTTGTACTACGCAATAGTGCTGAATGTTTATCTTGCGATATTCAATCTGCTTCCCATACCGCCGTTTGACGGCTCGAAGATACTTTACAGCTTTTTGCCCTCAAAGGGAATTGCATTTATGGAGCGCTACAGTCAGGTGATATATCTTGCGTTCTTTGCGCTGCTTATCTTCGGCTTGCTTGATATACCGCTGAATTTTCTGACGGATTGTGTGATATGGTTGTTGGATAAGGCTTCCGCATTCATGCCGTATCCGCTTTTCTGACAGGTGAACGATGGAAGAATTAAGCTTTAAGCTTGAGGTGTTCGAGGGTCCGCTGGACCTTATGCTGTCGCTTATACAAAAGCACAAGCTGAACATTCAGGATATTGAGATAAGCATACTGCTTGAGCAGTTTATGCTGTACCTTGAGCGCATGACCGAGGCCGATATAGAAGTGACCTCTGAGTTTCTTGAGATGGCGGCTAGGCTGATACTTATAAAATCTGCCGCGCTTCTGCCAAAAGAAGAGGTTGAGGAGCTTAAAAAGGAGCTTCAGGGCGCGCTTATCGAGTATGCGCTGTGCAGGACTATGGCAGAGCGTCTGCAAAAGCGCTATCAGGGCGACGTGATATTTGTGCGAAAGCCCGCGGAGATAGAATACGACCGCTCTTATAGCGGCACGCACCAGCCCGAGGAGCTTATGCTCGCACTCGGCACAGTGACGGACAGGGGCAGAAAAAAAGCCTCGTATCGTCCGAAGTCGATAAAGCCTATCGTTGCAAAAAGCTACGTTACCGTTTTCACGGGAATTATCGCGGTGCTGAAAAGTCTGCGCAAAAAGGGCAGCGTCACTATGGACGAGCTTTACGCCGACCAGCCGCGCTCGCGAGAGGTTGCGACATTTCTCGCGATACTGGAGCTTTCGAAGCAAGGGCGCATAATTATTTCCGAGGACGGCTGCAGTGTTCGCATGGCGACGCGCGCCGACAGGGAGGAACGAAATGAAATTCAATGAAGGAATGGCGGCGGTAGAGGCGATACTTTTCGCCTGCGGAGAGCCGATAGAGCTTGAAAAGTTTGCGGCAGCTGCTGAGATAGAAAAAGATACGGTCGAGAAGATAATAGACCTGCTCAATCAGCGCTACAGCGAGCAGCAGAGTGCGCTGCAGATAATGCGCCTTGGCACAGGCTTTCAGATGATGACAAGAGCAGAGTTTGCACCAAAGATAAAGGCAGCACTTGAAACGCGCAGAAATGTTCCGCTTTCTCAGGCGGCGCTTGAAGTGCTTGCTGTTGTGGCATACAATCAGCCTGTCACCAAAAGCTTTGTTGAGCAGGTGCGAGGTGTTGACAGCTCGGGTGTAGTTAATTCCCTTGTGGAACGAAATCTTCTGGAGGAATACGGCAGACTTGATCTTCCTGGCAGACCTATTGCTTATAAAACTACAGAGAATTTTCTGCGCTGCTTCGGCCTTTCGGGGCTGGAGTCGCTTCCGGCTATCCCAGACGGCAGCGGACAGATAGACTTTGACGAATATGAGGAAATGACGCTTTCGGGCGAATAAGCCTTATTAGGACAGAAAGGCGGTGAGCGTACGGGCTGGATAATTGCAAGCAGTATCATTCTGTTTTTTGTTATCGTTTTGGCGATACCTGTTGTGATACGTTTTGAGTACGGCAGTACGCTGAAGCTTAGTATAAAATATCTATTTATCACGCTGTACAGGATACCCGCAAAGCCCAAAAAGCGGCGGCGCTCCAAGAAGAAAAAGGCAACCGCTGAAACGCTGACGGAAAGCGCCGCGGAGCAGCCCGCGCAGGAGCAGAGCGAAGCAGAACAATCTGCTGAGACAGCTTCCGCGGAGGAAGCAGCGCCTGTTGACAGCGGCGAAAAGAAAAAAGAAAAAAAGCAGAAAAATCCGAGCGCTCCTACGCTGCCCGAGATAGTGGAGCTTGTAAAGGTGCTTGTTGACAGCCTTTGCAAGCCGCTCAGAAAGCTGCTCAGACGTATAAAGATATCCGAGTTTGATATAAAGATAGTCTGCGGCGGTTCGGACGCGGCAAAGGCGGCACTTAAATTCGGCGCGGTGAATATCGCAGTGGGTAATTTCCTAGGATTTTTGGACAGCTTTTTTACGCTGAAAGATCCGCACGTCAAAATAGATGTTGACTTTCAGTCAGAGGAAACGACAGCGGAATGCAGCTGCACCGTAAAGATGTGCGCGATGATATTTCTGATGTTCGTGTTCACTTTCCTCGGCAGACTTATCGCGCGCGTGTTCAGAAGCGACAGGATAAAGGCATATATCGGGCGCATACGCTCGAAGAAGCCTAAGCACAAGGTAAACTGATCCCGATATGATCGGGCAAAACATAAACGTAATGACCGAAAGGAGTTTTTATTATGTCAGACAAGCACCCTATTGAAGGTATCATGGGAGTATCCATGGAGAAGATCCACGAAATGACCGATGTGAACACCATTATCGGTGATCCTATCACATCGCCCGACGGTACGGTAGTTATTCCCGTATCCAAGGTGTCGTTCGGTTTTGTTTCGGGCGGAAGCGATCTGCCCATGCAGACCGCAGAGAGATTTGCGGGCGGCTCGGGCGCAGGCGTTACAGTGAAGCCTGTAGCATTTATCGTTATCAAGAACGACGGTGATGTTAAGCTTTTGGAGCTTGGCGCAAAGGGCGGCAAATTCGATGGTATCATTGACGCTGTTCCCGGACTTATTGAGAAGATAAAGGGCATGGTCGGAAAGAAAAAGGACGAGGACGGCGAGGCTGCCGCAGAAGAAAGCGCAGAATAACACTGTATAATTTTTCCGCAGACGCACATACTATCGCTGAATTATTTCAGTGATAGGAGCGCGACCATGAAAAAACGAATTATTGCAGTTTTATCCGTTATGCTTGCCGCGATGGTTTCACAGATCACCGCGGCTTATGTATGGGCTGAGCCGTCTGAGTTGTCGGCTGTGAGTGCTATTCTCATCGAGGCTGAAACAGGCACGGTGATATACGAGAAAAACGCCGATGCGCAGCGCGCTATGGCGAGCACCACAAAGATAATGACGGCTATCCTTACGATAGAAGCGGGCGACCTCGATACGGAGTTCGTTGCTGACAGCTATGCTATCCGCGTTGAGGGAACCTCGATGGGACTGCAGGAGGGTGACCGCGTTTCACGCAGAGATCTTCTGTATGGAATACTGCTTCCGTCGGGTAATGACGCGGCGAATGCGGCGGCGGTATCTGTTGGCGGCAGTATCGGCGGATTTGTGGATATGATGAATGAAAAGGCGGAGGAGCTTGGGCTTTCCTCAACGCATTTCGTTACTCCGTCGGGGCTTGATGCAAACGGGCATTACACCACTGCACGCGACCTCGCAAGGCTTACGGCTTACGCTATGGAGAACGACACTTTCCGCGAGATAGTCTGCTGCAAATCGGCGCAGGTTGAGTACGGCAATCCGCCGTATCTGCGTACGCTGTATAATTCCAATAAGATGCTGACAAGGTATAATGGAGCTATAGGAGTAAAGACAGGCTTCACCGACAATGCAAGGCGCTGTCTTGTTTCGGCGGCAGAGCGTGACGGAGTTACTCTTATCGCGGTGACCTTAAACGCGGGTGATGATTGGAACGACCACACCAAAATGCTTGACTACGGCTTTACGCAGGTGAAGAGCTTCCCGCTGGAGCTTTCCTGCTCCGAGCGCGTAGCGGTTGCGGGAACGGGACAGAGCGTTGAGGTGTATGCTGAGCAGGACGAGATAGCCTTGCTTCCCTCGCAGAGAGAGCGACTCACAAGGCGCGTTATGCTCCCGAAATTCGTTTATGGCAGCGTCAGACAGGGTGAAGAACTTGGATATATCGAGTTTTCAATAGACGGCAAGGCGGTCAAGACCTGTCCGCTGTACGCTTCGAGCAGCGTGACTGCTCCAGAGGAGGAGCTGTCGCTGTGGCAGAGGCTTTTGGGCTTCTTTGGGATATATGTTTAAGATCGAACGATATGAGAGTGCGGCGCTTATGAAATCAAATAAACATTGCATGGTTGTTTCATAAGCGTGCGGTAAGTATCTCATAGCTTATCGCGGCACTCCTTATTATATTTTACCGTCGGGAGACGGAGGAGGTTTAAAATGGAGAAGATTAGGATCCAAAAGATAATCGCAGACAGCGGTTATTGCTCCCGCAGAAAGGCGGAGGAGCTTATTTCGGGAGGGCTTGTTACAGTGAATGGCAGAGGCTGTTCGCTCGGCGACAAGGCTGACCCGAGAAATGATATTATCAAGATCGGCGATGATGTCGTTTCGGCAGAGCGCGCAGAAAAGCGCTACATTATTTTAAATAAGCCGCGAGGTTATGTTACCTCGATGGCTGACGAAAAGGGCAGAAAGATAGCCGCAGACCTGCTGACAGATGTGAAAGAGCGCGTTTACCCCGTTGGCAGACTTGACCGCAATTCCGAGGGTATGCTGATATTCACGAATGATGGTGAGTTTGCGAACGACATAATGCACCCCTCGCGCCATGTTTCAAAGACCTATCGCGTTACCATTGACGGAAAGGTGAACGAGGAGCAGCTTTCGACTCTGATGGCTGGTGTGGAGCTGGACGATGGCGCAGTGACGCTCCCTTGTACAGTTGAGGTGCTGGTTGAGGAGCCCGAGCGCACAGTGCTTCGTTTTGTGATAAAAGAGGGAAGAAACCGTCAGATAAGACGAATGTGCGAAGCTGTCGGACTTCAGGTCGGCAGACTGCGCCGTGTTGCAATAGGCGGAGTAAAGCTCGGTATGCTGAAGCCAGGCGAGTATCGCGAGCTTACTAAGGAGGAGCTGAGAAAGCTCCGCACCGCAGTAGGCAAGGGTACAAAACAGGGCAGAAGATAAGGAGGTTACATAGATGGTAGAGATATTGCAGAATAAGCAGAACACCGAGAAGATAGAATTTAACGCTTCGGATAACGGCAAGGCTCTGGGCAAGTGCGCAGGCGTGCTGATGGGTGATACATTCGTGTTTGACGAGCTTGAGTGCGATGATTTCTGGGTAGACGGACTTGTGCGCGCGATACTCAATCTTATGGATCTGCACGGCATTGAAAAGGCGCGTTTTGATTTCGATGACGAGGCTCAGCTTCAGCGTCTTAGAAAACTCGGATTTGTGAATAATGCCGAAAAAACGATTGACAATATCGCGAAATTCTTTGATGAAAATAAAAAATGCACAAAAATGTGATTTTATCTTGTTATTTTCGTCACAATATAGTATAATTAATATGGATTAATTTTTATACAAAGGATAACTATGCCTTTTGGGGCGTAGTACCTTTATTAATGGAGGACAGACAATGGCACTTTCAAAGACTTTGGCTGAGATGGAGCAGAACGTTCCTGACAGCGACGCAAGAAAAAGAATAGCTGCGCTTTTCGACGAAGACAGCTTCAGAGAGCTGGACAAGTTCATGTCCGCTGACGGCGAGCTTAGCTCTGTAGTAGCAGGCTTCGGTAATATCCTCGGCCGTACAGCTTATGCTTATGCTCAGGACGTGAGCGTAAAGGGCGGCGCAGTAAACAAGAGTGCTGCGATGAAGATCAAGAAGATCTACGAGCTTGCAGCAAAGAACGGCGCACCCGTTGTTGCTATCTTCGATTCTAAGGGCGGCGATATCAACGAGGGTATGGCGGTGCTTTCCGCTTACGGCGATATCATCAAGGCTTCGGCTGAGATATCGGGCGTTGTTCCTCAGGTAGCAGTTGTATGCGGCGTTTGCGCAGGTGCTGCTGCTATGCTTGCATCTATGGCTGATATCACTGTAATGACAGAAAAGGCTGAGCTGTTTATGACCGCTCCTTTCAACGCTCCCGACGGCAAGCTCGGCGGTGCGGGCACTGCTGCAAATGCGGCTAAGGCAGGCGTTTGCGATATTCTTGCAAAGGACGATGACGACGCTATCGCAAAGGCTAAGAAGCTGGTTGCTGTTCTGCCCTCCAACAATATTTCTCTCGCAGGAAATGATGAGTTTGAGGAAAACGACGCTGAAATCGCTGCTTCCATGAAAGGCGCTGATGTTATCGCTGCTATCGCTGACAAGAACTCCGTTGTTGAGCTTGGCGCAGAATTCGGCGCTGCTGCTTATACCGCTCTTGCTAGTGTGAACTGGGCAACAGTTGCTTTTGTGGCAACAGACAAGGCTGAGAAGCTCACTGCTGCTGACAGCGCAAAGATCGCGCGTTTTGTACAGCTTGCCGATGTATTCTCTATCCCTGTTGTGACTGTCCTCGACACCAAGGGCTTTGAGCCTTCCAGTGCAGCAGAGCTGCAGGGCAGCGTTCGCGACTTCGCAAAGCTTGCTCAGGTTTATGCTTCCGCTACCACAACAAAGGTAAATCTTATAAAGGGCGAGGCTTACGGTGCAGCTTTTGCGGCATTTGACAGCGCTGATATCTCCTACGCATGGGAAAATGCTTCTATTGCTCCTATGGCTCCCGAGGCTGCAAAGGTGTTTATGGGCGAGGAGCTTGACGCTTCCGCATTCAACGCTGCTGCTCTCGGTATGGTAGAGGGCGTTATCTACGCAGAGGATACCAAGGAAGCTATCGCTTCCGCAATCGAGCTTTGCTCCTCCAAGAGAGTAGCTGCTCCCAGCAGAAAGCACGCTAACTTCGTATTCTAATTTATTATACGCCTGTAGGGACACGGCTTGCCGTGTCCGTCAGATAAAATGTAAATAAAATTAATCATAGAGAGGTTTTTGACATGAAAAGATACACAATCACTGTAAACGGCAATGCTTATGATGTAACAGTTGACGAGGCTGACGGCTCTGCTGCTCCCGTAGCAGCTGCTCCTGCTCCCAAGGCAGCTCCCAAGAAGGCTGCTCCCGCTCCCGCTGCAGCAGGAAGCGCGTCTATCAATGCTCCCATGCCCGGTACTATCGTTGACGTTAAGGTAAAGGTTGGCGATAAGGTATCAAACGGTACAGTTGTAGCAGTTCTCGAGGCTATGAAGATGGAGAACGATATCGTTTGCGACAGAGATGGCGTTGTTGCTTCCGTAAACGTAAATAAGGGCGACGCTGTTGATACAGGCGCTGTTGTAGTAACAATCAACTGATTTAAGGAGAGCAAAAATGGCTAAGCTGAAGATTACAGAAACCGTTCTGCGTGACGCGCACCAGTCGCTGCTCGCTACCAGAATGTCATTAGATGAAATGCGTCCCATTCTGTCCACTATGGATAAGATAGGCTTTTATTCCGCTGAGTGTTGGGGTGGCGCAACATTTGACTCCTGCATTCGCTTCCTTGACGAGTGTCCTTGGGACAGACTGCGCACTATCCGCAAGGAGATGCCCAATACAAAGCTTCAGATGCTGTTCAGAGGACAGAATATGCTGGGCTATCGTCACTATGCAGATGACCTCGTGCAGTATTTTGTACAGAAGTCCATCGCAAATGGTATAGACATTATCCGTATTTTCGACGCACTGAACGATATCAGAAACCTCGAAACAGCTATCAACGCTGCAAAGAAGGAGCAGGGTCACGCACAGGTTGCTATCTCCTACACCCTCGGCGAGGTATTCACACATGAATATTACATGAACTATGCAAAGCAGGTCGAGAGCGCAGGCGCTGACTCTATCTGCATCAAGGATATGGCTGCGCTGCTTACTCCCTATGAGGCAGAAAGCCTTGTTCGCGATATCAAGAGCGCTGTAAGCATTCCTGTACAGCTCCACACACACTACACCTCCGGTCTTGCTTCTATGTGCATAATCAAGGCAGTTGAGGCCGGTGTTGACGCTGTTGATACAGCTATGTCTCCGCTTGCACTGGGTACTTCCCATGCTCCCACAGAGTCTATCGTTGCTACATTCAAGGGTACAGAGTACGATACAGGCATTGATCTCGTTGCACTTACCGAGGTTAGAGATTTCTTCATGAAGCTGCGCAAGAAGTACATCGACAGCGGTCTGCTCGACCCCTCTATGCTCGCAACAGACGCAAATGCGCTTATTTATCAGGTCCCCGGCGGTATGCTGTCTAACCTCCTCTCTCAGCTCAAGCAGGCAGGTAAGGCTGACCAGCTTGACGAGGTTCTTAAGGAAGTTCCCCGTGTTCGCAAGGACAGCGGTTTCCCCCCTCTGGTTACTCCCACATCTCAGATCGTTGGTACGCAGGCAGTGTTCAACGTTATTACAGGCGAGCGCTATAAGACTGTTACCAAGGAGTTTAAGGGCCTTGTTAAGGGAGAATACGGCAGAACTCCCGTTGCTATCGATCCCGACTTCCAGAAGAAGATACTCGGCGACGAGCAGCCCATCACTTGCCGTCCCGCTGACCAGCTCAGCCCCGAGTTTGAGGCAATGAAGGCAGAGGCTTCCGAGTGGATAGAGCAGGAGGAGGATATCCTCACATATGCAATGTTCCCGAAGGTAGCTCCCAAGTACTTTGAAAAGCGCCGCGACAGAAAGCTCGGCATTGACGCTGACCACGCTGACAAGGTGAACAAGGTACACCCTGTATAATATCGTATATTGACCGCCCGATTTTTCGGGCGGTTTTTTGTTTGCTATATATTATATAATAGTATTAAATGCGAGTTGTATTTCTGCATTCATAAGGCGTTAAATTTACACATATCTATATTATTGACGCACGGTTACAAGTGATAACGTTTACAAAAGGAGTTTGTGAATTTTTCGGCACTTTCACCAAAACAAAAGTTACAACTTGGTTACAAAAGTAGATTTTCTATTTGAAACCAAATGTTTTAATAAGAGATGATGGCTAAAAAACGGCTTGCCTATGCGATTTTAAGGGCTTTGCTTAAAGAAATTCTAAAATTTAAGTTATTAAGTAAAAGTGTTGTAATAATGAACAATCAAGTGAAATTGAAATCGTTTTCCGTGTTTGCAGTGCGAAAAAGTTCAAAAAAAAGACTTGAAAAAAGGTTTGTTTTATGATAAACTTACAAATGAAATCAGATAGCGCGAAATTCGGGCTGTTCTGATCAATAAAACTTAAGTTCCATTTTCGGAACGAAACCTATCTATGGGAGGAAAATACCTATGAAGAAAAGAGTATTAGCAGCGCTCCTCGCGTCTGCTACAATTCTGTCCGTTGTTGGCTGCTCCAATAACGGTGACACATCCACAAGCGATTCCGGCAACACATCTACAAGTGATTCCGGCAACACATCCACAGGCGACACATCCACAGGCAACACATCTACTGACACATCTACAGGTGACACAACTGCTACTCTGTCTGATGATGGCGAGACTCTCACAATCCTTGCTTGGGAAGAGAACTCCGACGTTGTAAAGATGGTTGACTTCTTCCTCAAGACAAAGGGCTACGATGCATCTAAGGTTAAGTTCGTAGGCGTTGGTCAGAAGGGTGAGAACGCACGTGACGGTTACAAGCAGTACCTCCTCGGCGACGATGACGCTGACCTCATGATCTATGATGCTGACTGGGTTGCTGATTACATCAACGACGACAGCCTGACTGTTGGCTACGATGCTATCGGTCTGACAAAGGCTGATTTCTCTGAGGCATTTGCTTACACACTTGACTACGGTACAAATGATGCTGGCGTATTCAAGGCAGCTTCTTTCCAGGCTACTCCCGGTGGCTTCGTATACAGAGCTGACCTCGCTGAGCAGTACCTCGGTGTTAAGTCTCCCGCTGAGATGCAGGAGCTCGTAAAGGATTGGGATACATTCCAGGCTACTGGTGCAACTCTGTACGAGAAGTCCGGCGGTGCTACTTCCATCCAGGCAACTGAGGGTGGTCTGTGGCAGGTATTCCAGTCCAACAGAACACAGGCTTGGGTAGTTGACGGCAAGCTCGTTATGGACAACGCTGCTGACTTCTATGACATTGCTAAGGCAATGCTCGACAACAACTCTCTCGCAAACGTTCCTCAGTGGGATAACGCTTGGTACAATGCTATCATGGACGGCACAGCTCTCGGTGACTTCGTTCCTACATGGGGTCTGACAACAACAGGCGGCGGTTCTATCCTTGAGAACTTCACAAACAAGGATGAGGCTCTCGGTAAGAACATGGCTATCTGCGAAGGTCCTTCCGGCTGGTTCTGGGGCGGTTCCTACTTCGGTGTAGCTCCCAAGTGCGACAACAAGACACTTGCTAAGGAGTTCATCGAGTTCTACTGCAAGAACGCTGACTCTATGGCAGCTTATGCAGCTGAGACAGGCGACTTCATGAACAACAAGAAGGTTATGTCTGAGGCTACAACCTCCAACAAGTACCTCAACGGTCAGAACCACTATGAGATCCTCGTTAAGGTTCTTGACAAGCTCGACCTCAGCAACAAGCTGACAAAGTATGACTCTGTAATCAAGGCTAAGTTCAACAACTCCGTTGCTGGCTACCTCGATGGCACATACGCTACCAAGGACGACGCTATTGCAGCATTCAAGGGTGAAGTTGCTACTGCATTCCCCGAGATCGTAATTGAATAATCAATTATTGAGCTAAACTTTAAAAACTAAATAAGTTTTGTTGCAATATATCTGCTTATGGGCGAAAGTCCATAAGCAGTATATTGTGATTTTTTATCAAAAAAAGTGAAAGGGTGTGCGTCATGCAAGCTGCAACCGGAAGAAAACAAAGAATGATAAGCTATGCAAAGTACGGCTATATTTTTATCGCTCCGTTCTTTATTATTTACGCATTCTTCATGATCTATCCGCTTATTAACACTTTACTCCTCAGCTTTAAGGAGAATGGTAGTGAGCATCCTGAGTTATGGGTAGGTCTTCAGAATTATCAGTGGTTGCTTTTCGGCGAAGAAGGTAACTTCGCTGCAAATGCTGTTCAGAGCAAGTTTTGGGAATCCTTAGGAAACACATTTATCCTCTGGGCAGGTAACTTTTTAGTTCAGATCGTTTTGTCACTGCTTTTAGCAGTATGGTTCTCAGATGCGAGAATAAAGATCAAGGGCACAGGTTTCTTCAAGGTTGTTATGTATCTGCCTAACATCATCACCGCAGCTTCTGTAGCGGGAATGTTTATGATGCTGTTTGGCAACTCTAAGTATGGTGCGATCAACTCCCTGCTTTTGAGCCTTGAGGCTATTATCAAGCCAATTCCATTCGTAAATGATGTTTGGATCTCTCGAATTCTGGTTATGCTCATCCAGTCTTGGATGTGGTATGGTAATACTATGCTCCTGCTTCTCTCCGGTATCTTCGGTATCGATCCCTCGATATATGAAGCTGCTGAGATTGATGGTTCCAGCGGAGCAAACACTTTCTTTAGGATTACAATGCCGATTCTGAAGCCTATCTTCATTTATGTGTTCATCACATCAATGATCGGTGGTCTCCAGATGTTCGATATTCCTTACCTCTTACATGAAGGTACAACTGTTAGACCTGCGCTTAAGACCAGTGCGGTATTCATCTATGAGAACTTCCATATGGTTGATAACTACGGTTACTCCGCAGCATCTTCTATGATTCTCTTTGCGCTTACTGCAATACTCGGTATAGTGGTCTACAGATTTAATTCCGATTCCACCGCGCCTAAAAAGCGCAAGGCAAAGTAAGAGAGGAGGTAAATCATGGCTGATTCATATAATTTTTCATCTGCGGATTACAGAAGGAAGATCAGATTTCATTCCATTGTTAGGTTTATCGTCTGCCTCCTTTTGACAATAATCTCTCTTGTTCCTCTGTACATAATTCTTATAAATGCTACCAGAGCTAACAGCGATATCATTAAGAATGGTGTTGCTTTCCTGCCTGAGGGTAGCCTTGTACAGAATTTCCAGAACCTTATGGATCCCGAGTATGCGCACGGTGTTTATCATCGTACATTTAATCTCTGGATCGGTTACAGAAACAGCTTGATTCTCGCCGGCTCCTGCACACTTCTTACAGTGTTCTTCTCGGCGATGACAGCGTACGGTCTTACTGTATATGATTTCAAGGGTAAGAAGTTCGCAACCACATTTATCCTCTTGGTAATGATGGTTCCTACACAGGTAGTTTCAACAGGTTTCTTGGAGTTTATGGCTACTCTGAAGCTCGTAAACAACTATATTCCTCTGATCCTTCCTTCGATTGCAGCTCCTTCTACTGTATTCTTTATGCTGCAGTACATGAAGTCTTCGTTCCCGCTTGATATCGTTGAGGCTGCTCGAATCGACGGCTGTAGCGAGTTCAGAACTTTCATGCAGATCTCGCTTCCTATCTTCAAGCCCGCATTTGCAGTTCAGGCTATATTTGCTTTCGTAGCAAGCTGGAACAACTACTACAACCCTTCAATGCTTCTCGTAAACGGTGACATCAACATGAGAACTATGCCGATGATGGTTGGTGGTATCATGGGTCTTTCCACTACTACTGACTATGGTGTTCAGAACCTCGCAGTTCTGCTCTCTATTCTTCCTATCGTTGTTGTTTACCTCGCACTTTCTAAGTTCATCGTTAAGGGCGTTGCTCTTGGCGCTGTTAAGGGTTAATAACAATAAAACCTCCCGATTTCGGGAGGTTTTTTATTTGTGGCTTAAGTAGAAAATAAAAAGGCGAGGGTCATGCCCTCGCCTTAAAATTTTGTGTGGTTAATCCTCTGCACCGTAAACTATCTGTTTTATCATGCGTATAGGGCGCTGACCAAGTCCGCCGCAACGCTGAATAAAGTAAAGGAATGTGTAACCGTTTTGAGGGTCGTTTGCAAAGAAGCAGCCAAGCCAACCGTCCCAGCCATATTCGCCTTTAAAGGTGCTTATTCCTGCGCCGTCACGTTCGTCTTTGCAGATGCGCATAAGATTTCCGTAGTTGAAGCCAACCATGCTATCCCAATCTAACATGCTCTGCTGCTTGTCGGTGAGCTGCGGTGAAGTTAGATAGCGGACAGCGTTTTCGCTGAGAATGCGTCTGCCGTTGTATCTGCCCTTGTTCAGAAGCATTGTCGCAAATGCGGCATAGTCGTTCATGGTTGAGCAAAGACCCGCGCCGCCCGATTGAAATTCGGGTGGCTTTCTGCACAGATATGTAAGCCCCAAGTGCTGCCATTCGCAGGGAACAAGCTCGCCGTCCTTGGGTTCGTAATTTTCAGCAAAGCGGCAGAGCTTCTCCTCCGGAACATAGAAATCAGTGTCGACCATGCCGAGTGGCTCGAAAAGCTCCTCTTTCAAGAAATCACCAAACTTTTTACCCGATATAACTTCTATCACAGCTCCGAGTACATCTGCGCTTGTGCCATACAGCCACTTCTCTCCGGGGTGGAATGCAAGCGGCTGTTGTCCGATAAGGTTTGCATATGCAAGAGTATCCGAGGGATTACCTGCCTTATATTCCGCGTCAAGCTTTGCATAAAGCTTAGACATTTCAGCGCCTGCGGGGAACCATTCATCGGGATAGCAAAGTCCCGACGTCATATCCAGCAGGTGCTTTATAGTTACTTCAGTCTTTGCGGGAGCTAAGCCCTCATCGGTAAGCACTTTCTGTTCTCTAAATCCCGGTATAAACCAGCTCACCTTATCCTGAAGATCAAGCTGACCTCTGTCCATCAGTATCATTGCCGCAGCCGCAGTGATAGGTTTAGTCATCGAGTAAAGGCGCACTATAGTGTCCTCTGTCCATTTGATGCCGCGCGCTTCGTCTGCCATTCCGCAGCAAGCCTTGTAGATGGGCTGTCCGTTTTTCAGCACGCAGGCAGATGCGCCCTTTACAGCGCCGCTGTTTACCTGATCTTTGAGCATATCCGTGATACGCTCAAGCTTTACCATGTTCATATCGTGTCCTCTTTAAGTGAATTTGTCAGCGTATTTTTCTCGCTTCGCAGTAGAAGCGCTTATCATGGGCATGACCCATATTTGCTTCGCAAATGGCAACGTCTTTGCTTCTCGGTCGGAGCGACCGAGATTTCGTTCCGAAAACGCAAAAACGTCGCGGTCAGCGTATCTTTCTCGCTTCGCAATAGAAGCGCTTATCGTGAGCGTGACCCATTGAGAAAGTTTTTCTCGGGAGTGCGCCGTCTTTAATTACTGTAGGGAAAAGCTCGGCCTTAGTCATGGAGGGCAGCAGGAAACCAATGCTGTTTTCTGCCTCGCAGAGCGATCTTACAACATCATCACCGTGGATATAGTCTATAACGCCCTTGTTCTTGCTCAGATATTCGTCAAGGAAGCTTTGCAGACTGCCAACGGTAAGATTGGAGCTTTCCTTTGTGATAGTGTAGTTCTCCTCGTTTCCGCCGAGTACAACAGTGAAGCTCTGTCCGTCTGTACCCTTTACAAGGCCTAATTTTTCGGTCATTATGGACATGAGATCGTTGGTGTCAACATCAACGATCACGCGATGGATAGCCTCAAATTCAAGAGCCTCGCTGTGGAGATTAACTACCTCTGCAAGCGCATATCTTGCAAGCGCCGCATCGGGAGAGCCGCTTGACTTTTTCTCCTCGTAGCAAGCCTTTGCAGTAGCAAGCGAGTGGTTGCCGTCGCCCATTGCATACAGCAGCACTTCCTCGCCCGAAAGACCATAGCGGGAGTTAAATCCATCTTTGTCAGCAAGTGCGTCAAGTGCGGTGAAAACCGCCTTTGCATTGTCGCCGTCAATAAGATATCCCGCGAGGTGACCGCCGCCCTGCATAAGCTCAAAATCATAAACTTTTTTCAGTGTGTCGATACGAGCTTCGAGCGGCTCAATGACAGTCTTTTTGATGTCGTCAATAAGTATCATGATATGCGGAAGCTCAAGCGCTGCGTCACGGCGTATCTCAACTCTCGGGGGGATACGCGAAGCAACTGTGGCTTCTGTAGCGCGAACCTGCGAGGTGCTGCCCTTAGTGTAGTCATACATTTCAAGGTCGATAGCGCCGACAAGACCTGTGCGCACCTTACCGTCCGCCTGAGTGCGTACAGTGAGAATAAGCGAGCTTTTGTATTCCTCAAAAATATCGCTTGAAATATAATCAAGCATAGTCTTGTTTATCTCGCTTATACGCTGCTTTGCATCGGGGGCTTCAAGATATACCTCGGGCAGGATAAGTCTTAAAGCAGAGGGCGCAGAGCCCACAATATCAGCAGTCTTTTCCCAGTACTGCGGCTCGCTGGTGTATTGGTCGCAGGCAACTACCGCCCATTTCGTCATCTCCTCAGAGCTGAGCTTTGGGAGCAGTATATCGGCTGTTGTGAAAGCTGTCATAGTGATTATTCCTTTCTGAAAAAGTCCGAAGCAATATAAGAATATTGTATCATAAAATCCCGTTTTAATCAATAGCTTTCAGCCATATTTAGGACGAGCGGCGCATATATTGCTAACAAAGAAATTGCACGGGAGGCTTGTATGCGCAGAGTTAAAAAAGAACGGCGGTTATTGCCGTATACTGCGGGGTTGCTTACGGGAATTGCATTAACGCTCGTATTGTCGGCGGTATTGGCGCTTTTCATGCTGTTTACGGATTCCGCAGAGGGATTTTCGGGCGCTGCGGCTGTATTGATAACAGCGGCAGCCTGCTTTTTTGCGGGGCGCAGCGGAGGAAAGCTGCGCAGACGTGAGGGAATAAAAACAGGTGCGCTGTGCGGAGTAATGTATCTTCTTGTGCTTGTGCTGATGTCGCTGATATTCGGCGGCTTTGGCAGCGTTATGCTGTGGGTAAAGGCAGTGCTTGCGGTAGTATTCGGTGCTGTGGGCGGCGTTGTGGGAGTAAACTCCGATGATAAGCGCTGAGCCGCTTGAAATTCCGCCTGAAATGGTGTATAATATAGAAAAAGCAAAACGGAGGCACATAAATGAAAGTTATACTTGTAAACGGAAGCCCCCACGAAAAGGGCTGCACCTATACTGCGCTTGATGAGGCGGCAAAGGTGCTTAATGAAAACGGCATAGAAACCGAGATCTTCTGGGTAGGAAACAAGCCCATTTGCGGCTGTATCGGATGCGGCGCGTGCGCAAAGGGACTTGGTCACTGCTTTATGACAGAGGACTGCGTAAACAGTTTTGTCGAAAAGGCGCGTGAGGCGGACGGCTTTATCTTCGGCTCGCCCGTGCATTATGCAGCAGCAAGCGGACTTATGACCGCGTTCATGGACAGGGCTTTTTATTCGGGAAAGAGCGCGTTTATGGGCAAGCCCGCGGCAAATATCGTTAGCTGCCGCAGAGGCGGCGCTTCGGCGGCGTTTGACCAGCTCAACAAATATCTCACGATATGCAGTATGCCCGTCGTATCCTCGCAGTACTGGAATCAGGTGCATGGCTCAAACGGCGAGCAGGTGCTTCAGGACGAGGAGGGCATACAGACTGTGCGCATACTCGCAAAGAACATGGCTTGGCTGCTGAAATGTATCGACCTCGGCAAGCAGAATGGCGTGGAATTTCCTCAGCCCGAAAAGCCGATAAGAACAAGCTTTATCAGATAATAGAAAAACGGTATCGCAGAGGTAATGCGATACCGTTTTTGATATGTGTTATTGCTCGCCGTAAAGCTCGTCGTATTCAGGGTATTCGGGCGGTTCAGCGGTGTTGTATATTGTATCTTCATCGCTAACCGTCCGATATACGCGTGTTCTCCATTCAGGAGGATAAAATGTGTCGTCGTTCTTGATTTGCTTGCTTTCTTCAAGGCTGTTGTTATCGTTGGCTTCTGCGGTTAAAGGTACAAATCCTGCTAAATCAGAGTCTGTTGTGTATGTATAGGTATAGGAGGGTGAGCTTTCGTATACGAAGTCGGGATATATAGGGCACTCAGACAGGTCGATTTCGCTGCAGATTTCACCGGGATAAAATGCGGGCGGCACAGGTGTCATCGTGTCTTCAAGCATCGACAAAAAGGCTTCTGATGTTTCCGATAGAGATATATCGGAGCTTTCCGACAGTGTATCGGCGCTCGCAATTTGCTTGCTTTCTTCAAGGCTGTTGTTATCGTTGGCTTCTGCGGCTAAAGGTACAAATCCAGCTAAATCAGGGTCTGTTGTGTATGTATAGGTATAGGAGGGTGAGCTTTTATATACGAAGTCGGGATATTCAATGTCGGGTGGTTCTGTGGTATCGGTGCAGAGTACAGGAGGGTTTTGAGCGCTTGCGTTTTTGATGCTGTATTCAAAGACCTTGTTAATGTCAACGCCTGCATCGTTACCGCTGGGGTAAGCTGTTCCGAAGAAGCTGATCGTCAGCGTATCGTTTTCTATAACGACCGTGTAATCCAGATTGACACGGTTGCTATACCGCTCGGCAAGCTCGGTAAGATAATTTACCGTATTATCGTTTATCACACTGTAAACAGACAGCGCATCATCAAGGTTATACCTTGTCATGCGCCTTATTGCAGACGCGGTAAATTCGGGATATCCTATATCAAAGCTTTCATTTTCCTGTGCGGAGTCGGCTTCATCGGGTGAAAAGACCGAAAATCCTCTTACATCGTTATATTCAAAATGGAGCGTATTAAGACTTGTAAAAAAGAAAATGAAGCCTGCTGCAAGCAGTAAAAAAACAGCGGCAATTACTATGAGAATGACTTTTTTTGTTTTTGACATATTGCACCTCCTAAGATGATAAAGAGATCATTTCGATGACTGTACAAGCTTATTATGTTTTGCTGTGACTGTCACTAAACATTGATGTTATTTTACACCATGTCGTCACAATCGTCAAGTGTTTTACCTGGTTTTTTAACAAAAATCAGACAAAGGACACCAAAAACGGAATAAATAGTCTGAAAAGCCGATAAGAACAAGCTTTATCAGATAACAAAAAACGGTATCGCACTGTTTTGTGTGACACCGTTTTCGTATTGTTGCTTTAATTTTAAAATCCATAAAAGTGAGGCGATATGATGAATTTGTGATCAAACACGATAAAGCTGTGTAATAAAAAAACTTTTCTGTAGCTTTTTTATTATTGACAATGTATTCATAAATGTGGTATAATACTATAAATAGTATAAACTACAAAAGATTATTTTGTGCAAAATGGCAATGATTTGGTTGGTGTGCCGTATCTGCCAAAAAAGGTATACATAATGATTAAGGCTGTAATTTTTGATATGGACGGGCTTATCCTTGACACGGAGAAGCTGCTTGTAAAATACTGGTGTCAAGCGGCGAATGAGGCGGGCTTTCCCATGCAGAGAGAGCACGCACTAAATATTCGCAGCCTTGCACGCAAGTTCGCTATCCCCTATTTGCAGAGAGAGTTTGGCAAGGATTTCGATTATGTGAGCATTCGTTCTCGCAGAATGGAACTTATGTCGCAGGCGCTTGAGCGCGATGGGCTTCAGCTTAAAAAAGGTATACGCGAGCTGCTGGAATATCTGAAGCAAAGCGGTATCCCCTCCGCTGTGGCAACTGCCACAGACTATGAGCGTGCAAAGGCATATCTTACAAGGGTTGGAATTTTCGACAGCTTTGATAAGATAGTTTGCGCTACTATGGTGGAGAGCGGCAAGCCCGCCCCCGATATTTACCTTTATGCGGCAGAGCAGCTTGGACTGCCGCCGTGCGAATGTATGGCGCTTGAGGATTCGCCTAACGGAGTTCGCTCCGCTTCGGCTGCGGGCTGCGTCACGGTGATGGTGCCTGATCTTACTCAGCCCGATGAAGAGCTTAGCAGACTGATATTTGCAAAGGCTGACAGCCTGCTTGATGTTCCTGAAATAATACAAAAGACTTGATGAACTACTAAAATAAATACGGCGGTGAGAATATGAGTGACGAAATTATGAACAACACTACCGAGAAAGCTGCTGCAGCGGCAGCAGGGCCAAAAATGGAGAAGCCTCCCGTTATTGACGGACGCGTTGATATCACGTTTGACAATTCAGGTATGCTTGCGAATATGATAATGTTCCCTCCTCAGAACGGAGGCAGGCCTATCACGATGGAGCTTGTTGCTGAATGTCTTGCCTCAAAGGGTATAGTTGCAGGCATTGATGAGTTTGATATACGCGATATGCTGGATAATCAGGTTTACGAGAGCTTCGTTTGTATCGCGAGGGCTATTCCCCCGAAAAACGGTGCCAACGGTTATGTTGATTATAAATATGAGAAGACCCGTGTCATTCAGCCCAAAAAGGACGAATTCGGCGTGACCAATTACCGAGAGCTTGATACTATCCTGCAGATACGCAGAGGAGATATCATTGCCGATATCATACCTCCGACCGAGGGTGAGCCGGGACTTAATATTTTCGGCGAGCCTATTCCGCCCGAGCCGGGTAAGCCTGCAAAGGTCACAGTAGGCAAAAATTCCGTTATTACAGCGGATAGTCTGCATATCATTGCAGCTTGCGACGGTCACATCAAATACGGCGTTGGCTGCTTTAATGTTGAGGATACTGTTGTTGTTCACAGCGACCTTGACCTCACTGTCGGAAATATCGACTTTTTCGGTGATGTTCACATCAAGGGCAACGTCATGGAGGGATTTTCCGTCAAGGCGGGTAAGAATTTAAAGGTTGACGGCAGTATTTATTCCTCTGACATCACCGCAGGCGGCAGCGTTACTGTGGCAGGCGGCATCATCAGCAGTACTGTAAATGCTGAGGGTAACGTGACTGCTGACTTTTTCCATAATTCCAATATCACGGCAAAGGGCGCTGTTTCGGGCAAGGAGTTTGCTTTCTGCGAGGTGTTCTGCTATGGCGAGCTAAAAGCGATAGGTAAAAACGGCACGATAGTCGGCGGAAAGATAACTGCTATGCGTGATGTTACGGCGAATGTTATCGGTTCTGAAAAATACACGCAGACGCTCATAAGCATCGGTGACGGCTCGGTTACATTCGCTAGAAAGAAAAAAGCGGAAAACGAGCTTGAGCAGTATCAGGAGCGCCTTGAGAACGCTATACGCAATCTCGAATATCTGAAGCACCGCAAGAGCGTCCAGGCAGGATTGCTGTCTGACGAGCAGCAAAAGCAGATGAAGCTTGAAACGCAGAACAAGCTGTTCAGTACACTGAAAAAGAAGGAGCTTTCACTGCTGATAGAGCAGCTTGACGAGGAATTGAAGAACAAGGACAATCTGTCTGCGACCTGCACCAGACTTTATCCCGGCGCTAAGTTCTGCATAAACTTCCTTACGCTTGAGATAACACAGGTATACAGTAAGTCGCGCGTGACAGTTGTTGATGATCAGATAGTGGTTATTCCTAACTGACGGAGGAGAAATGATTCCCGAAAATTGCATATACACTTATAGCGGCGTGAGCTTCTCGCCGCTTTCTCCTCGTAAAGAGGATATTTCGCCTGTTGATATTGCCCATGCGCTTTCGTATATGTGCCGCGCAAACGGGCATTTTACAGGCTTTTATTCTGTGGCGCAGCATTGTCTTGCCTGCGAAAATGAAGCAAGGCTGCGCGGATATTCGCGCGAGATACAGCTTGCTTGTCTGCTTCACGATGGGAGCGAGGCGTTTATTTCTGATATCACGCGCCCTGTGAAGCGAGGGCTCCCCGAATACAGGGAGATAGAGCAGCGACTGCAACGTGTCATTTACAGCCGTTTTGGCATTTCTGCCGATGATGAAGCAGTGATGAAAGCGGTTTCTGAGATAGATGACGCAATGCTGTATTATGAGTTTTTGGAGCTTGGCGGTCTGGCGCTTTTTGAAAAAGCTCCTTATATAGTGTCAAAGCCCGATTTCGGCTTTGTACCGTTTGAGACGACCGAAAAAGCGTATCTTGAAGCGCTTAACAGACTTTATATCACGGAGGAAACAAAATGACCGCAACGGATATCCTTTTTAATGACGGCTGGCAGTTCTGCCTTTGCGATATAGGCACGGAGCTTTCCGCGCTTGAAAACAAGGCTTGGTATAATGTTGAGCTTCCCCATGACTGGCTCATAGGAAATACAGCAGAGCTTTACAAAACGGGCGAGGGCTGGTACAAGCGCGTCTTCAGCTTCAGCGCAGAGGAGCTGTCGGGCAGAGTGATGCTGAATTTTGACGGCGTTTATATGAATTCCACTGTATTCGTAAACGGCAAAGAGGCAGGAACCTGGACTTATGGTTATTCCGCTTTTGAATATGATATTACAGAGCTTTTGCACGATGGCGACAACGAGATACTTGTGCGCGTGAAGTATGAGTCGCCGAATACCCGATGGTATTCGGGCGCAGGAATATTCCGTGATGTAACGCTGAAAAAGCGCGCGGCAACCTATATCCGCACGAACGGTATTTATATCCACTCGGAAAAGGGTCAGGGCGACACATGGCATACTGAGGTAGATACCGATATCTGCGGTGCTTGCTGTGACGTTAAAATGAAGCTCAGTGTTATTGAGCCGGGCGGTGATACTATTGCAGCGTTTGAGCAGAGCGCTCATTTTGGCGGCGACACTGAAACCTTTACCAACAGCTTCGACATAACCGCTCCCGCTGTGTGGGACGTTGACAGCCCCGAACTGTACACTCTCGCAGTGGAGCTATATAAGGACGATGAGCTGCTTCAGATACAGTATGTTGATTTCGGCTACCGCACGGCGGAGTTTATCTCCGACAAGGGATTTATTCTCAACGGCAGACCGCTTAAAATGCATGGCGTATGTATGCACCATGACCTCGGTGCGCTTGGCGCGGCGTATAACGATGCGGCGTTGGAGCGTCAGCTTACCATAATGAAAGAAATGGGCGTGAACGCAATACGCACCTCGCACAATATGCCTGCTAAGCAGCTTGCCGAGATATGCGACAGCCTCGGCCTGCTCGTTGACAGTGAAGCGTTTGATATGTGGGAGAACGCCAAGACCGAGTTCGACAATCACCGCTTTTTCGTCGAGCACGCAGAGCGTGATGTGAGATCTTGGGTAGAGCGCGACCGCAATCACCCCTCTGTCATCATGTGGAGCATAGGCAATGAGATAAGCGACACAAACGATCCTCACGGCATTGAGATAGCCGAAAGACTTAATGGCTATGTCTTAAAATACGACCCTAAAATGAACGCCCGCGCAACCATCGGCTCAAATTTTATGGGCAACGAGAATGCGCAGAAGGCTTCTGATGTGGTGAAGCTTGCAGGCTACAACTACACCGAGCGCCTTTATGACGAGCATCATGCAAAATATCCCGACTGGTTTATTTATGGCAGTGAAACAGCTTCAGCAGTGCGTTCGAGAGGAATATATCATTTTCCTGCAGACGTTCCGCTGCTTACGCATGAGGACTTGCAGTGCAGCTCGCTTGACAACAGTGTGGTAGGCTGGGGCGCGTCTGCCAGAAAGTCATGGAGGCTTGACCGCGACCATGATTTTTGCGGCGGTCAGTTTATATGGACAGGCTTCGACTACATCGGTGAGCCTACTCCTTATTCTACCAAGAACAGTTATTTCGGAATCGTGGATACCGCAGGCTTCCCCAAGGATATCTATTATTTCTACAAAAGCGTTTGGACGAATGAGCCGACAATTCATATCGTACCGTCATACTGGGATTTCAACGACGGCGATATGATAGACGTTATTATTTATTCCAACGCGCATACCGTGGAGCTTTTCCTGAATGGCGAGAGCCTCGGCGAGCAC
This sequence comes from Oscillospiraceae bacterium, assembly GCA_015067175.1. Taxonomy (GTDB): domain Bacteria; phylum Bacillota; class Clostridia; order Oscillospirales; family Ruminococcaceae; genus CAG-115. The sequence continues at coordinate 184,829 of SVMX01000002.1, read as the reverse complement.
GAAATGAACCTGCTGACCGATAAGGAAATGAGAGCGCATTTTGTTGTGCCTTATAAGGCGGGAGAGCTTACCGCAAAGGGATATGACGAGAGCGGTGAGGTTATCGCAGAGGAAACGCTGCGTTCAAACGGAGACTCGGCAAAAATAAAGCTTGATGTATATAAGGATAAGGACGCTTTGTGGTCAGACGGCAGAGATATTGCGTTTGTTGAGATATCTGTGTCAGATAAGAACGGTGTTCCTGTCGGAAACGCGAGAAACCGCATAAAGGTCGAGGTGAGCGGCGCAGGTCGTCTTGTGGGACTTGATAACGGCGACAGCACCGACTACGACAGCTACAAGGGCGATAACCGCAGACTGTTCAGCGGCAAGCTGCTTGCAATGGTGCAGAGTACTCTTGATGAGGGAGATATTACTGTAACGGTGACCTCGCATGGACTTGAGGGGGCGGAGCTTAAGCTGAACGCGTACCGTCCGTTTAAGATAACGGGGGTGTCGGTTGCGGCAGAGAACTGCTTCCCTGTTGTTAAGACGGAATACACTAACGAAGTTCCAGTCAGAAAGATAATCCCTGTTTGTGAAAACAGAGAGCTTAACGCTGACAGAACGACCGCTGAGATATCTGTGAAGCTGCTACCAGAAAACTGCACATATTCCGATATAACATGGAAATGTGTCAAAGATAACGGCGTTGAGGTGAACTTCGCAAAGATTGAGCAAAACGGCGAAAAGGCTGTTGTGACAGCGCTCGGCGACGGCGAGTTTATTGCAAGAGCATTTGTGAACAACGGCGCGGCTGTGCCGCAGGTGTGCTGTGATGTTCCGTTTAAGGTGACAGGCATGGGCGCTGCAACGCGTGACGCATACAGCTTTATCTCGGCAAGTCAGGTAGATAGCTCTAATGTTACGGTAAATCTCATCGAGGACGGCGCTATCGGCGGCTTTGACGGCAGAACTGCAATGAGCTATAAGAATGTGGATTTCGGCAAGGTCGGAAGTGAAGCTCTGCTGCTTCACGTCGGAACCTGCTTTGATGCGCCTGTCGAGGTTTGGGACGGCGTTCCCGACAGTGCAGACGGAAAGCTTATTGCGCGTGTTACCTTTAATAATAACGGTCACTGGTGCGGCTTTGCCGAGCAGGAATTTATGCTGCCATACCGTCTGAGAGGTATCCATACCATAAGTATCGTTGCAGAGCGCGGCATAATCTTCGGCGGCTTTGCATTCCGTCCGATAGATCGCGCATTTGATGTGAATTACACAGCAGAGTGCGACAGCATCTACGGTGACGAATACAAGATATCCGAGCGCAGCGTTGTGGGCATAGGAAACAACGTTATCATCAATTACGATGCGCTTGATTTCGGAGCGATGGGCGCTTCTGCTGTAACTATTTGCGGCATAACCGCAAATCCTTCAAATCAGGTACAGCTTCGCTATACGCCCGCAGGCGGCGAGCAGACCAGCGTTCTGCTGGAGTTTATGCATTCGGAAAGCGAGTGCGAACAGCGCTTTGAGATACCAAAGCTTACGGGTGTGAATGACATAAGCTTTGTTTTTCTGCCCGGCACGAAATTCGATTTCACATGGTTCAGATTTGAATAAAAACAACTGCGGCGCTTCGTTTTTTGGACGGAGCGTCGTTTTTTCGCTTAAAAAACGCTTTTGTAACCGAATTGTAAGAAAATTGTAACCAAAATGTACTTGAATTTTTATATCATTGTGTTATATAATATACCATAGGGAAAATATATTTGATGCCGCTCATGCGGTTGGCGTTGACGTGAAAATAAAGAGGTGACGCAATGAAAAACAATATCCTGCTTATTTTGGCAGTTACTATAATCAGCATTGGTATAATCGTGGCAACTGTGCTTATCAGCACGGCGGGCGGCTCTGACACAGACACAAGCTCTCAGCTGACGACCAGCCGCCGCACTTCTGCTACAGTTGATACGGAAGATGACGATCCCGAGCCGATAACGTCTGCACCGCAGACTGAGCCGCCTGTCACTTCTACGACATCGGAGATAGAGGAATTGATAATACCTCCCGAAAGTTCGACGCACGACGCGGAGATGGCAGACAGCATCATTGCGACAGCTCGTTCTCTTATCGGCATTGATTTTATTGAGGGCGGCAGCGATCCTGATGTCGGCTTTGACAATTCGGGACTTATATACTATGTTCTGCGCGAGAACGGGTATCTTACCTGTCCGAGAGGTGTTTCGGCCCAGGCAGAAATGGGAACGGCGCTTGACCATGACGAGCTTCGCCCGGGCGATCTTGCGTTCTTTTACGGTGAGGATATGAGCGGTGTGGGCTTCGGCGGTATCTACTGCGGCGACGGAATAATGATAGCCTGCCTTATGCCGGGTACACAGGTGAAAGAGATCGACATCACCACAAACTACTATAAAAATCACTTCTACAGAGGTGTAGGTCTTACATGATGTTTAAGCCCCGCGATGCGGGGCTTTTTGTATTGATTTTTTGTGCAGAGTGTGATATAATAAAATATTATGGGGCGGTATGTATTCTGCCGCGCACAAAAGTGAGGTGCTTTATGTATGAGGCTTATCAATATAGGCTTCGGCAACACAGTAAATGCGGACAGGATAGTTTCGGTGGTAAGTCCCGAGGCTGCCCCCGTGAAAAGGATAGTGCAGCTTGCTAAGGACGGCGGCACGGCGATCGACGCTACCTGCGGACGTAAAACGCGCTCCGTGATAATATGTGACAGCGGTCATGTGGTGCTGTCTGCACTGCAGCCCGAAACGATCTCGGGAAAGACGACCGAGGAGGACGATGATAATGAGTAAGGGACTTTTGTTTGTGGTGTCCGCTCCCGCGGGCTGCGGCAAGGACACGATATTAGAGCAGGTGCTTGAAAAGGCAGAAAATGTAGGATATTCCGTTTCTGCGACGACCAGAGCGCCAAGGCCGGGCGAGGTGGACGGTACGCATTACTTTTTCCTCAGCAGAGAAAGATTTGAGCAGATGATAGCTGAGGGTGCGGTGCTTGAATACACCGAGTATTGCGGAAATTACTACGGCACGCCGAAAAAGGGCGTTGAGGATATGCTCGCCGAGGGTAAGGATGTTATACTGAAGATAGAAGTCGAGGGCGCTATGAACATCAAGAAGCTGTTCCCCGAATGCTGTCTTGTGTTTATCCTGCCTCCCTCCATGAAAGAGCTTGAGCGCCGTCTGCGCAAGCGCGGCACCGAGGACGAGGAGACCATTATGCGCCGAATTGCACAGGCAAAGAATGAGATAGATACCGCGCTGAACTACGATTATTTTGTTGTAAACGACGACCTTGAGGACGCTGTAAGCGATCTCATGGCGGTGATTCGCGGCGAAAAGTGCCGCAAGCAGCGCAATCTTGATAAGCTTAACGAGATCAAGGGTGAATAAATTCCAATGAACGACAGGCTGATAGCACTTGTGGCGGCAGAGAATACCTCATATAGCTTTGATACGCTGTATAGCTACATAATCCCCGATGAGCTTTGCGAAACGCTCTGTGCGGGAATGAGAGTGACCGTGCCGTTTGGCAGGGGCAACCGCAGCCGTCTGGGGCTTGTTTTTGAGATAACGCGCGGCGACCCCAAGGGGCTAAAAACGCTGCTTTATGCAGCGGACGAGCAGCCTTGCATTTCACAGGAGCTGCTGAAGCTGTGCCGTTGGCTCAGAGATACGACATTCTGCACATATTTCGACGCATTCAGGGCGATACTTCCCACAGGACTAAGCTTTTCGCTGAAAACACATTACGTTGCAGCAAAGGATTTCTGCGGTGAGCTTTCTGACAAGGAACGCGTTTTTTTAGATAAGCTTTCCGAGGCGTCTGACGGCATTTCGCGCGACGAGGTGATATCCTCCTGCGGTGATGGCGGAAAGCTGCTTAAAGCGCTGCTGCAAAAGGGCGCAGTAGTTGAAAATGAGGAGCTGAAACGCCGCGTTGGCGACGAGACCGCAAAGCTTGTTCGCTTGTGTGAAACCGAGGAGCAGATAAAGCTCACGCCGAAGCAAAAGCAGGTGGTCAGATTTGTCGAGGACGCGGAAACCGCGTGTGTAAAAGAGATATGCTATGCTTGCAGTGTTACTTCCGCGGTAATAAAGCGGCTTGTGGAAAAGAATGTGCTGGAGCTTTACGAGCAGACAGTGTTTCGCACCGAGCCGACAGAGGAGGCGACAGAAAGCCCCTCGGATATAGTTTTTTCGGCAAAGCAGCAGGAGGTCTTTGACGGACTTTTGCAGCTTATGAACAGCCCCGCCCCGAAATGCGCGCTGCTTCGCGGAGTTACGGGCAGCGGCAAGACTTCGGTGTTTATACGTCTGATAGACGAGGCGCTGAGAGCAGGTAAATCCGCGATGATGCTCGTGCCTGAGATATCGCTCACTCCGCAGATGGTGGGAAAATTCCGCCGTTTGTTCGGAAAAGAGGTCGCTGTGCTGCACAGCAGTCTTTCTTTGGGCGAGCGCGCAGACGAATACCGCAGGATACGCGAGGGCAAGGCGCGCATAGTTATAGGAACAAGGAGCGCGGTGTTTGCGCCCGTTCAGAATTTAGGGATAATCGTCATCGACGAGGAGGGCGAAAGCACTTATAAATCCGAGAACTCTCCGCGTTATCATGCGAGGGAGGCGGCAAAGCAGCGCTGTTTTCATCACAATGCGTTTTTGCTTTTGGCGAGCGCTACGCCGTCGCTTGAAAGCTACTACAATGCAAAAACGGGACGCTACAGCCTTTTTGAGCTGGACGAGCGCTATAACAGTGCGGTACTTCCCGATGTTTATATAGTTGATATGAAAACAGAGCAGCAAAACGGCAATCATTCGTCGTTCAGTATGCCGCTGCTTGACGAAATAGAAACAAATCTTCAGCGCGGCGAGCAGTCGATATTGCTGCTCAATCGGCGCGGTTATCATACGAATGTGCGGTGCGCCTCCTGCGGTGCGGCGGCGGAATGCCCGAACTGCGCGGTGCCGCTGACGTATCACAAGGCCAACGGCAGTCTTATCTGCCATTACTGCGGCTTTCAGCAGAGGCTTGCGCAGGTGTGCCCCAAATGCGCAAGCAAATTTATTTCCATGAAAGGCACAGGTACGCAGCGTGTTGAGGACGAGCTGTCCGAGATTTTTCCAAAGGCGCGTATACTGCGCATGGACGCAGATACTACCTCTACAAAGCACGCTTTTGAAAACAAATTCAAGGCGTTTGCAAACGGCGAGTATGACATAATCGTTGGCACGCAGATGATAGCAAAAGGTCTTGATTTCCCGAATGTAACGCTTGTGGGAGTGCTTAAGACCGATAATTCGCTGTATGCAGGGGATTTCAAGGCGTATGAGCGCACCTTTTCGCTGGTGACACAGGTGGTGGGTCGCTCGGGCCGCGGCGGGCGAAAGGGCAGAGCCATGCTTCAGACCTTTACGCCCGAGCACTATGTGTTAAACCTCGCGGCGCGGCAGGATTATCCTGCTTTCTACGAGGAAGAGATACGCTTACGCGAGGCTATGCTTTACCCTCCGTTCTGCGATATTGCGGCGGTTACATTTTCGGCGCTGTCCGACAGCGAATGTGAGAGAGCGGCGAAAAGGTTTTCCGCTATCCTTGCGGAGCAGCACTCGCTTGTTGATAAGAAGATACCGATAAGAGTGCTTGGCCCTGCGAGGTGCGCGGCAGCAAAGATAAACGGAAGATACAGATACAGACTTATTATAAAATGCCGCATGAGCAGCGCATTCCGACAGCTTATGGAAACAGTGCTGAAAGCGGCAGGACAGGAAGAAATGTTCAGAAATGTGAGCTTTTTTGCTGATATGAACGGTGAAACGTTGTGATGAAAGGACATAATAATGGCATTAAGAGAGATAGTGAAATTCGGTGAGGATATACTGCGCAAAAAATGCAGACCTGTTACAGTGTTTGATGAAAAGCTGTGGACTCTGCTGGACGATATGAAAGAAACCATGCAGCAGGCACAGGGTGCTGGTCTTGCTGCGCCGCAGGTGGGAATACTGCGCCGCGTATGCGTGATAGATGTGCGCGACAAGCACGGTGTTATCGAGCTTGTGAACCCTGAGATAATCGAAGCGACTGGCTCACAGACTGGTGGCGAGGGCTGCCTTTCCGCACCCGGCGAATGGCGCGAGGTGGAGCGTCCTGCGACTGTTACGGTAAAGGCTCAGGACAGAAACGGAAACGAGTTCACTATGACGGGCGAGGGACTGCTTGCAAGAGCTTTTTGTCATGAAACAGACCATCTCGACGGCGTGCTGTTTATCGACAAGGCAATTTTCACCGAAGAGCAGGCTTAAAAGCTCATCATTATTTGAAGCTGAAAGGAATTAAACATGGCAAAGCGTGAAATAGTAAGATTCGGGGAGGAAGTGCTCCGACAGAAATGTGCTGAGGTGACAGAGTTCAACGAGGAGCTTTGGGAGCTTCTTGACGATATGTATGAAACCATGTGCGCAGCAAACGGCGTTGGTCTTGCCGCGCCTCAGGTCGGAGAGCTGCTGCGCGTTGTTGTTATAGATGTAGACGACAAGAACGGCAGGATAGAACTTATAAATCCTGTTATCGCAGGAATGAGGGGCAAGCAGACCGACAGCGAGGGATGCCTTTCGCACCCCGGTAAATACGGTTATGTTGAGCGCCCCGCAAAGGTAAAGGTAAAGGCGCGCGACCGCTATGGAAAGCCTGTTTCCTACATTGGCACAGGACTGCTTGCGAGAGCATTCTGCCATGAGGTTGACCATCTTAACGGTATACTTTTCGCAGATAAAGTCATTGAGTGGATAGAGGAGGAGCAGAAATGAAGATAGTTTTCATGGGAACTCCCGTTTTTTCGCTCGCTTGCCTTGAAGCGCTTATCGAAGCGGGACACGAGGTAAAGGCGGTGTTCACACAGCCCGACAAGCCGAAAAACCGCGGCAAGCAGATCATGATGACGCCTGTAAAGGAGTGTGCGCTGAAGCACGATATTGCTGTTTATCAGCCGCTTAGCCTCAGAAAAGGCGAGGACGCGGAAACCTCCATGGCTGCGCTTCGTGAGATAGCTCCCGATTGCATCGTGGTAGTTGCCTACGGACAGATATTGCCAAAGGAAGTGCTGGAGCTGCCGAAGTACGGCTGTATAAACGTTCATGCTTCGCTGCTGCCGATGTACCGCGGCGCAGCGCCTATTCAGAGAGTGATTCAGAACGGCGAAACAGTCAGCGGAGTTACTACGATGTACATGGCAGAGGGTCTTGATACAGGCGATATGATAATGAAAGAAGAAGTGGCTGTCCCCGATGATATGACGGGTGCGCAGCTTCATGACACGCTTTCGGAGTGCGGAGCAGCGCTTATCGTGAGGACGCTTGAAGCACTTGAAAACGGCACGGCGGTAAGAACTCCGCAGGAGGGCGATACCTGCTATGCTTCCATGATATCCAAGGAAGAGCTGAAAATAGATTTCACAAAGCCCGCAAAGCAGGTGTATGATTTTATCAGAGCCATGTCGGACGCACCGTGTGCATATACTATGCTTGAGGGCAAGAGAATGAAAGTGTATATGTCGCGTCTTGTTGATAATGTATCGGGCGAGGCGGGCACTATTGCCAATGCAGATGATTTCACCGTTGCCTGCGGCGACGGAAACGGAGTAGCCCTTACGGAGATACAGCCCGAGGGCGGAAAACGAATGGAGACCGCGGCTTATCTTCGCGGAAAGAAGCTTGAAAAGGGCGCGGCTCTTGGCTGATTAAGGAGAATACCATGTTGAATATGCTTATGCTCATCTCCCATGCTTCTCATGGCGGACGAAACGACGAGACCGTCGCTGAGGGTATCGGAAGATTTCTCGGCGAGAATTATATGCTGACGTACTTTCTGTGTATTGCCGCATTCATATTTGCGGCGATATGCTCGGCAAAGGTAAATACTACCTTTAGTAAATACAGCAAGCTCAACAGCGGTACACATCTTCAGGCGTGGCAGGTTGCAAGGCAGATACTCGATAACAACGGACTTTATGATGTTTCGGTGGTGCATATAAGCGGACATCTTACCGATAAATACGATCCCACGAACAAAGTTCTGTCGCTGTCTGACAGCGTATATGACAGCAGCTCGCTTGCTGCTATCGGTGTTGCAGCGCACGAATGCGGACACGCTATCCAGCACGCGCGCGGCTATATGCCGATAAAGATACGCACTGCCATCGTGCCGCTTGCGAATATCGGCAGCAGAGCATACTTTTATATTTTCCTTATCGGAATTGTTTTCACGCTGGATTTCCTTGTAAACGCGGGAATTATACTTTTTGCTTTTGTGGTGCTGTTCCAGCTTGTAACGCTCCCCGTGGAGTTCAATGCAAGCTCACGCGCTATGAAAACGCTTGAGAGCGAGCTTATATTGCAGCGTGAAGAGCTTCCCGCAGCGAGAAAAACACTCAATGCGGCTGCTATGACTTATGTTGCGAGCCTTACCGTGTCGTTTACACAGCTTTTAAGACTGATAGCGCTTGCTAACAGACGAAAATAAACAGTGAAAGGAGCCTGATGATGGCTGACGCACGACTGACGGCAGTGAAGATGCTGCTAAAAATGGAGGACAGCGATTCCTATTCGAATATCCTGTTGGATTCAGTGCTTTCGGAATCTGACCTTAATGACCGTGATAAAGCCTTTGCCGCAGCGCTGTTTTACGGCGTGACAGAGCGCAGGCTCACTCTTGATCATGTTATAGAGCAAAACTCCAATATTCCGTTTCATAAGCTTGACAAGGCGGCAGTTGCGATACTGCGCGTGGGACTTTATCAGCTTCTTTTTATGGACAGCGTGCCCGAAAGCGCGGCGGTAAACGAGAGCGTGAAGCTGTGCAAGCGGCTGAAGCTTTTTTCGGCACAGGGCTTTGTAAACGGAATGCTGAGAAGCTTTGTAAGAAACGGAAAGAAGATAAGCTACCATGGTTTAGAGGCGGCAGACAGGCTGTCGGTTGAGTATTCCTGCCCCAAGTGGCTTGCGGAAAAGTGGCTTGCGGAGTACGATATAAACAACACCGTGAAAGCCCTTAAAGCTTCTATCGGAAAGCCGCCTGTATATGCGCGCGTAAACACGCTGAAGACCAACACCGATGATCTTCTTGAGGAGCTTCGCAAAGAAAAGATATCCGCAAAAAAATATACAGCGCTTGATAACTGCATAATTCTTGAAAAAACGGGCGACATAGAAAGAACCAAAGCGTTTCGCGCGGGACTTTTCCATGTGCAGGATATCTCCTCGCAGCTGTGCTGTTTAACGCTTCGACCCGTTGTGAACGAAACTGTGATAGATATGTGCGCGGCACCGGGCGGCAAAAGCTTCACTATGGCGCAGCTCATGGGGAACAACGGCAAGCTTTTCAGCCTTGATCTGCATGATATGAGAGTTGCTCTTATTGAGGACGGAGCGGCAAGGCTGGGTATCCGCATAATTGACGCAAAGCAGGGCGACGCAACCAAATATAACACAGAGCTTCCGCAGGCTGACAGAGTGCTGTGCGATGTTCCGTGCTCGGGACTTGGCGTTATCCGCAGAAAGCCTGAGATAAAATACAAAGATCCCGAGGAATTCAAGGAGCTTCCCGCGATACAGCGCCGTATCCTTGAAACGGCAAGCAAATATGTCAAGGTCGGCGGCACGCTTGTGTATTCCACTTGCACGCTCAGCAGAGCCGAGAACGATGATGTCGTGGACGCATTTGCCGAGGTGCACCCCGAGTTTTCACCGATAGTACAATACGTGCCTTACGCGGGGGCTGAGAACAGCTTCAAGCGTACATATTTCCCCGACGAGAACGGCGGCGACGGATTTTTTACAGCCTCTTTCAGGAGAATTAAATAATGAGCGAACAGGAAAAGATAGATATACTTTCCCTAACAAGGGACGAGCTTGCCGCAGAATTGACGGCAATGGGGGAAAAGGCTTTCAGGGCAAAACAGATTTACGATTGGCTGCACGTCAAGAAAGTTTCTGATTTTTCTCAAATGAGCAATATTTCTGCACAATTGAAAGCAGCCCTCGAAAAAAAGTTTTGTCTAAAATCACTAATTATCAAAAAAAAGCTTGTATCCGACATAGATAATACGGTAAAATACTTATATGGTATGCCCGACGGAGAGTCGGTGGAGACCGTTTTGATGGAGTACAAGCACGGAAACAGCCTTTGCATTTCTACTCAGGTGGGTTGCAGAATGGGCTGCCGTTTTTGTGCGTCTACGATTGCGGGCTTTGTGCGGCATCTGCTGCCGTCAGAAATGCTGCTGCAGATTTACGAGACCGAGCGCGATAGCGGTCGGCACGTTGACAGCATAGTTCTTATGGGTATAGGTGAGCCGCTGGATAACTTCGACAATGTTATGAAATTCCTAACTCTCCTCAACGACGAGGGCGAGGGAATGAGCCTTAGGCACATATCGCTTTCTACCTGCGGCATCGTGGATAAGATATATGAGCTTGCAGAGCTTAAAACGGGTCTTACGCTGTCTATCTCGCTTCATGCGGCGACAGACGAAAAGCGCAGCTCCATCATGCCGATAAATAAAAAATACGATCTAAAGCAGCTTATGACTGCCTGCCGCGATTATTTCAAAAAAACGGGCAGACGCATAAGCTTCGAATACTCCCTTATTGAGGGAGTGAACGACACTGAGCAGTCCGCTGACGAGCTGATAAAGCTTATAGGCGGTATGCTGTGTCATGTAAACCTTATCCCGATAAACGAGATAAGAGAGCGCGATTATAAAAAGAGCCGTTATGTTGAAAGATTTCAGAAGCGTCTTACAGACGCGGGAATCAACGCGACGGTCCGCAGAACTCTCGGCGCAGATATCAGCGCTGCTTGCGGACAGCTTCGCAGAGATGACGGCACAGTTCACGGGGCGGTGAAAGAATGAATGTTTACAGTAAAACAGATATAGGTCTTCAGCGAGAGGAAAATCAGGATACCGTATGGTCCGAGAAGCTCAGTGATACTGCGTGTGCCGTGGTTTTGTGCGACGGTATGGGCGGAGAAAAGTCGGGCGGTCTTGCCAGTCAGATGGCGGTGGACATTATTTCTAAGCGCATAAAGGAAAGCTTTTCCGAGATGATGAACAGAAACTCGGTGCGAAACTTGCTTATAACCGCTGTATCAGCGGCAAACAGCATAGTTTACGAAACTGCACAGAGAGAGCTTGACCACTCGGTAATGGGCACGACCTGCGTTGCCGCGATAGTTTTCGGCGGCTGCGCATACATAGTGAATGTTGGCGACAGCCGAGCATATCATCTCTTTGTTTCGGGCGAGGACGAATGTATTCGTCAGATAACGCGTGACCACTCTCATGTGAGGGAGCTTGTAGAGCGCGGCGAGATAACCGAGGAGCAGGCTAAGGTCCACCCGAAGCGCAATAAGATAACCCGTGCGATCGGCGCTGACAGTAGCGTTACGCCTGATTATTTCGAGCTTGATGTAAATGACGGCGATATGCTTCTGCTTTGCTCAGACGGACTTACCTCCTACGGTGACGATATGGATATTCTCGATATCTGCTTTGAGGTGAAGCGTGAGGATTGCACAGAAGCGCTTGTAAGATACGCGAACAATAACGGCGGCCACGATAATGTTTCGGTAGCCGTAGTTGACATCTGACAACTCGCAAAGGTTACAAAACGGATACAAAACTTTACAGTTTGATTACAGTATCGCTGAATCCGTTGACAAAAAAGCTGCTTCGTGATAGTATAACATATAGATAATAATGAAAGCTGTGCTTCCATACGGCGCGGCGCATCGAAAAATGTATGGAGAAATGGCGGAAAATACATGGATAGTAACATTGGAAAGAAGCTTGACGGAAGATATGAGCTGCTGGAGCTTATCGGCGTCGGCGGAATGGCTGATATCTATCAGGCAAGGGATATTGAGGAGGATCGTATCGTTGCGGTAAAGATTCTCAAGACGGAGTTCGCAGGCAGCGATGAGTTCCTGCGCCGTTTCCGCAACGAGTCAAAGGCGATCGCTCTGCTTTCTCATCCCAACATCGTTAAGATATACGATGTCGGATTCACCGAGAAAGTTCAGTTTATCGTTATGGAGTACGTTGACGGTATCACGCTTACCGACTACATTGAGCAGCAGAGCGTACTTAAATGGCGCGATTCCATACACTTCACCGTGCAGATATTGAAGGCGCTTCAGCATGCGCATGACAGAGGTATCGTGCACCGTGACGTGAAGTCCCAGAATGTTATGCTTCTGCGTGACGGAACGATAAAGGTCATGGACTTTGGTATTGCTCGCTTCAACCGTGAGAACAACAAAACGATGTCCGAAAAGACCATCGGTTCTGTACATTACATCAGCCCCGAGCAGGCTCGCGGCGACATAACTGACGAGCGCAGCGATATCTATTCCGTAGGTGTTGCGCTTTACGAGATGGTTACAGGCAAAAAGCCGTTTGACGGTGACACTCCCGTTTCCATTGCGCTCATGCATATGCAGAGCACCGCTAAGAAGCCCACAGAGCTTAACAGCACTATCCCCGAGGGTCTGGAGCAGATCATTCTGCGTGCAATGCAGAAGGAGCCGAGCCAGCGCTATCAGACCGCAGGCGAGATGATAAAGGACCTCGAGGAGCTGAAAAAGAACCCCGGTCTTATTTTTGAGTTTAAGTATAATTCTACCGACGGCACAACGAAGTATTTCGACCGTCCCATTCCCGCGGGTGACGGAGAGAAGCTCCGCCGCAAGGAGATAACTGTGCAGATTCCCGACGAGGATTATGACGACGAGGAATACGATGACGATGACGAAGATGAGTACGAGGAGCGCCGCTCACCGCTTATCCCTATCCTGTTTGCGGTAGGTACTGCGTTTATAATTGCAACTGTTTTCCTTGTGCTTATGCTGATAAACAGAGAGTTTGGTAAGCCGAGCGAGCCTTCGTCCGTGGTTTCCGGCGACGACTCCTCGCCGACTATCAGCATTACGGCGGGCGACGAGATGCTCATGCCTAATCTTATCGGTATGACATGGGATCAGGCTGTTGATAAGTACGGCGAATATATGGAGCTTGTGGCTCAGCAGGAATTCTCCGAGTACACCAAGGATCAGATATTCGATCAGGAAAAGCCCGAGGGCAGAAAGATTAAGATCGGCGAGACCATTATCGTTAAGGTAAGTAAGGGCTTCAAGCAGATCGAAGTACAGGATCTTTCAAATCGTGCGGTCGACGCAGCAGAGCGTCAGCTTAAGAAAGACGGCTTTGTTGTTAAAAAGACGTTTGAAGAAAGCGACGAGATCGCTAAGAATAACATCATCAGAACTGAGCCTGCAGCACATGAGCTTGCACCGCAGGGCTCTACTGTAACACTTGTAGTAAGCCTTGGCCCGTCCAATACACTGATGACTGTGCCGAAGCTCACTAATATGCCTATAGAAACTGCGCTGAAGCGCTGTGAAGAGTATTACCTCATTCCCATCATTGAGGAAGTAGACAGCGAGATCGAAAAGGGCACTGTCCTTGAACAGAGCATTGAGTCGGGTGAGCCTGTTGACAAGAATACAGAGATCACTCTCAAGGTCAGCACAGGCATTATTCCCGAAAAGATCATCAACATTCGTGTTCCCATTCCTGCAAGCGCAGAGGGTGAGTTCGAGTTCAAGTATTATATCGACGGTCTGCTTGATACTGAGCGCGGCGAGGAAATACGCGATGTTGCACTTGTTGCAGATAAGGGCATCGCTTACGAGCTCAAGGGCAGAGACGGCGATGTTAAGGAGTTTGTTGTTAAGGTAACATCTACGCTTACAGGCAGAAGCGCGACATATATGATAATCAACTTCAACTTTGCTGTTGGCGATGGTGAGAATACCTACGATATCATTGAGCGTAATTCCGATGTGTTTAAGGAGCTTCTTGCCGAGGGCGGAGAGAGCGATGTTGTTGACGGCGGCGAGTCTGATCCGCTTGAGGGCGAAACCTCAGAGGCAGGCGAAACTTCCGAGTCAACAGAGAGCACACCTGAAGGTGAGCAGCCTGAAGCAGGCACAGAGTCTGATGTTCCTACGGAATAATTAGGAGGAGATCATTATTTCTGCTGAGTTTAACGGCAAAATAATTAAAGCTGTTGGGGGTATCTACTATGTAGATGCCCTCGACGGCGTATTAAAAGGTGAGATAGTCAAATGCAGCGCACGCGGTATATTCCGAAAAGACGGGATAAGTCCCTGTGCGGGTGATAATGTGCGCGTTGTAACAGAGGATAATACCGACCCTGTTATAGCGGAGATACATGACCGCCGAAACTATCTGGTGCGTCCGCCGCTTGCAAATCTTGACGGTATAGTTTTTGTGAACTCATGCATTGAGCCGCTGCCAAATCGTTTCGTACTGGACAAGCTTGTTGCAATAGCTGACAGTAAGGGTATAGAGCCGCTTATCGTGTTCACTAAAACAGACCTTAAGGACGCGGGCGAGCTTATTGATATCTACAAATCGATAGGCATTGAGGTATGCCTTGTGAACAATATCACAGGCGATGGCGCGGACAAAGTGATGCGTTTTATTGAGGGCAAAACAACGGCTTTTGTGGGAAATTCGGGCGTTGGCAAATCCAGCCTTATGAATGTGCTTTTTCCTGAGCTTTCGCTTGAAACTGCACATATCAGCAAAAAGCTTGGCAGAGGCAGACACACTACGCGTCAGGTTGAGATGTACAAGCTTGCGGGCGGTTATGTCGCTGATACACCCGGATTTTCAACGGTAGAGACCGAGCGTTACTGCCGTATTCCAAAGGGCGAGCTTGACGCGGCGTTCAGAGAGTTCGGAGAATTTCGTACGGAATGTCGCTTTGCAAACTGCGCGCATATCAAGGAAAAGGGCTGCGCGGTCGTAGAGGCTCTGGAGGCAGGGAAGATACCACGTTCCCGTTACGACAGCTATCTTAGAATGTACGAGGAAGCGAGCAAGATAAATGAATGGGAATAAGATATGCTCAATAATATGCGGATCACCTGACGGGGCGCTTGACAGCGGCTTAGTCGAGGGGTTTGTGATCTGCGCAGACAGTGGGCTTCACCACGCGCTGAAAGCTGGAATAACGCCCGATATCGTTGTGGGAGATTTTGACAGCTGCACCGCTGATATCCCGACAGACGCCGAATGTATAAGGGTATCTCCGATAAAGGACGACACCGATACCATACTTGCCGCCGATACGGCGATAGAGCGCGGTTGTACGGAACTGCGGTTTTTCTGTGCGCTCGGAGGACGTTTTGACCATACCTTTGCCAATGTGCAGATGCTTGAGTATCTTCGCGAAAAGGGCGCAAACGGAACGCTTTACGGAGGAAGTGAAAGGTGCTATCTCCTGAAAGACGGGGAGATAGCCGATATAGCACAGTTTGAGGGCTTTGTGTCGGTGTTTTCGCTCAGCGAGGAGGCGGTGGTGTCCGAGGAGGGTATGAAATACCCGCTTTGCCGCCACACACTGAAAAGAAGCTTCCCGCTCGGTGTAAGCAACGAGGTCGCTGAGAAGTCTGCGCGTATTACAGTGCACAGCGGCACGGTGCTTATCTGCGAGTACAAAGGAAAATAAGTTATGACCCGATGCTTTTCGGGTCATAGTTTTTGCTGTACTGTATATTTTATCCTTGACAAAGCATTATAAAATATGATACAATATTAAATTGAGATATATAATTAACAATGTCATGCGAAAGGGGCATATTTACTGTGCTTGAACTGCAAAATCTTATATGGCGTCTGCCTGACGGCGAGGCTATCGTCAACGATATCAGCTACAAGGCGACCAGCAAGCTTATAGTTATTACAGGTCCGAACGGCGGCGGCAAGACCACTCTTGCAAAGCTTATTGCGGGCGTTGAAACTCCCGAGTCGGGCAGGATACTGCTTGACGGCGAGGATATAACCGATCTTAACATAACCGAACGCGCAAAAAAGGGCGTTGCATACGCTTTCCAGCAGCCCGTGCGCTTCAAGGGACTTACAGTGCGCGACCTGCTGATACTTGCGGCAGGAGAAAGACTGAAGGAGACCTCGCTTTGCGACCTGCTTTCAAAGGTAGGACTTTGCGCGGAGGAGTATATCGACCGCGAGATGAGTACTGCGCTTTCGGGTGGTGAGGCTAAGCGTATTGAGATAGCAACTGTGCTTGCACGAAAGGCAAAGCTTTCCGTTTTCGATGAGCCTGAGGCAGGTATCGACCTTTGGAGCTTCTCAAGACTGGTAGAGACCTTTGAGGATATAAGAAACAACACCGACGGCACACTGGTGGTCATTTCTCATCAGGAGCGCATACTGTCCATTGCAGATGAGATAATCGTTGTTGCAAACGGAAAGATCAGAACAGCGGGACCGCGTGAGGAGATACTTCCCGCTCTGTTAAAGGGCGAGTATACCTGCTCATGTCCCAAGCTCAGCGGAGGTGCTTGTCGATGAATGATATTATGAACATGAATTTTAACGATATTACAGGTGATCTACTGAAGGTCATTTCGGATTTTGACGGCGGCGAGTTTTCGGGCGCTTACAATATCCGCGAAGACAGTCAGTGTGCGGGCAGAAAGTCTTCTCCGAACGTTTCTATCGAGCCTAAAGAGGACAAGCCCGGCATTGTTATCACTGTAAAGCCCAACACCAAGGGCGAAACTGTGTTTATTCCTGCTTGTGTTACTCACAGCGATGTAGACGACCTTGTTTATAACGATTTTTATATCGGCGAGGGCGCTGATGTGGTCGTTGTAGCAGGCTGCGGAGTTCACAACGATGGTGAGGAGCAGGCACGCCACAACGGCATACATCGCTTTTTCCTTGCTAAGGACAGCAAGGTACTGTACAAGGAGAAGCATATCGGAACAGGCACAGGAACAGGTCAGAAGAGCATTGACCCTGTTACAGACTGCTATCTTGAGGAGAACTCCCGTCTTGAAATGGACACCATACAGCTCGGCGGAGTTGATCATTCTACCAGAAACACCAATGCTGTTCTGGGCAAAAATGCGAAGCTTATCGTGCGTGAACGAATTATGACAGATAACGCTGAGGTCGCTGTTTCCAATTTCAAGGTAAGACTTGACGGCGAGGATTCAGGCGCGGATATTGTTTCGCGTTCTGTTGCAAAGGGAAATTCACATCAGGAGTTTTATTCGCTTGTCGAGGGCAACAATCGTTGCACGGGACATTCTGCGTGTGACGCTATCCTTGCCGAAAACGGCACGGTTGATGCACAGCCCGCGCTCAATGCCGCTCACGTTGACGCGGCGCTTATACACGAGGCGGCTATCGGAAAGATCGCAGGCGAGCAGCTTTTGAAGCTCTGCACGCTCGGACTTACCGAGGAGGAAGCAGAGGCAAAAATTATCGAGGGCTTCCTTAAATAAAAAATAAAAGCTGAGAAGTTTAATTCTTCTCAGCTCAGTTTGTCGAAAAACCTCATTTGTGCCCGCTTTGCGGGCATTTTTCATAATTTTTTTTGACCGAATTCACTTCGGTCAAAAAACACTTCTATCCGCACAACTGTGCGAATTGGCGGCATCGCCGCCAATGAGTGCGGGCAGTGCGGATGTTTCGGCGGAAAAGTCCCAACGGGACTTTTTCGCCGGTCTCAGCTGAGAAGTTTAATTCTTCTCAGCTTTTTTGTTATATCAGCCCTTGTAGTTTCTCGGAACTTCTGCAGGGATAGCCTGTTCTACTGACTGTTCAGCGACAGCTTTATTTTTCAAAGAAAGACCAAAAAGCACCGCAGCCGCGGCATGAATAGTATACGGAATAAATATCGCCGAAAGCCTGTTTAAGTCAATGCCGATGTACGGTTTAATACAGAACGCTATGAAAAGCTCCAGCAAAGGCGCTGCAAGCCAACACAGCGCAGTGATAACTGAAATAAGCTTTTTTCCATGCAGGATATCTTCGTCTGTTATCTTATAAATTATAGCGTTCGCGGCAAACGGGATAGATTTCAATGCGCTGAAAATAGCCGTGGTTATTACTGCTATGGCAATGAAAAAGAACACGACCATTCCGAATAGCAGGAATAGAAGGAAGAAAGCAAGTAATGTTTCATACCAAGGCATATCGAAATTCACAAGATCATTCAAACGCAGGAAATTAGTGATGACAAAGATAGCCGCCTGTACGATCAGAGCAAAAACGCATACGACGCTGTGAAGTGTTTCGCCCCAGCCGTAGATTCCCGCTAGCCACAGCTTCTTTTTTGCGAGGATATAGCCGATAGGCACAGACAGGTTAGCGATAAGGTGCAGCGCACCGACTGCATATATCCATGCTTCAACTTTGATAAAGCCCTCTATATTAACCTCAGCAGCCGCAAATTCTAAGTTTAAAGCGCCGTAGCATTGCAGATTGCACCATATAAACGCCGCTGTGCCAATGAATGAAAGCAGCACCGCGATATAATACGATACCGAACCATCGGGAATATAAAGCTTGCCGTTTTTCATGCTGTGCCTCCTAACTGTCAATTCTCGCCGTTTTTAAGCTTTTTTGCGAGAAGCGGCGAGTATTTGTTTCTGAACTCCTCAAATCTGCCCTCGTCAAGCGCCTCTCTGATACGCTCCATAAGCGTGTTGTAGAAGTAGAGATTATGCTGCACCGCAAGTCTGCCCGCGAGCTGCTCGCCCGCTTTGAACAGATGACGGATATAGCTGCGGCTGAAATTGCGGCAGGTAGGACAATCGCACTCGGGGTCAAGCGGGCGCTCGTCCAGCTTGTAGCATTCGTTTGTGGCGTGCATTATACCGCTCCATGTGAACACTGTCGCGTGGCGTGCATTGCGACTTGGCATTACGCAGTCGAACATATCGATTCCGCGGTAAACGCCCTCAATGATATTGGACGGAGTGCCAACTCCCATGAGATAGCGCGGCTTGTTTTCGGGCGCATAGGGGAGCACCTCGTCAAGAATGTGGTACATCACCTCGGCAGGCTCTCCGACAGCAAGACCGCCCACTGCGTAGCCGTCAAGGTCCATTTCGCGGATAGTTTTCATGTGCTCAACGCGGATATCGTCAAATGTGCCGCCTTGATTTATTCCGAAAAGAAGCTGCTGTCTGTTGATGGTAGAGGGGTCTGCGTTTAGCCTAGCCATCTCGTCCTTACAGCGCTTCAGCCAACGCGTTGTGCGCGCAACAGATTGTTTTACATAGTCATAGGGCGCGGGATTTTCAATGCACTCGTCAAATGCCATTGCGATAGTGGAAGCAAGGTGTGACTGTATACGCATACTTTCCTCGGGTCCCATGAAAATGCGCTTGCCGTCGATGTGCGAGGCAAAGTACACGCCCTCTTCCTTTATCTTACGGAGAGAGCTTAGCGAAAACACCTGAAATCCGCCGCTGTCGGTGAGAATAGGCTTATCCCAGTTCATAAACTTGTGCAGACCGCCCATTTTGTAAATCACATCGTCTCCGGGACGCAGGTGCAGGTGATAGGTGTTGCACAGCTCTACCTGTGTTTTAAGCCCTTTAAGGTCAACCGAGGAAATAGCGCCCTTTATAGCGGCGGCAGTTCCAACATTCATAAAAAATGGAGCTTCGATATCTCCGTGGGGAGTGTGGAAAACTCCGCGGCGTGCGCGTCCTTCTTGTTTTTTCAGTTCGTAAAGCAATTTAATAACTCCTTTTATGTTAATACACGGGCAAATATCAGCCCAGTCTTATTCTATGACGTTTTTCGGCACGCTTCCGACCTCGCCGCTTGCAGTTATGCACCAGCAATAGTCGCCGTATTCTGCGAATATCCATATCGGCTCGCCTTTTTTTACACTCGGAAACGCATTGAGGTTGCCCCAAACATGGAGCGTGCCGCCCCATTCGCCGCTCATGCAGAGAGGGGCAAGCCCCTTTTCTTCCGTATCAAGATTACGGAATACCGCGAAGCCCTCGGGTGCAGGCTCGTTCAAGCACCGGAAGCGGTGCTGTTCAAAATCAGCGTATATCCAGCCGTCGCAGCCTGAGCAGTCTGCGATAACGGTCTTTTTTTCGCCTAAAGGCATAAACTCGGTGAAATAGCTGTATTCTCTGCCGTTTTTTGTTATGATAAAAGCATTTAGCTGAGAAGCGGGCTTAACGCCTGCGCCGCCGTCTATGTCTATTATACGCCGTTCATTGTCTGTTATCGGCAGATTGTCATTTTGACGTCCTATGGCATAAGTGGGGAAGTGACCGCAGATAACGGTCTTTGGCGACTGATGAGCCTTATCCACAAAGCGTTTTATCAGCATCACATCGTACTGCTCACAGTTTTCCCAGTCGGGCTTGTCAAGGATACCCGCATGGACGAAGATGAAGTCTTCGGTTTCAATGACCTCGGGCAGATCGTGGATAAAGTCTATCTCTGTCTTGTAAGCTTCATATACTGCTTTTCGTTTTGCGGAGGTGTCCTCGGAAAAGTCGCTTATGTCAAGCTTTTGCGCCATCTCGCCAAAGCAGCAGTCAGACTTCGCACTGAAACGCTCCAGAAACTTTTGGTCGTCGTAACGAAGGGCAAGACCTGTAACGTAGGTGTCGTTGTTGCCCTCGATAACGAAAACACGCGGCGATTCAGCAAGCTTCATAACGTATCTTAGTGCATTGATGTTGTCGTTTCCGCGCTCCAGTATATCGCCGAGGATAAAGAGAAAGTCCTCGCCTGCTTTGTAGCGGCATTTTTTCAGCAGCTCGTGAAGCGCCTGCCAATGGGTGTGTATATCGCTGACGCAGATGATACGGCAGTTTTCGGGGAGCTGCGGTCTTATTATGTTAAGCATCGTCACCTCTAATTTATCAATGTGTTCACGACAGGTATGCCAAAGATATAGAATATATACGAGCCGATATTCGTTCCCGTATATGCAGGCGGATATTCGATATAAAATCCGTAGCCAAGCCCGACAAAATTCGCGCTGTCAGTACTTATGCAAAACAGCGGAGCTTCGCCGCCTCTTGCTCTGCTTATGTCGATAATGGCGAATACCACAGCAAGAAGCAGAAAAGTGGCAATGATCATAAAGACTATCTTTCTTTTGGTCATGTGTTTTTTACAGAATGGCCATACTATCGCCAAACGAGAAAAAGCGGTATTCGTTTTCGATAGCGCACTTGTATGCATTCATTGTGTTATCCTTGCCCATAAATGCGCTGACAAGCATTATCAGCGTGCTCTCGGGCAGATGGAAATTCGTGATAAGTCCGTCTATCGCCTTGAACTTGTAGCCGGGATAGATAAATATACCTGTGTCGGCAGAGCAGGCGATTATCTCGCCGCTTTCGCTCATGCCTGCAGCGGATTCCAGCGTGCGGCAGGAGGTAGTGCCTACCGCGATAACGCGGCCGCCGCGTGCTTTGCACTCGGCAATTTTTTCCGCAGTTTCCTCGGGCACGGAGAAATGCTCAACGTGCATCTTGTGATCGAGGATATTGTCCTCCTTGACGGGACGAAATGTTCCAAGTCCCACATGAAGCGTAACATACGCGGTGTCAACACCCTTTTCGGCAAGCTTTGCAAACACCTCATCGGTAAAATGAAGTCCCGCTGTGGGAGCCGCCGCACTGCCTGTTTCGCGGCAGTAGATGGTGTTGTAGCGGTCTTTCTTCTCTAATTTCGCAGTGATGTAGGGCGGCAGGGGCATCTGACCGATACGGTCGAGTATATCAAAGAAATCGCCCTCAAAAGAAAAGCGCACGATACGGTTTCCCTCTTCAACGGTCTCTAGTACCTCGCAGGAAAGTCCCTCTGGGAATTCCACAACCGCACCTGCTTTAAGCTTTTTGCCGGGGCGCACCATGGATTCCCAGTCGGTGAGGGATCGGCGCTTCAGCAAAAGAAGCTCGACATTTGCGCCTGTGTCCTTTTTGGTTCCGTAAAGGCGCGCAGGGAATACGCGGCTGTCGTTCATGACCAGCAAGTCGCCTTTTTTCAGATAGTCGCATATATTGTAGAAGCGGTCGTGGGTTATCTCGCCCGTTTCGCGGTCTACTTTCATAAGACGTGAGCTGTCGCGCGGCTCAACAGGAGTCTGTGCGATAAGCCTTTCGGGAAGGTCGTAGTAAAACTCTGATTTCAGCATATTTTATCCTCGTTCCTGATAATTACATAATATTTCATTATATATTGTACCACAACTGCGGCGTGTTTTCAATTGACACATCACATCAATTTCACCAAATATGAGGTCGAATTTTGATAATATTTAGCTGAATAACCGTTGACAAACGTAAATATATATGATAAAATAAAGCATATCGGAAATATCCGATGTGATAGAGGCGCGGGACAGATGATTAGCGTACCCCTTGATGACTGACGGAGGTCGGGGCGCGAAAGGCTTACCGCCGAAGAGTGTACATTCCGCCGTGTGCATTTCTGGTCATACGTTGAACAAGCGTATGATTGTCATCGACTTGTTTAAGTGATGGAGGGCTATCCAATATTCAAAGCTTTTCAGCATAATGACAGCCGATGACGTATATTATCATCGGCGTTTTTTGTTATAAAAAAGGGCACAGCCCGCTAAAATATGTTAAAGTCCGAAAAACGGACAGGAAAGGACACAGCTATGAAAAAGTATAATGTCGGCATCATCGGTGCAACAGGTATGGTAGGTCAGCGTTTTGCTACGCTGCTCGAGAACCACCCCTGGTTCAATGTAGTTGCTCTCGCAGCATCTCCCCGTTCCGCAGGTAAGACATATAAAGACGCAGTAGGCGAAAGATGGTTTATGGATACTCCCATGCCCGCAAGCATGGCTGACATCATCGTTAAGGACGCTTCCGCTGACGTTGAAGAGATCGCAGGCATGGTTGATTTCGTGTTCTGCGCAGTTGATATGAAGAAGGACGAGATCAAGGCTCTCGAGGAGAAGTATGCAAAGGCTGAGTGCCCTGTTATGTCCAATAACTCCGCACACCGTTTCACAGACGATGTTCCCATGATAATCCCCGAGATCAACGACGAGCACATGGCTATCGTTGAGGCTCAGAAGGCTCGCCTTGGCACAAAGCGCGGATTTATCTCCGTTAAGTCCAACTGCTCTATCCAGAGCTATGTTCCCGCACTCTCTCCTCTGAGAAAGTTCGGCATCAAGGACGTTCTCGCTTGTACATATCAGGCAATTTCCGGCGCAGGCAAGACCTTTGAGACATGGCCCGAGATGGTCGACAACCTCATTCCCTTTATCGGCGGCGAGGAAGAAAAGTCTGAGCAGGAGCCTCTGAAGGTTTGGGGCGAGATCAAGGACGGCAAGATCGTAAAGGCAGAGTCCCCCTGCATCACAACACAGTGCCTGCGTGTTCCCGTTTCCAACGGTCACTTCGCAGCAGTATTCGTAAAGTTTGAGAACAAGCCCAGCAAGGAAGAGATCCTTAACATCTGGAAGGAGTTCAAGGGCGTTCCTCAGGAGCTTGACCTCCCCTCTGCTCCCAAGCAGTTCCTTAACTACTTTGAAGAGGACAATATGCCCCAGGCTAAGCTGCACAGAAACCTTGAGGGCGGTATGGCAGTATCTATCGGCAGACTGCGCGAGGATACACAGTATGACTACAAGTTCGTATGCCTTTCCCACAACACTCTGAGAGGTGCAGCAGGTGGTGCAGTTCTGATGGCAGAGCTGTATGCAGCAAAGGGCTACTTTGACAAGTAATAACGACGATATACCCACATCTGCGGCGTCTCGCCGTTATTGGATAGACGTTTTTATTGATTTTAACGACCATTTGAGGTAATTGATCATGAATAACACAATTTTCACAGGTGCGGCTACCGCTATCGTGACCCCTATGCACACTGACGGCTCCATCAACTATGAGGAGTTCGGCAGAATGATCGATTTTCAGATCGAAAACAGCATTGATGCTATCGTAGTTTGTGGCACGACAGGTGAAGCCTCCACCATGACAGATGAGGAGCACATCGAGGCTATCCGCTTTACAGTAGAGCGTGCGGCTAAGCGTGTTCCGATAATCGCAGGCACAGGCAGCAACGACACAGGCTATGCTATCGAGCTTTCAAAGGAAGCTGAAAAGGTCGGCGCTGACGCTCTGCTTCAGGTAACTCCTTACTACAACAAGACCTCTCAGCGAGGCCTTGCAAAGCATTTCCTTGCAATTGCAGACAGTGTGAATGTTCCCATCGTGCTGTACAACGTTCCTACAAGAACAGGCATGGGCATTTCCATCGACTGCTACAAGGAGTGCGCCGTACATAAGAACATCGTTGCAACAAAGGAAGCAAGCGGCAACATGAGCCTTATGATGCAGATCGCCGCATACACCGATCTTGACATCTATTCCGGCAACGACGACGAGGTGCTTCCTGCTTTGGCTATCGGAGGCAAGGGCGTTATCTCCGTAACCTCTAACCTTATGCCCAAGGAAAAGCACGATGAAGTAATGCTGTTCTTAGAGGGCAAGCGCGAGGAGGCGCTCGCTATCCAGAAAAAGATACTCAGCTTTGAAAAGGCTCTGTTTATGGACGTAAACCCCATTCCCGCAAAGGAAGCGCTCAATATCATGGGCTTTGACGCAGGCGAGTGCAGACTTCCTCTCTACCGCATGACCGACGCGCAGATCGCGGCTCTCCGTGCTGAGATGGACGCTCTCGGACTTGTAGGCAAGATAAAGTAATATCGCTTCTGCCGCACCCCGCAAGGGTGCGGCGGTTTAGTAAAACGAAAGGTTAGGACGTAAAACATGACTAAGATAGCTATTACAGGCGCGTGCGGCAAGATGGGCAGAGTTATTGCGGATATTTGCGCAAAGCGCACCGACTGTGAGATAATCGCGGGCATTGATCTTCAGGGTGAAAACTACGGCGGATTTGAGATTTACCGCAAGGTGTTCGATCTGCCTGTAAAGCCCGATGTTATTATTGATTTTTCTCACCCCTCGGCGCTGCCCGACCTGCTGAACTACGGCAAGATGAACAGTGTTCCGCTGGTGCTTGCTACCACTGGCTATTCAGATGAGGAGAGAGCGCAGATAACTGCGGCTTCCGCACAGATACCCGTGTTCTTCACATTCAATATGTCGCTTGGTATAAATCTGCTCGTGGAGCTTGCAAAAAAAGCTACTCAGATACTCGGCGGACAGTTTGATATCGAGATAGTTGAAAAGCATCACAATCTCAAAAAAGACGCGCCCTCGGGCACTGCCATCATGATAGGCGAGGCGATAAACGAGGAGCTTTCCAATAGCAAGCATTTTGTATACGACCGTCACAACGTACGCAAGGAGCGCGGCGCAGACGAGATAGGAATGCACGCTATCCGCGGCGGCACTATAGTCGGCGACCACGATATCATTTTTGCAGGCCGCGATGAGGTGATCACACTTTCGCATTCCGCGCAGTCCAAGGAAGTATTCGCTGTTGGCTCGGTGAATGCGGCGGTGTTCCTCGCAGGAAAGCCCGCAGGACTGTATGCAATGTCTGATCTGATAAAGGAGAATTGATATGAGCATTATTGTTACAGAAAACGTATCCGCTGTTACATTCAACAACGTTCCTCTTTACAAGACTATCATGGAGGACACTCTTGCAGCAGTTGCAGCGGCAGATATCAACATTGATATGATATCCATGACGGCGCCAATGTCCGAGCGTTTCGGCTTTGGATTTACTCTCAGCGATGACGATATGGGTAAGCTGCTTAGCGCAATGAAGCAGCTCAACGAAAAACATTCCATCACTCCCATGATAAATTCAGGCAACCGCAAGATAGTTATCAAAACGAGCGATATGGAAACTCAGGCAGGTTTTGCGGCAAAGGTGTTCAATATGCTCAACCGCATTGACGCTATGATACTTCTCATTACAACGGGCGTTGATGAGATATCGGTGCTTATCCGTGAGAGTGACGCAGACGCGGCTGTGCAGGGATTGGAGGAGCTGCTTAAATGATAAGGCTCATTTCCACGGCGGAAGCTGCGATGACTAAAGAGGCTGTTGACGAAGTAACGCTCGGCGATAAAGTGAATGAGCTGTTTGACAAGCCCGAGGAAGCGCTTGATAAGATAGGCGGTTTTTTTCAAGGACTGCTTGACAGCTTTCTTCATTCTCTGCCGACTATATTGTTCGCAATCGTTATTCTTATAGTAGGCCTTGTCGCTTGTAAATTCTCGCTTTGGCTTATTTCAAAAGGTCTTGATAAATCAAAGGTAGACCTTACTGCGTCAAAGTTTTTAAAGCAGTGCATAAGGATAGTTCTGTATGTCGTTCTTTTGATAGTTGTGCTGTCTATGCTGGGTATCCCTACCACCTCGGTCATCACGGTTATCGGTACGGCAGGCGTTGCGATAGGTCTTGCGCTTCAGGACAGCCTTTCTAACGTCGCAGGCGGCTTCGTGCTTATGATAACAAAGCCTTTTAAGATAGGCGATTATATTATCGCCAACGGCGTTGAGGGCACGGTAAAACAGATATCAATTGTACATACACGGCTTGACTCAGGCACTAATCAGGCGATATTTATTCCAAACGGCCAGGCGGTAAATGCTGTTGTTATCAATAATTCTACTAATGATACACGCCGCGTTGATCTCACCTTTTCCATCTCCTATGAGGACGATTATGAAAAGGCGCGTGATATACTTTTGGGTGTACTTGAGAGTAATCCCAAGGTGCTGAAAAACCCTGAGCCTACGGTGCGTATGCTGGAGCATGGCGCAAGTGCGGTAGTTATTGCTACTCGTCCGTGGTGCAAGACCGAGGACTACTGGGACGTGTATTTCGCAACCACCGAGGCGGTGCGTGCGGCATTCATCGAAAACAATATCTCCATTCCTTATGACCAGCTTGATGTTCATGTTATAAAGGATAAATAAAAAAAATCGGCTTTTGATATTTCAAAAGCCGATTTTTTGTGCTATGTTATGATGTGGATTACGCCTTCATGCGCTTCTTGTATTCGTCCTTGATACCCTCAAGAGTAACAGCGTCCTGCTTGCGCTTTTCGCGAGCCTGATCCTGAATAGCCTGAACCTCGTCGATACCTGTAACGATGGTCTGCCATGTCTGCTGGAGAGTTTCCACCTTGATAGAGCTGCCTGCGGACATAGCTGCGATAGCCTTGCTCTGGTCAACGGTGTTCTGAGCGTTCTTTATCAGCATCTCATTGGTCTTTTCGTCAAGCGCGTTGAGCGACTCAGCCTGAATACGCTGTCTTTTCAGCATTATAGCCTGAGCGAGAGCCTGCTTGAATACGGGCATTGTGATGATGAATGCGGAGTTTATCTTTCTGATAAGGTTGAGGTTGGAGTACTCCATGGTCTTCAGCATAGGGACGGTCTGGATAGCTACGTTTTCAGCTACCTTCAGATCCATTACACGCTGGTCGAGCATCTCTCTCATCTGCTGGAGATTGGAGAGATCCATACGGATAGTTCCGTCATCGGGATTAGCCTCTACCTTAGCCTTGTACTCCTCGATGAAAGCGTCAAGCTCCTTAACGCCCTGCTCGCCTGCCATGATGTACTTGACGAGCTGCTGATAGTAGCCGAGGTTTGCCTCGTACATATTGTTGAGCTTTGTGTTAGAGGATTCGATCTCAGACTCGTATGTCTTGAGCTGAACATAGATCTTGTCGATCTCGTTGCCCATTGTGGTGTACTTGTTGAGGATCTTTTCGATCTTCTTTTTAAGGCTGCCGAAGAAGCCAGGCTTGTCGTCCTTGATCTCGTCGATATCGAACTGATCCATAACAGCTGCGAGGTTTTTCAGCATTGTGCCTGTGTCGTTGATCTGGTCGATGCTCATGGAACCCAGCACCTGATCGGAAGCCTTGGAGATCTCCTCTGCAGCCTCAGAACCGAACTTAACGATTGTGTTAGCGTCGTTTACGTTGATGGTGCTTACAAGCGCGTCGATCTCCTTGCTGCTTGCAAGCTCCTGCTTGATCTCCTCGGTCTTTACAACAATGTTGAAGTTCTTAACTTCTTCGATCTTTGTGTCAAGAGCTGCTGCTTCAGCAGTAGCAACGGGAGCGGATTTTACTTCTGCTGTTGCTTCGATAACTTCAGCGTTAGCAATCTGTGCGCCGGGTGTGAATTGTAATGCCATAATAACTTATCCTTTCCTGAACAGCCTTCCGAAAAATCCGCTGTTTTTATCATCGGAGGGAATCTTAAGCTTCGGAACCTCCATAGTGTACAAAAATTCGTCCATGGTGTGCTCTTCAAAGGCTCTGCTGTCTACGAATGTTTCGAGATTTTTGTAGCCTGTCGGTGTGTACACCAGTATATCAAAGCCGAGGAGGTTGCAAAGCACTGTATGGATACATTCCTCCAGTGTAAAGGTCGCCTCAACGACATCAATATAAATAAGTTTGGGTATCTGCTTCGTAAAATCGAAGCGCTGAAGTATCTTCAGCATATTCTTATCAAAGCCGAGACCATAGTGGATTATGCTGCACATCAGCTCGTCGCCCGAAAGCTTTATAAATCCGCTGTCGGCTGCCTCTTGAAATTTGTAGAATATAAGGTCTTGGATCCTGTCGGGCAGGTAGCTGTAGCGGTTGAGCGGAGAAGCCTTTAGCTTTGCAATGTCTATCTGACTGTTGCGGTAGAAGCTGCGGTATGCCGACAGGTCAAGCTCACCGTCGGGAGCGGGCTTGTCCTCCTTGATACGAAGCACTGTTTCGGGGGTGAGACGGTCACGCACCTCGTTCCAATAATCACCCTCATCGCCGCGCCTAACGCCGCTTATTTTGGCGAAGATGTTAGGAACACTTACGAGGTTACCGGAAACCTCAAATCCTGTTCGGAATTTCGATTCGTGCTTCCACAGGATTCCTATTTCTTCATATGTTGTTTTGAGCGTTACTGCCTGAGAGTTTGGGAACTGGAAGTCGCGGAAGATTCCTGCGTCGCCGTTGTACAGCATCGTATCCAGCTCGCGCTCCGCATTGTAGGCAACAGTCGCCATGCTCATTTTAACGGGCTTGTCGGGGTATTTTCCGCTTTCCTTTGTCTGCGGAAGCTGGAATATCTGCATACGTCCGTCGGTGTTTTTGTCCACCGCCATATCCAGCATATTTTTGTTCGGGGTGATGTAAATAACATCAAAGCCGCAGCGTGACATGAAATGCAGGAAAAACAGCTCTGCCTGTGAAATATCGCCGTAATACAGTATGGTCGGGATATCCTCATACTGAACGGAGTATTTTCGTCCCTGCGTGCAGCGGTAGAGCCAGGTCACAAGCTTTGTGCCGTAGTTCATAACTACCGTTTGATTGCCTGTTTCCTCGAACAGTGCATTCAGCATTTGTTTCAGGGTGCTTTGTGCAAGTGCAGTTCTCAGCGGGTCGCCGTTCAGCTTTATCAGCAGCGCAAGCGCGTCTGTCATAGTCTCGGTGCTGTTGCGGGGAATGCTTCCAAGCGCCTTTGTTTCGTCAACATCGGGGTTTGACAGCGACGTTTCTATGAAGATAAGCTGCTTTTTAAGCCCTGCGAAGCTCTCTTTGAACTTCAGCAACATATTTGTATAAACAGCTTCCTCGTCATAGCCGATAAGCGCTGCAAAATAAACGGGTATCTCACAGCCGTCGCCGTAAACTCCGCCGTTTGCAATAACTCTGCTTTTGTGAGTTTTTATGAAATCCTCAAATATTCCTGCCGCCGATGTCGTGCCGCGTGTAACAAGTCCGTCGTATTTCTGAGCGGCAGCGCGCATATCGCTGAGCTGTCCTTCAAGGCTGAGATCGATGTTTTCAAAATCTATCTCAACGGGCGTGTTCAGCGCACCGCCGAGAGTGGTTACATCATCTTTCTTTGTGAACTGTTCAAAGTCCGTGTCCTCGCCGTATGACGTGTAGATTATCTCGGAGCCTGCGAGGTGCATGATATACAGAAAATACAGCTCGCGCAGCGTTGCAGCGCCCACGTAAAGTATTTTATCATGCTTTTGCGGAAGATACTTCATCAGCCAGCAAAGCAGTACAAAATATGTGTTTCGCTGTCCGTCACCGCAGCTTTGTATCGCCTCGGCAAGAGCCTTAGAAACCGCGCCGCTGTCGCATTTTATTTTCTGCGAAGCAAGCCAAGTGTCAAGTCCTTGCTGTATCGCGTCAGCGTCATCAAGCTGTGCGGCGGTGTATGCCGCGGCAGCGGATATTTCCGCAGTTGAGGCAAGCGGCAGATTTTCACCGAAGAAAAGTCCGTTTTTCTGAACCGCAATATAGCTGTCGAGAAGAAGCCCGCGGAAAACATCGGTGTTATCATAGCCTATATATCGTTTGAATAAATTCTTATCCGCC
Source organism: Oscillospiraceae bacterium (assembly GCA_015067175.1). Classification (GTDB taxonomy): domain Bacteria; phylum Bacillota; class Clostridia; order Oscillospirales; family Ruminococcaceae; genus CAG-115. Next base: position 154,538 of record SVMX01000002.1, on the reverse strand, counting down.
ATATCGGAGTAATTTCCTTTCCCTAGGATAATTCTGCGCTAATTATCGGCAACTATACCGAAGATGTTGCACAGTGCCGCCATTCCGCCGCTGTAGCCGCGGCCCTCGGCTGAAACTTTCCACTCGCCCTTGTAGTTGTAGAATTCCAGTGCGATGGCGGTTGGCGCATTGCCGATGTTGTACATACTGTAGGTTATGCGCTCTTTTCCGTCTGCCACGAATGAGCATCGAGGTGATTTAACTTCCGCGAAGCTTTGAGCAGCGCTCTCAGCGTAAAGTGAATAGGTCAGCAGTATCCTGTCTACACGGTAGTCTATTTTTTCAAAGTCTATTTCGATATGTCCGTCGTCGGCAAAGTATTTTACACTGCCGTTTTCGGAGCTTTCGTTGCCGAAAAACACCATGCCCTTGCTGCCGAAAACCTTTCCGTTTGCGTCAAGTAAAAACACATACGGGTCTATCTCTGCGGTGTTGGGCGAGCTATGTGTAAAATGTATCTCGCATTTGTTTTTGATATATTGATACAGTGAGATGCGCTGTCCCTTGCGGATATCCGCAGGAGGAAGCTCCTCAGACGGGGCAGGGGAAAGCACTGAAAAAACATCGCTTTGAAGCGCTTCGTTGCCGCATTCGTACACGGTCTTGCCGTTTATCGGTTGAACTTCCGCAGATGGTCTGCCTGTTATGTAAATTCGTCTTGTGAACTGCGATCTAAGCATTGCCTCGCCGTAAAGCAGCGTACCCGTGCTGAAGCCCTGGACGGTCATCGTCACAAGGTTTTCGCCCTGCTGAAGCGATGACGGCGTGAATAAAACTCCTGCTGTAGTGCAGGAAAGCTCACAAGCAACAGGCACATTCAGCTTTATTATGAACGTGTTTTTTTTCTCGGCGGCGAATGTGCCGAGATCGATGGAGCGTGGAATATCGAAGTATCCGTCCTCGTCGCCGAAGCCCATTACCGCGCCCATCACTTCAACATCGCTTATCATAGTCTTACCGTGAGCAACGATGGCATTCTGTGAACTTTGTGCTTCGGTAAGCTCTACACGCAAATCTTGGAGCGCCGCGCCCTCGCAGGTCATCTCAATAACGCTGCCGCGTCTTGCCCAAAGGGTGGTGTTATTGCCCACAAGCTTTATCGGCTTTGTGATGTATATCGGACCCTCATATTCACCCGTGGGAAGCAAGGCGATCTCGCCCGAATTTGTGCGGGAGATAAGGTCGTTTATATTCTCGGACATAAGTCCTCCTTATGTTATGGTTATCTGTGCCGCAAGTCCGTTTTCGCGGCCGCTCATACGGAAAAGACAGCCGTTTTTAAGCTCTATAGCACTGCCCTTAGGCACCAGTCTGCCGTCGGGAGAGAGCATACCCTCAGCGCCGTTATTCACCAGCAGCCACATATCGTTCCTGTGGCAGATATATGCGCGCATTTCCGCGCTTGCCTTTTCGTCGTTGTGTATGTTTGAGAAAACGTGCCAATCAAAAAGCGGCATATTGTCGTAGATGAACAGCTCGCCTTTATCTCTGAAAACGCCTTTTCTGCCGCGCATCTCGCTTTTGAGTGAAAGCTTTGCTACGCTGCCGCGCATTCTTGTGCCGCAAAACGGACACACAGGGTCGTTTTCATCGCGAAGTATAAACCAGCGCTTGCTGCAGGCAGGATTGGAGCAGGGCTGAAGCTTGTCCCATGCACGCAGAAGCTCGCTCTCCCACTCCATTGCGGAGGGGCGCTCGGAGGGGTGATGAAGTCCGTCAACGAATGCTCTTATAAACAGGTCTTCAAGGCCTTTTGAAAGCGATGTTATCGTAACTCCGAGGTCAGGCGGACGGTTGCTGTTATCGTTTGGATTTTCAATGAAAGTCGCCATAGGACCCATTGCAAGGAAATCGTCCTTTTCCGCAGAGTCGGCACTGTATATCTTAGGGCCGATAAGCGGGTGACGGAGAAAAAGATATTCGTAGATAAGCACAGGAAGAGCGTGCAGGTCCGTCTGCACACAAGGCAGGCAGCGGCTCGGGTCAGCCATGTCGCGCTCCATCGTTGCAAGAACTTCGGGAGCAATATAGCCGCGCGTTCCGCACACCTCTGGGGCGTACTTATTAGGCACTACCAGTGAGTCGATGTCTATAACCACAGACGAGCCTGTGCGTGGGTCAACCAGCACGTTGTTGCAGGAAAGGTCTGAATGTGCAAGTCCTGCCTGATGCAGACGTCTTACGCTTCTTGCAAGACCTATTGCTATCCTCAGCATCATTCTGAAGTCGCCAAGCTCGCCGTTTGAGATATATTTTCGGTTTCGTCCTGTGAACCAGTTGCTTTTTTTGTCTTTTCCGCTGAGATTAAGCACAGCGGAAGCGCCCTCGCCAAAGAAGAAATTTTGCGGATAGGTAGGGCAGACGATACCAAATTCGGGACTTTTTATGATTGCAACAGGCCAACAAAACTTTGCTCTGAAATAGTCTGCGGTCTTTTCGGTGTTTCCGAGTGCGCCGCCGTTTTGCTCCGACACAGTCGGGTTGTAACGGCTGACTATCGTTCTTATACGATCTTGCATCTGCGGATTTGCCGCGTCACGCGGATTGTTGAAGAACTGCACCGCATATTTTCTGTCGGGGGTGAAGAACGTATGCTTCATTCCGCCGCGCGGTGCATTTGCGTCAAATACATATTCAATTGTTTCGCCGCTTTCTAACGTGGCGAGGCATATATCACCGCTGTTCATAGCATTTATTCCTTTGTGTCGGTCAGAATTATTACAAGCGTCCTGTCGTCAAAGCTTCCGCGCTCGTTGTAGTTGTCTAGCCATGTAAGCAGCCGCTGTTCTGGCGTATCTCCGAGAGAAATGCCGTTTGCCATCAGCGAGTGTCTTTTAAGCGTATTTCGGCGCTGCCAAAGCTCGTTTACGGGGTCGTCGCTGCTGTTATAAAGCTGCTTTGCATATTGAAGCTTCACGCTGCCGCCCTCTTTTGTGACAGCAGGGAATGAGATCGGCTCGGGAAGCTGCGGCTTTGGTATTATGCCGCGCATGGGGAGTATCCCATTCAGGCACAGGTCGAGATAAAGCCGCTTTGCCATTGGCTCGGCAGGGAAGTAGTCATCAGCAACTCCGTCAGTCATAAGCATAATAACATCGGAGCAGCCGCGGCTTATTCGGGTCTTTCCTGCAAGCGAAGCTGCGCTGACTGCGCTCTCGGACAGAAACTGTGTTTCGCCCGAAAATGCGCCGCTGTCAGGCTCGCCCATAAGCTTCAGGCAAGAAGTACAGTCTGCGTCGGAGTTTATCGCACAGATACAGCCGTCACCTATCTGTACGGTAACTATAAGGTTTTCGCGTCTTTTGCCAATATCAAGCGGTATTACGACCGCAGCGAGATATGTGCAGGAAAGGTCGGAAAGCTCGGGTGCGCGTCCTAAAACGGCGATGTAACGTTCGTCGGAGTATATTCCTCTGAGATAATTTATCGTGTTGTCGAATGCATATCTTGCGGCATTCTGCACAAGCGGAGCGATCTTTCCGCACGCAGCCATAAATTCTGCGTTTGCCATGTCAAGCGCAAGGCTCTGCTTTAGACCGGGCTCAGCTTTGAACAGCGCGGAAAGCTCTCTTTTCAAGTAGGATACAGCGCTGTCGCAGCAAAGCTTTGCGCCTGTGCGCGAAAGCTGCTTTGAGCCTGCACCATCGGATACTACCGCAATAAAACAGCCGTCTGTCACAGCGGTCTCAAACCAGTCATCGCAGTTGGTGCCGTCATGCTTGTGCTTTTTTCCGCGCACGCGTGCGCCAATCATCTCGCCGTTTGAGGTGACGGTGTGCTTTGCGTGGTTTTCATCGTGCTTTTCCAGACCGTCGTCTTTTATCGGGCGATATTTCCATATCGAGGAGGTGTGCTCCATTACCTCGCGGTCGGTGAGCTTAAGCTCGTCTTCGCTCATTGATACCGAAGCGTGCATTCTTTCGGAGTAAAGTTCGTCATTCATAAATTATTCACAGCCTTACGGCACAATAACAAAGCCCTGAGGGGGAGGCGGAAGCTGCACTGCGTCGCCCGGCTTTGCGTCGATGCTCTTGGACGACGCTTTGACGGAGCTGGACACCCATGCGAAGAACTGTGCCATATCTCCCGCAGTGAGATTGTTCATCATCAGCACGTTGTTGGTGATCTTTTTAAGAGTTGCGGTGTTAGCGTTTGCGCCTGCCGCACAAGCGATAATATTGCCCGCGGTAACGCCCTTGAGTGCGTCAAGACCAGCTTGGAGATCGTCTGTCGGCGCACCGTCGGAAAGTATAAACACCAGCGGCTTCCAGTCGCCTTTTTGTGTGGCGGTGGAGGTGCGCACCTCCGCCTTGATACATTCAGCAAGCACCTGAAGCGCTGCGCCGAGAGCGGTTGCGCCGCCTGCGGCAAGCTGAGGCTCTCTGAACAGCATAAGCTCTGTAAGGGGAGTGATCTGTCGTGCGGAGCTGTCAAAGGTAATAACAGAAAGGCACGCTGTTTCAAGTGCCTGGGGGTCACCCTTAAGCTCGCTTACAAGTGCCTTTATGCCTTGCTTTACAGCTTCGATAGGCTCGCCTGCCATAGAGCCGGAGCAGTCCAGCAGCAGGTATACGGGAAGTCTTCTTATGTAATCGGACATTTTGCTATTCCTCCGTTTTTAGTTATAATTATACATATTTTATTATATAATAAAAACCGTAATATGTCAATGCGAAAATCATTTTTCTGTAAGAAAAAGAAAGGTAAAAAAACAAACAGAGCAGTTTCGCTTAGCGGAACTGCTCTTGAATGTGTTATTTGTAAATATTATTTCTTTCGTATAGCTTTAAGCTCGATATATCCGCGTTCGCCGATAGGCTCAAGCTGAATTTTAGGCTCGTTTTTGTCCCATTCGAAGCCGATGACGGAGGGCACATATCGCTCCATAGACTGCTGAACGGCTGTGATAGCCTCGCAGTAGTCCTCCTCTTTAAAAGGCTCGCCCTGGAACATGAGGTAATCGCACTCGGGCAGCTCGATAACATCAAAGCCGTCGGGTATGACACCGCTGTAATCAAGCGGAACCTCCACGCCCTGAACATAAACAGAGGTGTCGGGCTTTCTGTATTTTTCGGTAAGCCACAGGCAGACAGGCTCACCGCACAGGGAATCCATACTTGTGAGCGTTCCCCATACATCGCAGCCTACCTCCTCGCAGTATGCGAAGTAGTCCTCTGCTTTCTTTCCGCGCTTGATGATGACCTTTCTTGCGGGCTTGTGAAGCTGCTGAATAAATACATTCTTTACGTTTTCCATAGTCGTTTCTTCCTTTCGCAGTTCTCTGAATTTTACTCCGTAGGGAATGAAAAGAGTGATGGGAACAGGATTTTTTGCGTACTCCTTGGGATTGCAGCCGAACTCGCGCAGAAACGCTCGCTGATAACCGTCAACGCTGCCGAAGCCCATTTCAAAAGCGATATCCGCTACTCTCGCTTTTTCGTTTTTCAGCTTCAGTGCCGATCTCGAAAGCCTGAGCCTGCGAATGTAGTCCGACGGAGTTATTCCCGTCAGCGCTTTGAAGATGCGGTAGGAGTACCATGGTGAAAACAGCGCTGTTTTTGATAGATCTGCCATAGTGATCTCCTCGTCGGTATGCGCTTCTATGTAGTCCTGCATACGCTGTACTGCTAAAACCTGTTCGTTCATCTCCTCGCCTCCCTGTGCTTATATTCTACTGCAAAAGCGAAGAATTTTCTCGACTATTTTTGCTGTATACAGCTTTTATTTTACTTTTTGATGGAATCTTTGACCATTGTGTAGAACTCGTCCCACATTTTGGTGACGTGTTCTTTGGAGTAGAATTCGTTTCCGCGCTTGGAAGCGTCTACCTGCTGCGCATAGTAGTCCTTGTCATCTCTGAGCTTTTTGAGCTCGGCGATAAATTCCTCGTTGTTCGTTCCCTTGCCGTAGAAGTCGAACAGAATGTCGGGGTAGATATCGAGGTCGCGCAGAAGTATCGGAACATTTACGCACATTGCTTCAAGTATGGTCATGGGGAACAGCTCCTCGTAAGAGGGCAGGAACATAACGTCGCCTAGGTTATAGATCTCGTTCATGCATTCGCGCTCGATGATACCAAGCAGCTTTAAATTCGCGGGAGGGTTTTCCTGGAGCTTCTGTATCTCCTTGTAGCCGTCGGTTATCTTTCCGAATGAGAAGCCGCCTGCCCATACAAAGGTAACATCAGGCATCTGCTTTGCTATTTCAACAAAATCGAAAACGCCTTTGCGCACCTGGAGCTGACCTGCGCACATAACTACAAAGCCGTCCTCGGGAACGCCGTATTTTCTGCGCAGCGCTTTCTTTTCCTCTGCACTGACAGGGTGAAATTTTTCTGAGGAAACATAATTCGGGATATATGTGACCTTGCTCTTGTCAACGCCGTAATGAGCAAGCCTGCCGATAAAATAGGGGTTTACCGTCACAAGATAGTCCATACTCTTGTAGAATTTTATCATATACTTATAGAAAATATTTTTTGCAAAGCGCGGAAGATCAAGGCTTGTTTCCACAGTTTCGGGAAGCATATGTACATAGCCGACAGACTTTCCGTTTTTGGTGCGCGACTTTCTGCCGAGGTAATAGCCGGGGTTTATCGTGTGGTAGTGTGTGATGTCGGGCTTTACGCGCTTGTTTTCAGTCACCTCGAACTTGTGTCCGAGACCTGTTTTTACAAGGTCTACCTGCTCCATATATGCGGAGCCGACGCCCTGTCCTTTGACCTTTGTGGCGCTTGACATCATATTTATGGTGGTCTTGCTCATGAAAATCACTCTTTCTTTAATAATTTGTTACCTATACTATACACTATTATCGTCAAAAAATCAATAGGAGCATAGTTAATTAGGAAAAATGGGCAAAAAAAACGCCGTGAATACTTCCACGACGAATTTATGTTGGAGCGGATTACGAGGCTCGAACTCGCTACCTCCACCTTGGCAAGGTGGCGCTCTACCAGATGAGCTAAATCCGCATATGGCGACCCGGATGGGACTCGAACCCACGACCTCCGCCGTGACAGGGCGGCGTTCTAACCAACTGAACTACCGGGCCGTTGGGAAAAAGAAATTTGGTGGGAGTTACAGGGCTCGAACCTGTGACCCTCTGCTTGTAAGGCAGATGCTCTCCCAGCTGAGCTAAACTCCCATTCAATTTCGGCGTCATCATTTCCCTGACGACTTTTATATTTTACACCAAAGCTTGCTTTTTGTCAAGAGGTTTTATTAAAAATGTCGTTTTTTATAAAAAAACACTTGCTTAGTGTTGATGTTATGACAAATTGCACAAATATCTGCCGCTTTTTGGTTGTGGTATTATTCTGTATCGAAATGCACATAATATTCTCGACCGAAGATAAAAAAGACGGTCTATGCTGAACGCAAAGGAGGATTTGGCTATGTTAGATAAGATCGCGCTTACCTTGCTGATAATCGGCGGCCTCAACTGGGGCCTTGTGGGAATTTTCAGCTTTGACCTCGTGGCGTGGGCATTCGGAGGACAGGGTGCAGCAATAAGCAGAATCGTGTATATTTTGGTTGCTCTGTCGGCGGCGTGGTGCATTTCGCTGCTTTTCAGAAGAAATGCAGTTACGGCAGAAGAAATGTAAACACGGCTTAATATATCGAGGCTCTGCTGCGCTTAAATATTCGCAGCGGAGCCTTTGCTGTGTAACGGCGTGTAATATTTACGCCTAACTTCATGTTCCCGTCAAATAGCAATATATTAATTTGTGCAAAATGTATGAAAATTATAAAAAAATAAAAAAGTTATTGACAAAACCGTCAAAGCGCGGTATAATATAGACAAATAAATGGTCTGAGTTAATTCTCCGTTCATTTGTTTTGTTTAGTTGTCTCCTTTCTTTTGTTCTACACATAATTATCATTTCATTTGCGAAGGATTTCGCACCCAGAGCCGTTTGGCTCTTTTTTTTTGCTAATTTTCACATAAAGCACTGGAAATGTAGTTTAAAATATGATATACTATACTAGTATTTGCGTATTGTGCGATATAAGAACATATTACATAATTACGAGGGGTGTATTAAGATTTACGAAAGAAAACAGATCGGCAGCGGTATATGGTTCAGCAAGGTGACTGATCATCGTTTTAAGGTGAACCGTATTGCGGTGCTTATTTATACCGATATTAATGACAGCAGCCTGTCGCGGTCGGATTACGCGGTAGTTCCTTATATCCTTGTGGACAGCTGCGAAAAATATCCCGATTATTCCGCGCTCAGCTTGCGCTTTTCCGAGCTTTACGGCGCAACGCTTTCCGATAATACAAGCTTTGACGGCGACAGCCGCTGCTCAAGCCTTACTGTCACTTCTATCGACGACAGGTTTGCGCTTGAGGGTGAAAGTGTGGAGCAGGAGAGCTGTGAGCTTTTGCTTGAGTGCTTGCTGCACCCGCTCACCGAAAACGGAGTTTTTTCGGAAAGAACGACAAAGCTTATGCAGGCGGAGCTTCTCGACAGCATTGACAGTGTGATAAACGACAAGCGCAGCTATGCTTCTCACAGAGGCGCAGAGCTTGCCTATGAGGGCGAGCCTTGGCAGTATTCCATACAGGGTACACGCCCCGAGGCTGAGAAGATAACTGCTCAGTCGGCTTATGAAGCGTATCGTAAGATGCTTAAAAACGGCAGGATAGAGATAATGGCGGTCGGCTGCAGTGATTTTGTAAAGACCGAGGAAACGCTCACAGAAGCGTTTTCGCAGCTTGAAAGAGGTGAGATTTTCGAACCGTCGGTAACGCCCAGCGTGCTGAAATCCGAGCTGTGCAGCTTTACCGAAACGATGTCGATGCAGCAGGCTATAGTGCGTATGTATTTCAAGGCTCCCGATATGAGTGACAGGTATGCGGGTGCGCTGCTGTCAACGATACTCGGCGGAATGACCACATCGAGATTTTTTATGAATATCCGAGAGAAGCAGTCCTTGTGCTACTATTGCAGCTGCTTTTCCAATCGTTTCAAGCGCACGATAACAGCCTATGCGGGCGTTGAGGCGCAGAATGTGCAAAAGACCATGGACGCGGTGCTTGCAGAGTTTAATGATGTATGCGAGAATGGCGTTTCCGAGGACGAGCTTGCAAGAGCAAAGCTTGAAATAATAAACAATGCGAAATCAGTTTACGACAGCGTTCACGCTATCGCTTCATGGTATGTTTCGCAGCTTATGGACGAGCGTGTGCTGACTATTGAGGAGTATATCGCAGAGGTGGAAAAGGTCACGCCCGAGCGTATTCAGGCTGCTTGCAGGCAGTACAAGCCCGATACATTCTACACACTTACGCCGGAGGTGGAAAATGATGCTTGAAGAGATAACCAGCTCACGCCTTGGCGAGAAGTGTTATAAATACACGCACAGCAGCGGCGTTACAGTTTGCCTGTGTCCGATGGAGAGCTATTCCACTGTGAATGCGCAGTTCGCTGTGAAATTCGGTTCAGAGGATTGCAGCTACCGTATAAATGACGGGGAAACCATTAGTATTCCCGACGGCACTGCGCATTATCTTGAGCACAAGCTGTTCGAAAGTCCCGAAAAGGACGCTTTCGCACTGTTTGCCGAAACAGGCGCGTCCTGCAATGCGGTAACATCTTATGACAGCACTTGTTATTATTTTACTTGTGCCGACAATTTCGAGAAAAATCTTGAGATACTGCTGGATTTCGTGCAGCACCCGCATTTCACTCCCGAAAACGTCGAAAAGGAGCGCGGCATAATCTCTCAGGAGATAACCATGTATCTCGACAATCCATCTTGGCGCGTGCTTATGGAACTGCTGAAGGGAGTGTATCGCGAAAATCCCATAAAGACCGATATAGCAGGCTCGGTGGAAAGTATCGCGGAGATAACCGACAAGATACTTTACGATGTTTATGACGCATTTTATGCGCCCTCAAATATGTATATCAGCATTGCAGGCAATTTTGATATAGACAAGGCTATCGAGGTGTGCGAGCGCTTTCTGAAGAAAAGGCAGCCCGTAAAGGTGGAGAGCATAGCCCCCGTTGAGCCTTATGAGGTAGTGTGTCACCGCACTGAAATGAAAATGCCTGTTGCAAAGCCGCAGTTTGCTGCGGGTTTTAAGCGACCCGACGCAAACGGACAGGAATCACTGGACGAGTATATCTATCTCAACATGATAATGGATATAATTTTCGGTGACACCTCTGAGTTCTTTGTGCGTATGCGTGACAGCGGCGCGATAAACGACGCGTTCAAGGTGACGGTGTTTTCGGGCAGAGGCTACACGCTGCCGTTTGTAAACGGAGAGTCCGACGACCCCGATGCAGTGCTTGAAGAGATGAAAAAGGAGATACGCAAATTCAAGGAGAAGCTTCCCGATAAAGGGCTTTTCGAGCGTATCAAGAAGATGAATTACGGCTATGTGGTGCGCGGCTATAACAATACCGAGTCCGTATCGCAGTATATGCTGGATATGGCGCTGCTGGGCGTTTCGCCGTATGCGATGGCGGAAAGCGTTGCAGATGCGACCTATGAAGAGATGTGCAGACGGCTCATGTCTATAGACGAGGAGAACTCCTGCATTTCGATAATCTACCCTATTTGATGGAGGAACAAATTTTATGTTAGCATTAAATCATATCGCTTCGGCGGTAACGGAGGAGCTTGAAGTACAGTTTCCAAACCTGTTCGACGGGCTTACTATAACATATTTCAGAGGCTTTGAGCTGTTTGGCATACCGATATACTGGTACGGCGTGCTTATTGCGGTCGGCGTAGTCCTTGCGTATATTTATGCTCATATGCGCAGAAATCAGTTCGGCATAGACGGCGACAGAATGTTTGACGTTGTGTTCGTTGCGCTTATCGGCGGATTTTTCGGCGCAAGGCTTTATTACTGCATTTTTGCGGGCGGCTACGACTTTATCACGTTTTTCACCGATATCCGAAACGGTGGACTTGCGATATACGGCGGCTTGATAGGTGCGCTTCTGGTCGGCGTTGTAATGTGCAAGCTGCGCAAGGTGAAGATACTTGCGATGTTCGATATAGCGTCTATAGGCTTCCTTATCGGTCAGTGCATGGGACGACTCGGAAACTTCGTAAATCAGGAGTGCTACGGCGCAGCGACTGCGCCTGATTATTTCCTTGGCATGACAGGAACTATCATCAGCTCCGAGGTAGAGGCCGAAACACTCGTGCACCCTTGCTTCCTGTATGAGAGCCTGTGGTGTCTGCTCGGCTTCGCGCTGCTGCATTTCTATTCAAAGAAGCTTCGCAGCTATGACGGAGAGATATTCCTGCTCTACTGCGTTTGGTACGGATTGGGAAGATTTTTCATCGAGGGTCTGCGCACCGACAGTCTGTATATCGGCGAAACGGGAATAAGAGTATCTCAGCTTGTTGCGGCGATAGCGTTCTTTGCGGGACTTGTCCTGTTTATTGCTTTCAAGGTCATCACAGAGAAGAAACAGATACCGCTTTGGGTCAATTCCGAGGCTTGGGCAGCGCAGCAGGAGGAGTTTAAAAAGCTTGCCGAAGAAAAGGCTGCAAAGAAAGCGGCTAAGGAGGGCAAGGCTAAGAGCATACTTGCCGAAGACGCTGATGAGGTAACTCTCGACGATGGCGAAAGCCACGAAGATGAAGAAGACAGCGACAACGGCAACGAAGATGATGAAATTCAGGCGGAGGACAGCTCCGATGATATTAACGACAATGAAAGCGAGGAATAAACAATGGCAGCACAGATAATCGACGGAAAAGCGGTATCCGCAAAGGTCAAGGAAGAGGTTAGACAGGAGATAGAGCGCGAGGGCCTTGAGGTAGGCCTTGCGGTAGTTATTGTAGGCGACGACCCTGCAAGCCGCGTTTATGTGAATAATAAGAAAAAGGCGTGCGAGGTATGCGGAATAAAGAGCTATGAATACGCGCTTCCTGCAGAAACTACTGAGGAAGAGCTTCTGGAGCTTGTGGATACTCTTAATGCAGATGAAAAGGTAAACGGTATCCTTGTTCAGCTTCCTCTGCCGAAGCACCTCAATGAAGAAAAGGTCATTGAGCGCATTTCTCCCATGAAGGACGTTGACGCGTTCCATGCCGCAAATGTAGGCAAGATAATGATAGGAAATTATGCGTTCCTGCCTTGTACTCCCGCAGGCTGTATGGAGCTTATCCACAGCGCGGGTATTGACGTAAGCGGCAAGGAGTGCGTTGTCATCGGACGCTCCAACATCGTAGGCAAGCCTATGGCTATGCTGCTTCTGCATGAGAACGGCACTGTAACCGTGTGCCATTCCCGCACAAAGGATCTGAAAGAAGTTTGCCGCCGCGCAGATATTCTGGTTGCGGCAGTGGGCAGAGCAGGCTTTGTTACCGCTGATATGGTTAAGGACGGCGCTGTTGTTATAGATGTAGGAATCAACCGCAACGCAGACGGAAAGCTGTGCGGCGACGTGGCTTATGACGAGGTTGCCGAGAAGGCTTCGTTCATTACTCCCGTACCCGGCGGCGTAGGACCTATGACTATCGCAATGCTCATGAAGAACACCGTCATGGCAAAGCGTATCCAGAGCAAATGAAAAATCAGGCAAAGCCTTTCCTTAAAAATGCGCTGATACTTACCGCTGCGTTGGTACTTATTGTGGTATGTATGCGTGAGTGGGGTGCCGCTCAGATACTTATTGTGGTGCTCGTGGCGGCGCTTGCGGGCGCACAGTGGGCGCTGTGGGTGTATATGAGGAAAACTAAATGACGAGTGATGTTATACGTCATTATGACGGACTTATCGAGCAGGATAACGATCCTTTCCATGACCCTCCTGTTTTGCAGGAATACATGGATAAATGGGACGGCGCGGACTTTTTGAACGCGCTGTCGCTGAAAGGCAGTGAAGCAGTGCTCGAAATTGGCATAGGCACAGGCAGGGTCGCAGCAAAGACCGCGCCTCTTTGCGGTGAGCTTTGGGGTATCGACATATCGCCTAAAACTATTGAAAGAGCGGAGGAAAATCTTGCGCATCACAAAAACGTGAAGCTTGTCTGCGGCGATATGCTGACATTTCCTTTTAAAAGAAGCTTTGATGTGGTTTATTCCTCGCTTACCTTTATGCATTTTAAGGACAAGCAGGCTGCGGTCGCAAAGGCGACTTGTCTGCTGAAAACAGGCGGACGCTTTGTGTTGTCTTTGGACAAAAATCAGTCGAAATTTATAGATATGGGAAACTACAAGTTGGAAGTGTATCCCGACAATCCCGAGGAGATGACCTTGTGTGCTTCGCGTGCGGGGCTTGACCTGATATCAAGGTGCGAAACGGAATTTGCGCACATTCTGGTTTTTAAAAAAGAGCATTGACCCGAAAAGCTATCGGGGCGGAAATTCACCCTGATAGAGTGGTTTCTGCCCCGTTGTTTATCTGTTAAAGTCCGAAGCTTACCGACAGTGCGTCGTTCACCTGTGACATGGCGGAGCTGTCAAGCTCTCCCATGCGCTCCTTGAGCCGTCTTTTGTCCAATGTACGAACCTGCTCCAGCAGGACGACCGAGTCCTTTGCAAGTCCGCAGGAGGCGGCATTCAGCTCGATATGTGTCGGCAGCTTGTTCTTTTCCTTTTGACTTGTTATTGCGGCGGCTATAACGGTGGGACTGTGCTTGTTGCCGATGTCGTTCTGTACTATCAGCACAGGTCTTATCCCGCCCTGCTCAGAGCCTACAACGGGACTGAGGTCCGCATAGTATATCTCCCCGCGTTTTACTAACATTTTGTGATCATTCCTTTCTGGTTATTCCCGATCCTCGCGATCTCCGTCGTGAATATTATTGCCCCGAGTGACAAAGTTATTCAGCATGGATAGTGATGATCATTACATTTTATTCCGTCGGGACAATTCTTGTTAATTTCCCGCCGAAAAGGAGTTTTTTATGCCTGAATTGACATGGGACAGGCTGCTGTCATCAAAAAGAAGCAGGGAAAATGTCCGCAAAAATCCGAATGATGTTCGCTCGGAGTTTCGCAAGGATTATCACAGGATAGTTGGCAGTGCGTCTTTTCGCCGACTTCAGGATAAAACACAGGTTTTCCCGCTTGACAGAGGCGATTTTGTGCGCACGCGGCTTACTCATTCGTTGGAGGTGTCCTCGTTTGCGGAGTCGATATGCGACACTGCGCTTATGCGGCTGAGCAGCGAGGGACGTACCGAGATAACCCCAGAGGTGCGTGAGGCTTGCTGCGATATACTCAGATGTGCGGGACTTGTGCATGACATCGGAAATCCGCCGTTTGGACATTTCGGTGAATATACGATACGCGAATGGTTCGGGCTGCATTTGTCGGCGCTGGACTTCTGCGGAGAGCCTGTAAATGCGCTGCTGTCAGAGCAGATGAAGCACGATCTGCTGAATTTCGAAGGCAACGCACAGGCGCTGAGGGTGCTGACAAAGCTGCATTATCTTATAGATGAGCACGGAATGAATCTGACCTATGCATTGCTGAATACAATAATCAAGTACCCAGTGACATCGCTTGGGATAAATAAAAAAAGCGGCGATATCAAGGATAAGAAGATGGGCTACTACTGCACGGAGCAGCGGTTGTATGATGAGATTTCAGAAGCAACGGGCGCAGTAGGCTGCCGCTATCCGCTGACATTTTTGTTGGAGGCGGCTGACGATATCGCATACAAAACGGCGGATATTGAGGACGCTGTCAAAAAGGGAATGATAAGCTGCACACAGCTTATGTCGGAGCTTCGCGGCTATGCGGCGCGCTGTGATGACGCAGCTCAGAAAAGGATCTTGGAGTCCTCGGCGGAGCGTCTTGAAAAGTGTCTTGAAAGGGCGGTCGCAAACCGTATGCCCGACCCTGAACAAAACGCCGTGCAGAATTGGATGATACGAATGCAGGGAGTAATGATTTATTCCGCGTCAGACGCATTTGCCGATAACTACGATCTGATAATGCGCGGCGAGATGAAGCGTGAGCTGCTTGCGGCGTCACCTGCATGGGGATTGAGCGAAGCGCTTAGCGATATCGCGTACAGGTATGCGTTTATCTCAAAGGAGATATTAAAGATAGAGCTTTCTGTCAGCACAATGATGGATTTTCTGCTTGATAAGCTGACGGGAGCGGCACTGAGATTTGATACTGACAGTGAAAAGATAACAGACAAAAAGCTTATTTCGGTGATCTCGCAGAATTATGTTAAGATATGCCTTATGGAGTGCGAGGGCAGGTCAAAAGCAGAGCAGGCATATCACAGGCTCATGCTGGTTACTGATTATATCTGCGGCATGACTGATGGCTTTGCAAGGGAGCTTTACCGTGAGATAAGCGGTATTTCGTAATAAATCAATGCTGAAGTATTTACGGTGCTTCGGCGAAAGTGAGGGTTTGGTATGAACGATTTGACAAGAGCTAGAGAAGTTGGGGATTACGGCAAGAAAGAGGAACTCCCGCTTATTCGCAAAGGCTCATTTAAATGCGCATATAACCATGAGATGGTGTATTTGCTTGCGGTAGCAGGACTTGCTGTGGTGAGCTTTATTGCGATGATGCCGATTATAGTGTCAGCAAATCTTGCAGCCGAACAGGGTGAGATAAGCTTTAAGACGAGCAAAACTGTGTTTATGGCAGTGACTATTTTGTTGGAAGCAGTATTCGGTACGATATTTGCGTTTGTTTTTATGGGCAGAAGATGCGAATATGACGCGGGAGAGCATGAATTTATCGTAAAAGGCCCCGGCAAAAGGACGGAGTATTTCTACTATTCCGATGTGCGGGATATAACATTTGAGCCAATAAAGCTGTTTGGAAATCACCGCGGCTTTCTTGTTACGATAACCACAAGCCTGCGCCAATACGAATACCGTTATATATTCAGTGATAATAAGGTTTTTAAGGATATCAACGCAACGCCGTTTTATTATCTAGGAGTGAATAGCGGTATCTTTACAACAGAAAAACCTACGCTTGACACTGAGGGCGTTGAGAGCATGTTTGAGTCGATGGTAGTCGAGCAGATAACTCGCAAGAACTATGCGGAGCTTGAAAAAGACGGTCGCAGCGATGGAGGATCCATATGGAAAAAATGAACGATAATGTTCAAAGCCGCGGAAGCTTTCGCACGGTAAATAACCTGCAGTCGTTGTGCGGAACGTTTTTAGCGGCAGGTCTTATTATGATCGCACTTGTGGTCATAGGCTGCATTTTCGACTTTGGCGATGAAATAAATCCAATCGTTACTTCTATGTTTTTCGTCTGCCTTGGGCTTGAGGTGACGGCCGCCGTTGTGTGGTTTGTTGCAGGGTTTCGCGGCGAACATAAATATGAGATCCGCGATACTGAGTTTTCGGTCACTGCGCCGAATGGCAGCGAGGAGATATTTTACTACAGCGATGTAAAGGCCGTTGAGTATACCGCTTTCAAGAAAGGGAAGAACAGAGGCTATATCGTAAAGATAACAACGGGAATACGCAGCGTTAAATATCAATTTGTGTTCGGCGTGAATGCGGAGAAATTCGATACATCTGCGACCCCTTTTTTTGAGCTTGAGGTAAACGCGGGATTGCGCGAGCCTATGCCTGTTGTTGAAGTGGACAAGGATGCGATAATGGAGCAGTTTGAACAGATGAGCCGTGATCAGAAGATGGGCAAAGCAAAAGGCGAAGATCGCGAAAAGCTGCTGATGGATGAGATAATAAATACCGCGGCTAAGAGCGATGAAAAAAAGGAATAAATCGGTTGCATTAATTGTTGATTTATGCTACAATAATAATATCTTATTTTCTGAAAGGAATTTTTTCTTATGAATATTTTAGTTGTTGGCGGCGGCGGTCGTGAGCACGCAATAATCACCGCGCTTTCAAAGTCCCCTAAGGTGGATAAGCTTTATGCCGCACCCGGAAACGGCGGCATTTCAAAACTTGCGGAGTGCTTTCCCGTAAAGGCTACCGATATCGAGGGTATGCTGGAGCTTGCGAAGAAGCTTCAGCCCGATTATGTTTTTGTTGCACCCGATGATCCGCTTGTGCTCGGCATGGTTGACAAGCTGAATGAAGCAGGCTTCAAGACCTTTGGTCCGCGCGCGAATGCAGCTATCCTAGAGGGCAGCAAGGTGTTCTCCAAGGCGCTGATGAAGAAGTATAACATACCCACGGCGGGCTATGAAACATTTACTGACGCTGACAAGGCTATCGAATACATAAAGGCACAGAACAGCTATCCCGCAGTTATCAAGTGCGACGGTCTTGCACTTGGCAAGGGCGTTATCATCGCAAAGGATTTCGAGGAAGCAAAGGACGCTGTAAACTCCATGCTGCTTGACGGCAAGTTCGGCGCTTCGGGCAGCGAGATAGTTGTTGAAGAGTTTATGACAGGCCCCGAGCTTACTGTTCTTGCGTTTACAGACGGCAAGACCGTAAAACCTATGATATCTTCTATGGATCACAAGCGCGCTTACGACAACGACGAGGGTCTTAACACAGGCGGTATGGGTACTATTGCGCCAAACCCTTGCTACACCGACGCATATAAGGCTGAGTGCATGGAGAAGATATTCAAGCCCACTATCGCAGCTATGCAGGCAGAGGGCAGACCGTTCAAGGGCTGTCTGTACTTCGGTCTGATGCTTACACCCAACGGCGCGCGCGTTATCGAATACAACTGCCGTTTCGGCGACCCCGAGACACAGGTAGTACTGCCTCTGCTTGAAACAGACCTTGTTGATATCATCGAGGCTGTATGGGAGGAGAAGCTTGATACACTCAATATCAAGTGGAGCGACAAGTCTTGTGCCTGCGTTGTAATGGCAAGCGGCGGCTATCCTGAGAAGTACGAAACAGGAAAGGTCATCACAGGTCTTGACGAGAACGGTCAGAGCGAGCTTGCTTATGTTTACCATGCGGGAACAAAGCTTGAAGACGGTAAGTTCCTCACAGCAGGTGGACGAGTTCTCGGTGTTACCGCAACAGGCGATGATCTGAAAACGGCGCTTGACAAGGCTTACAAGGCTGTTGAGACCATCGGCTTTGAAAAGGCGCATTTCCGCAAGGATATCGGTCAGAGAGCGCTTAGAGGCTGCTGATGCTGCCCAGGGATATTTTGATAGAGCAGATAAGACCATCTCTGAAAACGCTTGGATTTAAGAAGAAAGGCACAACATGGATACTTGTAGGAGCAGATACTTCGGTTGTGTTTAACATTCAAGGGTCGCAATATGATAATGGTGTATACTACATCAATCTCGGTACAAGCATTAATATTTTGAATACAAAAAAGACGGTTACGATATCATCGTGTCAAATATGGCAAAGGCTTGATAAAGATGTCGTCAACAGTGAGTATGTCATCAATGCTGTTAAACTGTGGATAGAATGGTATGGAGATGTTGCGGCAATAAAACGAAAGGTTTCCGAGGGGAAAATGCCTCGTACGACCAAGACGGAGCTTTATGGTTATCTGCAAAGCATTTGATCTACATAAAACCGAACAGCACCCCCACTTGGAGGTGCTGTTCTTCTTTTCATAACTTATTTAAACAATAACGTCCAAAGGACGGCCAAAAACGAAAATTTCGGGCGAAAGCCCTTTCAGCGGCTGCTCAAATATCTCGTAGTCGGAAAAGCTGAGCGGCTTTTCCACACCCTCGCGAAGCTTTGGCATGACCGAATCAAATACCATGTGTGACGGATAGTCGCCGTAGGCGGTGCTGTGCTTCCACCAGTAAAGCCGCTCTATTATCATGCTTCCCTCGGGGCGGGCGGCGCTCGTGTCATTGTGAAACAGTGATATAAGCGCAGTTTTTAGCTTTTCGGCGTCAATATCGGAAAAGCCGTTTTTCGCGGCATAATGCGTATTTATCGAGCCTTTGAGCACATACAGACCGTATCTTACAAAGCTTTTTGAGCCGAGCGTATCACTGCCGCGGCGTTTTTCCGTGCTCATGTTGATACAGCGCGTCAAAGGAAGCTCCACTATTTCGACAGGGTGCAGCGAAAAGCAGTGCTGAATTGTCACCGCGCCGCGCACGTCATGAAAACGGCTGTGCGCTCCCTTAAAAGCGAACACCTGCCCGAATGCTCTCATATCATACCAGTGCGAGCAGGCTTGTTCATGGAGAATACTGTAATCTAAGCCTCTGAGTGAGGCTATGCGCTTCGCGATGCTGTCATCGCCCGAGTGCTGAGATGTGACAAGTATATTCTCGCCCATTTCCGAAAGGCGGTCGCGCAGTTTTCGTTTTATGCACACATCAGATATCATGCCGAAACCGCTGCTGTCGGTGCGAGGTCTGCCGCCGAGCAGCGGGTCGCCGTTTGGCGTGGCTCCGCTCACTGATATAAGTGCCATGAAATCTCTTTTATATAACAGGCGCATAAGGCTTCTCTCCAACGTTTTTCAGTATTTCGTTTAAAGCTTGTTCGTAACGGTGACCGCTGTTTGGTTCGTGCAGCTTTTTTCTGTTGATCGGACTAATTTGCAGTAATTTTGTATATTCCGCGGCTGAAACAGTGCGGTAAAGCGTGACCGACAGCCTACCCTCGCACATTTCGCAAAAGCCTAGTAATGTAACCTCTCCGAAAGGCGTAGCTTCTTTGCCGATAAGCGGCAGCGGAAGTGTGTTTCCGCTTTCGTCAAAGGCGACAAATATGCGGTTTTGAAGCTTAACGCCGCCCTCGCTTATCAGCCTTTTAAGCACTGCATGAGCCTTGAAGCTGACTTCGCGCCCTATGGGGAACACATCTTCCGCATTGTCAAAACGTCCGCTGAAAACCAGCCGCTCACGCTCTCGGTATGATATCAGCTTTGCGTTGCTGCTAGGCGAGGAAAGTTTTTTGGGGTGAGTGCGGCAGATTGCGGTGTATTCTCCGCTTATGCAGCATATTCCCATTTCTGTCGGCTGAGCGCGGATATATTCGATATGCGACTGAATTATCTCGTTGCTGCCGCAAAGCGGATTTCCGTCAACAGAAAAGCTTACTTTTTCGCTGTTTTTGTGTTGTATATTAAGTTCTGTCAGAATGACGCTGACGCAGTTTCTTTCAACAAATCGCATTACTGCCAAAAGTGCGTCGTTGCCGTATTCTGAGCAAGCCCACTCGCGAAGATACTGCAGATATGCGGCTCTCCTTTTAGGCTCGGAAAGATTATACACATTATCGCACAGCGGGTGAGGAGAGATGTTTACAGTGCGGCTTTGAGAGCTTTCGGTGACAGGAATATTCATGTGCTCTCGTAGACGCCTAGCTGAGATCAGCCGTCCGTCAGATTTTAGGTCAATGCTGATATCCGTGTACGTCATTTCGTGGAAAAGCGGTACATCGCGCTTGTCATAAAGCCTATAAAGTCGTTCAAACCAATGCATACTTATTAGCTGTGTTTATCCTACGGTTTATCGGACAAGCTGCGGGCGGCGGGAATGTTATTATTCCGTTATTCATTTCGCAGTAGAAAAGCTGCTGCGAAAAACGCGGACTATCTGCTGTCGGGTATGTGAAGCTGTGGTGCATAAGTCCGAAATACTGCGAATGACCGTCATAAGCGCTCATTTCAGTATTAAAACGGCAAGGACGCACCTCAGCAATGCAGCTTCTGACACCGAGAAACACCTCGCGCTTTCCGCCTGCTTTCAGCATTCTTCGTGCAATTGCGTAGTATTTATGTTGTGTTTCGGGCGGTGTGCCATCGGGAAATTCAAGATGCGCCAAAACTTTATAGCGCACATCTTTCAGAAATGTGTATATCGAGATGTCAGTGAAATTCTCGAAATATCCTGTTCTTGTTATGGCAATTGATTCGGTGACTATTGGCTGCATTATCCTAACGCTATCTATCACCCAGCAAAAGCTGCGGCTGCTGTATATGCTTCGTGCGGCGCCTTTAAGGGCTTCGTATGTAGGAACAGGCAATGTGCATTTTTCTCCGCTGCTTTTTGTCAGTGGGTCAGTGAAAAGTGCATAGCGTCCCGAAAGCTCAAATTGTATTACATTTGGATAGTTCATTTGAAGCACCTCCGTTTGTCTGATTATACGACAAAATTCGTCAAAAGCGCAACGGCAGATTGAACAAATCGCAAAACAACAAAAAACATCGCCGTTATGCAAAAAACGGTGATGCTTGTGAGAAACAAACAATTATGTTTGTGGAAAGTTGTGCACTGTGTTGAAACGAACGCAAAATGCATAGTTTCGGCGTTTGTGAAGCTTACCTAAAAGTGTGCACCAAATTCGGCAGTTTGTTATATGAGATCTTTTCGCATAAGGCTTTGAACTATCTCAGCCTTTCGCCGCAGATCAAGCTGTGTGTGAATGTGGAAATTGTCTTTGTGCAGCACCATCTGTACTTCAACAGGCAGAGCAAGGAAAAATCTGCGCGAGGACGAGCTTCGGTTTATGAGATGGTGCAGGCTGTTGTATAGCATAAATTTATCCCTCCCGCTAAAATCTTATGCGAAAGGGACAGGCAATATACAAAAACCGCCTCGGAATACCGAAGCGGTTTTGAAATCAACTGATATGAGAAATAACACTGCTGCCGACAAGCTTGTTGATAAATTCCTCGCTGTGCAGCGGTCTGCCGTTGAATGTGCCCTCTAAAAGATCAATGTTGTAGTTTTTGATCTTGTTGAATATCGCGGGACTATCTACGCCTTTGACGCAAACCGCAATATCCTTTTCATGCGCAAGTCTGATTACTGATTGCAGGAAAGAGGTCGATACAGCGTCGTCGTTGAAGCGGCTGCTGAGTATCTTTATAGTCTTTACAGCGGTGTTTTCGAGCGGCGCTATGGTGAAATAGCCGCCGCCGAGGTCGTCTGCAATGACATTTACGCCGATCTTAGACATCTGCTGCAAGAACATATTTCCGGCATACAGCGTTCTTTCGCTCTCTGAAACGGAAACGCTGACAGCGCTTGGCGGTAACGAATATTCAAGCAGCGAGCTTCTGAGTGCTTCTATGCTGACTTCGGTGCTGAGAATATTTTCGGGTATCGCGAAGCTAACGCGGAAGTGCTCAACGCCTGCGTCGCGCACAGTCATGCAAAAGCGGCATATCTTATCGACCGTGTAGCGGTAAAGCTCATTCGAAAGACCAAGTCTGTCGATTATGGGCTGGAACTGATCGCGCGGAACGGTGATATCGCCGTTTGTCCAATAAAGATTGGCCTCACAGCAATGAAGCTGACCTGTTTTAATGTCGATTACGGGCTGATACAGGAAATAGAAGCCCTCAAAATCATTTTCTGCTGCCTCTGCGATGAGCTTTTTAACAAGGCGTGTGTTGCCAAGCTGCTCCTCAAGCCCCTCTGAGTAGCACGCCGCGTCCTCCAGCTTGCGTTCTTTTGCAAGGCGAAGCGTCTGTGTTGCGGCGCTTACACAGTTGTCGATATCCGCGGCGTCGGAGGGGTATATGGTCACGCCCGCATACACCTGAAGAAGCTGCTCATTGTTGTCGAGATACCACGGTGAACGGAATTTCGTCAGTATCACCTGCGCAAACTGACGAGCCTCCTCGCGGTCGGAGCCGCTGAGAGTTACCATAAGCACATCGCTGCTGAAGCGATACACTGTTTTTGCAGCGGAGCAAGGGATTGCTGAAATGTATTCCGCAAAGCTTTGAAGCACTTTTTCGGAATATTCGCAGCCATATATCTCAGATATCGTTTTGAGATTTGATATTTCGAAAGCGATAACTGCGCCCTTTTTGCCGTTTGTTATCTCCTCTCGGAAATCACGCTCAAACATACTGCGGTTTGGAATACCTGTTTCGTGGTCGTAGTATGCAATGCGCTCAAGGCGCGCACGCGAAGTGGAAAGCTCATCTTCCATGAACATTTTGTTTACTACTGTGGAAAGTATCTGTGTAATGTTTTTCAGCAGCTTGCGTTCGCGGTTAGACCAGGTCTTTCCGACCTGTTCCGATGTGTATACGAACACGCCGCTGCGCTTGCCGCCGTCAAATGTACTGACTAGCGAGCAGCCAAGGTTGTCGCCCTCGTGTTCGGGGTGAATAGTATCGAGGTCGGTGCATACTATGCCGCTGTATTCCAATTCTTCGCTTATGCTTTGGATTTCGAGAATACCGCAAAGCACGGGCAGCATCATGCCCGAAAGATCCCAGCGATACACTTTTGCGGGTATCTCCTTTTGACTGCAGAACATCATGTCCGACAGACCGAAATACTCGGATATCAGCGGAAGTATTCCCGCTACAGCCGACTTTGTGTTGGGGCTGTTGAGGATAAGCGAATATACGTTATTGACAAGTATCTGATCCTCAAAAGTCTGTCCGAGAAGCTTGTTTGCGTTTTGTGAGTTTTCCATCTCCTCCACAAGAACTACATAGGAGTTTGCAACGCCGCTGACGGTATTTGCCATTGTTTCAAGCAGCGCCGCATTGCCGTCAACGATATCCTGAGTATCGCCTGCAATGACCCACGAAGCAATGGCTTTATGGCGCACGCGGATATTCTTTTTGCGCTGGTAGTTCATTTTGCCGAGGTTAAAGTGCTTATCAGCTTTGCCCGATGCCAGGATAGCCTTTCCGCTGCTGTCGATTATTGCAGAAAAAAGCCCCTTTATTTGTGTGAACGGGTTTTGTATACGGATAAGATAGTCCTCGCCGAGTATATCATTCAGCGTGAATACCGGCTTTCCGTCAGAGAGGTTTGCGGCGTGCTTTGAGCGGAAGCGGTGCAGCACCGCGTCCTCTGCGTCGCAGTCAAGATACGCAGACACGTTGAACATCATGCCGTTGACGCTTTTAAGCATACCGCTTGCATTTGTGACAGCGGAGCCTGTTATATAGTACCAAACGTATTCGTCCGCTGTTTTAAGGCGGGAATGTAGTCTTATCTCGCAGTCAGAGCCGTTTGCGATATTGTTTATTATCTCACAGAAAGGCTGATAGTCGTCGGGGTGAACTATATCGCCGAATTTTATCTGTTGACCCTCGCAGAAAGGATTGCTGCCGGAAAGTATTTCAGCAGGGAAGCCAAGCTGAAATTTCATGCAGAACGCAACATTGCCGCTGCACGAAACTGCTCTTTCAAGATCTGTCAAACGTATCACCTCTTTTTGAACGCTTGTTTTGTTAAAAAATTATCATTTTAAAGCGCTTTACCGCGCTGATTTCTCATATCTCTATTTTATCATAAAATTTTCAACATTTCAAGTACTTTTTTGTGATTTTCACAAAACTTTTTTTGTAAAAACGCAGAAAAAAACGGACTTGTGAGAAAGTCCGTTTTCCGAACCGATTGATGTTATATTATATTCTCTCTCGGTCGTTAATATTCGTATATTATCCCAATCATTCTGCCTTTTTATAGCCGCCGATTATTTTATATGTTCCCGTTTCGTCTATCAGCAGCAATATCACATAGTCGTTTGTGTAGACCTCGGCATAATAATGTGTGCCGTCATGTGCAAGTAACTCTATTTCGTACATTTCTATGTCAGTCGGCGGAGCGCTTCCGTTGTCAACAAGGACGTATTTGGCACCATCAAAAGCTATCATGCTCATATCGTCGCTTATTTCGAGCGTGGACGAGCTGTCGGTAACAGCCATATCAGCGGTATCCTCAGGGACGTTTCCGCAATCTACCACAGTGGTAGTGGGTGCGCTGACTGAATCACCCTGCGGTGCGTTGGTGTCGTCATTGTAACCGTTGATAGAGTTGTCTGTAACACCTTTTTCCTCGGAAGGAGCAACTGTAGCACCACTTTCCTCATCGTTTTCCGCTGCTCTGTCATCGGCATTGTCGGTCAAGACATCATCAGTTGCAGGTTCCGAAGCCGCTTCATCGATTGTGGCATTTTCGGTAGCAGCACCTGTTCCGTCTGTAAGCATATCGAACTTTCCCGCACCTGCTTCGCTGTATGACAATTCAGCTGACGATGTCAAGGACGATGCGGCAAGCTCATTTCTGCCTGTACTAAGGCGCGGAATTATATTCACAGCGGCGATAGACAGCACTGCACATGCAGCAACCGCACTGCCGATGTAAGCTATTTTCTTGAAAGGTATAGCCTTTTTCTCAGGAGTTTTTATTTGTTCCAGCACATTTCTTTTCATGCGTTCAAGCTGCTGAGCCGAGGGTTCCATGATCTCTGCGCAGTTTTTGTATTCTTCTTTGAAGCTCATCAGAAATCTACCTCCTTCAGCAATGGTTTCAGCATATCACGCGCTCGGCTGAGCTGTGATTTTACTGTTGTTTCTCGTATGCCAGTCACTTTGCTTATCTGTGCGACCGACATATCTTCAAAATAAAACAGATGAATTACGGTACGGTATTTTTCGGGAAGCTGCAGCACAGCGCTCATTACGGCGTTTTTCTGTTCTATTCTGCCGATATCGCCATCGCTGCCGGGGATATCTCCCGCTTCCTCCATGTTTTCAAGACCCTCGTCTGAGGCGCGGTGTCTGAACCACGCAGAGGTCACAAGACTTTTTGTGCAGTTTATCGCACAGCGTATCAGCCATGCCTTGCGGTGCTCTTCATCGTTAAAGGTGATGTCCGCTCGGAAGTATTTCAGAAAGACGTCTTGGGTTATATCTTCGGCGTCGTGGGCGCTTCCTAGGCGCGAAAAAGCTATCCTATACACCATCGGCATATAGAATTCCATCACCTGCTCAAAGCTTTCGCTTGCCTTTAGTGACATTGTGTCCATAAGCTTATTTCTCCGTCCGAATTCATAAGTAAAACCAGATATACTGTAAAAAGGTTGCAAAAAGGTTACAAAATTTTTTAAAGTCAGATGACCGCGTGTGCGTGCCTTGTTACATGGCAGCCGATATTGACTGCCACGGGAAGTCCCGCGATGTGGGTTGCACTCTTTTCGATGTTTACATATAGCGCCGTAACAGTGCCGCCGAAGCCCTGTGAGCCTATTCCGAGCTTGTTTATCTCGGAAAGCATCTCCTGCTCCATCTTTGCATACTCGGGGTCGGGATTTCTTATAGCAAGGTCGCGGCAGAGCGCCTTTTTCGCGAGGTAAGCGCTGTATTCAAAGTCGCCGCCGATACCAACTCCCACAACGATTGGAGGACATGGATTGCTGCCTGCGAGGGATACTGTTTCGGTCACAAAGCCGATGATATCCTCTCTTGTTGCGGAGGGCGTGAACATTTTAAGGCGGCTCATATTTTCGCTGCCGAATCCTTTGGGTGCGACCATAAGGCTTATCTTATCGCCGGGCACTATCTTTGTATGGATAACGGCGGGTGTGTTGTTATTGGTGTTTTTTCTGTCTAGGAAAGGGTCGGAAACTATGGAAAGGCGCAGTCTGCCTTTGACGTAGCCGTCCGCAACGCCTGCGTTTACGGCGTCCTCAAAAGCGCCGCCGACTATGTGGCAATCCTGTCCTACCTCTGCGAAGATAACAGCCATGCCTGTATCCTGACAGATGGGCACTGAAAGCTCGTCTGCGCAGTCTAGATTTGAAACGATGTCGCCCAGCACGCTCTTTCCGAGCGGGGATTCCTCTTTATCTATGCAGGAAACTATACATTCCCTCATGCCGCAGGGCAGGTGCAGATTTGCGTCTATGCAAAGGCGGCTTACAGTTTCGGTTATAAGTGAAGCGTTTATCTCGCGCATTGTCATTTCCTTTCGTGTGATATAGTTTTGCAGCCTATTTCTACCCAAGCGGGGCGAAAGCCGCATTTTAACGCGATATTCCATGAGTGGAGATTTGACAGGCTCGTTCCGTAGAATGGTATATCGCCGCGTTTTTCTATCTCGTTTTTCAAAAGCGCCACAAGATATGAGCCTATGCCTTTGGAACGAAACTGCGGCATTACGTCTATACCTATCTGCTGAAAGCCCTTTGCGTCCTCCGAGCAGCCCGCCATTCCTGCAATCTCGCCGCCGATGTATGCGCACACAACAAGCGTGTCGGGGCGCTCGGGCTTGAATTTATCGCAAATGGCGTTGGGGAAGCGCTCGTCGCCATAAAACTGATGTATCTCAGCGCCTTTAAACCATTTGGTCTCAAAGCTTCCTGTAGGATTAGTATGCTCTTTAGGCAGAAACATATGATGGCTCTGCGAGAGCGTGTAGCCATACTTGTTAAGCTCTTTTTCAAGCGGCAGCAGATTTGGCTGCTCAAAAAGCCAATGTCCTTGGCAATCGCTGCTCCATTCGCGCAGAAAACCGTGAAGCTGTTCGTTTGCGGTGATGACAGCATTTTTGCCGAGGGTAACCATGTGGAAAAAATACGGCTCGGCTTGATACATTCTGCGACCGTCGTTGAGAGCGGGCAGAGTGATGATGTTTTCCGCCTTATCGAAGTCCTCGGAGGTGCAGTTAAGCTCCAGTGAAAGCAGCTTTTTCAGTTGTTCGGAATAATTCATGTTCTATCTGTCTGCCCTTGTATTTTGCCTGTCGAGAACATTATCTTGCCGTTTATGGCAACCGCTTCGGGTGTAACCGTAAGGTCAAGCGGGTCGCCTTTAAACAGCGAGAAATCCGCCTGCTTGCCTACCTCTATGCTTCCAAGCTTATCGGAAAGTCCGAGTATCTCGGCGGGGTATAATGTAATTCCTTTCAGAGCATCTTCTCTTGAAAGACCGCCCTTTACCGCAAGCGCCGCGGTGAGCGGGAGATACTGTATCGGAGTTTCGGGGTGGTCGGTGCAGATAGCGCACTTTATACCCTCGGCTGCAAGCGCGGCAGGAGTTGTGATATCGTGATTGCGAAGCTCGGGCTTTCCGCGGTCGCCGAACAGAGGGCCTACCACAACAGCAGGGGAGTCCTCCGCAAGCTCGTCTGCTATAACTGCGCCGTCTGTGCAATGAATAAGCACATAGTCAAGGTCGAACTCCTTTGAAATGCGTATCGCAGTGAAGATGTCGTCGGCACGGTGGCAGTGGAAATGCGCTTTCAGCTTGTTCTCCTCCGCAAAAAGAGGGAGCAGCGCTTCACATTTCATGTCAAAATCAGGCTCGGAAATCTCGTCGTCTGTGCCTTTTAAGCGCTCGTATTCCATTTTATCCGCAAGATAACGCTTTGCTTTGAGAAGCTGCTCGCGTATTATCGCAGCGGTAGCCATGCGCGTTACGGGGCTTTCGTTGCGGTCGTTGTAGGTGTTTTTCGGGTTTTCGCCAAGCGCGAATTTAATTGCCGCAGGCGAATGCACGATAAGCTTGTCCACGCGCTTGCTGCCGTTAGTGTGCATTACGACAAAGCTTCCGCCGATGGGGTTTGCGGAGCCTACGCCTGTGCAGACGGTAGTAACTCCCGCAGCTATTGCGTCATTAAAGCAGTCGTCCATTGCGTTTATGCTGTCGATGGCGCGCAGATGCGGCGTGGAGGGGTCGGTGTCCTCGTTGCCGTCCTCGCCCTCAAATGTAAGCCCATCGTCCCACATACCGATGTGGCAATGCGCGTCGATAAATCCTGGGTAGAGGGAAAGTCCGTTTCCGTCGATTACCTCGTCAAGTGCGTATACATAGTCAGCCATATCGCCAATTTCGGTAAAAACGCCGTTTTCAAAGCGCACATAGCCGTTTTCATAGTCCTTGTCGGACATAGTAATAATTTTTACGTTTGTGATTACCATTATATCTTACCGTTATTCTCAAAATAATCCATTAGCTTTAATATCTCGTTGCGGATTATAAAATCCTTTGTATTGCCGTTCACCATGCACATACTGTTGCGGCGGTAGATTGCGTCGCGCGTGTCGTAAAGCTCACGGAGCTGCTCCTTGGTGTTTTTTACAACCAGCGGACGATTTGCATCGTTTTTAATGCGCTCATAGCAGTTTTCAAACGACGTGTTGATGTAGACCGTAAGTCCGCTCTGACGTGCAAATTCCGCGGTATTGTCGTTTATCAGCGCGCCGCCGCCTGTTGCAACGATGTATCCATCGGAAAGCTCACGGATATACTTCGCTTCAAGCTCGCGGAAATGCGGCTCACCGAAGCGCTCGAATATTTCGGGAATACTCATTCCCTCGCGCTCTACTATAACGCGGTCAAGGTCAACGAAAGTCCTGCCCGAAGCCCGCGCCGTCATTCTGCCGATATGGCTCTTGCCGCAGCCCATGAAGCCGCAGAGGTACACGCTGCTCATACAAGTGCCTCCATATCGGCGATAAGCTTGTCTATGTCCTCTTTTTTGTAGGACGCGTTATCCCAAATCTCATGCGCGGCTACTGCCTGCAGCACCAGCATAGCCATTCCTGTCATAGCCTTTGCGCCCTTTTCGCGGGCAGTCTTTGCAAGCAGGGTCTCCTTGGGATTGTATACTGCGTCAAAAACGAACTTGACATGCTCCAGAAGCTCGGGAGCGCAGGGCATTCTGTCGGTCTTGGGGTGCATTCCTATCGGGGAAGCGTTTACCAGAAGATCGATTTCGGGCATATCCTCGCCGAAATCCTCGGGACTAAGCGCACCGTTGCTGAATACTATCCTCACATCAGCGTCGGGCTTTTTCGCTTTTATTTCCGATACAGCCTGCTCGGCAAGCGCCGCGTCGCTCTTCAGCGCCGCGATTATGAGTTTTCCGCCGCTGAGCGCAGTTTCTATCGCCATCATTCTGCCAACGCCGCCGCATCCTATCAACAGCACTGTGGAGCTAAGGCTTGCGCCAAGCATTTCAATGGACTTTGTGAAGCCCATAACATCGGTGTTGTAGCCGATTATCTTTTCGCCGTTTGCGATGCAGTTTACCGAACGGTAGCGCTGTGCACCCTCGGAAAGCTCATCGCACTGCTCGATTATTGCAACCTTATGCGGAATGGTGATATTATATCCGTCAAGCGATTTGAGGAAATCAGACTTTTGCGGCAATTCTTCGGGAGCGATGTCATAAAGCTGATAATCCACTGCTTCGCCCGAAAGCTCGAACAGACGTGTGTGTATCTGAGGCGACAAAGAGTGTCCCAGAGGGTGACCTATTAATCCGAATTTACGCATTGTGTTCTCCTTGGTTTTAGCATTTATAGGGGCACGGCAAGCCGTGCCCGTAAGTTTGTCAGCCCTTTAAAGCTTCAAGCGCTTTGTCAAGAGTTTCGTTGTTTTCGATATTTACTGCATTAGCGCCCTTGAAGGTCTTTTTAACAAGTCCTGTCAGCACCTTGTTGGGGCCAAGCTCCAGATAAGCTTCAATGCCTGCGTCGTTCATTGCGTTCATTTCGTCTACGAACTTAACGGGGGAGCAGATGTGAGCTGCGAGGTAGGAGGGCATATCCGAGAAGTCGGTGAGCTTCTTTCCGTAAAGGTTTGCATAGAAATCGCATTTCGGCACCTTGAAATCAAAGCCTGCAACAGCAGCCTTGAATTCTTCTGCCGCACCTGCCATAAGCTTTGTATGGAAAGCCGCGGAAACTGCAAGCTTCACGCAGCGTGCTTTAAGCGCGGAAAGCTTTTCGATAGCCTCGTCTATTGCTGCAGCTTCACCTGCGATAACGGTCTGTTCGGGGCTGTTGTAGTTTGCGGGAGCGGCAAAGCCGTTCACCTCGGACAGCACCTTTTCGATAGTCTCGTTATCGGAACGAAGTATCGCAGCCATTGCGCCGCCTGTAGCTTCGGCAGCCTTAGCCATAGCCTCGCTTCTGAGCTTTATCGCCTTGTAGCTGTCCTCAAGGGAGAGCATTCCGCTTGCATACATTGCGGCATATTCGCCGAGGGAGTGACCTGCAACAGCGCAGTTTTCGATACCGTTTTCTCTTGCTGCTGTAAGCGCAATGAGCGAAGCGGTAAAGATGGCAGGCTGGGAGAGTCTTGTTTGACTAAGCTCCTCGGGAGTTGCCTCGTTTATCTTCTTCATAAGGTCGAAGCCCATGATATCCGAGCCGCATTCAAGTATCTGCTTTGCTGCGGAATACTTTTCCGCAAGCTCTGCACCCATGCCGGGATACTGGCTGCCCTGACCTGAAAATAAAAATACTGTTTTCATAAAATGTACCTCCAAAAATGTTTGACAAAAATTACGTATTTTGCTTTAAAAATCGACTTTTTGCATCGTTTAGTATCTAAAAACATAATAAAGCGGTTGACAAAAAGCCAATAATAAGGTAAAATATAAAATGGTATGTTTGTATAAGGGCGAGTTGTGCCCCGTCACACCATTCTGAACATTGAGCGGACGCTTGATGGTATTTAAAGCGCGCTCACTGTTATATTATACATTATTATGTAAATAAAATCAAGGAGTTTTTTTTGATGAACGGAATTGAGATCATCGGAACAGGCAGTTATGTCCCCGAATTTGTGGCTGATAATGATAAGTTTTCGGAGTTTCTTGAAACCTCCGACGAGTGGATATTCCCCCGTACAGGCATAAAGGAGCGTCGCATAATGACCGACAAGCCCAACTATTACATGGGCATTGAGGCGGCAAAAAAGGCGCTCGAAGACGCTAATGTTCAGGCTTGTGATATTGATCTTATTATAGTTTCAACCTGTTCACCCGATTTTTTCTATCCCTCTATGTCCTGCCTCGTTCAGCGTGAGATCGGCGCGGACAACGCGGCGTGCATTGATGTGAACAGTGCTTGCACAGGATTTATCACTGCGACTGATGTCGCACAGAAGTATCTTGCGTCGGGTGAATACAAAAACGTTCTTGTTGTTGCAACAGAAAAGCTTTCCGCACAGCTTGACTACACCGATCGTTCTATGTGTATCCTTTTCGGTGACGCGGCGGGCGCTGCGGTAATGCGCAGATCTGACAAGCTGTATAAGTCCATGCTCGGTGCTGCGGGCGATGATTTCAAGGCGCTGTACTGCAAGGCTAACTACCAGTCGAACTGCCCGTGGCATGAGAGCCTTGACGAGTTTTACGGCAACCGCTTCGATACCTTCGGCAAACAGAATTTTCTCCAGTCCGACGGTCATGCGGTGTATAAGTTCGCGGTGAACGCTATGAACAACGCGGTGAGAAAGGTCGTTGGCGATGTGGGCTACAGCATTGAGGATATCGACCTTGTGGTTCCCCATCAGGCAAATCTTAGAATAATCAAAAAGGCTACCGAAATGCTTGGCGTTGACCCTGCTAAGGTATACACCAACATTGAGAGATTTGGCAACGTTTCAAGTGCTTGCATTCCTGTTGCACTTGACGAGCTCAAAAAAGAAGGCAAGCTGAAGAGCGGCATGAAAGTTTGCTTTGTCGGCTTTGGTGCCGGTCTTACCTATGGCGCTATCATCATGGATATTTGACATTATTTTAAAGGAGAAGTAAAAATGGCTAAAACAGCGATCATCACAGGCTCCAGCCGAGGAATCGGCGCAGCGATAGCAAAGCGTCTTGCAAAGGACGGCTGTAATATCGTAATAAACGACGTTTCACAGGAAGTCCTCGATACAGCAGGCGCAGAGGTTGCTGCTGCTTGCCGCGAATACGGCGTCAGAGCGGAGTGCTATGCCGCAGACGTGTCTGATTACGCTCAGTGCGAGGCAATGGTAAAGTGGGTCAAGGAGCAGTTTGGCACTGTTGATGTACTTGTAAACAACGCAGGTATCACCCGCGACGGTCTGATGGTGCGCATGGACGAGGACGTTTATGACACTGTTATCAGAATAAATCAGAAATCCGTGTTCAATATGACAAAGCTTTGCGCAGCGATAATGATGCGTCAGAAGAGCGGCAGAATAGTAAATCTTGCCTCTGTTGCAGGTCTTTACGGCAACCCCGGTCAGATGAACTATTCTGCGTCTAAGGGTGCTGTTATCGCGATGACCAAGACCACCGCCAAGGAATTCGGCAGCCGCGGAATCACCTGTAATGCTGTAGCACCCGGCTTTATCCAGACACCCATGACGGACAAGCTGACAGAGGAGCAGAAGAATGCAATGCTGCAGATGATCGCAATGAAGCGCTACGGTCAGCCCGAGGAGGTTGCTTCCGTGGTATCGTTCCTGTGCAGCGACGATGCGTCCTATGTAACAGGTCAGGTGGTTGAGATAAGCGGCGGACTCAGTATGTAAGAGTGACGATAAGCACGCGGTTTCGTAGTGCCTGAATGTAAGCAATTTCATCAAATATTTTTTATTCTATATATCGGAGGATTTTCGTTTAATGGAAAGACGAGTTGTAATAACAGGACTTGGCGCGGTAACTCCCTGCGGAAATACCGTTGAGGAGCTATGGAGCAACCTTATCGCAGGAAAGCACGGCTTTGAGCTTGCTCCCTGGTTTGGTGAGCAGGATCCCGAAACTCTCGGCGTTGTTGCAAGAGTAAAGGATTTTGACGCGTCCGAGTATTTTGACAAGAAGGAGCTTCGCAGAAACGATGTTATCGTGCAGTACGCAGTTTATGCGGCTATGAACGCTCTGAAAGACGCAGGAACCGATTTCAAGGATATCGATCCGTTCCGCGTTGGTACTATCATAGGCAGCGGTATCGGCGGAATCGAGACCACTCAGGACGAGATACTTACCTATCACAACAAGGGCAACAAGAAAGTATCCGTATTTACTATCACAAAGATGATAGGCAATATGGCTTCGGGTATCGTTGCTATTCGCACAGGCTTCAAGGGCAGCAATTTCTGTGTTACTACAGCCTGCGCAAGCGGAACTCAGGCAATAGGCGAGGCGTTCCGTTCTATAAAGCACGGTTATCTTGACGCTGCTGTTGCTGGCGGTACAGAGCACAGCGATATCGGCTTCTGCTATGCCGCATTCAACAATATGCATGCTATCACACGTTCGCAGGATATAGACAGAGCTTCCACACCGTTTGACGCGGAAAGAAGCGGCTTTGTTCTCGGCGATGGCTGCGGTATCCTCGTTCTTGAGGAGTATGAGCACGCAAAGGCTCGCGGCGCTAAGATCTACGCTGAGATATGCGGCTACGGCTCTACCTGTGACGCGCACCACGAGACAAGCCCCGACCCCGACGGAATCGGCGGCGCAAAGGCTATGCAGTTTGCTTATGAAGAAGCAGGCATGAAGCCCGAGGAGATAAACTACATCAACGCGCACGGTACTTCCACCAATATGAACGACAAGACCGAAACCAAGGCAATTAAGCTTGCTTTCGGCGACCACGCAAAGAACATCGCAGTAAACTCCACAAAGTCCATGACAGGCCATCTGCTTGGTGCTGCGGGCGGTGTTGAGGCTGTAGTTACAGCACTTTCCATAAAGAATAATAAGGTACACATGACCAAGGGTTATAAAACTCCTGATCCCGAGTGCGACCTTGATTATGTTACAGAGGGCGCGCGCGATATGAAGATAACAGGCGCGCTGAGCAACTCCCTCGGCTTCGGCGGTCATAACGGCTGCATCTGCATGAAGCCTGTAAACGACTGAGAAAGGATACAGACATTATGAGCGTTAAAGAAAAGGAAACAGTTATCGAAAACACCATTGAGTGCGTTGAGGCGCTTGCTAAGATCGTAAAAGACAACGACCTTGCAAAGATCAAGATCAGCACCGAGGATATCGACATCGTTATCGAGGGTAAAAAGTGTGCGCCCATGACCGCAGTGGCAATGCCTGCAATGGCACCCGTTGCGGCTCCCGCAGCTGCACAGGCTGCTCCCGCGCCCGCTGCTGAGGCAGCTTCTGAGGCTGTAAGCGGAAATATCGTTACATCGCCCATCATCGGCACATTCTATGCCGCTCCCTCTCCCGACAAGCCTCCCTTTGTTAAGGTAGGCGATACAGTGAATGCAGGCGACGTTGTGTGCATCATCGAGAGCATGAAGCTCATGAACGAGATAAACTGTGAGTTCAGCGGCAAGGTTGCTGAGATTTACGTAAACAACGGCGAGGCTGTGGAATACGGTCAGAAGCTTATGCGTATAGAATAAAAACGGCAATAAGCGCGCACTTCTCCCCGTTTTTCTTGGCCGCGGTTTATTGCGACCTATGGCGCATTACAACTTCGGTCGTTGCAACCGATAATTGATAAAGGAGACATCATGACACTTAATCTTGAACAGATCAAAGAAGTTATCCCTCACCGCGACCCGTTCCTGCTTATCGATGAGGTAACAGAGCTTGAGCCCGGTGTAAGCGTTACCGCAAAGAAATACCTCAAGCCTGACGAGGACTGGTTCAGAGGTCATTTCCCCGGTCAGCCCGTACAACCCGGCGTTCTTATGATAGAAATGCTGGCGCAGGCAGGCGCTGTATGCGCTCTTGTTCTCCCTGAAAACAAGGGAAAGATCGCATTTTTTGCAGGTATAGACAAGGCTCGTTTCCGCGGCACTGTAAAGCCCGGCGACACACTTGAGCTTCATGTCGATATGATAGGCAAAAAAGGCCCTATCGGCTTCGGCAAAGCTGTTGCGACAGTAAACGGCAAAAAGGTAGTTACCGCTGAGATTTCCTTTGCGGTTGCCGACCCCGCACCCGAGGCGTAATGCCAGGGTCATTCTAATTGGAGTTGACAGAACGAATGTTTAACAAAATACTTATAGCCAACCGCGGCGAGATCGCCATCAGAATAATGCGTGCGTGCCGCGAGCTTGGAATAAAGACCGTAGCGGTGTATTCCACTGCAGACAGGTCTGCACTTCATGCGCAGATAGCTGACGAGGCAGTATGCATCGGACCTGCCGCAACAAAGGACAGCTACCTCAACACAAAGGCGCTGCTTGCGGCGTGTGAGATAACCCATGCAGAGGCTATCCACCCAGGCTTCGGCTTCCTTTCCGAGAATGCTGATTTCGCTAGACTTTGCGAAAAATGCGGAATTAAGTTCATTGGCCCTGCGCCCGAAGTTATGGACGCAATGGGCGACAAGGCAAACGCGAAAAAGACCATGGTTTCTGCGGGAGTTCCCGTAGTGCCCGGCTCTGACGGCGTTGTTGCAACAATTGAAGAGGCTAAGAGCATTTGCGCCGAGATAGGCTATCCTGTTATGGTAAAGGCTTCGGCAGGCGGCGGCGGACGCGGTATACGTCTTGTTGAGCGCGAGGAGGATCTCGAATCTCAGTACACTGCGGCTCAGCAGGAGGCGCTCCAGTTCTTCGGCAACGATGAAGTGTATATTGAGAAATTTATAATTAATCCCCGTCATGTAGAGATACAGCTTCTTGCAGATGAGCACGGAAATGTTGTTCACCTCGGTGAGCGTGAGTGCTCTCTCCAGAGAAAGAACCAGAAGGTGCTGGAGGAAAGCCCCAGCCCCATCATGACCCCCGAGCTCAGAGAGCGCATGGGAAGTGCGGCTGTTGCTGCGGCAAAGGTCAGCGGTTATCAGAATGCGGGCACTATCGAGTTCCTTGTGGACAAGGACCGCAACTTCTATTTCATGGAAATGAATACCAGAATACAGGTAGAGCACCCCGTAACAGAGCTTGTGACAGGTATCGACCTTGTAAAAGCGCAGATCAGGATAGCTGCAGGCGAAAAGCTGTGGTTCACTCAGGACGATGTGCAGCTTAAAGGTCACGCTATCGAGTGCCGCATCAATGCGGAGGATCCGCGCCATAATTTCCGTCCTTGTCCCGGCAAGATAAAGTCACTGCACGTTCCCGGCGGCTTCGGCGTTCGTATCGACAGCGCGGTCTACGCAGGATACGAGATAACTCCGTTCTACGACAGTATGATAGGCAAGATGCTGGTTACTGCTCCCACGAGAGAGGAAGCAATAATGAAGATGCGCGTTGCGCTTTCCGAGTTTATCATCGAGGGCGTTGACACGAACATTGATTTCCAGCTTTGCTTATTAAAGGACGAGGATTTCGAGAACGGCAATTTCGACATCGGTTTCCTTAACAGAAAGAATGTAATGGGGGATTAAGCTGAATGGCACTTGAAGATTTATTTAAAGTAGTAAAAGCGCGCTTCGGCGATGAGCAGCCCCAGCCTGCTCAGCAGGAAAAAAACGTTGAGATTCCCGAGGATCTGCTTTTTAAATGCCCCCGCTGCGGAAATGTCATTTATAATGAGGAATTTCTGCGTGCGATGAAGGTGTGCCCCAAGTGCGGTTATCATTCGCGCCTTACATGGAAAGAGCGCCTTGACCTCACAGTGGATAAGGGCAGCTTCAAGCCGCTTGACGAGAGCTTACATTCCCTTAACCCTATCGGCTTCCCGAAGTATGAGGAAAAGGTCGAGAAGCTTTCACAGCAGGTGGGAATGAACGACGCTATAAAGACAGGCGAGTGCACTATCCGCGGCTATCGCTGTGTTATAGGCATCATGGACAGCCATTTTATGATGGCTAGCATGGGCAGCGTTGTCGGCGAAAAGATAGCGCGCGCATTTGAATATGCAACAGAAAAAGGGCTTCCCGTGGTGATGTTTACAGCATCGGGCGGTGCGAGAATGCAGGAGGGTATCATCTCCCTCATGCAGATGGCAAAGACCAGCGGTGCGGTGAAGCGTCACAGCGATGCAGGCGGCTTGTATATAACCGTTATGACTGACCCCACGACAGGCGGCGTTACAGCTTCCTTTGCAAGTCTTGGCGACGTTATCCTTGCAGAGCCTAAGGTTCTTATCGGTTTTGCAGGCAGACGAGTTATACAGGACACTATCCGTCAAAGGCTCCCCGATGATTTCCAGTCGGCAGAGTTTTTGCAGGAATGTGGCTTTGTTGACATGATAGTAGAGCGCGGCATGATGCGTAAAAGGGTATCCAATATCCTTAAATTACATGGTTTTCCGAAGGAGGGTACAGGCAGATGAGTAAGCTTACAGCCTGTGAAAGGCTTGAAATAATCCGCCATAAGGACCGTCCTACGGTAAACGACTAT
This sequence comes from Oscillospiraceae bacterium, assembly GCA_015067175.1. Lineage (GTDB taxonomy): Bacteria > Bacillota > Clostridia > Oscillospirales > Ruminococcaceae > CAG-115. Next base: position 116,859 of record SVMX01000002.1, on the reverse strand, counting down.
ATCCCAGCCATGTTCACCCGATTTATGGAGTTCCACGGCGACCGTCTTTACGGCGATGACGCTGCGATAATCGGCGGTATCGGCTATCTCAGTGATACTCCCGTTACAGTTATCGCTCAGGTAAAGGGCAGAAATCTTGACGAGAACAAGAAGTCGAATTTCTCCATGCCTCATCCCGAGGGCTACAGAAAGGCTCTCCGTCTTGCAAAGCAGGCAGAGAAGTTCCACAGACCTGTTATCTGTCTTGTTGATACTCCCGGTGCATTCTGCGGTATTGAGGCTGAAAAGCGAGGTCAGGGTGAAGCTATCGCGAAAAACCTTGCAGAGTTCATGACCCTCAAGACACCCGTTATCTCTGTTGTTCTCGGTGAGGGCGGCAGTGGCGGCGCGCTTGCTCTTGCAGTATGCGACGAGCTTGCGATGCTTGAAAACGCGCTGTATTCCGTTATTTCCCCGAGAGGTGCTGCTTCTATACTCTGGAAAGACGGCACAAAGGAAAAGGAAGCTTGCGAGGTTCTGAAGATAACAGCGGAAAATCTCACTGATTTCGGCGTGTGCGATAAGATAATCCCTGAGCCTGACGGCGGCGCTCACACCAACAAGGAAATGACTGCCGATAATATCTACGAGTATTTGGTAGATGCTGTATATCGTCTCAAAAATACAGATATTGACAGCCTTTTGGAGCAGCGTTATCACAAATTTAGAAAAATTGGTATGTTTGCCGAATAAGTTTGTGTAAAATAACGTTCAAATTTTGGCTTTTTGATATTGATTATTTCTGATTAATGTTTTATAATATTACATGAACGCTGCAACGATATTGCGGCAAATAATATGGAGGGTTTAAACCATGATTTTTGAAAAAGTAAAGAAGCTTATTTCCGAGCAGCTCGATGTTGAGGAAGATGTTATTAAGGAAACTTCCTCTATCACAGACGATCTCGGCGCTGATTCTCTCGACGTTGTTGACCTCGTTATGAGCATTGAAGATGAGTTCGATGTTGAAATTCCCGAGGATCAGGTTGAGAATATCAAGACTGTTGGTGATATCGTTAAGTATATCGAGGACAATCAGTAATAAAAATCGCTCCCGCTTGTCGGGAGTTGTTTTTTTGTGTAAAAAAACAATAGTTTTGTTAGATTGACTAAAAAATGACGCGTTGTACGGTCAATTTGTGCGAAATGTCATAAAAAGTGCCAAAGCCGCCGTTGAATTGCACAAATTTGTGAGATTGTTAATTTATTTACTTGTGTTTTATAATAAAATATGTTAAAATATTAGTAATTAAAAGTTAAGCTTGGTAAAATCTCGGGAGGTGTTACCGATGCAGGGTTTTGTAATTGCGGCGTGTATTGTTGCGGTTTTGTTCGCTGCGGCGTTTGCTGTGACGATGATAAAGCTGCGCCGTGTAAGCAGTGCTTCCAAACTTAATGAAAGCGATGGCAAGGATAGCTCTACAGGACTGTATCTGCGTGACAGATTTCTGACTGAGGCGCAGCGTGAATTAAATGCTGCTGCCGCTTCGGGAAAAAGTGCGGCGCTCATCATTTTTGACGTTGACGGTCTTGGCAAGATCAATACACTTTTCGGAAATGCCGTTGGCGACGGCGTTGTATCCTGCTTTGCAAAAAGCGTTATCGCAGCAGGTGCGGGAAGTTTTCCGTGCGGCAGGGTAGACACCGATGATTTCGCGGTGCTTATGACATACACCGAAGAGAATGCTCCCGATATGTTTATTCAACGCTTCCGTGAGGAGCTTGACAAGACTTATTCCGATGCAACGCTGTTAAAGCGCGCTGATTTCTATGCAGGCGTTGTTGTTTATGACGGCTGTGATGATATTTATACAATGTTCAGCAAGGCTAATCTTTGCCTTATGACAAAGGACGGCGGCAGAATTACTTATTTTGTCCGTGAGATGGAGGAGCGCATTCTCGAAACAGAGCTGCTGCGTGCGGAAATGCTGTCAGCACTTGACAACGGTGAGTTTGAGCTTTACTATCAGCCTAAGATAAGCTTCAAAACAGGCGAGATAATCGGTGTTGAGTCGCTTATCCGTTGGCATCACCCGACTAAGGGTTTTATACCGCCGAGCGATTTTATCCCACTTGCCGAGCAGACGGGTATAATCACAAAGATCGACGAGTGGGGTCTTCGCACCGCCTGCAAGCAGTGCAAGCAGTGGCTTGACGAGGGACTTCCGCCTGTGAAGATATCTGTAAATATGTCACAGGCGCAGTTTTACTGCACTGATGTTATCGGAACAGTTACCGATGTGCTTGCAGAAACGGGGCTTGACCCGAAGCAGCTTGAGATAGAAGTAACCGAAACCATGGCGATGCAGGATATCGAGCGCACGATAAACGTGCTTGGCTATATCCGCAGCATGGGTGTCAGCATTTCGATGGACGATTTCGGCAGCGGCTATTCCTCGCTCAGCTCGCTGAAAACTCTTCCGCTTGATACGCTGAAGATAGACCGCAGCCTTGTCTGCGACCTTGACGAGAACAATGTTTCTAAGCAGATAACAGGCGCTATCGTTGACCTTGGAAAGGCAATGAAGCTTATCATACTCGCGGAGGGCGTGGAAACGATAGAGCAGAGCCTGTTCCTCACTGAGATAGGCTGTGACCTTGCGCAGGGCTTCTATTTCAGCAAGCCGTGTCCCGCTTCTCAGATACGCACATTGCTTATGATGCCTCATTATGAGCTGAAGAAACAGATATCAAAGTAAACTGAATAACAATAAAGCCGCTTTTCATTGCTAAAAGCGGCTTTTGCTATTCAGTTATATACCTTTTTCTTTGCGATATCCAAGTATGACCTCGGCGAACTTTTTGCTGTAGCGCTCTGCTTTTATGCTGCCGACGCCCGAAATGTTCATAAACTCCTGTGTTGTGAGCGGCTGCTTTTGGCATATCTCCCGCAGTGACGCATCTGTGAACACCACATAAGCAGGAACGCCAAGCGTTGCCGCGATCTTTTTACGAAGCGTTTTCAGACGATCATAAAGCTCCGCATCAATATCGCTTTCAGCAGTCTTAGCAGGAGCAGACGGAACGACGTTCGATTTCGGCTGCTTCATGAGCAGCGTGCGCCTTGCGCGGATAAATTCGTCTGCAAGCGGTGTGATGTCGCAGCCGTTTTCGTTTTGTATCATGTAGCCCTCGGATATCAGATATTCCGAAAGCCCAAGCACGCGCGAAGGCTGTTCGTTTGACATTATTCCGTAGGTTGACAGAGCTTTTGCGGCGCTGTCCGATGAGCGCCCTGTAAGGATATCTGCGATAAGCTCTCTTGTGGCAACCATTCCGCGCTGCTTCATTCTGTAGATGCAGGAGATTATTTTTTGCGCTGAGATAGTTATATCCACAGTGTCAAAGCTTGCGTTGCAGTTGCTGCAATTTCCGCAGAAGCTGCCTGTTTTTTCGCCGAAATAGCGCAGAATAAACTCCCTAAGGCAGCGTTTTGTAGTGCTGTAGAAAGTCATCTGCTTCAGACGCTCGCGGTCGCGCTCGCGCATCTCCTCGGCTTCCTTTTCGGATAACTCGCTCTCCTCGTGGCTGTGGTCTATGATGTAGTTGTTTATGCGCACGTCCGACTTGCTGTAAAGAAGTATGCACCGCGCAGGCGAGCCGTCGCGCCCCGCGCGTCCTGCCTCCTGATAGTAGCTTTCGATGTCCTTGGGCATATTATAGTGTACCACTAGGGAAACATCTGATTTATCAATACCCATGCCGAATGCATTGGTCGCGGCAATAACGCTCACACGGTCGTATATGAAGTCCTCCTGTGCCTTTTTTCGCTCCTCATCGGGCAGACCTGCATGGTAACGCGCCGCGTTTATGCCATTCATCTGCAGCAGAGAGCAGACCAGCTCAACGTTTTTTCGCGTGGAGCAATAGACTATAGCACTTCTTCCCTCGGCACTGCGCAGTATATTCAGCAAAAGCGCGTCTTTTTCCGAGGAGGTACAGGAGCGCACCTCGAAATACAGGTTTTCACGGTCAAATCCCGTTGTTATCTTGAAAGGCTTATTAAGCCCGAGAATATCTACGATATCGCGCTTAACAGCTTCTGTAGCGGTCGCGGTGAACGCTGCAAGCACAGGCCGCTTTGGCAGACTTGCCACAAACTCCGTTATTTTGAGGTAGCTTGGGCGGAAATCCTGTCCCCAGTGAGATACACAGTGGGCCTCATCTACCGCGACAAGCGGTATAGTGAGCTGCTTGCAAAGCGCAAGAAAATCCTCAACGAGAAGCCGCTCGGGTGCAACATAAATGAGCTTATATGCACCCAAAGAGAGGTTTTTCAGCACGGAATAATATTCGTGCACTTGAAGCGAGCTGTTTATATATGCGGCAGGAACACCCGACTGTACTAACGCCTCAACTTGGTCTTTCATAAGCGAGATGAGCGGAGATATGACAACGGTAACGCCCTCAAGTATGAGCGCAGGTATCTGATAACACATGGATTTTCCTGCGCCCGTAGGCATAACGGAAAGGCAGTCCTCGCCGCTTGTGATATGGTCTATCACCTCGCCTTGACCAAAGCGAAAGGAGCTGTGCCCGAAATATTTTTTCAGCACCTCGTTTTTGTTCATCTGCTCACCCCGAATTTTAAATATAGTATAATTATAGCAAATTTGCCCGATAAAATCAATTGTGCTTTTCGGGGTTGACAAATCCTATAAAGTATGTTAGAATAGGATAACAATAAAAATACCCGTGGGGGAGTAGCGGCGCTTTGCGCGGCAAGTCAACATACTGACCGAAAGGTCTGGCTTGCCTTAATCAGCAAGACTCATGTGTAGCTTATGGTATAGCTATACATGACGATGTTAAAAATAACAGACTCAAGTATGGTTATACCGTTGCTTGGGTCTTTTTTGTTGAGGACAGGCATACCAATATCATAAGGTATTGCTGAGGAAAACGGAGGAAAATAAATGGGTTTAGCAGAGCTTTTTTTGGTCGCTGTCGGTCTTTCAATGGACGCATTCGCAGTGTCTATCGGTAACGGCACAGTTATCAAGAATAAGAAAAAGGCTGCGTTTGCAGCGCTTATGTTTGGCGTTTTTCAGGCGGGAATGCCGCTTATCGGGTACTTCCTCGGCTCGGCATTTGCGGAGTTTATCACAGGCTATGCTCCGATAATAGCGCTTGCGGTGCTGGGAATAATCGGCGGTAAGATGATAGTGGAAAGCATAGGCGAGCTTCGTGCCGCAAAAAAAGGCGAGGAGAGCGAAAAGCTTAAGGAACCGAGCATTGCCGCTATCATGATACAGGCTGTCGCTACCAGTATAGACGCTCTCATGGTCGGCGTCAGCTTTGCCGCTATGACAGTAAGTATCGTTCCTGCGGTGCTGTTTATAGGTGTTGTTACATTTATCATAAGCCTTGTGGGAGTTTTCGGCGGCGTTAAATTCGGACAGCTTCTCGGTGCAAAGGCGTCCCTCATCGGAGGCGCGGTGCTTGTCTGTCTTGGAATCAAGATGTTTGTCGAGGGTATGTTCTTCGGCGGCTGATAACTTAATTATATAAAGAGTTTGCCCTCCCCGTTTGGGGAGGGCAGTGCCGTTTGGCTATGAACGATTATCAGCAGCAGGTGTTGCAGTTGTTGCCGCAGCCGTTATCACAGCCGTTGTTGCCGTTACCGCATACGCAGAACAGGAGAATGAGGATGATGATCCAGCAGCAAGAGTTACCACCAAAGTTGAAGCATGACATAATAATGTCCTCCTTGAATATTATTGTGAAACCTCCGCCTCCCTTTGAGGCTTCCGTTTCATAGTACATATTATGCGACAGGTGTTATTTGGTTACGGTTTTTGCTGTAAGACGCCGAGAAATTGTACGGTTTTTGTCAAAATGGTTGACATTAGCTCAAAAAATGTGTATTATATAATATAGTATTTAATGAAATAACATACGGATATCGTCCGTTTTATAGAGAGGTTTTAATATGACGGTTTTTGATTTTTCGCCCGAGATTATGAAGGCGGCTGATAAGGCTATGGAGCTTTGCAGAGAGCCTTTTGCCGAGCTTGACAGACTTGCCGAGCTTAACGGACAAAAAGTGCTTAAAGCATTTATTGATAATCGCATAAGCGATATCCACATGAAAGGTACTAACGGCTACGGCTACGGCGACGACGGCAGGGACAAGCTTGACGCGGTGTTTGCGCAGATACTCGGTGCAGAGGACGCGCTGGTGCGCCACAATTTTGTGAACGGTACTCATGCTATCACTACGGCGCTTTTTGGAATACTCCGCACAGGAGATACCATGCTGTCGCTTACAGGAGAGCCTTACGATACCATTCAGGGCGTGATAAAGGGCGAGGGTATAGGCTCGCTTAAGGATTTCGGCGTAAAGTATGAGCAGGTGGAACTGCTTTCTGACGGAACTCCCGATTTCGATGGAATAACAGCAAAGGCAAAGGGCTGCAAGGTCGCATATATCCAGCGTTCAAGAGGATATTCGCTGCGCCCGTCGTTCACGATTGACATTATCGGTGAGATGATAAAAGCTGTGCGCAAGGTGAACAGCGAGTGCATTATCATGGTCGATAACTGCTACGGTGAGCTTGTTGAGGAGCGCGAGCCGCTTGCTGTTGGTGCTGACCTTATCATCGGCAGCCTTATCAAAAATCTTGGCGGCGGTATCGCAGAAACAGGCGGCTATATCGCTGGTAACGCAAAGGCAGTGGAGCTTTGTGCTTACAGGCTCACTACTCCGGGTACAGGTAAGGAGGTAGGTGCAAGCCTTGACCAGCTTCGCGGAATGTACCTCGGCATCTTCCATGCTCCCGAGGCTGTATGTGCGGCGCTTAAAACATCAGTGTTTGCGACCGCGCTGTTTGAGATACTTGGCTATGAGTGCTTCCCGAAGTATAACGAGAAGCGTACTGATATAATCGCTGCGCTGAAGCTTGGCGGCGAGCAGCAGCTTATTGCATTCTGTCAGGGTATTCAAAGCGGCTCTCCCGTTGACAGCTTTGCAGCTCCCGAGCCTTGGGATATGCCCGGCTACGACAGCAAGGTAATTATGGCGGCGGGCGCATTTACGATGGGCGCTTCGGTGGAGCTTTCCGCTGACGCACCGCTCAGAGAGCCGTATGCGGTATGGCTTCAGGGCGGACTTACATTCCCCACGGGTAAGATCGGCGTAATGACCGCAGCGCAGGCAATGATGGATAAGGGACTTATCGAAAGGACAGGATTATGATAAAGAGCATGACAGGCTTCGGCAGAGGCCATGAGATACTTAACGGACGCGATATCACAGTTGAAATACGCGCGGTAAACCACAGATATTATGAGTTTGGCTGCCGCATTCCGCGCAGTCTGGGCTTTCTTGAGGAAAAGCTCAAGACCCTGCTTAACGGCAAGATAAGCCGCGGCAAGGTGGAGGTCTCCGTCCTTGTTTACAATGTTGATGCACCCGACGAGAAGATATCCATCAACAAAGAGGTCGTAAAGGACTACATTGAGGCTCTGCGCAGCGTAAAGGACGAGTTTTCGCTTACTGACGACCTTTCGCTGTCGCATATAATGCGTATTCCCGACGCGTTTACTGTTGTAAAGGAAGAAGCCGACGAGGAGCGTATATGGGAAGATGTAAAGTTTGTTGCAGAGCAGGCGCTCTCTAAGTTCGTTGCTATGCGTGAAGCAGAGGGCGAGCGCATGAAAGCGGATATCCTTTCGCGCCTTGACACTATAGAGGGTTGGGTCGGCATAGTCGAGCAGCGTTCTCCTGCCATTGTTGAGGAATACCGCAAGCGTCTTTTCGACAAGATGGCAGAGGTGCTGAACAACACCAACATCGACGAGAGCCGTATCCTGCTTGAAGCGGGAATATTCTCCGAAAAGACCGCAGTGGACGAGGAAACGGTAAGACTTCGCAGCCATATCGCGCAGTTCCGCACGATGCTTGACGGCGATGAGGCAATAGGCAGAAAGCTGGATTTCCTTGTGCAGGAAATGAACAGGGAAACCAATACCATCGGCTCCAAGGTACAGGATATCGAAGTAACTAAGATAGTCGTTGACCAGAAGAGTGAAATTGAAAAGATCCGCGAGCAGATTCAGAATATCGAATAAGGTATTGACAAAATCGCTGTATGGGTATATAATGTAGCAGTAGCCAAAAGGCTGCGAAAATAACATTTTATCTGTTTCGGGGCGGGGTGAGATTCCCCACCGGCAGTATAGTCTGCGAGCCAAATGGGAAAGACCGAACAAAGATACACGTAAGACACGTATAAAGCCGTAAGGCGTTCTTTGTGAGGTGTTGACCTGGGTTGAATGGGTGAGATTCCCATACCGACGGTTATAGTCCGGATGAAAGAATCAGAACAAGTGTGTATCTTTGTAAGAACATATTTGTGCCCCGACATAGGCTTTACCTGTGTCGGGCGTTCTGTTTTCCCGAGGAATTGGAGGAAACGATGAGCAACACAACAACTGCAACCACAAGTAAAACAAAGCGCGTAGACGTGCGCAAGCTTGTATTCACCGCGCTTATGGCGGCACTTTCGATAGTGCTGTCAGAGCTTACAAGCTTTAAAGTGCCGTTTATGCCGGGATTTATCAGCTTTGATTTTTCGGATATGCCCGCGATGCTTGCATCGCTTACTATGGGTCCGATATCGGGCGTGCTGGTGTGCCTGCTGAAAAATCTTCAGGGACTTATGTCAACCGCAACAGGCGGCGTTGGAGAGCTTTCTAACTTTATTCTCAGCGCGTGTCTTGTGCTTCCCGCGGGTATCGTGGGACTTAAAACCCACAAGCTTTGGAAGATAATCGTAGGCTGTGTAGGCGGCGCTGTACTTATGGGACTTGTAAGCATTGCGTCCAACTACTTTATCGTGTATCCCGTGTATGCTGCGGCATTCAAGACCGATATCGACACGCTTGTGATGATGTACAAGGGACTTATTCCCGCGCTTGACGGCAATATCAACGGACTTATTGATGTTCTCGTTATGTTCAATATGCCGTTTACAATGTTAAAGGGACTTACTGCGGCGATCATTTCTGTGCCGCTGTACAAAAGGCTGCGCCCGATATTCAACAGCTACTACCGTACTGATAAGGGCTGAGAGGTGCGGATCTCGGAGGTAAAATAATGTCACTTAAAGGTGCTTTCGGGCATTTTAAAACTATAACAAAGCACCGTCACAAGGTGATAGCTCACTGTGCGCGGGCGGGAATACTTTGGCAGGGACTTAGGCATGACTTGTCGAAATACTCGCCCACGGAGTTTTTGGCAGGCGCGAAGTATTATCAAGGCACGCGCTCTCCAAATGAGGCAGAGCGCGAGCTTTTTGGGTATTCAAAAGCGTGGTTGCACCATAAAGGCAGAAATCGCCACCATTTTGAATATTGGTTCGACTATGACCCGAAAACTAAGATGAATTCGCCTGTCAAGATGCCGCTGAAATATGTGATAGAGATGTTTTGCGACCGTGTAGCGGCAAGCAAGATCTATCAAGGCAAAAACTACACTGATGAGCAGCCACTGGAGTATTTTCTTCGCGCAAAGGGCCGCAGAGCGATCCACCACGAAACCTCCGATTTTTTGGAGAGCCTGCTTGTTATGTTGGCGGAAAAAGGCGAAAAAGACACCTTTGATTATATCAAAATGTATAAAAAGAGTAATAGTGATTATTGAGAGTTGGCAACAATCAACAAAATATTTGACTTATTTTTGTCAAACAAGCATGTGTGATTAAATTGACTAACTGTTTTGTATATGATATAATTAGAAAAACGACAGTTTGTCGTAATTTAGGAGGCGTCTAAAATGGCTTTTTTCAAATCACAAACCAAGGGCGGATTAAAGGGAAAACTTACACGGCTTACCCTTATCCCGATTGTTATCGTTGCTGTTATAATGGCAGTCATTGCTATTGTAGTGCTTACCATGACATATAACAACAACTATACCGATGAGGCAATATCTCTTGCTCATTCGTATGCTAGAAACACCGAGAACCTCATTGACAATCTTTCGCAGCAGTTCAATGTTGTGACTCATAACGAGGATATCGCTGACGAGTCTGTGTCTGTAGACGATAAGAAGGCGATACTCAACAAGTACGCTGAGCTGTCTACATTCAAGGATTTTTCGCTTGCTTATGCAGACGGTAAGACTTTGAACGATACAGATATTTCCCAGCGCGATTATTTTAAGAGCGCTATGGCGAACAAGGATGCATACATTTCAAGCCCTGTGCTTCGTATGACTGACAACTCCCTCACTATCATGATGGGTAAGTATTTCAGCGCAGGCGGCAAGGACTATCTTGCATACGGCGGTCTTTCCACTGAAATCATAAACGAGGTGCTTGCCGATGTAAGCTTCGGCGAGGGCGGTATCGCGTTCATTATCGACAAGGACGGTCAGACTATTGCTTCCAGCAACGAGCAGACTATTCCGCTTCTCATCAATTTAAAGGATAAGGAAAATCTCGATCCTAAATACAATGATCTTGCTAAGCTATCTGAGAAGATGCTTACATATAATGAGGCTACTGATCATGTAGTGATAAACGGTCAGCAGTACTTTGTAGGATATGCACCTATCCATAGTGCTGAGGGCTGGTCCATTGCGGTAGCTACTCTTTGGTCACCCGTTACATCTACTATTAATGTTATTGCAGGAATCATCATCGGCGCTGCTGTTTTGGTTGCCATTTTAGTACTTATCATTATCAGAAGATTTGTTACAAGAATTTGCGATCCTATTGCACAGACCGCAAAAAGACTTTCCGCATTTGCTGACGGCGATCTGTCCAGCCCTGCGCCCTCTACCAATATTGGCGGTGAGATCCAGGATATGACAGAAGCTATGTCTTCGATGGTATCTACGCTGACAGGCTGTATCGGTGATATTCGCAATGTGCTCACAGCGATGGCGGGCGGCGATTTCACTGTTGATACACAGGTCGACTACAGAGGCGAGCTTAATGAGATCAAGACATCTATTGATGTTATCCGCACTGAGATGAACCACACCATGAGCGAAGTATCGCGCTCCGCTTATGAGGTCAAGGAAGGCTCCAGCCAACTTGCTGAAGGCTCTACACAGCTTTCTCAGAATGCTGTTACACAGGCCGCTGCGGTTGAGGAGATCACTTCTACGGTAATGGATATCGCAAAGAAGACCGAGGAGAACAACGAGAACGTTACTCGCGCTCTTGCAACTGTACGCAACACCAATGATCAGGCTACCGAAGGCTCTCGCAGCATGAGCGATATGCTTGAGGCTATCGGTGAGATCGAGACCTCCTCCAAGGAGATCGAGCAGATCATGAAGGTCATCGACGATATCGCATTCCAGACAAATATTCTTGCGCTCAATGCCGCTATCGAGGCAGCAAGAGCAGGCGAAGCAGGTAAGGGCTTCGCGGTTGTAGCTGACGAGGTAAGAAACCTTGCAGGTAAGTCCGCTGACGCAGCAAAGCAGACAGGCGAGCTTATCAGCCGTTCTATCGAGGCTGTAAACCGCGGTGCAGATCTTGCGGGCACAACCTCTACTGCGCTTGACAGCATTGTAAACGGCGTTGCAGAGATATCCGATGTTATGGAGGGTATCGCTCAGGCAAATGCAGAGCAGACTGCTGCGATCGAGCAGATCTCTACAGGTATGGATAACGTTAATATGGCTATCCATAACACTACTGCTACAGCAGAGGAGAGCGCAGCCGCAAGCGAGGAACTTTCCGCTCTTGCCGTTTCTCTCAGCGATACAGTATCCCACTTTAAGACCGAGGGATAAGAAACGTCAAAAACACAACAGCGGAGCCGAATGCTCCGCTGTTTTTTGTCGATTTAGGTGTTGACTTAATATGCCGATATATGATATAATAGAAAAAGCTTTGATAATAAGTAACAATACAAAGGAAAGGTGAAACATAATGAAAAAAGTATTATCTGCATTTGCAGCAGTTATCATGGCAGCTGCTGTATGCGCAGGCTGCAGCAGCGTAAAGCCCAACGAAGTGTTCTCTGTTGCCGATCTTACAGGTAAGACCATAGGAGTTCAGCTTGGCACAACAGGCGATATCTATGCTGAGGACGAGGTAGAGGACGCTAAGATAGAGCGCTATAAGAGCGGTGCTGATGCTGTTCAGGCTCTGAAGCAGGGCAAGGTAGACGCTGTTATTATCGATAACGAGCCTGCAAAGGTGTTCGTTTCCAAGAACAGCGATCTGAAGATCCTCGACGAGGAGTTTATCACTGAGGAATACGCTATTGCTATCAAAAAGGGCAACACAGAGCTGACAGACGCTATCAACACAGCACTTGCTGAGCTTAAGGCTGACGGCACTATGGATACCATCGCCGCAAACTGGATAGGCGATGAAAAGGGCAGCCACCCTTACGTTTCTCCCGAGGGTATCGAGTATCCCAACGGCACTCTTATTATGGCAACAAACGCGCAGTTCCCTCCCTATGAGCTGGTTGAGAACGGCGAGGTAGTAGGTTTTGACGTTGATATGATGCGCGCTGTATGCGATAAGCTTGGCTATCAGCTTGAAATCGAGAATATGGATTTCGATTCCATCATCACTGCCGTATCTTCGGGCAAGGCTCATGTAGGCGCTGCCGGTATGACGGTTACTGAGGATCGTCTGAAGAACATTGACTTCTCCGACTCCTACACTACCGCTACACAGGTAATAATCGTAAGAGCAAAGTAATAAATATGACCGCCGCAGTGGTTTGACCTACGGCGGTTTTGCTTGAAAGGATGTGTTTTTTTGGACGCTTCTGCAATTGCGGAGACCGCTGAGGCACATGGCGGATTTTTGGACGCAGTGGGGGAATTTTTCGCAGGCATCGGTGATTCTCTTTACGAAAACTTTGTTGTGGACGACCGTTGGCTGTATCTTGTAAAAGGTCTTGGCAGCACGCTGCTGATTACACTGTTTGCGTTACTTATCGGCTTGCTGTTGGGCTTTGTGGTGGCAATTATTCGCGCTACTCACGATAAAACAGGCAGATTTAAGATCTTGAACGGAATTTGCAAGGTGTATCTTACTGTTATCAGAGGAACGCCTGTTGTCGTTCAGCTTCTTATAATCTACTTCGTTATTTTCGGCTCGGTAAATATCGACAAGATATTTGTTGCTGTGCTTGCTTTCGGACTTAACTCGGGCGCGTATGTTGCGGAGATAGTTCGTTCGGGTATCATGTCCATTGATAACGGTCAGTTTGAGGCAGGCTCCAGTCTTGGATTCAGCTATACTCAGACCATGGTAAGCATTATTTTGCCGCAGGCGTTTAAGAACGTGCTTCCCGCGCTCGCAAACGAGTTTATAGTTTTGCTGAAAGAAACGTCCGTTTCGGGCTACATAGCAATTGAGGATCTGACAAAGGGCGGCGATATCATAAGAAGCCAGACATACGATGCGTTCCTGCCGCTTATCGCTGTGGCACTGATATACCTTGCAATCGTTATGCTGCTGTCGCATCTTGTCAGCAGACTTGAGAGGAGGCTTGCTAAGAATGATAAGCGTTAAGGGGCTTAATAAATCCTTTGGTGAGCTTGCTGTTCTCAGAAACGTAAGCGAAACCATCGAAAAAGGCGAAAAGGTAGTTATCATCGGCCCGTCAGGCTCGGGAAAGAGCACGTTTTTGCGCTGTCTTAACCTGCTTGAAAAGCCGACCTCGGGTGAGATATTCTTCGAAGATGTGGATATAACCAAGGCTTCCGTCAAGGAAGTGAACAAGCTCAGACAGAAGATGGGTATGGTTTTTCAGCATTTCCATCTGTTCCCCCATCTTTCCATCAGAAAGAACATCACGCTTGCGCCTGTAAAGCTGAAGCTGATGACGCAGCAGGAGGCTGACGAGCTTGCCGACGAGCTGCTGAAAAAGGTAGGACTGTTTGAAAAGGCTGAAGCGTATCCGAACCAGCTTTCGGGCGGCCAGAAGCAGCGTATCGCGATAGCGCGCTCGCTTGCTATGAAGCCCGATGTAATGCTGTTTGACGAGCCTACATCCGCGCTTGACCCCGAAATGGTAGGCGAGGTGCTTGAGCTTATGAAGCAGCTTGCCGAGGACGGCATGACGATGGTGGTCGTTACTCATGAGATGGGCTTTGCCCGTGAAGTGGCTTCGCGAGTTCTGTTTATGGACGGCGGCGGTATCGTTGAATCCGCACCGCCTGAGGAGTTTTTCTCAAATCCCAAAAACCCGCGTTTGAAAGAGTTTCTTTCAAAAGTGCTGTAAAAATAAAAGCGAGGATATGTGTCCTCGCTTTTTTATGTTTAAACTCGTTTTAGTTGGCTGTATGCTTTACGCGGTCAGCCTCTTCAAAGCGCTTGGCGTTATTGAAACGGTCGAGAGTACCCACAAGGTAGCCTGTTATTCTGCGGATACGCTGGAATGGCTCGGTCGCAAAGTGATATGCGCAGTTGACATATTCGCCGTCAACTTCAAAATCTATTGCGGTTATAGTCTTGTTCGGGAATTTTTTCAGCGCAGCCTCAACATAGGCGTCTATCTCGCGCTGCGGCAGTGTTCCGTTTGTTACGTTTATCTCTATCATAGTTTTTTTACCTCATGCATAGCTGTTGTGGATAATTCAATTATACATCAATATATTGTATATGTCAATTGATATTATGCACAATATCATGAGGTTTGGTTTGTGCATTTTCCTTTTTATTGAGCAAGGTCGCGGCTATAAAACCTGCGCAAAAGCATACAGCGCCTATTGCAAGCTCTCCTATGTTGTTCCATTGCGGAACAAGCTCCGTGAGCGAAAAAAGCACAAAACCAAGTATAATTATATAAATTCCGTCGAAGCGCTTGAGCAGTGCACTCAACGCCTTTGCGGTGAGGAATATTCCCACGGCAAGTCCTATGCACAGCGGAACAAGCGAAATAAAATCTCCGTTTGCTATGCTGAGCATAGCCCTGTCGTACATTCCAAGCATAAGCAGCATTTGTGACGCTGAGATTCCCGGAAGCACCAGTGCGACCGAAAGGATAATCCCTGCGATTATTTCAGATACAAAACCGCCTTGCTCGGAAAAAGCACCTTGCGGTATCCTTGCAAACAGCGCGGCGACTGCAAGTCCCATTGTCAGCAGGAGAAGCTTTTTCGGCGTCAGCGGAAGCATTTGCGAGCGTTTCATTATTGGTGGAATACAGCCTGCTGCGGCTCCGAGAAAAGCGAATTTCAGCGGCAGCTCGGCGGGCGTTGTGAACAGAAAAGTAAGAACACGGGCGGCTGTAAGTATACCTATTCCGCCGCCAAGGGCAAAGCAAAGCAGAAATACAGCCGATTTTTTAAAGTCTTTGAATATATTGCCTGCGCTGTCTAGCAGTTTGTTGTATATTCCGAGTATTATAGCGACCGTTCCGCCGCTTATTCCGGGTATGCTCATAGTTGAGCCGACAATAAAACCTTGCAGGATTGTTTTTAGGTTATTCATAATTACCTCCCGAAGCTTGTATTTATTTATATACGGGTGATTTTGAAAATATTCTTTGTTAGTTTTTCAACAATTGCAAAATTCTATTGCATTTTTCTTTGATTTGTTGTATAATTTATATATATTCATGCCTTTTGGTTTTGGTGTGTTTTGTGAATTTCGATAAATAATTAGCAAGCAGGTGGGTCTGCTTCGCTTTAACTTAACGGTAGGTGAATAGATTGTTTAAATTGTTTGGGCTTCATTCCATACGGCTGCCGCATTATGATGCTTCCGCGGAGCAGGGCACGCGCAAGCTGAAGCCGCCGTCTGTTGCTGTGATAAGTATGTCGCAGCATATCGGCGCGCCGTGCGAGCCTTTGGTGCAAGCGGGGGATTATGTCAAGGTCGGTGAGAAGATAGGTGACAGCGAGGCGTTTATGTCTGCGCCTGTTCATTCAAGTATCAGCGGATTTGTTAAAGAGATAAAGGAAGTCGTTGCGCTCAACGGCAGAATGTGCAAGACCGTTGTGATAGAAAGCGACAACCGTATGCAGCTTTCGTCTGAGATAAAGCCTCCTGTGGTAAATTCGCGCGAGGACTTTATCAAAGCGGTGCGCGAAAGCGGCGCTGTAGGGCTTGGCGGCGCAGGCTTCCCTACTCATGTGAAGCTCGCTTATGACCCGCAGAAAGTGAATATAGACACGCTTATCGTAAACGGCGCTGAGTGCGAGCCGTACATAACCTCGGATTTTCGTGAGCTTATCGAAAATGCCGACGCTGTACTGCGCGGAATAAAGCTTATCATGAAAAATCTTGAGATACCGCGTGCAATTATCGGTATTGAGGAGGATAAGCCTGAGGCTATTGAAAAGCTTCAAAAGCTTACTGCGCCAATTCCCGCGATAAAAGTAGTAAAGCTTCCAATGGCGTATCCTCAGGGCGCTGAAAAGGTGCTGGTGCATACTCTCACAGGCAGAACTGTAAAAGAGGGTGGTCTGCCGTCCGACGTTGGCTGTGTTGTGATAAACGTGTCCACAGCGGGCTTTATCCACAGCTATATCAGAACGGGAATGCCGCTGATAAAGCGCAGGATAACCGTTGATGGAAACATTGTCAACGCTCCTACTAATTTCATGGTATCTGTCGGAACGCTGCTGCATGACGTTGTTGCGGGTGCGAGCCTTTATAAAGACCCCGATAAGATAATACTGGGCGGACCTATGATGGGTGCGTGCGCGTTCGACCCCGATACTCCGCTGTCAAAGACAAACAATGCGGTGCTGCTTTTCAGCGATACGCCGATATATAAGGAGTCGCCGTGTATACGCTGCGGAAGATGCGTGCGCGCGTGTCCGATGAATCTTATGCCGACAGAGCTTGAGCACGCTTATGACGCCAGAGATGCTGCTGCGCTGAAAAAATACAAGATTGGTTTGTGCATGAATTGTGGTTCTTGCAGCTATGTATGCCCTGCGAAGCGCTCGCTTGCCGAGAAAAATCAGCTTGCTAAGGATTTTCTGCGCAACGAGGAGGCAAAGGCGGCAGCTAAGCCTGCGGCAAAGTCTGAAAAGACTGACGATAAGTCTGAAAAAGCTGACACAAAGCCTACGGCAAAGGCTGATAAGGCCGGCGCAAAGCCCGCAGCAAAGAAATCGGCAAAAAAGGGAAAGAGAGGTGGCACCAATGCAAAAAATGATCGTTGAGCCGTCACCTCATATCCGAAGCAGCGTTACCACACGCAGCATTATGCTTGATGTTATAATCGCGCTGTGTCCTGCGCTTATCGCGGCGGTAGTGCTGTTCGGCGTTCGCGCGCTTCTGCTTACTTTGATATGCTGTGCGTGCTGTGTGCTGTTTGAGTGGCTGTTTTGTATCATAACTAAAAAAAGCCGCACAACCTCAGATCGTTCGGCTATCGTAACAGGAATGCTGCTTGCGTTCAATCTTCCTGTTGATATCCCGATATATATGGCTGTTATCGGCTGTTTTGTTGCCATCGTGATAGTTAAAATGCTGTTCGGCGGCATAGGACAGAACTTTGCAAATCCCGCTGTTACGGCTAGAATAGTGCTTATGCTGTCGTTTTCCTCAGCGATGACGACATGGACTGCGCCGTTTGCTTATCAGGGCGCGGCCGCTGACGCTGTTACATCGGCAACGCCGCTCACAGCGCCGCCTGAGCAGATGCCACAGCTTGTTGATATGCTTTTCGGCGTAAGACTTGGCTGTACGGGTGAGACCTGTGTGATTGCGCTTCTTATCGGCGGTGTATATCTTGTTGTGAGAAAGATAATTTCTCCTGTAACTCCATGTGCATTTATTGGTACGGTTGCGGTGCTGTCGCTTGTAGCAAACGGCGGCGATCCTACCGCTATGCTGTACAGTGTAATGTCTGGCGGTCTTATGCTTGGCGCTATCTTCATGGCAACGGATTATTCCACAACTCCGCTGACGAGCATGGGAAAGCTTGTTTTCGGCATTGGCTGCGGAGTGCTTACATTCGCAATAAGAGAGTTTGCGTCACTGCCCGAGGGTGTGTCGTATGCGATACTTCTGATGAATATTCTTACTCCCTACATAGATAAAATTACTGTTCCGAGAGCATTCGGGGCAAAGAGGGAGGCAAAGAAGTGAGCAGATTTAAACCCGCACTGGTGCTTGCGGCTATCGCAGCGATAGTTTCGGCACTGGTCATTATAACTTACAATATCACTTATGTTGATACGTCAAACGTACTTACTAAAAAACAGGCGGCTGCGGTGATATCTGTTTACGGCGGCACCGAGGAGGACTATTCCGTAGTTTCTGCCGAAGTGTGGCAGCCTGCGTTTGAGGCTTCTGACTATGAAGACCTTTCGCGTGTCACAAAGGTGATAAAAAAGAATGACGGAGTGCTTGCATTCGAGGTCACCGTCAAGGGCTACAAGGAGGGCTATACTCTGCTTGTCGGCGTAGATAAGGGTGCTGTTGCAGGCGTGGCTGTTGTATCCACAGGTGAGGAAACGCCAAATCTCGGTACTAAGACCGCTGCTCCCGATTACCTTGAGCAATTCAAGGGTTATGATAAGCCAGTTACGATCGTTACCGCTGAGCCTAAGAATGACGGCGAGATTCAGGCTGTGACAGGCGCGACATATTCCTCAAAGGGTGTTGCAAAGGCTGTGAATATCGCACTGGAGGCTTATCATCTCTGTGTACAGCAGGTGAATTTTAATACTGACGGGGGAGGTGAAGCCGAATGAGCTACATGAGCGAGTTTACAAAAGGTCTTATCAAGGAAAACCCTACCCTCGTATCGCTGCTTGGAATGTGTCCGACGCTTGCGATAACAGTATCGGCTTCAAATGCTATCGGAATGGGCGCTGCCGCGACATTTGTTCTGATCTGCTCAAACCTTGTTATTTCGCTGCTGAAAAAGGTGATACCGTCGCAGGTAAGACTTCCTGCATACATAGTTATTATCGCGGGATTTGTTACCGTCGCAGGCTTTATCTTAAAAGCAGCGCTGCCCGATATATATGACGCACTGGGTATTTTCCTGCCGCTTATCACTGTAAACTGTATCATTCTCGGACGTGCAGAGATGTTTGCGAGCAAGAACAACGCTGCAGCCTCCGTCCTTGACGGTCTTGGAATGGGCGTAGGCTTCACGCTTGCAATGCTTGCGGTAAGCTCTGTAAGAGAGATATTCGGTAACGGCACATGGTTCGGACTTCAGCTTCGTCCTGAGTTTATGGAGCCTATGGCTATCTTCATTTATCCCGCGGGCGGCTTCTTTGTGTTAGGCTGTGTTATCGCACTGGTGAACAAGATATCGAAGCGCACTGCTCCGGCTGCGGCAGGCTGTGCGGCTTGTCCCAATAAAGAGGGCTGCGCAGGCGGCTGCTCCTCCAATGACGGAAAGGAGGAGAGTAAGTAATGGATCTCGCAAGAAGCATGATGATAATCCTGCTTACAGGTATACTTACGGATAACTTCGTTTTGTCAAAATTTATGGGTATCTGTCCGTTCCTGGGAGTGTCCAAAAAGGCTTCCTCCTCGCTTGGAATGGGCTGTGCCGTTATCGCGGTAATGATAGGCGCTACTGCTGTTACATATCCGCTGTATCATGCGTTCCTCGTCCCGATGGGACTTGAATACATGAACACCATACTTTTCATTCTGATAATCGCGCTGTTTGTACAAGTCGTGGAGATGGTGCTGAAAAAGTATATTCCTGCGCTGTATAAAACGCTTGGCGTTTATTTGCCACTTATTACGACAAACTGTGCCGTGCTTGGCGTAACTCTCCTTAATATCGAAAGCGACTACAGCTTCTTAGAGGCTTTGGTCAATGCCGCAGGCGGCGGTATCGGCTTTATGATGGCTATGCTGATATTCTCGGGAGTTCGCGGCAGACTGGAGCGCTGCGATATCCCGAAATCGTTTCAGGGTATGCCGATAACGCTCGTTGCGGCGGCGATAGTTTCGCTAAGCTTCCTTGGCTTTGGCGGTATCGTTGACGGAATGTTGGGAGGTGCATGATGGAATTTGTTATGACCTACATTCTGCCGATACTTATTTTTGCGGTAATCGGTGCTGTTGCGGGAGGAATACTCGTGGTATGCTCCAAGGTGTTCCACGTCGAGAGCGACGAAACGGTGTCAAAGCTTACCGAGGCTCTTCCGGGAGCAAACTGCGGCGCATGCGGATATTCGGGCTGTGAGGGCTATGCAGCTGCAGTAGCAAGCGGCGAAGCTGAGGCAAACCTCTGCAAACCGGGCGGCTCTGAAGCGGCAAAGAAGATGGCAGCGATAATGGGCACAGAGGCGGCTGACATGGTACGCGAGGTTGCATTCATTCGCTGCAACGGCTGCAGCGGTGCTACTGAGGATAGATATATCTTCACAGGAACGCAGACCTGCGTTGCTTCCGAACGTTTTTACAACGGCAAGGGCACCTGCCGAAGCGCCTGTGACGGACTTGGCGATTGCGTAGCGGCGTGCGATTTTGGCGCGGTTTCGCTGATAAACGGCGTTGCGGTTGTAGATCCTGCAAAGTGCATGGGCTGCGGCAAGTGTGTTAAGGCGTGCCCGAACAAGCTTATCGTGATAATTCCCGCAGATCAGAAATATGCGGTGCAGTGCTCCAATATCGACAGCGCTAAGGTTACAAAGGCTGTGTGCAAAAACGGTTGTATCGGCTGTAAAATATGCGAGAAAAAGTGCTCTATCGGCGCGATAAAGGTAGAGAACAACCATGCGGCTATCGACGGCGCAAAGTGCAACGGCTGCGGCGACTGTGCAAATGCCTGTCCGCAGAAGTGCATTGCACTGATTGGAAAATAAAAATCGCGGGCGTTAAGCTCGCAGAAAATAAAGATTTCGGAGGAATTTTATGAGCATCACAACAACAGAATTTGGATATTTCCGCGGCTATAAGTGCCATCTGATCACGCTGACCAACAAAAACGGTATGACTGCGCGTATCACTAATTTCGGCGGCGCGGTAGTCGGTCTTGACGTTCCCGACAAGGACGGCAATATGGCAGATGTGGTTTTAGGCTACGACACGCTTCAGGGCTACATTGACGGAAACAGCTCGCACGGAGCGCTTGTAGGACGTTATGCAAACCGTATCGGCGGCGCTAAGTTTACCGTTGACGGCGTTGAATATAAGCTCACACCTAATGACAATAAGGTAAATCATCTGCACGGCGGCGCTTTTGGCTACAATAAGCGCGTGTGGACTGTGGAAAGTATGCTTGACGGCGCTGAGCCTTGCGTTGTACTTGGCTATGTAAGCCCCGATGGCGAGGAGAATTACCCCGGTACTGTAAAGATAGCGGTAAAGTACACCGTTACTGAAAACAACGGACTTGAGATAGAGTACATTGCGAAATCCGACAAGGATACTGTAATCAATCTTACAAATCACTCCTATTTTAACCTCAAGGGTGCAGGAAACGGCGATATCAAGGATCATATCGTGCAGATCAATTCCGATAAGTACACACCTGTGGACGAGCTGCTTATTCCCACAGGCAAGCTTGCTTATGTTACAGGAACAGCGTTTGATTTCACTGCCGCAAAGCGCGTAGGTGAGGATATGGACAACGGCAGACTTCCCAACGGGTATGACCATAATTTCGTTCTCGGCGAGCCAGGTGTTATGCGCACCGCCGCAGAGGTATACGAGCCGACAACAGGCAGAGTTATGACAGTAAAGACCGATAAGCCTGCTATCCAGTTCTATATCGGAATAGGTCTTGACGGCGAAGCCGGAAAGAACGGCGCAAGCTACAACAAGTATGCAGGTCTGTGCCTTGAAAGCCAGTATTCACCCGATTCTCCCAACCAGCCGCAGTTCCCGAGCTGTGTTCTGAAAGCAGGGGACACCTATCATTTCACAACAACTTATGAGTTCTCGGTGAGATAAATCGGCATAAACAAAAGCCACGTTTGACACAGAACAAACGTGGCTTTTATATTTGGTCAGGTTATAAAATACAAAAACGGCAGGAAAAACTCCTGCCGTTGATTTTTAAATTACAGATAGATCTTCTTTGCCTTGTAGGCTACCATGAAAGTGAAGTAGCGGCGAATGTAGAAGTTTATGTAGGTGAAGATGAAGCACGCAAGCGGAACACAAATAACAACTGCAACCGATGTGAGCATCTTTACGAAGTCGATCTCTTCTTCAGCGAGGAAAGGAGAAGCTACAGAGAATATCTTGAGGATCTCGGTAACTATAAGCCATATTCTGCCTGCGCCCTTTCCGAAGAAAATGCAAAGGCTTGCGATAAGAGTAAACAAAAGGATAACGAAGATCAGGAAGCCTGTAATATCGCTGTTTACAAAGGAGATAACGGTATTATAAACAAACAATGCGATGGCAACTATGCACGCACGGGTCTTGCCCTTTTCTGCGTCTTTGAGCCACGCTCTGTGCTCGTTGATTAATTTTGAATCTGCCATAATGAAAAACCCTTTCCGACTCTGCCATGTAAACGTTTTAGCGCATGGCTGAATTAATAAATTTCCTTATATTATTATACATCACAATACAATATCAGTCAACATACTTTTGTCAAATTCGTTAAAATCAACAAATCGTTTGCGGACGCTTTAGAGATTTCGCCAAGGCGAAAATTCGCCTTTTTACTTTTGTTAGTCGAGGAAAACGCGCAGATTTTTGCTTCTGGAAGCCTGACGAAGCTTTCTCAAAGCCTTTGCCTCTATCTGTCTGATACGTTCTCGTGTTACCTTAAACTCTCTGCCAACCTCTTCAAGAGTATGAGAGCGGTCGCTGCCAATGCCATAGCGGAATTTCAGAACATCGCGCTCTCTTTCGGGGAGTGTATCGAGCGCCTTGTTCAGCTCGTCCTTGAAAACTGCCTGCATTGCGCTGTCGATGGGAGCGGGAGCGTCCTCATCGGGGATAAAGTCGCCGAGGTAGCTGTCCTCCTCCTCGCCCACGGGAGCCTCAAGAGAAACGGGGTCTTGTGCAATGCGCACTATCTCGCGAACACGCTCGGGCTGCATATTAAGCTCCTTTGCAACCTCTTCGATAGTAGGCTCGTGACCGTTTTTGTGAAGAAGCAGGTTTTGGGCTTTCTTTACCTTTGTGATGGTTTCAACCATATGCACAGGAATACGGATAGTTCTTGCCTGGTCAGCGATGGCACGGGTGATAGACTGTCTTATCCACCAAGTCGCGTAGGTGGAGAATTTATAGCCCTTGGTGTGGTCGAACTTCTCTACCGCCTTGATAAGACCGATATAGCCCTCCTGAATGAGATCAAGGAACGGCATACCTCTGCCTACATAGTGCTTTGCAATACTCACCACAAGGCGCAGATTGGCTTCGATAAGTCTGTCCCTTGCGTTTTCGTCGCCGCTGGATATTTTTTCGGCAAGCTGTATCTCCTCCTCTGTGGAGAGCAGGGGAATTCGGCCAATCTCTTTGAGGTGAATTTTAACAGGATCGTCTACGGAAACGCCATCGGAGGAATATTCATCCTCTTCGGTGAAGTCCAGCGCTCCGTTAAGGTCAGCGTCGATGTTGTAGTCATCGACGATCTCGATATTATTGCTTTCGAAATCATCATACAGCTTGTTTATCTGTTCAACATCGAAATCAAGCTCTTCAAGCGCGTCGGTTATCTCCTTGGTGGTCAGCTTGCCTGCGCGTTTTCCGTGTTCAAGAAGCTCGGCAAGCACTGATTTTGCGTTATTTGCCATATTTTTATCCTTTCCATGAACGTTATGTAGCCGTCTTTATTCCAGGAAGTCCTTGAGCTTTCTGCTTCTGGTGGGGTGTCTGAGCTTTCTCAGAGCCTTGGTTTCTATCTGACGTATACGCTCTCTTGTAACATCGAACTCCTGTCCGACTTCTTCAAGTGTACGCTGTCTGCCGTCTATCAGACCAAAGCGAAGTATTATTACGCGCTTTTCGCGTTCGGTAAGCGTATCAAGCACCTCGCCGAGCATCTGGCGCAGAACGCTGTTGCAGGCTTCGTCTGCGGGAGCGGGAGCGTCTTCATCGGGGATAAAGTCTCCGAGGTGGCTGTCCTCCTCCTCGCCGATAGGCGTTTCGAGAGAAACAGGGTCTTGAGCGATACGGATTATCTCGCGCACTTTGTCGGTGGTCATTCCAAGCTGTTCTGCGATCTCGTCCTCACTCGGCTCACAGCCGTTTTCGTGAAGAAGCTGGCTTTGCATCTTCTTTACCTTTGTGATGGTCTCTACCATGTGTACAGGGATACGGATAGTTCTTGCCTGATCGGCTATCGCACGAGTGATGGACTGTCTTATCCACCATGTCGCATAGGTGGAGAACTTAAAGCCTTTGGTGTAGTCGAACTTGTCCACCGCTTTGATAAGTCCGAGGTTTCCCTCTTGGATAAGGTCAAGGAACTGCATTCCGCGTCTGACATATTTTTTCGCGATACTTACGACCAATCGGAGGTTAGCCTCACTAAGACGCTTTTTAGCGGCGGGGTCGCCTATTGCCATGCGCTCGGCAAGCTTTATCTCCTCCTCGGCGGTAAGCAGGGGTATACGGCCTATCTCCTTGAGGTAAAGCTTAACGGAGTCATCGGCGAGCATTCCGTCAGTGTCGTAGCTTTCGTCGTAGTCCTCGCTTTCGGCAAGCTCCAGAATGTTGTCGATATCGAGGTCAGCAGTGTAGTCATCGACTATCTTTATACTGAGGCTGTCAAGCTCCTCGTAAAGACTGTTTATCTGGTCGGCATCGAAATTCAGCTCTTCAAGCACATCGGTTATCTCCTTTGTGGTGAGGCTGCCTTTTTGCTTGCCGTGGTTAAACAGCTCGCGCAGCGCGGATGAATTTGTGGTGTTCTCGGTCATTTGCTTTTTTTCTCCTTTTGCTTTTGTGCGAATGCAAGCAGTTCGTCTGCTGACATACTGCCTGCGGTGGTGTTTGCATTGCTCTCGCTGTACTCGTTGAGTATTTTTATATAATCATCGAGAGCCTGCATATCGTGCTTGAATGCGGCAAAATCATTCAGTATACCTGTTATTCTGCCCATCTCCGCACTATTGAATACTTCGTTGAACGCTGTCATTTCAAGGTCGGCGTTCAGGGATATCCTGTCTTTGATAAAATCAAACACGCGGCGGTTAAAATCTGTCACAAACCCGCCCGAAAGCTTTTTTTCGATATGAGGAAGCTTGTCAGGATTATGGTAAAGAAAACAGATTATACCGCGCTCCGCTTTTTCTTCGCGGGGAAGCTTCGCAGACTGCGGGTTTATCTTATCGGTATTGCGCGGTGAAACAAGATTTCGTATCTCGTCACGCTGACTGCGCTTTTTTTGACGGTTTATTTCGCTGTTTACGGCAAAACGCACTGTTTCTGTGGGAACTCCCGCTGTCTGTGCAGTGCGCGAAATATACACGTCGCGGTCAAGCGGATTGCTTATTTGCGCAAGGAAGCCTACTGCTCTTTTCAGATAAGAGGAGCGATCCTCGTCTTTATTTACAAGGTCAAGCCCATTGCTGAGCTTTGAAAGCTCGTAGTCGATAGCGCCGCCTGAGTTTTCTATCAGGTGGGCGAATGCCTCCGCTCCGAATTTTTGAATAAATTCGTCGGGGTCCTTTGCGCCCTGCATTTTCAGAACGCGCGCTTTTACGCCTGCTTCGGTGAGCAGATTTATTCCGCGTGAGGCGGCTTTCTGACCTGGTCCGTCGGAGTCGTAGGAGAGTATCACTTCGGATTTTCCCATACGTCCTATAAGCCGCGCCTGACTTGGCGTTATCGCAGTTCCGAGTGTAGCAACGGCACTTGTAAAGCCCGCTTGATGCATGGCTATAACGTCCATGTAGCCCTCGCAGAGTATAAAGTAATCCGCCTTGGAATTTTTCGCATAATTCAGCGCGAACAGCGTTTCTCTTTTCTGAAAAACGAACGTTTCGTCACTGTTAAGGTATTTTGCGGGAGCGTCAGCCGACAGCGCACGCCCACCAAACGCGATTATATTTCCGCGTGTATCGAAGATAGGGAACATAACGCGGTGACGAAATTTGTCGTAAACGCGGTTGTTGTTTCGGGCAAGCAGCGCGCCGCGTTCAAGCTCGTCCTCGGAAAATCCCTGACTTTTCATGTAGTAGTGCAGCTTGTGATAGTCGTCTGCGGCATAGCCCAGTCCGAAATGCTTTATCGTGTGCTGTGTAAGTCCGCGGTGTGTAAGATAGTCAAGACCTACCTTGCCCTCGGGGGAGAATAGCTGCTGATGAAAGAATTTTCCCGCTGTGCGGTTCATTTCATAAAGCCGCTGACGAAGCCTTGTGCTGCCGTCGTCCTTGTCCTCGGGCATAGCCATTCCCGCTCTTTGGGCGAGAAAGCGCACAGCCTCCATATAATCAAGGTTTTCAATGCTTTTTATAAAGGTAACTACATCGCCGCCTGCACCGCAGCCGAAGCAATAGTAGCTTTGTGTGTCGGGGTAAACATGAAAGGACGGAGTTCTCTCCGAATGGAACGGACAGCGGCAGGAATAGGTGCTTCCTGCACGTTTAAGCTCCACATAGCTCTGCATTACCGACACTATGTCATTGTTATCGCGCAGATCGCGCAAAAATCCGTCGGGCAAAGCCATAGGAACGCTCCTTTCTCTTATCTGAGTCCCAGCCAGCCCTTAGGGATACATATCTCCTTGAAAAGGCTTACTGCGTAATCATCGGTCATGCCGCTGATAAAGTCGCCGACAGCGGTTTCAAGACCGTATTCCTCCGCGAGTCGGAGATAAAGAGAGGGCATTTTTTGGCTGTTGCTTTTAAAATAGTTGAACAGAAATTCAACTATGTAGTGTGCCTTGCCCATCTCGGCAATGGTCGGCTCGGCTCTGTAGACCTTTTCAAACATGAACTGTCGCAGCTCGTCATGGGCCTTTTTAACTTCAGCGTCCATGCCGATATTTTCTGCGCCGTGCTCAACAAGCGCCCGAACAAGCGATGATATGCGCTCGGTCTTTGTTGCGCCAAGCACCTTTACAGGAAGTGCGGGCAGGTCGCTGTCTTTGATAACGCCGCCGCGTATAGCGTCCTCTATATCATGGTTTATGTAGGCAATCTTGTCGCAGTAGCGCACCACCATGCCCTCGCGCGTGTAAGGCTCGGGTGCGTTTCCGGATGTGGTGTGACCGACGATACCATCTATTACCTCGGCGGTGAGGTTAAGCCCTCTGCCGTCCTTTTCGATAAGCTCCACAACGCGCTTTCCTTGGATATTGTGGGAAAAACCGTTTGGCAGCAGCGCTGCGAGCGCTCTTTCGCCGTCATGTCCAAATGGAGTGTGACCGAGGTCGTGACCAAGCGCGATAGCTTCTGTGAGGTCCTCGTTAAGTCCCAACGCGCACGCAACTGTGCGGGATATCTGATTAACCTCAAGCGTGTGCGTGAGGCGTGTTCTGTAGTGGTCGGAGTGAGGTATCAGAAAAACCTGCGTCTTGTGCTTCAGACGGCGGAATGCATTGCAGTGGATTATCCTGTCACGGTCGCGCTGAAAATCTGTGCGAAAGTCGCAGGGTGTTTCAAAAACAGCTCTGCCGCGGCTGTCCGCGGACTTGCACGCATACTCGCTCAGAGTAAGCTTTTCGTTTTCCATTATGCGCTCACGCGGAAGCATTGCCGTTCACTCCTTTTTAGTTATTTTCAAAGCGCTCCTTGCCCCACCAATCGGGCATAAGCTCTGATAATGTTACAGTCTTGCGGCTGTTATAGTCCACAAGTATCTCTATGTCACCACTATTTTTGTCAAGCTGCATCATAAGCTCTCTGCACGCTCCGCAAGGAGAGCCTACGCGCCCGTCGGGCATCACTGCGACAACTTTATCAATACGGTGTTCACCGTTTGTTATCATGTTCATTATTGCATTTCGTTCTGCGCAAACTCCCAAAGTGGAGCAGGTGTCAATGCAAACTCCGACATAAATATTACCGCTTTTGGAAAGAATTGCGGCGGCAACGCCGCCTGCATCAATAAAAGGAGATATCTGTCTGCTATTCTGCACGCGGATAGCGTCGTTGTAGAGCTTTTCCCAGATGTCCATACAGTCCTCCTTAAAAACAAACATTCACCTAATATTATATACAGATTTCGACCCGCTTATACCTTTTTTTGCGATTTTATTTCGTTACTTTTGCGCAAAATCATAACTTATCTTTTGTGCAGTTTCTACAGAAATGCTGCCGTTGCAGGTGTCAATAAGCTTTTCGCGCAGTTTTTCCGCGCTTTCCTCACGAACATACAGCGTAATTTTCACGTTGTCGGCGAACTCCTCGTTTTCTACGCGCGCGTCAAAGTCAAGAAACACCTGTGCAAGTCTGCCGTAAAGCCCGTAATCGACCGTTACAACAAGCTGCTCAGCCGCCGCCATGCATTTTATCTGCGCCGCGTCAACGGCGTCCTTTGCGCCTTTAGTGTAGGCCCTTACAAGTCCTCCTGCACCGAGCATTATGCCGCCGAAATAGCGCGTTACAACACAGCAAATATCGGTCAATCCCTCTTTTCGCAGCACCTCGTATATCGGAACTCCCGCAGTGCCGCCCGGCTCGCCGTCGTCGGAGTGCCGCGCCGCGTTGTTTTCTCGCAGAATGTACGCATAGCAGTTGTGTGTAGCTTTGCGGTGCATGGCGCGTATCTGCTCAATGAACGCTATTGCCTGTTCTTCTGTCTGCACAGGACAGAGGTAGCCTATGAACTCGCTCTTTTTTTCGATAAATTTCGCCTCACAGGGCGCGGCGATGGTTTTGTATTCCATAGGAACCTCCTTTTTACATTCTGATTTCAGAGTTGAAATACTGCTCCTGAAAGCGCACCTGTTCGGCTATCTCCTCTTTCGTGAAAGAAGCCCCTTCAGGCGCAACTACCCACTTTTCCTCAACATCGTCAAAGCGGTGTATCACCGCGATAACGCGCCCTGTGAAGTTCTCTACGGGCACATCAACTCCGAGGATATACGCGTCCTGCTCCTCGCCGTCGGGTGCGATCACACCCTCAATATAGCCATAATTTACGGGATAGTATATATCGGGATGCTCGGGGTGATAGCTGCCGAGAGGGCGGTCTACTGTTACGGTGACGATGTCGCCTATCATATTACACCTCATAGAAACAAAAACTCACGCAAAATATCTATCTGCGTGAGTTTTGGTTATACTGCAATAAATAAATTACTTGCCCATGTTGTAACGCTTCTTGAATCTGTCAACGCGTCCGCCTGTGTCAACCAGCTTCTGCTTACCAGTGAAGAAGGGGTGGCACTTGGAGCAGATCTCTACTCTGATATCACCCTTGGTGGAGCGTGTCTCGATCTCGTTACCGCAAGCACATCTGATTGTAGCAGCTTCGTATGCGGGATGGATACCTTCCTTCATGTATGTCACCTCAATCCATAATTTAAAATTATCATTACAAGTTAAGATTATACCACACTTTTTATAAAAAAGCAATAGGTTTTTAAAATTTTTTCTTAAAATCCGAGGATTTTTGTGAAATCAGCGGAAAGCTTAGCCTGAAGCTCGGTTGCAGCAGCCTTGTCAGCGCCCTTTGTGGTGTAATAAACCTTGATCTTAGGCTCTGTACCGGAGGGTCTGATGATAACGCTTGCGTCGTCGGTCAGGTAGAATGTGATAACGTCGGACTTGGGAAGAGTGAGCTTCTCAACGCCGCCGTCTGCGTTCTTCTTCTCGGAAGCGGCGTAGTCCGCAACAGCGATAACGTTAACGCCGCCAATGGTCTTGGGTGCGTTTGCACGCAGACCTGCCATTATCTCTTTCATGCGCTGCATACCGCTTGCGCCCTCGCAGGTGAAGTTTTCAAGCTTGTTGAAGTATACGCCGTACTCGTCGTACATTCTCTTACGCGCCTCGATAAGGGAAATTCCCTTTGTGCGGTAGAAAGCAGCCATCTCGCAGATAAGCATGGAAGCTACAACAGCGTCCTTATCGCGTACATAGCCGCCTGCAAGGTAGCCGTAGCTCTCCTCGAAGCCGAAGATGTAGCGGTTTTCCTCGCCCTTTTCTTCAAGCCAGCCGATCTGCTCGCCGATGAACTTGAAGCCTGTCAGCACCTCGCGAAGCTCTACGCCGTACTTAGCGCAGATAGCCTTGGTGATGTCTGTTGTAACTATCGTCTTTACTGCAATGGGGTCTTTGGGCATTGTGCCGAGCGCGATGCGCTCCTTGCAGATGTATTCGAGAAGCAGTGCGCCTACTTCGTTTCCTGTGAACAGCTCATAGTGGTTGCCGTCGGGAACTGCAATACCTACGCGGTCGCAGTCGGGGTCTGTAGCGAGCAGCAGGTCGGGCTTTTCCTTTTCACAGAGGTTAAGACCGTACTGCAGAGCTTCCTGAATCTCGGGGTTCGGGAACGGGCAGGTGGGGAAGTTTCCGTCGGGCATCTCCTGCTCGGGAACAACCACAACGTCCTTTATGCCGATCTCTTTAAGTACGCGGCGAACGGGCTTGTTGCCTGTGCCGTTGAGGGGAGTATAAACCACTTTCAGACCGCTGTCTGCAACGAGGTCTGTGTGAAGTCCCTGCTCTTTTACCTTTGCAATGTATTCGTCGATAACGCTGTCCTCAATGTACTTTACCATGCCGTCTGCAACAGCCTTGTCGAAGTCCATGGTCTTAACGCCGTCGAAAATGTCAATGTTGTTTATCTTGCCGAGGATTATCTCAGCGGCTTCAAGAGTTACCTGACAGCCATCGGAGCCGTAAACCTTGTAGCCATTGTATTTTGCGGGATTGTGGGAAGCTGTAACCATTACGCCTGCGCCGCAGCCGAGCGCTCTAACTGCCCAAGAAAGCATGGGCGTGGGCATAAGCTCTGTATAAATGTAGACTTCGATGCCGTTTGCTGCAAGAACAGCAGCGGTGCTCTTTGCAAAGTAATCAGACTTAATACGGCTGTCGTAGGAAAGCGCAACACGCTTTGTAACGCCGTTTTCAAGTATGTACTCCGCAAGACCCTGTGTTGCCTTGTTTACGGTGTAGATGTTCATTCTGTTTGTGCCTGCGCCGATAACGCCGCGAAGTCCGCCTGTGCCGAACTCAAGGTCGCGGTAGAAGCGGTCGTTTTTGCCCTCTTCATCGTTTGCAACGCTTGTAAGCTCTGCGATAAGGTCGGGGTCTGCAACTGCCTTTTCAAGCCACAGTTCGTACATTTTCTGTATATCTGCCATGGGATTGTCCTCCTGTCAAATTATTATCTGTGTAAATTCTGCACATAACAATACTATTTTAGTATATCACAAGCGCTTGCAAATTTCAAGGGGTAGGCGTGAATTTTTTCGTTTTTTGACGATATTCTATTGCTTTTTTGGAAAGAGTATGCTATAATACCAAATTGATAGTGAAAATCAAAATCAATTCTCTGCTGCAATTAAACCGCCGTCTGCGGTACAGCTTTTTTGACAGCAGAGGGAATAAGGAACAGCTATGGACAAAATGAGCTACAACACAAAGCAGCGCGACGAGATAGTTGAGTTTTTCGGCAGACATCGCGGCGGTTGCTTTACTGCAAAGGACATCATAAAAAGCGGCGAGATATCGGTCGGCGAGGCTACTGTATACCGCACGCTGTCAAAGCTTGCAAATCAAGGCGTTTTGAAGCGCTACACGGGTGACGGTGCGGGCGCGTCATATCAGCTTAACGAGGGCGAGAGCTGCAACAGCCATTTCCATCTGAAATGCGAAAGCTGCGGCAGGCTTATCCACATGGACTGCGGATTTATGGCAGACATGAAAAAGCATATAGAGAGCAGCCATGATTTCACTGTTAATATAGGAAAAACGGTGATATACGGGCTTTGCGGAGATTGCGGAAGTAAAGGAGAAGTGGAAAAGAAATGAAAAAGATAATTGCGATTTTTACTGCTGCGGCAGTTATGTGCGGCTTTGTCGGCTGCTCGGGTGTAAGCGACAGCGGCAGCGATAAGCTCAGCATAGTTACAACGATATACCCTGCATACGATTTTGCGCGACAGGTATTCGGAGATACGGCTGAAGTAACTCTGCTGCTTAAACCGGGCATGGAGAGCCATTCCTACGACCCGTCCGCAAAGGACGCGCTGACGATTGCGGAATGCGACCTGTTTATCTACAATGGCGGCGAGAGCGACCAGTGGGTGGTTAATATCCTTGAGGGTGCGCCCGATGTGAAAACCCTGCGCATGATGGACGTCGTAGAGCTTCACGAGGAGGAGCTTGTTGAGGGAATGCAGCACGAGCATGACGAAAGCTGCGACCACGAGCACGACGAAAGCTTCGACCACGAGCACGACGAAAGCTTCGACCACGAGCACGAGGAAACGGAGTACGACGAGCACATCTGGACTTCACCTGAAAATGCAAGAAAGATAGTAGAGGCGATAGCAGACGAGGCTTGTGCGATATCTCCAGAAAATGCAGCGCAGTATGAGCTTTCTGCTACAGAATATATATCCGATATCGCAGAGCTTGACCATAGCTTTACCGAGCTTTTTGAAAACGAGCAGCGATATTTCGTGTTCGGCGACCGTTTTCCGCTGCTGTATTTCTTTGAGGAATACGACCTTGATTACTACGCGGCGTTCCCGGGCTGCGGCAGCAACACCGAGCCGTCCATTAAGACGATAACCTTTCTCAGCGAAAAGCTTTCGGGAAATGATGTCATTCCTGCGGTGTTCTGCATTGAGCTTTCAAACCGCGATATCGCACAAACGCTTGCAGGCGAGGCAGAGCTTCCTGTTTTGGAGTTCCACGCCTGCCACAACATAACCGCAGATGATTTCAACGCGGGAGAAACTTATGTTTCGCTTATGCAGAGGAATTACGATACATTAAAAAATATACTTTCATGAGGAACTTATGGCACTGATAAAGACGAATGAATTAACACTGTCTTACGAAAACATGACAGTGATAGACAAAATGAGCTTTGAAGTAAACGCAGGCGATTATCTCTGCATAGTGGGTGAGAACGGCAGCGGCAAAAGCACGCTTATAAAAGCGCTTTTATCACTGAAAAAGCCCTCGGGCGGCAGCATTGATTTCGGCGATGGTCTGCGCCGAAACGAGATAGGCTATCTTCCGCAGCAGACGGGAGCGCAAAAGGATTTCCCCGCTAATGTCGGTGAGGTCGTTATTTCGGGCTGCCTTAACCGCAAGGGTCTGCGCCCGTTTTATTCCGCAAAGGACAAAGCACTTGCGATGGAAAATATGATGAAGCTTGGAATATGGAAGCTTAAAAAGCGCTCCTACCGTGAGCTTTCGGGCGGTCAGCAGCAACGTGTTCTGCTTGCGAGAGCGCTTTGTGCTACCAAGAAGCTGCTGCTTTTAGATGAGCCTGTTTCGGGACTTGACCCGATGGTAACAGCGGAGCTTTACGGCATGATTTCGGGAATCAACAAAAGCGGCGTTACTGTTATAATGGTAACTCACGATATTGCGGCGGCTATGCGTTATGCAAGCCATATCCTCTGCCTGCGCTCGGGGAGCTGGTTTTTCGGCACAAAGCAGGAGTTTGCCGAGAGCGAAGCCTCTGCTTTCATGAGAGGCGGTGAGCAGAAATGATAGAGATGTTTTCCGCGATGGCGAGATTCCCTGCGATAACCTATATGCTTATAGTCGGTGTTCTGGTGAGCCTCTGCGCTGCGCTGCTCGGCGTTTCACTGGTGCTTAAGCGCTACTCCATGATAGGCGACGGACTGTCACACGTTGGCTTTGGTGCGCTTGCGATAGCTTCTGTCATGAACATCGCGCCGATGGCGGTTGCGATTCCCGTGGTGGTTGCTGCGGCGTTCATTTTGCTGCGTCTTTCGGATAACGGCAAGATAAAGGGTGACGCGGCGATAGCAATGCTCTCCACGGGCGCGCTTGCGATAGGCGTTATGGCGAACTCGCTTTCGGGCGCGAATATCGACCTTGAAAGCTACCTTTTCGGCACGATAGTTTCGGTAAACGCGGACGACGCGCTGATAAGCATTATCCTTGCGGCGGTGGTGCTGACAGTATTCGTGCTGTTCTATACGCGAATTTTCGCGGTGACGTTTGATGAGAGCTTTGCAAGGGCTACGGGTACGAATGCGGGGGCGTATAATCTATTGATAGCGCTGCTTACCGCGGTGACTATCGTAGTCGGCATGAAGTTGCTCGGCAGTATGCTGATATCAAGTCTTATAATCTTCCCGTCGCTGTGCGCGATGAGGGTATTCAAGAGCTTCCGCTCGGTGACGATATGCTCAGCTGTGATCTCGGTCGTCAGCGTTGTCGCGGGCATGAGTATTTCGTTCTCGTTTGAAGCGCCATGCGGTGCAAGCATAGTCTGCGTAAACCTCGTTATCTTCGCGCTGTTTTTCGTGGCAGGTAAGATACGGCAGAGAAATAAGAAAGGATAAAAGTATGCTTAACTGGATAAAAACGCACAAATTCAGTATTATCTATTTTGTTTCGTTTTTTCTGTATGCTTTTACACCTGCGCTGATTTATCCTTTGGGGGACTATGGTGCGGTGGCAGTAGCGTTGCTGATATTCCTGTTTCAGCTTGCTTACATAATATGGCTGCGCCGAAGGGAAAACGTAAGTCTTGGCAGAAGTATAGCGCGGTTTTTCCTGTATCTGCTTGCTATGCCGAATGTGTGGTTTGCGTGGTATTATATTGATATTTTTAATAACGGTTATACTTACTGGTCTCTTTTCAACTATGTTGGTGATACATATTACGGCTTTGAGGCATGGGAAAAAAGCATCTTTGAGCGAAGCGTTTTTGGTTTGTTTTTTATTGTGTTTGCGGTGTATCTCGCGCTGTATCTTGCGATAAGCGCTGCGATACGTAGGTCGCAGGCGAAAAAATGAAGTAAATAATAAAGCTCCGATACGTGTTTATCGGAGCTTTTACTGTTCTATTTCCAATTCCTCGGAGTTGAAGATGTCATCATCAAGAAATTCAGTTAGGGTGATATCAAAGCCTTTTGCAAGCATTATTACAGTGCTTAGCGTTACGGCCTTGTTGCGACCGTTCATTATGCATTGCATACTTCCGTGCTGTATCCCTGACCTCTGCTCAAGACGATATTGCGTCATATTCTTTTCTTTCAGCAGCTTTGATATGCGCTGTGCCACGGCATTATTGACAGTCAAGACAACACCTCCTATGCTCTGTAGTTTTGCCTACATAATTATATTTTACTGATATTTCAGAAAATTATAAGAATGTACACCTACATATCTGATTGATTTTTGTTTTATGATGTGTTATAATATGTAGGCACACCTACATAAAAGAGGAGGCTGTATTATGATAATCACCTTTTGCGGTCATTCAGGTTACAGCAAAAAAGAGGAAGATGAAATCGAAATACTTGACCTATTGGAAAAGCAAATAGGATATGAATATGCAGAGTTATATTTGGGCGGTTATGGCGGATTTGACAACTTTGCTTATAGCTGCTGTAAGAAGTACAAGGAAAAGCATTCCAATGTTTCGCTGGTATTTGTTACACCTTACTTTACTATCGAGTATCAAAAAAAGTACTTAAGTGCTCTGAAAGATCAATATGACTATATAATCTATCCTGATATTGAAGATAGACCCAAAAGGTTTGCGATTACTTATCGCAACAGATATATGATTGATCGTGCTGATATTGTGATTGCTTATATTGCTCACGATTGGGGAGGTGCGTTCAAAACATATCAATACGCAAAGAGCAAAGGGAAAATAATCATTAATCTTGCGGAAAAGTAGGGCGGCGTCTTGTCCCGTATTTTCGCCAAAAATCCCGCATATATTGTCCCAAGGCGGTGATAATATGGTATACAGCTTCAATGATATAAGATGCAAGGAGATAATCAACGTCAAAAACGGCTGCCGTCTTGGATATCCCGACGATATCGAGTTCGACAGCTGCACCTCAAAGATATGCAGGCTTGTGATATTCGGCAGGGCGAAGTTTTTCGGGCTGTTCGGCAGGGAAGAGGATATCTGCGTAAAATGGTGCGATATTGAGGTAATAGGCGAGGATACGATACTCGTTTCTTGCGATTGTCCGTCAAATTCACCAAAAGGAAAGCGCGGCGGTTTTGGAAAATTGTTTAAATGACAGGAAATTTGTACTTGAAATCTAAATCGATTTGTGGTATAATATTTCAGTAAATGTGCCGTGGGCTTGCGTCCCGCACAAATACACACATGGAAATAACCGCCTTTGGTGCGCTCTCACGGCGTCAGGTACGGTGTTTTTCCGTGGAGGAAAAAAATTTATTAAACCAAATTCAGGAGGAAAACACAAATGGCAGTAGTATCTATGAAGCAGCTTCTCGAAGCCGGCGTTCACTTCGGTCACCAGACCAGAAGATGGAACCCCAAAATGGCTCCCTACATTTTCACAGAGAGAAACGGCATCTACATCATCGACCTGCAGAAGACAGTAAAGAAGCTTGACGAGGCTTACAACTTCATTCACGAGGTTGCAGCTAACGGCGGCGAGGTTCTTTTCGTTGGTACAAAGAAGCAGGCTGCTGATTCCATCAAGGAAGAGGCTCTCCGCGCTGGCGCTCACTTCGTAAACGCTAGATGGCTCGGCGGTATGATGACAAACTATAAGACAATCCAGAGAAGAATCGCAAGACTTGAGCAGCTCCACACAATGGAGACAGACGGCACATTCGATCTGCTTCCCAAGAAGGAAGTTATCAAGCTCAACCTCGAGATCGAGAAGCTTGAGAAGTTCCTCGGCGGTATCAAGAACATGAAGAAGCTCCCCGGCGCTCTCTTTATCGTTGACCCCCGCAAGGAGAAGATCGCTGTTGCAGAGGCTAAGAAGCTCGGTATCCCTGTTGTTGCAATCGTTGACACAAACTGCGATCCCGATGAGATCGACTACGTTATCCCCGGTAACGACGATGCTATCAGAGCAGTTAAGCTCATCGCAGGTGCTATGGCTGACGCTATCATCTCCGCTAATCAGGGCACAGCAGAGGCTGTTGCAGCTGAGGCAGAGGAAGCTGCTGAGTAATTCGTATAAATTGACCTAACATACATTTCGTTGTAAAGGAGATTTTAAAAATGGCTAATATTACAGCAAAGGACGTTGCAGAGCTGCGCGAAATGACAGGCTGCGGCATGATGGACTGCAAGAGAGCACTCGTTGAGGCTGACGGCAACAGAGATGAGGCTGTTAAGATCCTCCGTGAGAAGGGCCTTGCTAAGGCTGCAAAGAAGGCAGGCAGAATCGCTGCTGAGGGTATCGTTAAGGCTAAGGTAAACGGTACAAACGGCGTTATCGTTGAGATCAACTGCGAGACCGACTTCTGTGCTAAGAGCGAGAAGTTCCTTGACCTCGTTGAGACCATCGCTGACACGATCCTCGCAAACGATGTTGCTGATGTTGAGGCTCTCAAGGCTTGCACAGTAGCAGGCGGCACACAGACAGTTGCTGACTATATGACAGACAAGATCGCTACTATCGGCGAGAACATGAATATCCGTCGTTTCACAAAGATGGACGGCGTTCTCGTTCCTTATATGCACGATGGCGGCAGAATCGGTACAATGGTTAAGCTTGCTACCGATAAGGCTGATGACGCTGAGGTTCTCGCTTGCGGCAAGAACGTTGCTCTGCAGATCACTGCTCTTAACGCTCAGTTCGTTTGCCAGAAGTGCATTCCCGCTGAGAAGCTTGCTGAGGAGAAGGAAGTTCAGACAAGCCTCGTAAAGAAGGAGAATGAGGAGTCCAAGAAGCCCAAGCCCGAGAACGTTCTGGACAAGATCGTTGAGGGTCGTATGAGAAAGTACTTTGAGGAAGTTTGCCTCCTCGATCAGAAGTACTTCAAGGACGATTCCATGAGCATCGCTCAGTATGTTGAGTCCGTTGCTAAGGCAACAGGCGCTTCCATCGCTATCGACAGCTTCGTTCGTTACGAGCGCGGCGAGGGTATCGAGAAGAAGGCTGACGACTTCGCAGCTGAAGTTGAGGCTATGGCTAAGGGCTAATAAACAGCTATATAACAACAAGTTGCCCCTCCGATTTTCGGAGGGGCATTTTTATGTTTTGAATAAATGTGGTAATAAAAGCGCTGTGACACTAATAAAATAATAAAAAGTGCCGCAAATGCAGCACTTTTGTATATAAAGCCTAAGCGATTAGTTAAGCTTCTGCAGGTCTTTAAGACAGTCAGCGCAAACGTTCTTGCCCTTGAACACGGTAATGCCGCTTGCGTTGGCGCAGAATGCGCAGGCAGGTGTATATTTCTTCAGAATGATCTGGTCGTCCTCTACATAGATTTCAAGGCTATCCTTGATGCCGATATCCAGTGTTCTTCTGAGCTCTATCGGGATAACGATTCTTCCCAGCTCGTCAACTTTTCTTACAATACCAGTAGATTTAACCATTTTATTTTCCTCCTAAGCTGTCGTTAAACCTTGAATTAAGGCGTTTTCTTTGTTTATGTCCCGATTATAGCATATATGAAAAAATTTGTCAATTTGCTTTGCAGGGAAAAATGTAAGAAAAAACCAATATTATGTCGATGGAAAATAAATAAAAGTGTCGTTAAATACGGAATTATTTGGTATGTTGTTTAATATCAAGGCTTAATCGACTTTTGCGTTGGAATTTTATTCTGAAAAAAGTAACGCATTTTGATGAAATGTCAAATGCGTAGGTCGCTTTTTGTTGATTTTTTTGGGAGAATATAACATATGAAGTATTTATTAGGAGCAGTGCCGTTTGTGGCATTGGTATTCGGTCTGCTGAACGGCAAGGCTGCTGATATGTCATCTGCGATACTTGATAAAGCAGGGGAGGCGGTCACGCTCGCCTTGTCGCTTTGCGGAATTATGTGCCTGTGGTGCGGGCTTATGCGTGTCGCTGAGGGCGCGGGTGTGGTGAAGCTGGTTGCTAAACTTATGTCACCGTTGCTTTCGTTTCTGTTCAAGGGGCTTAAAAAAGGCGGACGCGCAATGCAGCTCATCTCAATGAATATCACGGCAAACATTCTCGGACTTGGTAACGCTAGCACGCCGCTTGGTATATCCGCGATGCAGGCGATAGCAGAGGAAGAAAATGCCGCCGACACAGCCACTGACAACATGGTAATGCTTACGGTGCTGAACACTGCGAGTTTGCAGATAATTCCTACAACGGCGGCGGCGCTAAGAGCGGCGCACGGCGCTACGCGCCCCATGGAGATACTTCCTTGTGTGTGGATAGTGTCAGCGTATTCTGTGGTCATAACAGTAGCGGCGGCGAAGCTTTTGGCGCGGCGTTTTCGCAGGAGGAAAAAGGAATGAACTTTACTGATATCGTTGTGCCGTGCTTGGTTGCGGGAATATTGCTGATAGGACTTATCAGAAATGTCGATGTGTTTTCCGTTTTCTGCGAGGGCGCTGCTGATGGACTAAAGACCTGCGCTGACATTTTGCCTGCGCTGGTGCTTCTTATAATGTTTATCGGAATGTTACAAGCGAGCGGCATTGTAGAAGCTCTTACTTCTTTGCTTCAGCCGCTTTGCAGTGCTGTGGGCTTCCCCGAGCAATGCGTTCCGATGGTGCTGCTGCGACCCTTTTCGGGAAGCGGAGCTATCGCGGTATATGATGGAATTGCTTCCGCTGAGGGCGTGGACAGCTTTGCGGGCAGAGTGGCTTCTGTGCTGCTCGGGGCTTCAGAAACCACGTTTTATACGGTTGCGGTGTATTTTTCGGCGGTTAAAGTGAAGAACACTCGCCATGCTGTTCCTGCTGCGCTTTGTGCCGACTTTACGGCGTGGCTCGTCTGCGGAATTACTGTGATGCTGTTTTTCGGAGTGTAGTTTTGCTGTAGAAAAACGACAAGATATCCTCGGCTGTGTAACCTTGTCGTGCCATTACGGACGCGGCGTTTATGCTCATTCCGAGGTTGTTGCCCCATCCCTTAACGGTAAACACAAATCGCTGCTCTATGTAGCTAACAGTGATTGCTTCACTGCGCAGCCCGAAAGCATTGCGGAGCTGCTCGCCTGTCAGCTTAACTCCGCAGAAATATATCTCGCGCAGAGTTCCGCTAGGCTCATAAACAGCGTCGGTGAACCATTCCTCACGGTGACTGTGCGCTTTTACGCCTAATGTTTTATAAAGCGTGCTGCTAACCGTGTCGGGGTCAACGTTTTTGGTCGATATGCCGTCTTCAATGGAATCATCATACGGTATCGTCAGTGCGCGTAGGTATGGCATAGCTTTTCCGCCGCTGTCTGTGCGGCCTGTGGAATACCTGCATATTTCGGCGTGTATAAGTTTTTCTTCATAGGTGAGTGCATGAGCGATACCCCAATCTGCCGCTGCCTCCAGCTTTTCGCGGTACTGCAGGTAGTTCTCTCCGAAGCGTTCGGCAGCTTTTGTATCAGTCATGTATCTCGGACAAAGTTCGTTGTTATCGCAAAGCAGAGCGCCGCAGAAAAGACCTCGGTCGGGTGCGGAAAGATAAAGCAGCGCGTTTGTGTTTAAGGCGCAGGCGACGGCTTTAAGTCCCTCTTCGCCGCAGGTCGGCGGCACAGCTTCGAAAAGGCAGCCTGTAATATAGTCGCGGTAATCCATCGTGACGATCTTATGCTCGTCCGACAAAAAAACAGTGACCTTGTCGGGAACAGTTATGTATTCGTTATTTGGCAACATGAGCAAAACAGATGCAAAAATCGCGCAGACGGCGAGTAATACGACGGTAATAAGCTTTTTCATGTCAGGCTTGTCCTTTCTGCGGCGATACTTTTGGTAAAAATCCGCTTGACTTTACTTTTAATATATAGTATAATTAAACTGTATTTATGTATAAAAAACAGAAAGAATAAAGGATACAGGAGGCATTTTAATATGCAGAAGATGGAAGAACTGAAGTCTTCCTCCGCATTAAAGCATATGTGTGAGGATTTCGTTTCAAACAGTGCTATAGATAACAGCCTTTACGCGAAATTCGGCGTTAAGCGCGGTCTGAGAAATTCCGACGGCTCGGGCGTCGTTGCGGGCATTACCAATGTGTGCTGCGTACACGGTTATGTCATGAGCGAGGGCGACAAGCAGCCTATCGAGGGCGAGCTTATCTACCGCGGCTACAGCATTAAGGATCTCGTAAGCGGCGTGCTTAACGATAAGCGTTACGGCTATGAGGAGGTCGCGTATCTGCTGCTTTTCGGCGTGCTTCCGAACGAGGAGGAGCTTACCGCATTCTCTCGTATGTTAGCCGAATACCGCGAGCTTCCGATGTATTTCAGCGAGGATGTTATCATGCGTAACCCATCGCCCAATATCATGAACAAAATGTCGCAGGCTGTGCTTGCACTGTACAGCTACGATTCCTCTCCCGAGGACAAGTCGGTTGAAAGCGAGATGCTGAAAGCGATATCCGTTATTTCAAGACTTCCTGCGATAATGGTTACATCGTATCAGACGATGCGCCGTTTTTATCACAACGATTCAATGGTTATGCATCAGATAAACAAGGACGAGAGCCTTGCGGAGAGTATTTTGTCAACACTGCGTGACGACCGCTCCTACACCGCGGAGGAGGCAAAGCTTCTCGACCTGTGCCTTATGCTTCATGCAGAGCATGGCGGCGGTAACAACTCCACATTCACCTGCCGCACCGTTTCTTCTTCGGGAACTGATGCGTATTCCGCGTATGCTGCGGCTATCGGCTCGCTCAAAGGTCCGCGTCACGGCGGTGCTAACATCAAGGTCATGGAGATGCTTGACTATATCAAAACAGGTGTTAAGGACTGGGACAACGAGCACGAGGTCAAGGAGTTCCTGCGTAAGCTTCTGCGCAAGCAGGAGGGCGACCGCAGCGGTCTTATCTACGGTATGGGTCATGCCGTATACACACTTTCCGACCCCAGAGCCGTTATTCTGAAAGAAAATGCAATGAAGCTCGCCAAAGGCTCAGAGCTTGAGGCTGAGTTCAGACTGCTTGATACCATCGAGCGCCTTACTCCCTCGGTATTTGCTGAGGAACGCGGTGATATTAAAGATATATGTGCAAATGTTGATATGTATTCCGGACTTGTGTACAAGCTTCTGAAGATACCTACCGAGATGTACACGGCACTGTTTGCCTGCGCAAGAATGGCAGGCTGGTGCGCTCATCGTATGGAGGAGATGGCAAACGGCAAGCGTATCATTCGTCCTGCGTATAAGGCTATCAGCGCAAGCAAAAATTATGTTCCCCTTGACAAGCGCGGTTAAGCTTCCGCCATTAAGAAAAGAGATGTATTCATGAAAAACAGCAAGCTTTCACTTTTTGCAGCAATTCCCGCGTTTGTTCTGTGCTTCATCGCAAGGTTTTTGCAGCTCGCGGGCGGCACAGATATGCGTACAGGCTTTCTCAACAACGATAACGGAATTTTTATAAATTTCGCGTTCTATGGTCTGATCGTGATATGCTTAATTGCCATAATACTGCTTTGTGTTCTTGACAAAAAGCGCGGCGGCGCATACTTTTTCAAAAACCACACTCCGATAGTGGATACTGGCGCAGTGATGCTCGGTTTTCCGCTTCTCGTTGCGGGTGCGCTTGCGATCTATGACGGATATCTCCAGCTCAGCGCTCATACGCCCTCGGCTGTGCTTATGTTTGTTGGATTTATCTTTGGCGCGCTTATGGTGATATTGGCGTTTGTTATCCTCTATAAAAAGGAGATAGGCGCGGGGCTTGGCTTCTGCATGGTGCTGCCTGCGATATATTACACAGCACGCGGAATTTGCGTGTTTATAGAGCGCATGGCGGTAGTTACAGTTCCCGAATATCTTATCGACTGCCTTTCTATCATCGGATTTGGCGTGTATTTCATGCTACTTGCAAAGCTGCTTTCGGGCAACGAGGGCAAGCGTACAAGAACAGCGTTGAGCGCAGTGGGAATTACAACTGCGGTGATGACGCTTTCCTCTGCATTTGCAACTATCGCGGCTGATATATTCGATCCTTATGGGGTTTCGGAGCGCATTGTTTCAAATGTTGTAGACGCTGAGAATGCAAGACAGGCATTTCTTTCACAAGGCAAGCTCGGATATCATATGTCTTACACCCCGTGGACAGATGTGCTGATGGCTGTGGGAATTATCCTCACTCTCGTGGCGCTGTATACCGCTAAAAAGGCAGAAGCAGTCAAAGAGCAGGAGCCTGAAGCTGATGAGCTTTCCGAAGAACCTGAAAAAGAATAACCAAAACCGACGTGCTACAAAAGTACGTCGGTTTTTCTGTGTAAAATGTTAATTGACAAGTGTTGTGTAATGATATATACTTATTTCAAGGGAAAAATTCCCTGACACTATAATTATGCTTTTATGAAAAAGTATATTGCTGAATTTATCGGAACAGCCGTGCTCGTTATCCTCGGTTGTGGTACTGCTATGCTGTTAGGCTGCAGCTCTGCGATGGGCGGCGGCTATATCCTCACCGCGCTTGCTTTCGGTCTTGTTATTGTAGGCATGGCTTACTGCGTCGGCAATATTTCGGGCTGCCACATCAATCCTCGGTATCGCTCGGTGTGCTTATGACAGGCGGCATGACTGTTAAGGATTTCGTTGGCTACATAGTATCGCAGTGCTTTGGTGTGTTTGCGGGTGCAGGTGTGCTTGCTGCTATATTTGGTCTTGGTTATGTTACAGATATGACAGGCGGCTTCGGCTCTAACGGTCTCGGAGGTGTAGGCGACAGCGCTGTTGCAGGTCTTATCGTTGAGGTAGTGCTGACATTCATTTTCGTTATG
Source organism: Oscillospiraceae bacterium (assembly GCA_015067175.1). Lineage (GTDB taxonomy): Bacteria > Bacillota > Clostridia > Oscillospirales > Ruminococcaceae > CAG-115. The sequence goes on along the minus strand of SVMX01000002.1, from coordinate 73,190 downwards.
ACTATCCTCGGCGTTACTTCCAAGAAAGCAGGACACGGCAGCTTCGGCGGTCTTATCATCTGTCTGACGCTGACTCTTGTTCATATCTTCGGCATTGGTCTGACAGGCACTTCCGTAAACCCAGCGCGTTCTATAGGTCTTGCTATCGTTGCGGCATTCAACGGCAACATAGCTCCCATAGTTGAGGTATGGGTGTTTATCGTTGGTCCGCTTGTTGGAGCGGCTCTTGCGGCTGTTGTTTACAAGTTCCTTGAAAAGGGTAAGGAGTAATATGCCGATATTGATACAGAGCTATCTGCGTTGTGCAGGTGGCTCTGTTGTTTTGTGACGCTATTGATTATTGTATCTGATATTTTTTAATAATTATTGTTATATTTAGCATTTTGGCGGTGAATAATATCCCTTTTTTAGCGATATTAGATATTGACTTGCGTATTGATTGCGTGGTACAATTACATGGTAAGTGTTTGCTCAATACCATTAATTAAGAGAGGTAATAATATGAAGAGAAGAATCACGTTAGCGATGATTGCTGTTTTGGTGATGGGACTGTTTTCTGGTTGTGGTGAAAAAGACGAGTCTGTAGCCGGCAGCGGCATATCAAGCAGTGCGGAAACTACCGCGTATACAACATCGGTGACCACAACATCAACGACTGCAATAGCATCGAGTACAACGGCTAGCACTTCATCAACAACTGCGACATCAGCAAGCACAACATCAGTAAGTACTGCATCATCAAGCGCGGCAACCACTGAGAAGAGTACAGCGGCTTCAAGCATGGCTGAGAAAACGACTATGGCGACTACCAAGACGGCAGCGACTACAACTTCCGTTGAAGCACCAAAAGAGCCTGATGAGCCTAAGGAGAACAATTGGCTCGTGATAGAAGACGGAGTGGTTATCAGCTGCGCAAAAGAGGCATACGGTGATATAATAATTCCTGATGGTATAGAGGCAATTGGAGATAACGCATTCAATGGCTGTCCCGATATCGTTACTGTAAAGATACCTAATAGCGTAACCACTATTGGAAAAGGCGCGTTTGGTTTTTGCGATAAGCTTGAGAGTATTGATATTCCCGATTCTGTCGAGTATGTGGGAGATTATGCATTTGCGTATTCAAAAAAGCTTGAACGGGTGCATATTGGCAAGGGCTGGACAACGATTGGATCACGAATGTTTGAGTATTGTGTAAGTCTTAAAAGCATTGATATTCCCAGTACTGTCAAGACTATAGGAGAAATGGCTTTTATCTCATGTGAAGGTCTTGCTGAGGTGAATTTTTCAGAGGGTTTAGTTAATATTGAAAAAGATGCTTTTTATTGTTGTGATGCGCTTAAAAGTGTTGATATCCCCGATTCTGTCACTTCGCTTGGATTCGGCTCGTTCAGATGCTGCGAGGGGCTTAACGATGTAAAGGTGGGCGAGGGCGTGACAGTTATTCCTGACCAGGCTTTTTATGGCTGTTTGAAGCTGAAAAAAGTGGAACTGCCGAAGTGCCTGAAAACGATAGGCGAAGCGGCTTTTGTAGGCTGCGAGAATCTTGTTGATATAATTATTCCTGAAAATGTATCATCAATCAAAAAAAGCGCTTTTTCTTTATGTAAAAAGCTTAGAGATATAACTATTCCAGGCAGTGTATCGGTTATCAGTGAAGATGCGTTTTCATGGTGCGATTCTCTTCAAAGTGTAAAGCTTTTTGAGGGGGTTACGGTGATTGAAATGCGGGCGTTTGAACATTGCCCTAAACTGACTGATATAATTATTCCGAATACAGTAACTACTATCGGTGAATATGCTTTTTCAGGTTGTACGTGCAAAAGGCTGGAGATTCCTGACAGTGTTACAACAATCACTGAGAATTCGTTTTCGGGAATTGGTGTATTTAGATGTGATTCGGAGTCGTTTACATATGATGTTGAGTATATATATAAAGGCGAAGTATACACCTTTGATTTTTATTATGATTTGCTCAGAGCTATAGACCCCAACGTCTTAGAATGAGATCGATCTTCGTGCCGCGTATTTGCTTTTCAGCAAGTGCGCGGCTTTTTTATGTCACAATTGCATAACCATTATTCACCAAAAGGCGGAAAATTTTCAGTAAATATTCACCTAAAGTATTTGCATTTTAGGCTAAAGTGTGTTATAATTACTTTTGTATTGTTATTATGATGTGGAATTGTTCAATACTATCATAGACAAAGGAGCATAAGATCATGTATCGTCCCAATGAAATAGAGAGCATACTTGTTTCGGAGGAGGAGATAAGGGAAAAGGTTAAGGAGATGGGCCGCGTTCTCACAGAGGAATACAAGGACAAAAATCCGCTGTTTCTCTGCGTACTGAAAGGTTCGGTTACATTTTTCTCGGACCTTATCCGTGCTGTGGAATGTCCGCTTGAGATTGACTTTATCCGCGCTTCAAGCTACGGAAGCGGCACGGTCAGCGGCGGAAAGGTGAATTTCACAGTCGGCGGCCATGTGCATATTGAGGGCAGAGATGTCGTTGTTGTGGAGGATATCCTTGACACTGCGCGTACTCTCTACACTGTTAAAAACGAAATGCTCAGAAGCGAGCCTGCCTCGCTGAAGATCGTGACATTGCTTGACAAGCCGTCAAGACGTGTTGTAAAGGGATTTTCTGCAGATTATACAGGCTTTGCTATCGAGGATCATTTTGTTGTCGGCTACGGACTAGATTACAACGAGCGCTTCAGAAATCTTCCCTATGTCGGAATACTGAAGCCTGAGGTATATACATAATTTCAGAAAAACACGGTAAAATATAAAGGATATTTTCCTGTTTCGGAAAGGCGGTTTAAATGCAGTCTAATAATAACAAGTTTAAGGGCGTATTAATCTATTTTCTGATAATCGTTCTGCTGATATTCGGTCTGGTGTCACTGCTGAATATGTCAGGCTCGGGCGGAGGAGCAAGTGTTGCTTATTCCGATGTTATTTCGGAGTTTGACGAGCTGAATGTGTCGGAATTCTCGCTTGATCTCGGCAGCGGAGAGCTTATCTATAAGCTCAAAACAGGCGCGGAATATTACTCATATACAGTACCTAATGTAAGCATATTTATAAGCGATATCAACTCGGGCTATAATGACGCAGGCAAGATGGTGACCTACCGCGTGCGCTATAACGAGGCTAATTCCTCTGCGCCGCTGCTGGAGAATTATATCCCCATTGCCGACAATACGTTCCTCACAAGCATTCTTCCTTATCTGCTGCTTGTCGGAATAATGATAATCTTCACCGTTGTCATTATGCGTTCCGCGGGCGGCGGCGGAAAGATGTCCACTTTCTCCAAGGCGAACATTCGTCAGCACGCCGGCAAAAAGGTAACATTCAACGATGTTGCGGGCGCAGACGAGGAAAAGCAGGAGCTTGTTGAGATCGTTGACTTCCTCAAAAATCCCGGAAAATACCGCGACATCGGCGCGAGAGTTCCTAAGGGCGTGCTGCTTGAGGGTCCTCCCGGTACAGGTAAGACGCTGCTTGCAAAGGCTGTTGCAGGCGAGGCGGGCGCTCCGTTCTTCTCTATCTCGGGTTCCGATTTCGTTGAGATGTTCGTCGGCGTCGGCGCTTCCAGAGTGCGCGACCTGTTCGATCAGGCTAAAAAGCACACTCCCTCCATCATATTCATTGACGAGATTGACGCTGTTGGACGTCAGAGAGGCGCAGGCCTCGGCGGCGGTCACGACGAGCGTGAGCAGACTTTGAACCAGCTTCTCGTTGAGATGGACGGCTTTACTGAAAATGAAAATATCATCGTTATGGCGGCAACAAACCGCCGTGATATCCTTGACCCCGCTCTGCTTCGTCCCGGTCGTTTCGACAGACACATCGTTGTAAACTACCCCGACATCAAGGGCAGAGAGGAGATACTCAAGGTACACACCAGAAACAAGAACATCGGCCCCGATGTTGAGCTTAAGACTATTGCGGCTACAACAGCGGGCTTTACCGGTGCAGACCTTGAAAATCTTGTGAACGAGGCGGCTCTGCTTGCAGCTCGCGAAAACCGCAAGGCTATCACAAAGAAAGATATCGAGGAGGCTACTATCAAGGTAGTCGCAGGCCCCGAAAAGAAGTCCAGAATAATTGACGATGAGGATAAGCGCATCACGGCTTATCATGAGGCAGGTCACGCAGTGGCAACACTGTTCTGCCCCACACAGGATAAGGTGCACCATGTTTCCATCATTCCTAGAGGCATGGCGGCAGGCTTTACGATGCATCTTCCCGAAAACGATCACAAGCATGTTACAAAGACCCGCATGAAGGAGAACATCGTTGTGCTTCTCGGCGGACGCGTGGCAGAGAAGATCGTTCTTGACGATATCTGCACGGGTGCGTCAAACGATATCGAGCGTGCGACTTCTGTTGCAAGAAATATGGTTACACGTTACGGCTTCTCCGATAAGCTTGGCACTGTTCTGTACGGCCACGAGGATCAGCAGGTGTTCCTTGGCAGAGATTACTCGCAGGGCAACAGGGATTATTCTGAGAATATCGCGTCGGTTATCGACAGCGAGATACGCGCGCTTATTGATGAGGGCTTCGAGCGCTGTGAGGCTATCCTTACAGAACATCGCGATAAGCTTGAGCGCTGCGCACAGTATCTTATCCGTCACGAAAAGATAGACGGTCCCGATTTCTACAAGCTTATGGACGGCGAGATAGACATCGACGGCAATCCTGTAGGCAATGCTGCTCCCGATGAGGCTGTTGAAGCTTCCGAGGAAGTGAATGCTACTGAGGAAAACATCGTTCCCGAAGCAAATGAGGACGAGGCTGACGGCAGCAGCGAAGAATAAATGCAATAAAGATCCGTCACATGGCGTGGCGGATTTTTTGCGGAAAATACAAAATACCGTGTAAAACATGGTTTGGAGGTAAATAATATTGACGTTAGAGTTTATTGACGAGGCCCCTACCCTTGAGGAATACAAGGAAATGCGCCGTTTGGTGAATTTCATGGTGCTTTCCGACAGGATAGCTTCAAACGTGCTTAACAATGCCTATCACATCACTTGTGTGAGAGATAACGGACGCTGCGTGGGAATGATAAGAGTGCTTTCCGACGGCGGATATGCGAATTTTATAACCGATGTTATAGTGATTCCCGAATATCAGCACAAGGGCATCGGTACTCAGCTCATGCGCCGCACTATGGAGTATATGCATTCTACGCTTCAGGAGGGCGAGAAGATAGCGCTGTATCTTATGTCTGCGACAGGCAGAGAGCCTTTTTACAGGCAGTTTGGCTTCCGTGACCGTCCTAATGAGCTTCTTGGCGCAGGAATGAGCCAATGGCTGGAAAAATAAGAAACACGATCGCTGAACGGAGCGGGTTTGACTATAAAATTATTGACAAATCCGCTTTGGTGTGATATTATATTAATGTATTTTGCGCGTTTTGCGGTCTTGTGTCGGAATGAGGTGTTTTATGGAACGTTTTTGCGATAAATGCGGCTCACTTGTCAGCGGAAATGTGAAGTTTTGTCCGCTTTGCGGCGGCAAGATGGACTTTGAGCTTAGCGTTTCAAGCACTCTTGATATTGACAATGACAATTCTTTTTGGGACGAGCTTGATAACAGTGTTCCGCAGCCTGCGAATGACTCCGATACGCCGAGCGTAACGGATACTCCCAAAGTAAGCACCGCGGCTACTGCCGTACAGGCAAAAAAACAGCCGCCCGTTCAGCAAAACGGAGGTTATGTTCAGCAAAATCCGCAGCCAAACGTTTTTTCTTATTTGGCGCAGAATACAAGCAGCACCGAAAAGCTCACTACTGCACAATGGGTAGGAACACTGCTGCTTTCCATGTGTCTTGGTTTTATCAGCATTATATTGCTGGTGGTGTGGGGCTTCGGAAATGGCACCAAGGAGCCGAGGCGCTCTTTCGCCCGTGCAATGCTTATACTGACGCCTGTGATATACTTTGCGGTGATTATAGGGCTTGGTGTTTTTTGTAGTATTTTGGAGCTGTAAGGTCATTTTTTGGAGAAACTATGCAGAGCAAAGCGATTATTATAACGGGTCATTACGGCTCGGGTAAGACGAATATAGCGGTAAATCTCGCGCTGGAGCTTGCGAAAAACGGTGAAAGAGTGTGCGTTATCGACCTTGATATCGTAAATCCTTATTTCCGTACCGCTGATTTTGACAGTGTTTTTGAAGAAAACGGGGTGGAGCTTGTTGCTCCGCAGTATGCAAATACCAATCTTGATATCCCGTCACTTGGCTTTGATATGGCGGCGCTGCTGCGCGGCTATGACAGAGTTGTGGTGGACGTCGGCGGTGATGACGCGGGCGCTATTGCACTGGGTCAGTATTCGCAGATATTAAAGAATTTCGGGTACGAGATGCTTTATGTGGTGAACAGCTTCCGTTATCTGACTTCAACTCCCGAGGAAACTATTGAGCTTCTGAGGGATATAGAATATGTGTCCTCGCTGAAAGCGACGGGCATAATAAACAATTCAAATCTTGGTGCGGAAACCACTGCCGATGATGTTAAAGGCTCGGCTGAATACGCATACAGATGCTCGGCTGCCGCGGGGCTTCCCGTTGTGTTTACTGCGGCAAAGAGGGAGCTTCAGGTTCCCGATACTAAGCCTGTGGATATGTATGTGCGTCCATATTGGCTTGAAGACTAATGTAAAATGAGGAATGTGACAATTCCTAATTAATAAAAGAAGGAGCAGAACAATGGCAAAGATGAAGGTTGAATTCGACGTTTGCAAGGGCTGCGGTCTGTGTGTAACAGCCTGTCCTAAGAAGATCGTCGAGATACAGCATGAAAAGCTTAACAAAAAGGGCTATAATACCGCTGTCTGCGTGAATGACGACGCTTGCGTCGGCTGTGCGCTGTGCGCTATGATGTGCCCTGACTGCGCAATAACGATCAGCGGAGGTGACAAGTGATGGAAAGAAAGCTTATGAAGGGTAACGAGGCTCTCGCAGAGGCTGCAATCAGAGCAGGCTGTAAGTGCTTTTTCGGATATCCTATAACCCCTCAGACAGAGATATCCGCTTATATGTCCAAGCGTATGCCGAAGATCGGGGGCGTGTTCCTGCAGGCTGAGTCCGAGGTTTCCGCTATCAACATGGTATACGGCTGTGCAAGCTCGGGTATCCGTTGCATGACCTCCTCTTCCTCTCCCGGAATCTCCCTCAAGAGCGAGGGCGTTTCCTACATAGCAGGTGCGGATCTCCCCTGCGTTATCATCAACGTTATGAGAGGCGGCCCCGGTCTTGGCGGTATCCAGCCCTCTCAGGCTGACTATTGGCAGGCTACAAAGGCTCTCGGTCACGGCGACTTCCAGCTTCTTGTATTCGCTCCCTCTTCTGTTCAGGAGATGGCTGATACAGTGCAGAAGGCATTCGACCTTGCCGATCAGTACAGAATGCCAGCGCTTATCCTTGCGGACGGTCTGCTCGGTCAGATGATGGAGCCTGTTGCTTTCGATGACGCTGAGATCAAGTTTGCTGACGCTTCCGATAAGGAGTGGGCAGCCTGTGGTCACGGCGGCAAGAGAGTACATAATATTTCCAACTCTCTTTATCTCAAGCCCGATGAGCTTGAGGCGCGCATCGTAGAGCGCTATCAGAGATATGATGAGATCAAGGCTAAGCACACCGAGGCAGAGTGCTATCTGACAGACGACGCAGAGCTCGTTATCACAGCTTACGGCTCTGTTGCAAGAATTGCAAAGGCTGCTGTTGACGCTGCAAGAAAGCAGGGCATAAAGGTCGGTCTTTTCCGTCCCATCACTCTGTGGCCTTTCCCCGAGAAGGAGCTTAAGGCTGCTTGCGCAAACGCAGACAACGTACTGTGCGTAGAGATGTCCATGGGTCAGATGATCGAGGACGTTAAGCTTGCGCTCGAATGCAAGAAGAATGTTGAGTTCTTCGGCAGAACAGGCGGTATTATTCCGAAGCCTGCCGAGATACTTGCTAAGATAGTTGAAATGACACAGAAAGGAGCTAAGTAAATGCCTGAATTCAAGAAACCTCATGCGCTTACAGACGCACCTCTTCATTACTGCCCCGGCTGTACACACGGTATCATCCACCGTCTTGTTGCCGAGGTCATAGACGAAATGGGCATCGAGGGACAGACCGTTGGTGTTGCTCCCGTTGGCTGCTCTGTAATGGCTTATGATTACTTTGCCTGCGACATGATCGAGGCTGCTCACGGACGTGCTCCCGCTGTTGCTACAGGCGTTAAGAGAGCAAATCCCGACACTTTTGTGTTCACATATCAGGGTGACGGCGACCTCGCCGCTATCGGTACCGCTGAGATAGTTCACGCCGCTACAAGAGGCGAGAACATCACAGTTATCTTCGTAAACAACACCACCTACGGCATGACAGGCGGTCAGATGGCTCCCACAACACTGCCCGGTCAGGTGACACAGACAACTCCTTACGGCAGAAGCACCGATACAGAGGGCTTCCCCATAAGAGTATGCGAGATGCTGTCCACACTCAGCGGTGTTGCGCTTGCTGAGCGTGTAACTGTTGCAGATCCCGCAAATATCCGCAAGGCTAAGGCTGCTATCAGAAAGGGCTTTGAGTTCCAGAAGAACAAGCAGGGCTTCTCTATTATCGAGGTTCTGTCCACCTGTCCCACAAACTGGGGCAAGTCGCCTGTTGAGGCTATCCAGTGGCTGAAGGACAACATGATCCCCTACTATCCTCTCGGAGTTTACAAGGAGGGCGCAATAAGATGATGACAGAAACTATCCTCGCAGGCTTCGGCGGACAGGGTATCCTGTTTGCAGGCAAGATGCTTGCTTACTTTGGCCTTATGGACAACAAGGAAGTATCTTGGCTCCCTTCCTACGGCCCCGAGATGCGCGGCGGTACAGCTAACTGCTCCGTTTGCATCAGCGATGACGCTGTAGGCTCTCCTCTCGTAACAGAGCCTGATGTACTTATCGTAATGAACGGCCCCAGCTATGACAAGTTTATCAACGATGTTAAGCCTGGCGGTATCGCTATCATTGACAGCACTCTTATTGCACAGAAGTGCGAGCGTACCGATATTAAGTGCTTCTATGTTCCTTCTACACAGATGGCTGAGGAGCAGGGACTCAAGGGCATGGCTAACATTATCCTTATCGGCAAGCTTATCAAGGAAACAGGTCTTGCTTCCGATGAGGTAATCAAGAAAGCACTGGAGAAGATCATTCCTCCCGCAAAGGCTCACCTTGTTGAGAAAAACATCAAGGCTATCGAGCTTGGCAAGAACGCTTGATAAAGCTTTTTGCCATTTAAACCGCAACCCTGCGTGCTACAAAAATGCAACGCGCTGAGCTACGGCTTGGCGCGTTTTTGTATTATAAATAACAAAGCGGAAGTTACAAGCTAATATCATCAATATCGTGCTTTTCATTACGCAAAGCAAAGCGGGCTTATGAATATCGGTCATTACTCGGCAAATACAAGTCGATGGCATATATTCAATTGCTGGTTAAGAGAGTGATAGCACTAGCCACACTTATATTTTGGGTTATTGAGATGCTGAAAAGCATCTTGTAATAAATTAAGAAAGGAGCGCCAAATTATGATAATCGACGCACACGCACATATTTTCCCTGAAAAGATCGCTGAAAAAGCGGCAATTGGTATCGGTGAGTTTTACAACCTCACCATGGAGAACGATGGAACACTATCCACGCTGTTACGACTAAGTGATGAGGCGGGTGTTGACCGCTGTATAGTTCAGTCAGTGGCAACTGTTCCGCATCAGGTAGAGAGCATAAACAACTTTATTGCGGAGTGTGTTAAGCTATATCCCGACAGGCTTATCGGCTTTGGGGCGCTCCACCCCGATTATGAGGATATTGCGGGCGAGACCGAGCGTATCGTTTCGCTTGGATTAAAGGGAATAAAGCTGCACCCCGATTTTCAGCAGTTTCAGATTGATGATGAAAAGGTCTTTCCTATCTATGAACAGGCTGAGAAGCATGGACTGCCGATACTTTTCCATGTCGGTGATTACCGATATGATTTTTCGGGTCCCAAAAGACTTCGCCGCGCTGTGGATATGTTCCCGAAAATGAAAGTGATCGGTGCGCATTTTGCAGGCTGGTCGCAGTGGGACGAGGCACAGGAGCTTTTCAACGACGGCAGGATATATGTCGATCTGTCAAGCTCGCTGTACGATATGACGCCCGAGAGGGCGGCGGAGCTTATACACTGCTTCGGCGCGGACAAGGTCATGTTCGGCACGGATTATCCCATGTGGACGGCAGAGGAAGAACTTCAGCGTTTTGCGGCAATACCGCTTACTGACGAGGAGCGCGAGCTTATCCTTTACAAAAATGCATTAACACTGCTAGGTGAAATTTAATGCTTGCAGTAATTCCCGCTTTGTCTTTGCGACAGAGCGGGATTTTTATATGAAAATGAAAGTGCGGACTGCGCTCTGTTTCATAAAAATATATAAAGTGCAGCAAAATGTTGGCTTGTGGTTGAATTAAAATGTGCACACTCAACAAAATGCGGAAATTTTATGAAAAATCGCTAAAAAAAACTTGCAAAATGCATAGTATTGTTGTATAATGAAAAAGGTCACACAGAACGTTTTGGCGTTGCTGTATGACGCAGACTTTTTTAGGAGGAATTTACCAATGGCATTAAAAAATCAGTACCTTATCGATTTACTCGCCAGAGTTGAAAAGAGAAACGCAGGCGAGCCTGAGTTTATTCAGACAGTAACAGAGGTTCTCGAGAGCATCGAGCCCGTAGTTGAGCAGCGTCCCGACCTCGTAGAGGCAGGCGTTCTCGAGCGCATCGTAGAGCCTGAAAGACAGATATTCTTCCGCGTTCCCTGGGTTGATGACAACGGTAAGCACCACGTAAACCGCGGCTTCCGTGTACAGTTCAACTCTGCTATCGGTCCTTACAAGGGCGGTATCAGATTTGCTCCCAATGTATACAGCGGTATCATCAAGTTCCTCGGCTTCGAGCAGACCTTCAAGAACTCCCTTACATCTCTGCCTATGGGCGGCGGCAAGGGCGGCGCTGACTTTGATCCTCAGGGCAAGTCCGACGCAGAGGTTATGCGTTTCTGCCAGAGCTTCATGACAGAGCTTTCCAGACACATCGGTCCTAACCTCGACGTTCCCGCAGGCGACCTCGGTGTAGGTGCTCGTGAGATCGGCTATATGTTCGGTCAGTACAAGAGACTGAGAAACGAGTTCACAGGCGTGCTCACAGGTAAGGGTATCACATACGGCGGCTCTCTTATCCGTCCCGAGGCTACAGGCTATGGCGCAGTTTACTACACCACCAATATGCTCGAGCACTTCGGTGATTCCATCAAGGGCAAGACCTTTGCAGTCTCCGGCTTCGGCAACGTTGCTTGGGGTACAGTTAAGAAGGTTACAGAGCTTGGCGGTAAGGTAGTTACACTTTCCGGTCCCGATGGCTATGTATATGATCCCGATGGCGTTTGCACAGAGGAAAAGATCAACTATATGCTTGAGATGCGTGATTCCTGCCGCAACAGAGTTCAGGATTACGCTGACAAGTTCGGCGTTGAGTTCCATGCAGGCGAGAAGCCCTGGGGCGTTAAGGCTGACATCATTATGCCCTGCGCTACCCAGAACGAGGTTGGCATGGCAGAGGCTGAGAAGATCGTTGCTAACGGTGTTAAGTACTATGTTGAGGTATCCAATATGCCTACAACAAACGAGGCTGTTGCATATCTGAAGAGCAAGGGCGTTATCGTTGCTCCCTCCAAGGCAGTAAATGCAGGCGGCGTTGCTGTTTCCGGTCTTGAGATGAGCCAGAACTCCATGCGTTACAGCTGGACAGCAGAAGAGGTTGATGAGAGGCTCAAGATGATCATGAAGAACATCTTCAAGGCTTCCGTTGAGGCTGCTAACAAGTATGGCCTTGGCGATGACCTCGTTGCAGGCGCTAACATCGCAGGCTTTATCAAGGTTGCTGAGGCTATGAAGGCTCAGGGCTGTGTATAATCAAGGTACTGAATATTGATATATTGAGGGCGGAGAAATATCTCCGCCCTCTTGTTTTTGCGTGAGTTTTGTGCTAAAATTATCGTAATAACCGATTTTGGGGGCACATTATGGAAAAATACCTTGATACTTCGCTTTCTCCGCAGCAGCGCGCAGAGGCGCTTTGCGATACGCTTACGACCGAGCAGCAGGCAGAGCAGCTCAGATATGACGCGCCTGCTATACCCTCCGCAGGGCTTCCTGCATACAACTGGTGGAATGAGGGCCTGCATGGTGTTGCAAGAGCGGGAACTGCGACCGTCTTTACGCAGGCTATAGGTCTTGCGGCTGCGTTTGATACGCAGCTTGTGCAGCGCATTGCAGAGGCTATCTCTGTAGAAGCGAGAGCGAAATATAACGCGGCGCAAAAGCACGGCGACTGTGATATTTATAAGGGACTTACCCTTTGGTCGCCGAATATAAATATATTCCGTGACCCGCGCTGGGGCAGGGGACATGAAACCTACGGTGAATGTCCGTTTCTCACGTCGCGGCTTGGAGTTGCGTTTGTAAAAGGACTTCAAGGCGAGAGCGAATACCTGCGTACCGCCGCGTGTGCAAAGCATTTTGCCGTTCACAGCGGCCCTGAGGAGAGCCGTCATGAGTTTGACGCGCGTGTATCAAAAAAGGATATGGAGGAGACCTATCTCCCTGCATTCAAAGCGCTCGTTGAGGAGGCTAAAGTCGAGGGCGTTATGGGTGCATATAACCGCGTCAACGGCGAGCCTGCTTGTGCAAGCGAGTTTTTGATGGGAAAGCTTCGCGAATGGGGCTTTGACGGTTATTTTGTGTCCGATTGCTGGGCTATACAGGATTTTCATCTGCATCATCATGTCACCGAGACCGCAGAGGAATCGGCTGCGCTTGCGCTGAAAGCGGGCTGTGATATTAACTGCGGCAGTACTTATGTAAAGCTGCTGTCGGCGCTTGAAAAGGGACTTGTTACAGATGAGGATATCCGCAGCGCCTGTGTTCGCGCGCTGCGCACAAGAATACGTCTGGGACAGCTCGATAAGACGGAATACGATGATATTCCGTTCTCAGTGATAGCCTGCAAGGAGCATAAGGCGCTTGCGCTTGAGGCTGCGCTGAAATCGGCTGTGCTGCTGAAAAATAACGGCATACTTCCTCTTAAAAATTCGCAGGAGCTTACCCTTGCGGTCGTAGGGCCCAACGCTGCAAGCCGCGCTGTGTTGGTTGGAAACTACAACGGCACGCCCGACCGCTATGTGACGTTTTTGGAGGGAATACAGGACAGCTTCAAGGGACGCGTTATCTTTGCCGAGGGCTGTCACCTCTACAGCGACCGCACAGAGGGACTTGCGCAGGCAGGCGACCGTTACTCGGAAGCAGTAGCCGCCGCTGAAAATGCAGATATAGTTATCGCGTGCGTGGGTCTTGACGCTTCTTTGGAGGGCGAGGAGGGCGACACAGGCAACTCCTACGCTTCGGGCGACAAGCCTGACCTTTATCTCCCCGAAAGTCAGCGTATACTGCTGCAAAGGCTTAAAGAAACGGGTAAGCCGATCGTGGCGGTGCTTGCTTCGGGAAGCTCGGTCAATATCGAAACAGACTGCGACGCGCTGCTTCAGATGTGGTATTCTGGACAGTGCGGCGGCACAGCGCTTGCAAAGCTGCTCTTCGGCGAGGTGTCGCCCTCGGGAAAGCTTCCCGTGACATTCTACAAGGACAGCGACAAGTTGCCCGATTTCAGTGACTATTCCATGAAAGGCAGGACATATCGATATTGCGACAGTGAAAATGTGCTGTATCCGTTTGGATATGGACTAAGCTACGGAAAATTTGTCTGCGAAAGCGTAAGCTACATCGGAAATACTGCCAAGATATCTGTCAGAAACGACGGTGCGGCGAGCGAGGACGTTGTGCAGCTCTACATCAAGGGCTATGGCGAAGATGATGTGCCGAATGTGAGCCTGTGCGGCTTTAAGCGCATTTACCTCGGCAGCGGAGAAAGAGCGGATATAGAGATAGCTGTGCCAAAGAGCGCTTTTGAAACTGTAGACAAAAACGGAGCGAGAAGCGTTTCGGGAAGCAGATTTACGCTGTATGCGGGCGTATCGCAGCCCGATAAGCTTAGCGTCAGCCTTATGGGCGCTGCTCCTGCAGAAACGGAAATTTTGATTTGAGGTCTTGACAACTTGGGATTTATGTAGTATACTGTCAATGGACTGAAAGGGGAGCTTCGACAGCGGGGCTGAGAGTGTATCGGCTGAGATACAGACCCATATACCTGATTCGGATAATGCCGACGTAGGAAAGAATGTTCTTTGATTTAGACATTTGGGTGCGTGCTGATATCCGTCGGCACGCATTTTTTACCGACGAAAACGTATAGCTTTCAGCCCGAAGACCGTAAGGCATCACAGGTCTTTGGGCATTTTTATGCCGTTTTTGCAGATGACCGACAGGAAACACGTCCGAAAGGAAAGGTAAAAATTATGACAGAAACTACAAAACAGGCGGGCGTGAGCCACGCTAAAATAACAGCTCTCGTTGAGGGCGCGGTAATGGTGGCGCTTGCCGCCGTATTAAGCTATGTAAGAGTGTTTCATCTTCCGTGGGGCGGCTCGGTGACGCTGCTGTCGATGCTGCCGATATGCGTTTACAGCGTAAGACACGGCGTGGTGAGCGGTCTTTTTGCGTCCTTTGTGTTTGCGCTTATACAGTTCGGTCAGGGCTGTATTGACGGACTTTTCGGCTGGGGACTTACTCCCGTCATGCTGATAGCCTGCATAATGCTTGACTACATATTGCCGTTTACGGTGCTGGGTCTTGCGGGCGTTCTGCGCAAAAAAGGCACTGTGGGCTGGGTAACAGGTACGGCAGGTGTTATCGTGCTGAGATTTTTTATTCATTTCCTCAGCGGAATAATCATATGGCATAGCTTCGGCGAGCTGTGGGAGGGATTTTACACCGATAACGAGGTGCTGTATAGTCTGCTTTACAACGGCGCGTATATGCTGCCCGAGCTTGTGTTTACTCTTGCTGGAGCTATACTACTGTTCAAGATACCGCAGACAAGAAAGCTGTTAACAGCGAACAAATAAGAAAAGAAAGCCTGAGATGTGATTCTCAGGCTTTTGATTTATATGAAAAGATTTGCTATATTGGCAAATATGATACACATCGCCATTCCTATAAGCGTTGGAATAACAGCCGCCGCGATAGCCCATTTTATGCTGCCTGTTTCTTTTTTTACGGTCAGTATCGTTGTTGAGCAGGGCCAATGCATCAGCGAAAAGATTATAGTGCAAGCGGCGGTCACCCAAGTCCAGCCGTTTTCGGTGAAAAGCGCCTGCATTCCTGCGAGGTCAAGCTCTGTGAGGCTTCCTTGTGCCATATAGGTCATTATCATGATGGGGATTACCGTTTCGTTTGCAGGAAGTCCAAGTATGAACGCTGTGAGTATCACTCCGTCAAGCCCCATGAGCTGAGCGAACGGGTCGAGAAATGCAGTGCAGTGAGATAACAGCGTTGCATCGCCGATGGTTACATTCGCCGTTATCCAAATAAACGCGCCTGCGGGAGCTGCGACAGCGGCGGCTCTTCCCAGAACGAACAGCGTTCTGTCTAGCATTGAGCGCAAGATGACTTTTCCGAACTGCGGGCGGCGGTAGGGAGGAAGCTCCAGTGTGAACGAGGACGGCTCTCCTTTAAGTATTGTAGCTGAAAGCAGCCGCGATACCGCAAAGGTCATGCCGATACCGAGAAGTATGACAGCGGTGAGTGCGACAGCGGACAAAGCCGAGCCGAAAAAGCCTCCGACAGCGCCTGTAAAGAATATTGAGATAAGCGCTATCATCATGGGAAATCTTCCGTTACACGGAACGAAGCTGTTTGTCAGCATTGCGATAAGCCGCTCGCGCTTTGAGTCGATGATTCGGCAGCCGACAACCCCCGCTGCGTTGCAGCCGAAGCCCATCGCCATAGTTAGTGCCTGTTTGCCGCAGGCGCTGCATTTTTTGAACGGTTTATCGAGATTGTAGGCTATCCTCGGCAGGTAGCCCGAATCCTCCAGCAGAGTAAACAGTGGAAAAAATATCGCCATCGGCGGCAGCATTACCGATACGACCCACGCGAGCACCTTGTACGCCCCATCAATTAGGACGCCGACAAGCCAATCAGGTGCATTACATGCGCAAAGCAGCTCGGTCAGTCTGTCGCCAAGTGCAAACAGCGCATCGGAAAGTAGCTTTGAGGGATAATTCGCACCGCTGACGGTTATCCAGAATACTGCGAGCAGCAGAAGTATCATTATCGGGTAGCCGAAGCGCTTGCTTGTTAGGATACGGTCGGCGCGGCGGTCGGCCTCTCTGCTGTGAGGGTCGGAGTATTCAACTGCACCGCGGCAGATATCTTCAGCGGTCTGCGTGATAGCAGATACGATAAGGTCGCGCAGACGGTCGCGCGTTATATCGGCAGCGGCAAGGATTTGCAGACCGTGCTCAACTGCCTGTGCTATATCTTCGGGAAGCTCGGCAAAACCGCGCTGCTGAGCTGTTTTTACCGCAAGCTCGGAATCTCCTTCTAGCAGCCGCAGCGCGAGAAACCTTGCGTTGATATCCTTGCCAAGCGTGCGGCGAAGCTGTTTTTCTATAACTGCGCACGCCGCTTCAACTGCGGCGGGATAGCGTATTTCATTCGGTCGGAAAGCGCTGCTGTCAGCGTTGTCAAGCAGTTCTGTAAGCGCGCTGAGCGTTTTTTTGCTGCGCGCGGACGTGCCGCATACGGGAACTCCCGCGCGTTTTGATAGCAGAGCGAGGTCGATATGTATGCCTCTGCGTTCCGCTTCGTCCATCAGATTAACACAGATTATCGTGCGCGGGCATATCTCAGTCACTTGCAGCACCAGATTCATTCCGCGCTCAAGGCAGGAAGCATCGCATACAACTACAACCGCGTCGGGATTGCTTAAGCAGATAAAGCTGCGTGCGACCTCCTCCTCAGCTGAATGAGGGATAAGGGAATATGTTCCCGGAATATCGACCAACACATAGCTGTGTTCGTTAGTTGAAAAACGCCCCTGTGCTGTTGCTACGGTCTTTCCTGCCCAGTTGCCCGTGTGCTGCTTCATTCCCGTGAGGGCGTTGAAAAGCGTGCTTTTGCCTACATTAGGGTTGCCTGCTATCGCTATTATCCTGTCATCGGACGAGCGCTTAGCCACTGAAATGCTGCTTGCCGCAGAAAAGCCTGTTGAGTTTGATGTAAGTCCCATTATGTGTTTTTCCTCCTTACGATTATGTCGCGGCTGTCCTCGCTGCGTATCGCTATCACTGCGCCGCATATGAGATAGGCGGCAGGGTCGCCCGCGGGGCTTGTTCCGATACATTCCACCTCGGCGCCCTCCGTAAGTCCTATGTCAAGCAGCCGTCTGCGCATATCTCCGTGCGTCAGAAGCCTGTCAACGACGGCGCTTTCTCCGACCTTTATATCATTAAGCGTAAGCTTTGTGTTCATAAATTCCACCTCTGTATGCCATAGTTTTTACCCTATTATATGCATAAGTGCCGTAAAGTGATTTTTTTGATGTTTGATGTTGACAAGCTGTGTTTTTTGTGGTAAGATAATGAAGAATGGCATATTATTGGCTGTTCGCTTTAATACGGTATCATGGTGACATGGTATCAAAGACAAAAAAGACAAAAGGAAGGTAGAACAAAAATGAAAAAGATCGCAGCATTATTGATGAGTGCGGTTGTAGCGCTGGGTATCAGCGGCTGCTCCGCGAAGAAGGACTGGGAGTACATCGAGGACAAGGGCACACTTACAGTTGGTATCACCCTGTTCGAGCCGATGAACTACTATGATGAAAACGGTGAGCTGACAGGCTTTGAAACAGAGTTCACAAAGGCTGTTTGCGAGAAGCTTGGCGTTGAGCCTAAGTTCCAAGAGATCGACTGGAACCAGAAGATCACAGAGCTGAAGTCCAAGACTATCGACGTTATCTGGAACGGTATGACAGTTAAGGACGAGTTCAAGGATCAGATCAATTTCTCCACACCCTACATCAGAAACAAGCAGGTCGTTGTTATAAAGGCAGACAATGCTCAGAAGTACGCTGACCTCGCTTTCATGACAGGCGTTACAATCGCGGCTGAAACAGGCTCCGCAGGTCAGACTGCTATCGAAACAAATGATACACTCAAGACAAACGATTTTATCGGTTGTGCAGCGCAAAAGGACGTTTTGCTTGAGATCAAGGCAGGCACTACCGAGATCGGCGTTATCGACTACGTTATGGCTAAGGCTTCCGTAGGCGAGGGCACAGATTATGCTGACCTTATGATCGTTGACAGCGTTGAGCTTACTCCCGAGGAGTACGCTATCGGTATCCGTCTTGAGGATACAGTTCTTCTTGAGAAGATCAACAAGGCTATTGACGAGCTCGTTCAGGACGGTACACTGAAGGCGCTTGCCGAGAAGTATGACCTTGCTGACGTTTACGCATTCCAGTAATCAATCAAAAGGGCGGCGAAAGTCGCCCTCAGATATCGGCAGTATTGCCGTCCAAAAACATTTTCTGAAAAGGAAATAAGCTATGTCATTTCTTGAAGTTACTTTAAATCTTGCAGAGGGATTTCTTGTCACGCTGCAGATATTCGGTATAACATTGCTTTGCGCACTGCCTCTGGGTCTTGTGATAACGTTTGGCTCTATGTCTAAAATAAAGCCGATAAAGTGGGCGACAAGAACCTTTGTATGGATAATCCGCGGAACTCCGCTTATGCTTCAGATAATACTGGTGTTCTACGGCCCCGGTCTTATCTTCGGATTGCCTGCGATACCGAGAATTACAGCCGTGCTTATTGCATTTGTGATAAACTACGCCTGCTATTTCTCTGAGATATACCGCGGCGGTATCGAGAGCATACCGCATGGTCAGTATGAAGCGGGACAGGTTCTTGGCATGACAAAAAGCCAGATATTCTTTAAGGTCGTGCTGTTTCAGGTGGTGAAGCGCATAGTTGCTCCCATGGGCAACGAGATAATCACGCTTGTCAAGGATACCTCGCTTGCGCGCGTTGTAATGGTGGTAGAGCTGGTGCAGTCTGCTCAGAATATCATCGCGCAGAAGTCCATTATATGGCCTTTGTTCTACATAGCTGTGTTCTATCTGCTGTTCTCGGGACTGCTTACGATAATACTCGGCAGGATAGAGAAGAAGCTGAATTATTACAGCGGATAAGGAGCGGTTATGGCATTTCTTGAAATTAAAAACATATACAAAAGCTTCGGCAGGACCGAGGTGCTTAAGGGTATCGACTTTTCGCTTGAAAAGGGCGAGGTTCTGGCTATCATCGGCTCGTCAGGAAGCGGTAAGACAACGCTTTTGCGCTGTATAAACTTTCTGGAGCGTCCCGATGTCGGAAAGTTCTATATCAATGGCGAGGAGATATTCAACGCCGAGGACAAGGCTTACACCGATAAGGAGATACGCGAAAAAAGGCTCCATTTCGGTATGGTGTTTCAGCAGTTCAATCTGTTTCCGCAGTATACCGTGCTTAAAAATGTAATGCTCGCGCAGGAGCTTATGCGGATAAAGGGAAGCGAAGCGAAGCTCACTAAAGCCGAAAAGGCTGAGATACGCAGCGACATTGAAGCACATTCGCGCAAACTGCTTGACATGGTGGGGCTTTCAGACAAAGTCGCAAACTATCCCTGTCAGCTTTCAGGCGGACAGCAGCAGCGTGTGGCTATCGCAAGAGCGCTTGCTATGAGCCCTGATGTGCTGTGCTTTGACGAGCCTACATCAGCGCTCGACCCCGAGCTTACGGGCGAGGTACTTCGCGTTATCCGCGAGCTTAAAACAAGCGACCGCACAATGATCGTCGTAACGCATGAGATGAATTTCGCGAAGAGCGTTGCTGATAAGGTGATATTTATGGCTGACGGAGTTATCGAGGAGATAGGCACTCCCGACGAGGTCTTTGGCGCTCCAAAAAGCGAAAAAACAAAGGCGTTCCTGCAAAAATCACTGGAAAATCCTATGGATTGAATAGTATGCCCGAAGATGATAAATCTTCGGGCCTTTTGTCCTTTTATGAAAGTCTGTGATGCCGCTGTATAAGTTAGTTGAGACTATCTCGATGCAGTTGTTATATTTTTGTCAATTTTATGCATAATCAACAAGAAAACGAAATAAAATTCTACATAATACCGAAACGATTTAGCGCGAAATTTGTAGATTTTTTAACGGAGATATGATATAATTTATAGTGATACGATTATGATATGCCGTATATATTGTAATTGGTAAGATCTGTCGGACGCTTTTTGTGTTCGGCAGTATTTCCGCGCCCTGCGGAAAGAATACGAAAATACTGCCAAACGGCGGTGAAAATATTAAGGAGGCTAAAAAATGGCTTTTAAAAAGTGCGCAGTTCCTTTCGCCGGAACTGCTGAACAGGAAGCGCAGCTCAAGGCTGTTATCGCTGAGCACAAGGACGACCGCGGCGCTCTGATGCCCGTTCTTCAGAAGGCTCAGGATATCTACGGCTACCTGCCTATCGAGGTTCAGACCATGATCGCAGAGGGAATGGACATTCCGCTGGAGAAGGTTTACGGCGTTGTTACTTTCTACGCTCAGTTCTCCCTCAATCCTAAGGGTAAGTACAGAATTTCTGTCTGTCTTGGTACTGCCTGCTACGTTAAGGGCTCCGGCGATATCTTCAACACCTTTGCTGAAAAGCTCGGCATTAAGGGCGGCGAGATCACTCCCGACGGAAAGTTCTCTCTGGACGCTTGCCGTTGCATCGGCGCCTGCGGACTTGCTCCCGTACTTACAGTAAATGAGGACGTTTACGGTAACCTCACCGTTGACGATGTTGACAAGATCCTCGCAAAGTATGAATGATCGCTGAAAATAAAGTATATTAACGAAAACAGGAAGGATTAAGCTTATGATTAAGACTATTGCGGAGCTTAACGCTGTTAAGGAAGCCGCAGCAGAGGTCGTAAAGACCCGTGTAAAC
Organism: Oscillospiraceae bacterium; assembly: GCA_015067175.1. GTDB lineage: Bacteria > Bacillota > Clostridia > Oscillospirales > Ruminococcaceae > CAG-115. The sequence goes on along the minus strand of SVMX01000002.1, from coordinate 52,144 downwards.
TGCGAAGATGCAGGCGTCAAGGACGTTCTTATCTGCGGCGGTACAGGCTGTGACTCCAGCGGCTCCAAGAAGATCGTTGAATTTCTGAAGGAAGAGATTGCTAAGGCAGGTCTTCAGGACAAGGTTAATGTTATTACTACAGGCTGCTTTGGTCTGTGCGCACTCGGCCCGATTATGATTGTATATCCCGAGGGTACATTCTATGCTAAGGCATCTGTTGAGAAGATCCCCGAGATCGTTGAGGAGCACCTCAAGAACGGCAACCCCGTTAAGAAGTACCTCTACGATGAGACTGTTGACGGCGACAACATCAAGTCCCTCAACGAGACCGCTTTCTACGCTAAGCAGCAGCGTGTTGCACTGCGTAACTGTGGCGTTATCGACCCCGAGAATATCAATGAGTACATAGCTCGTGACGGTTATCAGGCACTGTACAAGGTTCTGACAACTATGAGCCAGGACGATGTTGTAAACTGTCTGCTCGACTCCGGTCTTAGAGGCAGAGGCGGCGCAGGCTTCCCTACAGGACGCAAGTGGCAGCTCGCTAAGGATCTCGTTAAGGACGCAGATCAGAAGTATGTTTGCTGTAACGCAGACGAGGGCGACCCCGGTGCGTTCATGGACCGTTCTGTTCTTGAGGGCGACCCCCATGCTCTTATCGAGGCTATGGCTATCGCAGGTTACACAATCGGCGCTAACCAGGGCTATGTATATGTTCGTGCTGAGTACCCCATCGCAGTAAGACGTCTTCAGAAGGCTATTGACCAGGCTGAGGAGCAGGGTCTGCTGGGCGACAACATCTTCGGCACAAACTTCAGCTTCCGTCTGGGTCTGAGACTTGGTGCGGGCGCATTCGTATGCGGTGAGGAGACTGCTCTGATGACCTCTATCGAGGGTAACAGAGGTGAGCCTCGTCCTCGTCCTCCTTTCCCCGCAGTTAAGGGTCTGTTTGACAAGCCCACAGTTCTCAACAACGTTGAAACTTATGCAAATATTCCTCAGATCATCCTCAAGGGTGCTGAGTGGCACGCTTCCATGGGTACTGAGAAGTCCAAGGGTACAAAGGTATTCGCTGTAGGCGGTAAGATCAACAACACAGGTCTGGTTGAGGTTCCTATGGGAACAACTCTGCGTACCGTTATCGAGGAGATTGGCGGCGGTATCCCCAATGGCAAGAAGTTCAAGGCTGCTCAGACAGGTGGTCCTTCCGGCGGATGTATTCCTCCCGAGCACCTCGATATTCCGATCGACTACGATAACCTTATCGCTATAGGCTCTATGATGGGCTCCGGCGGACTTATCGTTATGGACGAGGACAACTGTATGGTTGATATCGCTAAGTTCTTCCTCGAGTTCACAGTTGACGAGTCCTGCGGTAAGTGTACACCTTGCCGTATCGGTACAAAGCGTATGTACGAGATGCTTGACCAGATCACAAAGGGCAAGGCTACAATGGAGGATCTCGACAAGCTTGAAAAGCTCTGCTACTACATCAAGGACAACGCACTCTGCGGTCTTGGTCAGACTGCTCCCAACCCTGTTCTTTCCACACTGCGCTACTTCAAGGACGAGTACATCGCTCACGTTCAGGACAAGACCTGTCCCGCACACGTATGTAAGGATCTGATGAAGGTTACTATCATCGCTGACCAGTGTAAGGGTTGCTCGCTGTGCTCCAGAAAGTGCCCTGTAGGCGCTATCAGCGGCGAGATCAAGAGCCCCTTCACAATTGATCAGGACAAGTGTATCAAGTGCGGCGTATGTATTGATACATGTAAGTTCAAGGCGATCGTTAAGGCTTAAGAAAGGAAGGAACGGATAATTATGGTTAATATTAAAATAAACGGTATTGACTGTCAGGCTCCCAAGGGTTCTACAATCCTTGAGGCTTGCAGAATTGCCGGTATCAGAATTCCTACCCTGTGCTACCTCAAGGACATCAACGCTATCGGCGCTTGCCGTATCTGCGTTGTTGAGGTAAAGGGCGCAAGAAGCCTTGTTGCTGCCTGCGTATATCCTATCAACGAGGGTATGGAGATATTCACAAACACACCTAAGGTAGTAGAAAGCAGAAGAACAACTCTCGAGCTGCTGCTCTCCAACCACAAGAAGGAATGTCTTTCCTGTGTAAGAAGCGGTAACTGTGAGCTTCAGGCTCTCGCTAACGAGTACGGTGTTGACGAAAACTACTTCACTGGTGACAAGACACACGCTGAGTACGAGGGAAGCGCAGTACATATGTACCGCGACAACAGCAAGTGCATCAGCTGCCGTCGCTGCGTAGCTACCTGTGCTAAGGTTCAGGGCATCGGCGTTATCGGCGCTAATGAGCGTGGTTTCGCAACTGAGATCACTTGCGCATTTGATATGCCTCTCGCTGAAACAGCTTGCGTATCCTGCGGTCAGTGTATCACAGCTTGTCCCGTAGGCGCTCTGTCTGAGAAGGACGATACTCAGAAGGTTCTCGATGCTATCGCAGATCCCGACAAGTATGTTGTTGTTCAGGCTGCTCCCGCAGTTCGTGCATCTCTCGGCGAAGCTTTCGGCTATCCCGTTGGTACAAACGTAGAGGGCAAGATGATTGCTGCTCTTCGTCGCCTTGGCTTTGACAAGGTATTTGACACCAACTTCTCCGCAGACCTCACCATCATGGAAGAGGCTACAGAGTTCCTCGGCAGAGTTAAGAACGGCGGCACACTGCCCATGATTACTTCTTGCTCTCCCGGATGGATCCGCTACTGCGAGAACTACTTCCCCGAGTTTATTCCCAACCTTTCTTCCTGCAAGTCTCCTCAGCAGATGTTCGGTGCTGTTACAAAGACATACTTTGCAGAGAAGAACGGCATTGATCCCAAGAACATCGTAAGCGTTTCTGTAATGCCCTGTACAGCTAAGAAGTTCGAGGTTGGCAGAGATGATCAGAGCGCAGCTGGTGTTCCCGATGTTGATATCTCTATCACAACAAGAGAGCTTGCTCGTATGATCAAGCAGGCTGGTATCATGTTCAACAACCTCCCTGACGAGAAGTGCGACAGCCCTCTCGGCACAGGCACAGGCGCTGCTGTTATCTTCGGTGCAACAGGCGGTGTTATGGAGGCTGCTCTCAGAACAGCAGTTTGGACTCTCGAAGGCAAGAAGGACGGAACTCCCATCGAGTTCACTGACGTTCGCGGCGTAGAGGGCATTAAGGAAGCAACATACAATGTTGCAGGCATGGAAGTTAAGGTTGCTGTAGCTTCCGGTCTTGCTAATGCCAAGGCTCTGCTGAAGAAGGTTAAGGCCGGTGAGGCTAACTACCACTTCATCGAGGTTATGGGCTGTCCCGGCGGCTGCGTAAACGGCGGCGGTCAGATCATTCAGCCTGCTGAGGTTCGCAACTTCACAGATATCCGTGCTGAGAGAGCTAAGGTTCTGTATAGCATTGATGAGGCTAATACACTGAGATTCTCTCATGAGAACCCCGATGTTAAGGCTCTGTATGACGAGTTCCTCGGCGAGCCCAACAGCCACAAGGCTCACGAGATCCTGCACACATCTTACAAGGCTCAGAAGCTTTCTAAGTAATAGCAGATTATAAACAATTGCGCCCCGCTCAGACGAGCGGGGCGTTTTGTGTGCTAAAATCTATTGGACAACTTTTTTCGTATATTTCCTGTCCGTTATCGGGTGAGTTCTCTCCTGTAGCAGTAAAACCCATAGCTGTCCAGAACGGCTTTCCTGTGACAGGGTCAGCGGTGAGGTATAGCTGTGTAACTCCGTTTTTTCGGAAGAAATCCTCTAAATAGAGCAACATATCACGTCCAAAGCCCTTGCGGCGCTGCTCGGGAACAATGTAAAATTCCATTATGCAGCCGAATCCTATCTGTTTATGTCCTCTGTCATCGGCACTATCAATCTTTGCATATAAGAATCCGATAAGCTTCCCACCACTATAGCACAGCTTCAAACAGCGTGAAGCTTCATGTTGCTTTTCGATGATGCGGTCAGTCCATCGTGTGAGAATATCGGGGTCGGTGTTGCGGTGTTGGTGCTCGTCAAGCTCTTTTGCGTAGGTACGCATGAGCGAGTGAAATGCACTGCGGTTTTCTTCAGCAATATTTGTAAATTTGAGGTCATTCATAAGGTGCCTTTCCAGATCAGTAAAAACGCCCCCTTTTTGGGGGCATTTCAGTTTGTTGAAAACTATGTTTTCGCCTGTGAAACATGCGTCTCGATAACTGATTTGCCCGAATTTATTCGGGCAAAACACTTCATTAATATGCAGAACGTTAATGATATACATTCCACTTAAAGCGCGAAACAGCTTTGCCGTCAACATATGTGGTAATTACAGCATTTTTCTGAGGTAATAACCCGTGTAGGACTCCTTGTTTTCAGCAATCTGTTCGGGCGTTCCCTTTGCAAGCACTGTGCCGCCCTTGTCGCCTCCCTCAGGACCCATATCAATGATATAGTCGGCGGTCTTTATCACGTCAAGGTTATGCTCTATGACAAGCACCGTATTTCCGCTGTCGGTGAGCCTTTGCAGAATGTCTATCAGCTTGCGCACATCTGCTGTGTGAAGTCCCGTTGTAGGCTCGTCAAGGATATAGATAGTCTTGCCTGTGGAGCGCTTTGCAAGCTCTGTCGCAAGCTTTATGCGCTGAGCCTCGCCGCCCGACAGGGTCGTTGAGCTTTGTCCTATCTTGATGTAGCCAAGACCTACCTCCTCCAGAGTGCGCATTTTGTTTGCTATCTTAGGGATATTTGCGAAAAATTCCACACCCTCGGAAACGGTCATTTCCAGCACATCATAAATGCTCTTGCCCTTGTACCTTACCTCAAGGGTTTCGCGGTTGTATCGCTGACCCTTGCAGACTTCACAAGGAACATAAACATCGGGCAAAAAGTGCATTTCTATCTTCAGGATACCGTCGCCCTCGCACGCCTCACAGCGTCCGCCTTTTGTGTTGAATGAAAATCTGCCGGGGCCGTAGCCGCGCGTTTTCGCATCGTTGGTCTGCGCAAAAAGCTCACGGATATCATTGAATACGCCTGTGTAGGTCGCGGGGTTGGAGCGCGGAGTTCTGCCTATCGGCGACTGGTCTATCATTATCACCTTGTCAAGGTGCTCGATTCCTGTCATGTCCTTGAACTTACCGGGGCGCGTTCTTGCTCTGTTAAGCTTTGAAACAAGGTGCTTATATACGATCTCGTTTACGAGGGAGCTTTTGCCGCTTCCCGAAACGCCCGTAACGCAGGTGAACACGCCGACAGGAATATCAACATCAACGTTTTTGAGGTTGTTTTCAGCGGCGCCGATAACCTTCAGCCATCTGTCCGAGGGCTGTCTGCGCTGTTCGGGCACGGGTATCTTTAGCTTTCCGCTGAGGTACTGACCAGTAACAGACTTTTCGCACTTCAGCAGACCCTCAACATCGCCGCTGTAAAGCACCTCGCCGCCGTTCACGCCCGCCGCAGGGCCGATATCCACGATGTAGTCCGCGGCACGCATCGTGTCCTCGTCATGCTCTACTACAATAAGCGTATTTCCGAGGTCGCGCAGTCTTTTCAGCGTTGCAATAAGCTTGTCGTTGTCGCGCTGATGAAGTCCGATACTCGGCTCATCGAGAATATACAGCACGCCCATGAGGGAGCTGCCTATCTGTGTCGCAAGGCGTATACGCTGGCTCTCGCCGCCCGAAAGAGTACCTGCGGAGCGCGTTAGATTAAGATATTCAAGTCCAACGCTTCTGAGGAAGCCAAGACGCTCCTTTATCTCCTTTAAAAGCTGCTCAGCGATAAGCTTGTCGCGGCCCGAAAGCTCCAGGGTATTCACGAAATCCAGTGCGTCAACAACGCTCATGCTGCAAAATTCATGGATATTCTTGCCGCCGACCGTAACCGACAAAGCCGCTCTGTTAAGGCGCTGACCGTGACACTCCTGACACTCGACCTCGCTCATAAGCTCCTCTAATGTGTCACGTGAGTAGTTGCTGTTTGTTTCATGATAGCGGCGCTCGAGGTTATTTACAACGCCCTCAAAATCCGTATAGAACTGACCGCCGCCTTGCGTTTTTGGGCGCTTTATCAGTATCTTTTCGCCCTTTGTGCCGTAAAGTATCTCATTCGTTGCTGCTTCCGAAAGCTCACCGATTGGCTGAGTTACACTAAATCCGTGCTTTTCTGCAAGCGCGTCAAAGTACATCGCCGCAATGCTGCCCTCGGTGTAATTCCAACCGAAAGCCTTTATAGCACCGTCTTTTATCGAAAGATTGAGGTTTGGCATGATAAGGTCGGGGTCAACGCGAAGTGAGCTTCCGAGACCCGTGCAGGTCGGGCAGGCACCGTATGGATTGTTGAACGAAAACATACGCGGCACAAGCTCCTCTATGCTGACGCCGTGTTCTGGGCAGGCATAGCTCTGCGAAAAATGCAGCTCTTCTCCATCAATGATATCAATGTAAACAAGTCCGCCTGTAAGGCTGCCTGCCTGCTCAATACTGTCGGTAAGACGCGACTTTATGCCGTCCTTAATAACAAGACGGTCAACGATTATCTCGATGCTGTGCTTTTTGTTTTTGTCGAGAGTTATTTTCTCGGAAAGGTCGTACATTATGCCGTCAACGCGTACTCTTGCAAAGCCCGATTTTCTTGCCGCCTCGAACTCCTTTTTATGCTCGCCCTTGCGCTGTCTGACAATAGGAGCAAGCACCTGAAATTTTGTCTTTTCGGGAAGCTCCATAACTCTGTCAACTATCTCGTCAACTGTCTGCTGTTTTATCTCTCTGCCGCACTCGGGACAGTGGGGAATGCCTATTCTAGCGTACATCAGACGAAGATAGTCGTATATCTCGGTGACAGTTCCCACTGTGGAACGAGGATTTTTCGATGTGGTCTTCTGGTCGATGGAGATCGCAGGAGAAAGTCCCTCAATGCTGTCTACATCGGGTTTTTCCATCTGACCCAGGAACATTCTTGCATAAGACGAAAGGCTCTCCATATACCTTCGCTGACCGTCTGCAAAGATGGTATCGAACGCAAGGCTGGATTTGCCCGAGCCTGAAAGTCCCGTCATTACTATAAGCTTATCGCGCGGTATCGTGAGATCTATATTTTTGAGGTTATGCTCACGCGCGCCTTTTATCACAATTTTATCGTTTGCCAATTTCTTTTGTCCTTTCGTATTTAATGAGAAATTATAGTGTTCACTTCGCTCACGATTTTTTATTATTCAAAACATAATAATCGCCATATTCCGTACCGTCATGACCGATCAATTTTTCGAAGTAAGGCTCAAAGCCAAACTTATCCAGTGCGGCTATCCTCTCGGTAGCCTGAGGTACTGCCTTTGTTGCTACCCTGCCAAAAACATCGAACAACTCATGGCAAAGGCCCAATAATTCAAATATTATCTCTGTTTTCTCGAAATCGCTTCTGAGGTCTAGGCGCAGTATTCCGCGCTGTTTTTCGCCGCAAAGCTCTATTGTTCCTATCGCCTCGCCGATAGTCTTGTCAATTATCGTCCAGCGCACGAAATACCTATTCTCATATGAATACTGCCAAAAATCAAGTGCTTGCTTCATGCGCTCCATAGTAGTGTAATGGAAATCATCGCCGTGGCAGTTATCACTGTTGAACAGCGGCACCGCCCTTTCGTCTGAGTAAACTTTAAGCAGGTCGGAGCAATCCTCAGCCGTTGTGAAGCGAACCAAATACCGTCTGTTTTCAAACTCGGGGCAGTATTTGTATATATCCGTCATATGAACTCCTTTTTGTGCTTTTTCAGCACCTCCCCAAAAAACCTCGCGAAGCCGTTAAGCTGATCTACGGGATTAGGGTCGTCGCAGTCGTAGCAGTACTCGCCGTTTTCGATATATTTCGATATGCTGTCTAGCGGAAAGCCCTCAATACGCTTCGGGTGAGGAACAGCGGTAAGCAAAAACGGATTTCCGCTGAGGTCGTCCGAAAAATCAGTGTAAACGTGCTGCTCGTCCATCACAAAGCATATCGCGTTGCGGTAGCGCGCAACGATGTCGCCGTGCTTTGCCGCAAGACCGCCGTAGTATTCTATCATCTCATCATCGGTGAGGCATTTGCCGCCGATATTTCTGACATGAACTTTAGGCGAATATTGCGGCAGACTATCGAAATACAGACCGCTGTCGCACGAAAAAACAGGTATCCCGAAAGCCTTATAATAAGCTCTCGCCTTTAGCTTTGCATTCTCAAGCGGAGTATCACCTGTTTCTCTCACTTCGGGAATTTCGCCCTCGATGTCTTTTAAGCATATCAGCTCGATATCAAGCCCCGAAAGCTGCTCGCGCATATATAACAGCTTTGCGGGATTTGTTGTTCCGTATAGTATTTTCATATCAGTCCTGCAATTCCTTTATCTTGTCACGCAGGAACGCCGCGTGCTCAAAGTCAAGCAGCTTTGCAGCCTTTTTCATTTCTGCGGTATACTGCACAATAAGCTTCTCGCGCTCGGCTCTCGGCAGCCACTTCGCGCCCTTCTTGCCGCGTGCGCCGCCCTCGTCCGACTTCTTGGTTATCTCCAGAACATCGCGTATCTCCTTGATAATTGTCTTGGGAACGATACCGTGTTCCTCGTTATACTTCATCTGCATCTCGCGGCGGCGAAGCGTTTCGGTTATCGCAAGCTCCATACTGCGCGTCACGCTGTCGGCGTACATTATTACAGTGCCCTCAGCATTTCGTGCGGCACGTCCTATAGTCTGAACGAGCGAAGTCTCGCTTCTGAGGAAGCCCTCCTTATCCGCGTCAAGGATGGCAACAAGCGACACTTCGGGGATATCCAGCCCCTCGCGCAGCAGATTGATGCCGACAAGCACGTCATATTCGCCGCTTCTGAGGTCGCGGATAAGCTCCATTCGCTCGATAGTGTCAACATCGTGGTGCATATAGCGCACCTTTATATCAGCGCGCTCAAGATAGGCAGTAAGATCTTCCGCCATCTTCTTTGTGAGCGTAGTTACAAGCACGCGCTCTTTCTTCTCAACGCGCGTGTTTATCTCCGAAATAAGATCCTCTATCTGCCCCTCTGTGGGCTTTACAATGACCTCGGGGTCGAGCAGTCCCGTAGGGCGTATCACCTGCTCCACTATCTGAGTGGAATGCTCCTTTTCAAAGTCGCCCGGAGTAGCTGAAACGAACACCGCCTGATTTACCTTGCTGTAGAACTCATCAAAGTTTAGCGGACGGTTATCGTAAGCAGACGGCAGTCTGAAGCCGTAATCTATCAGATTTTTCTTTCTCGCATGGTCTCCGCCGAACATTCCGCGCACCTGCGGCAAAGTTACATGACTTTCGTCCACGAACAGCAGCCAGTCATCGGGGAAGTGGTCGATAAGCGTCACGGGCGTAGAGCCCTCTGGTCTGCCCTGAAGCACTCGGGAATAGTTCTCAATGCCCTTGCACATACCTATCTCGCCAAGCATCTCCATGTCATAGCGTGTGCGCTGTTCAATACGCTGCGCCTCGATAAGCTTGTTGTTTTCGGTGAAAAACTTCACCTGCTGCTCCATTTCGGCTGTGATGTCCTCTAAGGCACGCCGCAAATTATCTCTGCCGACGATATAATGTGAAGCGGGGAATATCATCGCGTGCAGCAGCGTGGATTTGACATTGCCTGTTACCACCTCAAACTCGCTGATACGGTCTATCTCGTCGCCGAAGAACTCAACGCGAATAGCGGTCTCGTTGGTAGCGCCCGCGGGGAATATTTCAACCACATCGCCCTTTACGCGAAAGCGGTTGCGCTGAAAAGCTATCTCATTGCGCTCATACTGCATTTCAACAAGGCGCGCAATCACCTCATCGCGGTCTATCTCCTGCCCCTGACGTATCGAGAGCGTGTTGGAGCGATAGTCCTCGGGTGAGCCGAGAGAGTAGATACAGCTTACGCTCGCGACTATGATAACGTCCCTGCGCTCGGCAAGCGCCGCAGTCGCGGAATGTCGCAGGCGGTCTATCTCGTCATTGATGGCACTGTCTTTCTCGATGTATGCGTCGGTTGAGGGAATGTAAGCCTCGGGCTGATAGTAATCGTAGTAGGACACGAAGTACTCCACAGCGTTATTCGGGAAAAACTCTCGGAACTCGCTGCAAAGCTGCGACGCGAGGGTCTTGTTGTGCGCTAACACAAGGGTAGGCTTGTTCACCTTTGCAATGATATTTGCCATCGTGAACGTTTTTCCCGAGCCTGTAACGCCGAGCAGCGTCTGCTCCTTGTCGCCGCGCAGTATGCCCTCGCTGAGGTCTGCGATAGCCTCGGGCTGGTCGCCCGTGGGCGCATATTTTGAATGTAGCTCAAATCTGTCCATAAATCAAACCTCGCAATTATACCAGATATCAGGCAGGAGATGACCGTTTCGCATGGAATACGCGTCGTCCTCGCAGACGATTATATGGTCGACAAGCTCCAGTCCTATGCTTGAAAGCGCATTAGCGGCACGCCTTGTGGTGACAACGTCATCAGCGGAGGGAAGCGCAACTCCGTGCGGGTGATTATGCACCAGAACAACACGGCTGCACTGCGACCTTATCGCTTTTGTAACTATGGTCTTTATATCGAAATCAACGCGCTGAGTAACGCCGCGAGAAATCTGAAACTCATTTATAAGAGAATACGCACCGTCAAGCAGGAGAACATACGCCGCTTCAACGGTATAATCTTTCAGCAGTCTGTGGCAGTGCTCGCACATTCTCTGTGTGGAATCGAGAACTATTCCGCAGTGCGAATCGTGATTGTATCGTTTTGTGAAATCCTTGAAAAAACGCAGCATAGCTGCGGCATTGGGGCCTACATTCTCGACCTCCAAAAGCTCGTCGTAATCAGCGTTGAAAACTCCCTCAAGGTTATGAAAGCGCTTCAGCAACGCATGCGCGATATCGTTTGTGTTTCGTCTTGTATAGCAGGAAAACAGCAGTATTTCAAGTACTTCGTGCTCTTCAAAGCAATCTATGCCATGCTCAAGGTACTTTTTTATCATGCGCTGTCTGTGTCCCTGGTGTAAATTCTCCTTTTCCGCCATAGTATAAACCTCCGCTAAGGAAATATTACGGTACTATATTGATTATATTGCATTTTAAGAGAGTTTGTCAAGGGCGCGGTGGTATAATTACCGAGGAGGTAACAACGGATTAATGTGCATATTCCACAAAAATATGAACGATTTTCAGCTTGCAGTAAAAAACGGCACGCAGGGACGGCTGAAACTAATTTTATTTTGACAAACCGTCCTGTATATGCTATACTAAAATCAACCATTATTTTGTCTGAAAGAAGTAACCATGAGACCGATAACTATTGCTATTACCGCCGCAAGCTTCAGCGGCAACAAGGGTGCGGCGGCTATGCTGCAAAGCTCTATAAAGCAGCTTCGAAAGCGTTACGGCGAAAGCCTGGATATACTTTTGATGTCCACATATCCTGCCGCCGACAGAAAGCTGATCGCGGAAATGCCCGATAAGCACGATAATATCAAAGTAGTCAGTGCAAAGCCCGCTAAACTGCTGTTTCTTACGTTTCCATTGGCGGTGCTGTACGGATTTATGCGTTTCGTGCCGCTGCTTAATAAGCTGTTTAGGCTTAACAAGATAATAAAAGCCTATTCCGAGGCTGATCTTGTTATCGACGAAGCAGGCGTAGCCTTTGTTGACAGCCGCGGCTTTATCATGAACACATACGCTTTCGTGTGTGCGGCTGTGCCTATGCTGTGCGGTGTTCCCGTTGTGAAATATTCGCAGGCGCTAGGCTCGTTTAAAAATGGCTGGAACAGGTTTCTTGCAAAATGGATACTTCCAAAGATGAAGCTTATATGCGCACGCGGTGAGATAACAGAAAAAAATCTTGTCGATATCGGAATTTCGGATAATGTCAGACTGTGTGCAGACGGTGCGTTTACCATGCCCGACAGCGCATATTTTTCCGATGCTATAAAAAAACTGTGTGAGAGCGACAGCTTTTACAGCGGCGATGTCGTAGCGCTGTCGATAAGCAGTGTTGTAGAGAAAAAATGCACGAGCCTTGGAATAGACTACAAGGGCTGTATGGTGCGGTTTATCGACCGATTGAATGATAACGGCTATAACGTGCTTATAATCGCAAACGCCGCACGCGAGGGCAGCTCAAAGCCGCGCAACAACGACCTTATGATATGCTCGGAAGTTTACGAAGCGGCGGCTGATAAATCGAAGATACGATGGTATCCGCGCGAGATGGCGCCCGAGGAGATACGCGAGCTTATTTCTAAGTGCAAATGTCTTGTGGCATCGCGTTTTCATGCAATGATAGGCGCATTGGAAAAGTGCGTTCCCGTGCTGCTTATAGGCTGGAGCCACAAATATAAAGAAGTGCTCGATATGTTCGGGCTCGGCGCATATGCTGCCGACTTTTCGGCGCTCGATACAGATACATTGTGGGAAAGCTTTTGCAAATTTGTCGAAGAAAGCGAAGCAATTCGTAAGCAGATAGCGGCAAAGCTGCCCGAGGTGAGGGAAAGTTCACTTGACAATATCCGATATATTTCTGAGGTCATTGACGAGATAGCGGCTAAGCCCAGAAAAGTGAAGCTTCTGGACTTTAATAACCCCGAAAAATATATTGGAGAGCACATCTGCTGCCGAATGGGCTATGCCACAGATGAAAACATACGAAAAAATGCCGCTTCGGGCGGAATGGTGACAGCGCTGCTGTGCCATCTGCTTGAAACAAAGCAGATAGACGGCGCATGGGTAACGCGCAGCGAGATTGTTGACGGCAAGCTGTCATACAAGACCTTTATCGCAACAGAAAAGGAGCAGCTTATGCAGTGCTCCTCCTCGGTGTATATGTATATGCCGCTTTTGAAGCACGTTGATATGGTGCGGGAGTTTCACGGAAGGCTTGCTGTGGTGCTGCTGCCGTGTCAGATGCGGGTGTTTACGGCAATGCTCGAAAAAGACTCCGCACTGCGCGAAAAGATAGTGCTTAAAATAGGGCTTTATTGTAGTGGAAGTCACACAGAGGGCGCGACGCTGCTTCCGCTTAAAAAGAAGAAAATAAGCCTTGATGGTGCGGTGCGGCTGTACTATCGCCGCGGTCATTGGCGCGGAAAAACCGCTGTATTGTATCCCAACGGCAGCGAAAAAACTATGTCATATTCAAAGACGATATGTGCATATAAAAACGCCTATTTCTTCAGCCGCGAAAGCTGTATGATATGCCAAGACCATTTTTGCAGGGCGGCGGATATCAGCTTCGGCGATGTGTGGCTTAAAGAGATGAAAAAGCAGCCGATAAAGCATACAAGCTGTGTTATCCGCACCGAGCGTGCGCTTCAGATGTATGAAAGCGCAGTAAATGCGGGTGCGCTGATTTCGTCACGGCTGAGTGATGTTAAGCTGATAAAAAGTCAGAAAAGAGCGCTGGTGTTTAAATTCAATCTTGCGAAATCAAAGCAAAAAATGTATCTTAAACAAGGCAAAAGCATCGCGCTTGACGCTTCCTCAAAATGTAAATGGAATCATCGTCTTGCGTGGAAGCTTGGCTGGCGCAACATGAAGCTGAGTGAAGAAAAGCAGAAAAAGCTTGAAAGGCTGCCGATGTGGTTCGTTTACTGCTATATGTGTTTTATCAGAGTGCTGTTGAGCTTTTGAGGTGAGTTATGAAAACAAAGACCGACCGCAATAGAATACTTACCGTCTGCAAGGCGGCTTTCGGTGTGCTTGCGGTCGGTTTTATCGTGTGGTATTTCGTGCAGAATTGGACGGAGATTTCCGAAAAGCTCTGCGAAGTAAACATCGGAGTTTTCCTGTTTTCAATGCTGTTTTATTTCGTGTATAAGCTTACACTTGCTTCGCTGTGGCATTATATAACCTTAATAAACGGCTGCTCCGTAAAATACGAAAAGGCTGTGACGAGCTATATGTATTCGCTTCTCGGAAAGTATATCCCGGGCAAGGTGTTCATGCTTGCCGCACGCCTTACCTGCTATAAGGAGGAGGGCGCTCCGCTTTCAAAGGTGACGGTGTGCTTTTTTATCGAGAATGTCTGCACACTGCTTGCGGCGGCGCTGATGTTTGTGGTATCGCTGTTCTTTTTCCCGAATGAGCTTCTCGGCGGCTACAGATGGATAACATTTTTGTTGATAGCAGCTTTTTTTGCATTAATACACCCGCGCGTTATTAACATGGTTTTGAAGCTTATCGGAAAGCTTGTCAAAAAGCCACTCGAGATACCGATGAAGTATTCGCAGATGCTAAAAGTCGTTCTGCTTTTTGTCGGAAACTGGCTTATCATCGGCGCAGGGTTTTATATCCTTGCAAGCTCTGTTTATCCCGCACTGGAGCTGTCGCAGATGCTTTTCTGCGCAGGTATATGGGGAGTTTCCGCGATAATCGGTATACTTGCGATATTTGCTCCATCAGGACTCGGTGTGAGAGAGGGCATACTCGTAGCGGGACTTATGATGATAATGCCCGAAAGCGAAGCGGTAGTTATCGCGGTGATCTCACGCCTTTGGCAGACGATACCTGAGCTTGTGCTTGCGGCGGGCGCTTTTGTGTTTACGCGAGTGCGAAAAGCTGTGAAATAAATATAAGCCTGAGAGGATATCCTCTCAGGCTTAGTTTATATTACAAACCCCTCATTATTTTGTCTTTAAGCTCATCGGACGGCTTTTCTGTGCTGTCGGATATCATCTCGACTACTTCTTTTTTGGTGACGGACGCGGCAACCTCTGCGCTGCCGTCTGAATTAACAGAAACTCTGTTCTTTCTGATAAGCACTATCGCGCCGCCTACTGCAACGAATGCGATAACGGCAATGCCTGCCCAAGCCCAGACAGGCAACTGCTCCTTTTTATCATCTACAAAGCCTGTTGTGATAGTGGAGCCGTCAAGATCTGCTTCTGGAACAACACCTCCATCAAGACCGAGACCTGGGACAGCGCCGTCAGCGCCTATTTCAGCGTTAGGTATAACACCGATAATGATCTCCACCATGCCGTCGTACTCGGGGATAACATCAGTGTTTGCTTCAAAAGCATACGCATTTACATGATGGCTGTTCGCGCTCATTTCTATCTGAATACCTTCAAGCTCCATCGCGCAAAGCTCGTCATAAACCGCCTTGCGCTCGTTGTAGCTCCACTTTGCGTCAACAAACTTGATATAGCAGTTTTCGGCGGCAACATCAAGCACTGCTTGCTGATTTTCGGGCGTGTTCTCAGTGAGCGCTACAGTGTAATACCAAAACGTCATGTCGGCGTATTCTGATTCGCTGCTGAATGATTCTGCGCCGATATTATAGACATAGGAGATATATTCGGGATAGCCGAATTTGCCGTAGTATTTCTCGAGCACCTCCTCGGTGCCGTTTCCGCCCTGTCCGTATTCTTCAAGATAATCGGGATAGTCAAGCGGCTCGGTTGGTGCTGTGTCCTGTTCAAACTCCTCGGGAGTTGATGCAGCGAAGTCCTCGCTCGGCTCTTCGATAGCTATGTCCTGCATGAAATCCATAGTATCGTCTTCATAATCGGGGAGGGGGTCTTCGTCCTCTACCTCTACTTCTGTATATTCGCTGTCAAACTGTGTTTCCTCGTCAGCAATGTCGGGGAGAACGTCTTCTTCTGCAATGTCCTCGGCGAACACTTCTGTTGACGCGGGTGCCGCCTGTGCTGATACCGTGCTGAAATTCACTGCAAGCAGCGCAGCAATGATGATGGTATTTATTTTATTTGTCATAATGTACCTCCGTTAAGAGCGTCTTTCATAGCTGTGATAGCCTTTTTGTAGCGCCAAAGAACTGTTCCGAGAGGAATGTCGGTTATTTCGGCTATCTCGCGGAATTTAAGTCCTGCGTTAATATGCATGACAACTATGCTTCGCTGCTGCTCAGGCAGCGAATTCAGCGCCTCGGCAACGTCGGAATATTCCTCTTTCTGCGGCGCGGGGATATCGCAGTGCTCCTCGATATCATCATGCGAGGGATTCTTTCGCAGTATATCCAGCGCGGCGTTTCGTGCGGCTTTGAATATGTATGCGCGGGGTTTGCGAAGCTCTGCGGCGGGCGGTGTTTTCATCAGCTTTATAAAAAGCTCCTGCACTGCGTCCTCGGCAAGTGCGCGGTCGTTGGTTATTCTCAGCGCGATAGTATATATCGCGGGGGACATCCCGTCGTACAGCTCGCAAAGTGCGTTCTTGTCGCCTTCTCTAAGGCGCGAGAGCCGCTCTGCTATCTCGATGTCGGTCATCGACGTCACTCCTTTCGCGGCGTGGTGCACCATCGCCTTCATTAACTATGACGTTCTGCGCAGCTTTTTTATTGGTAAAACCTTAAAAATTTTATAAAACACTTGAAAACAGCGCAAAAGTGATATATAATATTAGATGGATAATTGTTTTCTTTTATTATACTATATCTTGAAAGGAATGTGTGCAATGCTTAACGAAAAAGTTACCATTACCATCTGCGGCTCAAGCTACAGACTGAGGACCGATAACGCAAATCAGCTTATCGGCATGAGCGCGGAGGTTGAAAAACGCATTACCGATTATTGTGCTTCAAACGATACCATGGAAAAGGCTGACGCGGCAGTGTTTACTGCGCTTGACCTTATGTCTGATATACATACGCTTCACACAGAGAGCAGCACTCTCCAGCAGGAGAACGCCGCGCTCAAAAAGCAGCTTGAGGCTGCCGCTGCGGCTATCGAGGAGAATAAGGCACTTAAAGCCGCAAGCGAGGAGCTTAAACGCGAGAGCAGCGAGCTTTCCAAGCTGAAAAAGAGCTTTGAGGAGCTTGAAAAGAAGAACGCACAGCTCACAGAGGAGCTTAAGACTGCGAACGAGGGCGCGGATAAGTCGGGCGAAAAGGACAAGGAGATAGAAAAGCTCAAAAAGGAAAACGAGGCACTTAAAAAGGACGCTGACGAGGCTGAAAAGTACCTCGAAGAGAATATAAAGCTTTCTGAGCAGCTTAAGAAGTCGGGCAAGAACTCTGAGGAGTTCAAGGCAGCGGAAAAGCGTATCAGCGAGCTTGAAAAGGCTAATGATAAGCTTAAAGCCGAGGCGGAAAAGAATGCTGCAGGCAGCAAGGCTGTAAACGAGCAGGTCGCTGAGCTTAACAAGAAGCTCAAGCAGTATGAGGAAGCCTGCGGTGACGCGGCGGGACGCTCCGCTTCGCTTGAAAAGGAGAACAAAGAGCTTAAAGCACGCACAGAGGAGCTTGAGGGCTCTGAGGAGAGCCTGAAGCAGCAGCTTCGCAGCAGTGCCGACAAGGTAAAGGAGCTTAGCGAAAAGGCTGAAAAGTATGAGGAGCTTATGGTCAAATTCTCTCAGACAGAGAGCGAGAACGCAGCCTTAAAGGCTTGTAGCGAGAGCGCAGAGGGAAATGCTGAAAAGCTTGCGGCACTCCAAAAGGAGTGCGAGGAGCTTCGCCAAAAGGCTGAAGCAGCTGAAAAGGAGAGCAAGGAGCTGAAGCGCACTAATGCTTCGCTCAACAAGCAGCTCAACGAAATGCTGGAGGACGGTCAGCTTACATTATGAGTGAGATATTGGCTCCCTGCGGGAGCATAGAAAGTCTTGCGGCGGCGCTCAATACTGGCGCTGACGCGGTCTATATCGGAATGAAAGAGTTTTCGGCGCGTAAAAACGCCGAAAATTTTTCTGTTGAAGAATTGAAGCAGGCTTGCCAGGAGTGCCACAGACGCGGCGTAAAGCTGTATGCGGCGCTGAATACGCTGGTGTATGACAGCGAGATCGAGCAGTTTGCAAAATGCGTTGAAACGGCGGCAAAATACGGCGTTGACGGCATTATAGTGCAGGACCTCGGTGCCGCTGAGATAATACGCGAGGTGTGTCCTGAAATGCCGCTCCACGCTTCCACACAGATGACGCTCAACAGTGTTTGCGGTGTTAAAGCGGTGGAACGCTGCGGATTTTCGCGTGTCGTAATTGGAAGAGAGCTTTCGGAAAGCGAGATAAAGCATATCGCGGAAAACACTTCGGCGGAATTAGAGGTGTTCGTGCATGGCGCTCTTTGCGTTTCTATAAGCGGTCAGTGTTATATGAGCAGTGTTTTCGGCGGCAGAAGCGGCAACCGCGGACTTTGTGCACAGCCGTGCAGACTGGATTTCACCTGCGGCGACAGACATAATGTTATTTCGCTGAAAGACAGCTCGCTGATAGCGCATTTGCCGAAGCTGCAAGAGATGGGAATAGCCTCGTATAAGATAGAGGGCAGAATGAAGCGCCCCGAGTATGTGGCGTGCGCGGCAGACGCTTGCTATAAGTCGCTTAAAGGCGAGGAATACGATGTTGAAAGACTGGGCGGTATATTTTCGCGCGGCGGACTTACCGACGGCTATTTCAGCGGAAGTCTGCGCGATATGCAGGGCATACGCGGCAAGGAGGACGTTGAAAACTCCGCAAAGGCTTTGAATGGCATAAAGGCGCTGTATAAAGACGAGCTTCCGCGTCTTAAAGCGGATATCCATGTTACGGCTGCGGCAGGCGAGCCTATCTCTGCAAGCGCGCGGTGCGGCAATGTCTACGCTAACGCTGAGGGCGCAGTGCCGCAGGCTGCGAAAAATGCTTCTGCCACAGAGGAGAGCGTTTGCGAGCGAATGGCGAAGCTTGGCGGTACGCAGTTTTTTGCGGGTGAGATAACAGCCGACGTTGACGAGGGATTATATATTCCTGCGGCAGAGCTTAATGCGCTGCGCAGAAGCGTGTGCGAGCAGCTCGATAAGGCTATACTGGATAGGAACACACCGAGGTATAATATTTCGGAATTGCAGCCGCTAAAGGCACAGTCCAAACGTGCGGCGGCGCTTAAATTCCGTGCGGAGGTTGCAACAGCGCAGCAGCTTTCTGAGGCGCTTTCTCTGCCGTTTGAGCTCATATATGCGCCGATGAAGCTGCTGTCTGACAGCACTCCGAATAAGGAGCGGATAGCTGTTATGGCACCGCTGTTTCTTGCAGATTGCGAGGAAGAGGTGCGCGAGAGTTTAATAAGACTTAAAAAAGCGGGATTTTCAAAAGGCGTGGCGCATACTCTCGGTCACGCAGAGCTTTTGAAAGAAGTTGGCTTTGAGGCGCTGGGCGGATACCGTCTGAATGTTATAAACAGCCGTGCGGCGAGATTTTATGAGCGCTTCGGGCTGTCTGATATTACTCTTTCATTCGAGGGAACTGCACAGCAGCTTTCTGAGATAAGCTGCGGTATTCCGCGCGGAATACTCGCATATGGCAGACTTCCGCTCATGGCAATGAGGAGATGTCCAATAGCTGAAGGCAAACCGTGCGGCGCAAAAGAACCCTGCGGAAAAAGCATAAGGGACAGACGCGGCAACGAAATGCCCGTGCTTTGCGGCGGCAATTATGTTGAACTGCTCAATCCTGACCTGCTTATCATGAGCGACAGACAGCGTGCGATGGCGCAGTTTGATTTCGCACTGCTTAAGTTCACGACCGAAACACAGCTAAAGCCTGTGCTGAATATGTATCTCAGTGACAAAAAGCCGTCGGGAAGCCTTACAAGGGGGCTTTATTTCAGGGGTGCAGAGTAATATTTCCTTTGTTTTGATGCTTTATTATGCTAAAACACCAAAAAAATCTTATAATGTCGGAAAAATTGATGTAAATATTATATTGCCCTCGGTGCAAAATAGTGGTATAATTGATAATGTGTAATATGCCATTATTGTCGGTAATTATGTCAATTTATATATAAAAGGAGAAAAACACTATGTTCGGAATCAGCAAGGATATCGGAATCGATCTTGGCACAGCGAATACGCTGGTATATATGAGAGGAAAGGGCATAATCATACGCGAGCCGTCTGTTGTTGCTGTTGATAAGAAGCTTCAGTGCGTGCGCTATGTAGGTCAGGAGGCTAAGGACGTTATCGGACGTACTCCCGGCTCTATCGTGGCTGTAAGACCGCTCAAGGACGGCGTTATCGCTGACTTTGACATGACCTCCAGCATGCTTGAGCAGTTTATCAAAAAGGCGCTCAAGGGCAGAGGCAAGGCAAGAGTTATCATCTGCATTCCCTCGGGCGTAACAGAGGTAGAGCGCCGCGCAGTTAAGGAAGCAGCACAGAACGCAGGCGCAAAGCGTGTTTCCATCATTGAGGAGCCTATGGCTGCCGCTATCGGCGCAGGTCTTCCTGTTGCAGAGCCTGTAGGAAGCATGATCGTTGACATCGGCGGTGGTACCAGCGAGGTTGCAATCATCTCGCTCGGCGGTATCGTTACAGCACGTTCTGAGAGAGTTGCAGGCGATGATTTCGACGCTGCTATCATAAACTATATCAAGAAAAAATACAATCTGCTTATCGGTGAAAGAACGGCGGAAAATATCAAGACAGGCATCGGCTCTGCATACAAGACCGATGAGAACGAGCCTGTAATGGACATCAAGGGCAGAAATCTGCTCAACGGTCTGCCCGAGAACATCACTGTTACCAGTGAGGAGATACGCGAGGCTATAGCTGAGCCGCTCTCCCATGTTATCGAGGCTATCAAGACCACTCTCGAAAAGACTCCTCCCGAACTTGCTGCGGATATCATTGAATCGGGTATCATGCTTGCAGGCGGCGGTGCGCTGCTGAGAGGTCTGGATATGCTTATCCATGCCGAAACAGGTATGCCTGTAAAGATCGCAGAGCGTCCTCTTGACTGCGTTGCGGACGGCACGGGCAAGGTTCTTGAGAATATAGACAAGCTTGAAGACGTTCTCAGCGAAGACGAGTCAATGTATTGATAAACTACAGCTTAAAGCGCGGCGGGAGACCGCTGTCCTCAAATCGACAAAAAAGACCGTAGGTCTTTTTCGTCGAAACATCCGCCCTGCGCGCACTCGTTGTCGGCATGCCGACAACTCGCACACTGGTGCGGATAGAAGTGTTTTTTGGTGTGGCAGAGCCGCACCAAAAAATTATTTACAAACTCGTTTTAGGCAAAGCAATGCATTTCTACAGACGAAGCGCGGCGGGAGACCGCTGCGCCTTAATTTTTATTACCGTATGATATTGGGGGAGCAAGATGAAGGATTTTTTCCACAGCATCAGATTTAAGATACTGATATGTATAGCCGCACTGCTGTTGGGACTTATGACCTACATCGCGGTTTCGGGCGGCTTTCAGACTGTGCCCGAGCAGATAATAAATACCATAACTTCTCCGTTCGTAACTGCGGCTGATGCTATTTCCGACGGCGTAGGAGGGTTTATTGACAAGCTTGTAAATGCTGACTCCTACAAGGCGGAGAACGAGAAGCTGAAAGCGCAGCTCAGCGAAATGTATAAAGACATCATGGATTACGAATCGCTGAAAGAGGAGAACGCTCAGCTTCGGGAAATGCTGGGACTGAAAGAAGACCACGAAAGCTTTGTTTTCTCTGATCTGTGCGATGTTGTGGCGAGAAACGCAAACGATATGTACGGCGGATTTACGATAAACCGCGGCAGTAATGACGGAATATCTCTGAACGACCCTATAATCACTGCTGTGGGACTTATCGGACGAGTGACCGAGATAGCGCCGAGTTACTCAAAGGTGTCTACTCTGCTTGCTCCGCAGGTGAATGTCGGTGTGCTTACAATGAGAAGCAAGGCAACAGGCGTGCTTGAAAATAATATCGAGAGCGCTGAAAAGGGGCTTTGCCTCATGAGCAATATACTTAAAGACGCGGATATCAAAGCGGGCGATATCGTTGTTACGGCAGGCCACAGCGGTCTTTTCCCCGAGGGTGTTGCCGTAGGCACCGTCGTTGAGGTGTACGATGATTCTAACGGACTGTCAAAGCACGCGCTGGTGAAGCCTATGGTTGACTGCTTCGATGTTACATCGGTGTTTGCGGTGGTTGACTTTGACGGCAAGGGCCTTTCCTTTGATGTGGAGGAATAACAGATTACAGATATATGATAAAGACTATTTCAAAAAGCAAGGCGCGCTCGCGCAAGATGAAGCTGCGCGTTTTTCTGCGGTGGACTTTCTACTCGGTGCTCTTGCTTTTGTTTTATTTGTGGGAAACAAACCCGCTTTTCGTGAGATTTTCTCCGCTGCTGATAATTCCTCTTGCAACGGCTGTTGCTATGTATGAGGGAGAGCTTGCGGCAGGAGTTTTCGGTGTGGTCTGCGGACTTATGATAGATATGGCGAGCGGAACGATACTGGGATTTTCATCGCTGTGGCTGCTGGTGCTGTGTCCGCTTATATCGCTCCTTGCGAGGTTTTATATAAGGATAAGCTTTGTAAGTCACTTGGCGTTGAATTTTGCGGCTAGCTTTATAATGGCGTGCCTTGATGTGCTGTTCAAGCACTGGGTCTGGGAGGAGAGCGGTACTTCTATAACCTTTGTGAACACGGTGCTGCCTGCGTATCTTGGCGCTGTGATAGGCGCTGTGCCTGTTTATTTCCTTGTAAGGCTTATTTCGATGAAGCTGCGCCCCGCTGAAACTCGCCGTCCCGAAGAGTCCTCTCTTACTGCTGAGGACGCCGCGGATAAGGTTAGGGAATGACAATTATTTAATTCCTGCGGAAAGATAAAGCAGATGCTAACAACAAGAAAAAGCTTTTACAGAGTTTGATATTCGGAGGAAAAATGTCGAAGATTTCCGTTTTTATTCGCTCAGCGGTGCTGGCGGCTATAGTAATAGTTGCTTCGTTCATGTGCGGGCTTCGTCTGCTGGAGATACAGATAGCCGACGGTGAAAAGTACCTTGCTATGACAAAGAGCACATACACGGCAACGCAGTCCGTTGAGGCTGCGCGCGGCAGCATTTCCGACTGTAACGGAGTTCTGCTCAATACAAACGAGCTGAGCTACAGCATAAATTTCCAGCGCTCCTCACTTAAAGTGGGCACAGAAAACGAGGTCATTTATCGCGTTCTTACTGTGCTTTTAAAGAACGGGGAGAAATGGAATGAGTCGCTGCCGATAAGCAAAACTGCGCCGTATGAGTTTTTGAGCGGCAAGGAAGATGAGATCGACCTCATGAAATCCAAGCTGAAGCTTGGCGTATACGCGACTGTGGATAACTGCATGAATGCGCTGTACAAGAATTTTGAAATATCCGACAAATATGACGAGCAGATGCGCAGATATATTGCAGGTGTTCGTTATGAGATGCAGCTTAAGGATTTTTCGTATAAAAATCAGTTCGTGCTTGCTTCGGGAATATCGGAAGAAACGGTCGTTGAGCTGAAAGAGCTTAGCTCTCTGCTTGGCGGTGTGGATATCACCGAGGGCTGGAGCAGAGTTTATCTTGATGGTGCGGTCGCGCCTCATGTGAGAGGCACTGTCGGCGCGATCTCAGCCGAGCAGTATTCTCAGTTAAAGAGTGCGGGTTATACACTGAATGACGTGCTTGGAATTTCAGGCGTTGAAAAGGCGCTTGAAGACGAGCTTCGCGGCACACGCGGCGTGAGAGTTATCACTAGAAGCTCTGACGGAACCGAGCTTTCCGACGAGGTCATTTCCGATCCTATCGCAGGAAACAGCGTTATGCTGACGATAGACAGCAAATTTCAGCAGCAGGTGCAGGATATAGTACAGTATCATCTGGATTTTATGCATTCGCCTTACTATACTACCTCTCATGATGCAAGAAGAAGAGGAAGCGAGTGCTATGCGGGCGCTGCTGTGGTGCTTGATGTAAAAACGGGCGGAGTGCTTGCGGTGGCAAGTATTCCGGGGTATGACCTGAACGACCTTATCAATGATTATGCGTCAGTGCTGAACGCGGAATATTCACCCGTGTTCAATCGTGCGCTTGATGGTGCGTATCGCCCCGGTTCTACCTTTAAGACGATCACAGCTACTGCGGGACTTATAGAAAACGTAATTACTCCCGTTGAAACCATCAGATGCGGCGGTGTATATCATTACTTTGCACCGTACAGACCTACTTGTACGGGTCATCACGGCGCAATAACCGTTGAATATGGACTGAAACATTCCTGCAACGTATTTTTCTATGAAACTGCGCGGCGCCTTGGTATAGATAAGCTTTCGGGCTGGGCGTCAAGATTTGGCGTTGGAACCGATCTTGGTCTTGAGATAGGCGGAGAAAACGGCAGAATGACTTCGCTTGCTACCTATGAAAAGCTGGGTCTTGAATGGAATCCGGGCGACGTTATCCAGGCGGGAATCGGACAGAGCGAAACACTTCTGACGCCTTTGCACTTGGCGGTGCAGGCTATGACTATAGCAAACGATGGCGTGCGTTATCAGCCACATATCGTAAAGGCTGTGTATAACTATGATTTTACAGAGCTTATTAGTGAAACCAAGCCTGTCGTGGTCGATGATATGTCGGAATATGCAGATGTATTCAACACAGTGACCGAGGGTATGACAAAGGTTTCCGATAATGCAAATTTCCTTGTAGGAAAAAGATGGGTAAACATCTACGAATATAAGGAGATCCCAGGCAGGGTTGCAACAAAGACAGGTACGCCCGAGGTTGTAGCGCTGACAAAATATAATTCCGCGATAGTCGGCTTTTATCCTGCCGATGACCCTGAGATAGCGTTCAGTGTTTACCTTGAAAATGGCGAGTTCAGCCGTCATATTGCCGCAAATATCATATCGACCTATATCACAGGTGAGTTCAATCCCGAATATGATGAGGAAGGAAATGCAGTGCTTCCGCTGTGATCGTTGTGATTTTTCGCTGTTTTGATGTGCAAACTGCACAAAATGCTGTTTGCATAATTACTGAGATTTCACAAAATTTTGCAATCTTTGCAAAAAGACCTTTTCATTATTGTTCTTTTGTGATAGAATAATGATAAGGTGTTTATAATATAATCTATATTCATGACTTGTCATATTTTGGCGGTTCATGAAATTGCTGATGTAGAGAGGGGAATAATATGTCACAGATTATTGCAGTAACTGCCGGAAAGGGCGGTACAGGTAAATCCACTACCTCCGCAAACGTTGCAACAGCTCTTGCTTCGCTTGGCAAAAAAACTCTGGTAGTTGAGCTTGACTTTGGCCTTAGATGTCAGGATATCATGCTTGGTATCAAGGATAAAGTAAAGCACGATATCGGTGAATATCTCGAAGGCAAGATCGATATACTTACTGCTACAACTAAGGTTGACCGTGTGGACAATCTGTATCTTGTCTGCGCAACCCGCAACCCGTTTATTGAGATCAATCCTGAAAAGATCATGGAAGTGTGCGAGGAGATGCGCAAGCACTTTGACTATATCATCATGGATACCGCAGGTATCGGAAGCTCTGTGTTCAGCGTTATCAAGGCTGCTGAGCTTATTCTGATGGTTACTACGCCCGATACCGTGTGCGTACGTGACGGTGCTATCCTGTCCGACTTCCTGTATGTAAAGAACTGTACAAATCAGCGTCTTATTATCAACAAGGTAAGCCCCAACTTCAAGGACGAGGATATCCTGTATGACCTTGACGAGGTTATGGACAGCGTTGGTATCCCGCTTATCGGCGTTGTTCCCGAGGATATGAACATCAAGATCTGCGGTGCCAAGGGCGAGCCTCTGCCTCCGAACTGCGGCGGCGCTAAGGCTTATGCGGCTATTGCAAGAAGAATCGTAGGCGATGATGTCCCGCTGACTATCAATATCAACTGATTTGGGAGGTTTCTCCGTATGAATATTGCACTTATTGCACACGACTCAAAAAAGGAGCTTATGGTTCAGTTTTGTATCGCGTACTGCGGCGTTCTGAGCCGACATAATATCTGTGCTACAGGAACAACAGGCAAGCTTGTTTCCGAGGCCACAGGTCTGCATATCCAGAGATTTTTGAGCGGCTCTCAGGGCGGCGACCAGCAGCTTGCGTCCAGTATCTCCTGCAACGAGATCGACCTGCTGATATTCTTCCGCGACCCTATGCACGCAAAATCTCATGAGCCTAACGATATAAATATCCTGCGTCTGTGCGATGTACATAATATTCCTGTGGCGACAAATATCGCTACTGCGGAGGCACTTATCCACGCTCTCGAGCGCGGCGACCTTGATTGGCGCGAATATATGCGTTAAGCTGCGGATTTTAAGAAACAAAGCGTACCTGTTTTTCGGGTACGCTTTTTTGTGTTTAAGCCGCATTTTGCTTGCAATTTTCGCCGATATATGGTATGATATATAAGTATATTTATGTGAAAAGGAGTGAGGGCTACGGACGGTAAACAGATAGCTGAAAAATGGCTTAAAGCTTTTGCGGGAGATGTTCCGCGCGATAAGCTTGATAAGCATGTATACGATTATGGCAATCTTCTCTGGCATATATTTTCGTGGGAGCTTGTGGAGTGTCTTTCGGAGGACGAAGCAAGAGCCGCTTTCGACGCGCTGGATTACAAAGAAGCGCTTTGTTTCAGGTCAGGCTACAGTGCAGATGAACTCATTCTAACCGAAAGCATCTGCAATGTCCCAAAAACGTATTCCCATGAGCTGGACAGTATCGCCGATGTATATGTGACTGCGCCCGACTTTTCGTGGACTTATGTACATACACACGAAGAAAGCTGCGGACCTTATTTTTTAAAAATCAATGAGAAAGGAAATAAACAATCATGAACATCAAACCTCAGAAGGGAATGCAGGAATACCTGCCCGAAGCAGCGGCACAGCGTGACCGCCTGATGAACATCATTCTCGATACCTACACAAAGAGCGGCTTTACCCGTATCTATACTCCCGCTGTAGAGAGCGCGGAGAACCTCGACAAGAGCGACGGCGGCGATAATCTCAACCTTATTTTCCGCATCATGAAGCGCGGCGACAAGCTTGCAAGTGCGCTCGAAAAAACTCCTGTTGACGAAAAGGAGCTGTGCGACCTAGGCCTTAGATACGACCTCACACTGCCGCTTTCGCGCTACTACGCAAACAACCGCAACAGCCTGCCGAATCCTTTCAAGGTAATTCAGATAGACAAGGTGTATCGTGCGGAAAGACCTCAGCGCGGCAGACTGCGTGAGTTTGTACAGTGCGACATTGACATTCTCGGCTCTGACAGCTATGTAAACGAGATAGAGCTGATAAACGTAACCGCAAAGGCGCTGTCTAAGATAGGTATAGGCGAATTTACCGTTCGCGTAAACGACCGCAGAGTTCTGAGAAATTCGCTTATGACAATGGGCTTCCCTGAGGAGGCTCTTGACACTGTTTCCGTAAGCTTTGACAAGCTTGACAAGATCGGCGCAGAGGGCGTTGCCGCAGAGCTTACCGAAAAGGGTATGCCCGAAAATGCTATCAAGGCGCTGACAGGTCTGCTTGAAAAGGGCAAGCTTACACTTGACGACATGGCTGAATACTGCTCAGATGACGCAAAGGAGATACTCGAGCAGCTTCGCACAGTAATTACAACTGCTGACAAGCTCTCCGAGGGCTACAGCGTTGAGTTCGATCCCTCTCTTGTAAGAGGTCAGGGCTACTACACAGGCACTGTTTTTGAAGTAGCAAGCAAGCAGTTCGGCGGCACGGTTGCAGGCGGCGGACGTTATGACAACCTTATCGGCAGATTTACAGGCGATACAGTTCCCGCAGTTGGCTTCTCAATCGGCTTTGAGCGTATCTTCTCCATCGTTCAGGAGAACAATATACAGCTTGCAGGCACACGCAAAAAGACCGCTGTTCTATACAAGGCAGAGGACGTTCTTGACGCTATCAAAAAGCAGGACGAGCTTATGGCTGACAGCGATGTGACACTCGTGCTCGTGCCCAATCCCAAGAAGATAGACAAGGTTTACAGCAGAGTTAAGCAGCAGGGATTTGATGAGATAGTTAAGGTCAATCTGTAAGATAAATTTGAATTTTATGGAGTGGGTTATGTTAAATAAAATCAAAACAAATCCATTTGCAATGATAATATGGTTAATGCTTTCATGTGTTGTTCATATTGTTTTGTTTAATTCCAAAGTTAATTCTGATTATCAAATATGGCAAAGAATTCTGGCTTTAATCATAGCTTTATGTTTTACTTTTCCGATACATGAACTACTGCATTTTGTATTTATGAAGATGTTTTGTAAAGGTAGCGTAAAGATCAAAATTATGAAAGGCCCGATGGGGTTACCTACATTTGGAACGGTAGCGCAGGCAGAATTCAAAAAGTGGCAGATGGTTATTATTTATTTAGCACCGCTCGTTTTATTGACGTTAACCTTTGATATAGTTTTTGCGTTTTGTGCTAAAGTTGAACTGATATTTTTCGTCATTTCAGTATGTAATTCCGCAGGTTGCTTTTATGATATTGTTGATACATTGATAGTGGCGAATAAAAAAGAGTTGGGTAATTCCTAAAAATCAAATTTATCTACCATGCAAATATATAAGAGGTAAACATGAAAAAACAATTTCTTGAAATAGGCAAGATAGTAGCCACACAGGGCATACGCGGCGAGGTGAGAGCGCAGTATTACTGCGACAGCGCCGAGGTGCTGTGCGATTTTGATACGCTGTACTTCGATAAGGGCAAGACAGAGGTGCGCGTTACACGCGCTTACCCCCACAAAAATATCGTTGTGATGAAGATAGAGGGTATCGACACCATAGAGCAGGCACAGCCTGTTATCGGAAAGATACTGTACATGGACAGGGACGATGCAGAGCTTGAAGAAGGACTGTATTTCATTCAGGATATCATCGGACTTACCGTAAAGGACGTTGATACGGGTGTTGTCTACGGCAAGATAACCGACGTTTATCAGAACGGCGCAAGCGATGTGTATTCCATAAAAAAGGACGGCCGTGAGCTTATGTTTCCGTGTATCGACGAGGTAGTTATCAAGACCGATATCGAGAACGGAGAAATGCTGATAAGACCGCTCCCCGGGCTGTTCGACGATATTGAGGGTATAGATGAGAATTGATATAGCAACG
Organism: Oscillospiraceae bacterium; assembly: GCA_015067175.1. Classification (GTDB taxonomy): domain Bacteria; phylum Bacillota; class Clostridia; order Oscillospirales; family Ruminococcaceae; genus CAG-115. The sequence goes on along the minus strand of SVMX01000002.1, from coordinate 23,281 downwards.
CTGTTCCCCGATATGTGCGACAGCGTTCTGCATGAGAGTATAATCGGCAGGGCTATCACAAACGGACATATCGAGATATATTCCCATAACATAAGGGATTTCACCAAGAATAAGCACCGCCGCGTTGACGATACTCCATACGGCGGCGGCACGGGTATGGTCATGCAAGCGCAGCCTATCTATGACTGTATTATGGATATCGCGGCGAAGCACGAAAAAAAGCCGCGCATAATCTATATGTCACCTCAGGGTCAAACACTCACGCAGGAAAAGGTGAAAGAGCTTGCCGAAGAAGATGGTCTGATACTCCTTTGCGGGCACTACGAGGGCGTTGACCAGCGTGTTCTTGATGAACTTGAATGTGAGGAGCTTTCTGTCGGAGATTATGTGCTGACAGGCGGCGAGCTTCCTGCGCTTATCGTTGCTGACGCTGTGGCACGCTTACAAAAGGGCGTGCTTCCGAATGAGGACGCTTACAGCATTGAGAGCCATTTTAACGGACTTCTTGAATATCCGCAGTATACCATGCCGCGCGAGTGGCGGGGCAGAGAAGTACCTGTTGAGCTTACACTGGGCAATCATGAGGTTATAGCCGAGTGGCAGAGAAAGGCAGCGCTTCGTGTAACAGCGGAAAAGCGCCCCGATATGCACGAGGAATATATGGACAGACTGGTGCAGGAATTCTGGGACGGTTTTATCGAAGAAAAGGAATTGGACGAGGATACGTACTACGCTCAGATGTTCCGTTTGGGACGCAACGAAGGCGAATCGAACAGGTTGCTTAAACGTGTGCTTCGCGGCAAAAAGAGAGCGACTACTTGCCTGTACACCGACGATATTCTCCCCGAAAAGGGCGAATACTGCATAATAACCGACTGGGACGGAGTTCCGCGTTGTGTGACAAGAGTTACGAGGGTTCAGGTAATTTCGTTTAATGAGATAACCCTCCAACAGGCGCTGAAAGAGGGCGAGGACACGACCCTCGAAGCGTGGCAGGAAACGCACAGAGCTGTCTATATCAATAACGCAGAGCAGCTTGGAATTGAGTTTTCCGAGAATACGAAGATAGTTTACGAAGAATTTCGCGTTGAATATAAGAGGTGAAATTATGTTCAGACCTATGAGAAGATTTAGGCAGGAGCTCACTGCTGAGCACTGCGAGCAGATACTGAAAAACGGAACTTACGGAGTGCTTGCTGTTTCGGGCGATGACAACTATCCCTATACAGTGCCGCTGTGCTATTTGTGGCTTGACGGGAAGATATATTTCCACTGTGCAAAAAGCGGTCACAAGAACGACGCTATCGCAAGAAATCCCAAGGTGTCTTTCTGTGTGGTGGACAGCGATGAGATCGTTCCTGAGGAGTATACCTCTTATTTCAGAAGCGTGGTGGTCTTCGGCAGGGCGAGCGTCGTGACGGACGATGGAGAGCGCTTTCGCATAATGGACGAGATGGCGAGGAGATTTCACCCGACCGATACGCAGGAAAACAGACACATGAAGATAAACAAGCAGTTCAATCCCATGCAGATAGTGGCGGTAGAAGTAGACCACATCAGCGGCAAGGAAGCAATAGAGCTTGTGAAACGCAGAGGTAACAATACATGACTAAAAACGCATTTATAGCAATAACAGGTAGGGCAAACGCGGGTAAATCCTCGCTGACAAATCTTCTCGTCGGTGAAAAGGTATCCATTGTCAGCGAAAAGCCGCAGACTACAAGAAACCGCATAAACGGCGTGCTGACCGAGGGCGATATCCAGTATGTGTTTATTGACACTCCCGGTATGCACAAGCCTAAAACAAAGCTTTCGGAGCATATGGTGAAGTCTATCCGCACCAGCGTTGACGACGTGGACTGCGCAATTCTGATGGTCGATGTTACAAAGAAGCTTTCCGCTATTGAGCAGGACCTTATCAGAAGCTTTGCGGCTCACGGTACAGAGGTTATTCTGCTGCTCAACAAGATAGACCTGTTAAAGTCCAAAAGCGAGGTGCTGGGCATTATCCAGCAGTACAGTGAGCTTTATGACTTTGCGGAAATAATCCCGATAAGCGTTAAAAACCGCATAAATACCGACAAGATAATGCCGATACTGGAAAAGTATGCGGTAGAGGGCGAGCATTTCTTCCCCGATGATATCGCGACCGACCGTACAGAGCGCTTTATGTGCGCTGAGATAGTGCGTGAAAAGGTGCTTTGGACTATGCAGGAGGAAATACCTCACGGCGTTGCGGTGGATATCGAGAGCTTTAAAACGCGCGAAAAGAATGGCAAGGAACTTATCGACATCGGTGTTGTGATAATCTGCGAAAAGGACTCCCACAAGGGTATGATAATCGGCAAGGGTGGCGAGAAGCTGAAAACTATCGGCTCGCTTGCGCGCAAGGATATCGAGGAGCTTTTGCAGGCAAAGGTGAATCTTCAGTGCTTTGTAAAGGTCAAGGAGGATTGGCGCAACCGTGAGAGATTTATCAATGATATGGGACTTGCGGATGAGTAACCCCGAGTTTAGCGGGAGGATATTGTGATAGTTTTAAAGATCGTTGCAGTTCTTTTAGGCTTGGCTTTCACACTGTTTGGTTATTTCATTTTCTTTAAGAAAAAGTATTATCTTATTAACGGATTTGATGAAGCGTTTAAGAATGGCTCAAAAACAGAAGATTATGCTAAACGGGTTGGTTTGATAGAATTTATTGTTGGAATTGCAATTTTAATTGCATCGGTCAATCTTATCGTATTTGGTTGACAAATCCAAATCTTTGGGGGAGGTCGGAAATGCTCTTCACATACGACGGAATAGTTGTCGGACGGCGCGAGATCGGCGACAACAGCTGTTTTATCGACATACTCACCGACGAACAGGGAATTGTTGAGGCTTCTGCCCATGGTGCGAAGAAGATAAACAGTCCGCTTTTAAGCTCGGCTTCCATCTTTGCCTACTCAAAATTCTGTCTAAATAAGACCAAGCTGCGTTATACCGTAAACAGTGCGAAGCCTATCTACAGCTTCCACGAGATAGGCAGTGATATCGAAAAGCTTGCGCTTGCTTCATACTTTGCGCAGGCGGTGAGATTTTGCACTCCCGAGGAGCAGAATCAGGACAGTATCGTGCGCTTTTTTGCAATAGCGCTGTTTGAAGCCAACAAGGCGCAGAGCCTTGAAACAGTGCGCTCGGCATTTGAGCTTAGATATTCGGCGATGCTTGGATATCGTCCCGATCTCAGAGCGTGCTTCAACTGCGGCTGCTATGAGCACAGGGAGATGTTTTTTCTGCCGAGCCGCGGCGAGATAGTCTGCGGTGACTGTTTTGACCGCGATTACGGCGGAAGATATTTTGTGCTGCTGCCCGATACGCTTTCCGCTATGAGGAATATTCTGTATGCTCCGCTTGACAAGGCGTTTCGGTTTAATATCACAGGCGACAGCGCCGCGGTGCTGTCTAGAGTGACGGAAAGCTTTTTTCTGTCGCATACGGAAAGGAGCTTCCCGGCGCTGGAATACTATAAATCGCTCATTCATACAGTTTATTAACGAAAATATATTGACAAAAGTTTTTGTTTGTTATATAATTTATTTGTGAAATTTATACCATTATATCAGATGTTGTTATAAAGGAGTGGCTTTGCTTATGAGCAGCATTTCCAGAGGTAATAAATGTAAACAGTGTGGCAATCCAATCGGCGACAAGTCGACGGGCTTTTGCAGCGTCTGCGGCGCTACCGTGCTTTCAAAGAAAAGCAAGAAATCTATAATCTGTCATACGCTAACAGTGGGTGATATGGTAAGACTTGTTTTTGTTGTGATCTTTTTGCTCGCAGCGTGTGTCTATTCAGTGTGGAATATCAAGCATTTGATCGAGTATAAAGAGCAGCTTCAGCCTAATTATGAAATAGGTCAGCAGCTTGCTAATAGCGGTGAAAATATCCCTGCGGATATTTTGCTTGACTACAACAACTATAAGCTTGCGGACATCTACCGTACATACGGCTCGCCTGTTATCTTCGGCGTGAATGCGCTTACGGCGGTTGCGGCTTTGCTGATGCTTGCAAGACTGAAGTTTTCATATATGCTGAGCGCAGTGCTGAATGTGATAGGCTTTGTTCTGCTCGGTGCGGATACGCTGTGCAGCTATATGTATAATGTTGAGATCAATTACATTTATGCGTTTAGTGCGATAGCAGTGAGGTTTGTGCTTATCTTTATGCTTGCTAGCTATGCTAAGAAGGCCGGACTTGAATCTGCGCGCAGACGCAAACGCAAGGATACTGACACCTCGGGAACAGTCGATATGTATGACACTTCGATGTTCTACGGCGATATCGCGTCTTTAAAGAGAAAAGCGGCAAAAGAGGGTCAGCCTGATTTCGAGGTGCGTGAGAATGTGGGCTCTATGGGAGAGGTTACGCTGATCTCAAAGGGTACGCCCGCAAAGGCTGCGTCTCAGGAGGAACAGAAGCCTGCGGTGCCTGTTGCGAAAGCTGAACCTAAAAAGAAGAGCGATCTTTTCGGCGACAGCAAGGAGCTTGACGCCGTGGCACAGCTTGCGGCTGCTGTAGGAGAGCTTGAAGAAAGCGTTCCCGCGCCGTCCGCTACCGTTGAAAGCAAGCCTGCTGCAGAAAAGGCTCCAGAGCCTGTTGCGGCAGAAAAAACTGTTCAGCCCGTGGCTCCTGTTGAGAAGCCTACTGCTACAGCAAAAGAGGAGACCGCTCCTAAAACTGAGCCACAAGCCGAAGAGCCTGCTGCTCCAAAGCAGGCGGAAGCGCCTGTTGTCAGTGAGGAGAAGAAGGTTGAAGAAGCACCTAAGCCTCAACCGACAGCGACTGAGCTGCATGCGGCTCCTATTGAACAGCTTTCAAAGACTATTTCAGAGCTTTCGATGGGCGATCCTGCGGTTGCCGAGAAAGTTGAAGATACGCCGAAGAAACCTGAGGAAGAGCTTGATCCCATTGACGCGCTCAGTGCAGCTATTGCAGCGCTTAGCAATATGAGTGCTCCTGATGATAAGCCCGTTGCTCCTGTTGAGGAACCTGTTGCTCCTGTTGAGAAGCTAGCTGCTCCTGCTGAGCAGCCCACTGCTCCTACTGAGCAGCCTGATGTTCCTACTGAGAAGCCTGTTGCTCCTGTTGAGGAACCTGTTGCTCCTGTTGAGAAGCCTGTTGTTCCTGCTGAAAAGCCTGTTGTTCCTGCTGAGAAGCCTGTTGCTCCTGTTGAGGAACCTGTTGCTCCTGTTGAGGAACCTGTTGCTCCTGTTGAGGAACCTGTTGCTCCTACTGAGAAGCCCGTTGCTCCTGTTGAGGAACCTGTTGCTCCTGTTGAGAAGCCAGCTGCTCCTGCTGAGAAGCCTGCAGCTCCCGCTGAAAAGCCCGCTGCACTTGCTGTGCAGCCTGTCGCTCCCGCTGAGGAGCCTGTTGCGCAGCCAGTTAAGCCGATCCATGAGAAGAAAGACAGATTTGCTGCGCTTAAAAAGACATTTAGCTTTAAGCGAAACAATTACGAGGAATATGATTTTGACGACGCTGACGGAATAACCGATCAGGAGCCTATCCCTCTCAATGCATTGGCGGCAGCGGCTCAGGCTCAGAGCCATGCTGAAGATAAGCCTGCCGAGGAAGAACTCACCGAAGAACAGTCAACGATGAATCGTTCCGCGGGTCCGTGGCAGTGTACGCGCTGTGGTCAGATGAATTTCGGCGCTGATGTAAACTGCATGAGCTGTGGCGCAAAAAGATAAATATGACCCCGATGGCTTGCTGTCGGGGTTTTAGCTTGACAAATTATGGGGTAGGTGGTATAATAAAAGCGGCTTATTTCAATTGCTCCGCAATTGCGCCGTTTTTATTGAACGGCTGACCTTGCCGCTGTGCGGCAACGCTGCTCGCGCAGCTATCAAACACTGCGTGTTTGAGGTCATGGTATAATAAAAACGGCTTATTTTAATTGCTTCGCAATTGTATAATGGTTTGGCTAAAATTTATATGAGAGGTAAAGTAATATGGCGAATGATGCATATTCACACTGCAAAAAATGCGGCAATACCTTTATTGACGAGGGCAGAGGCTACTGTCCCGCGTGCGGAACTCCCATGGCTTCCGTAAAGGCAAAGCCGTCGGGGCTGTTTTACAGCTTTGAAAAGAAGGATTATATCGGCATAATCATCTTTGCTCTGATAACTGTAGGCTTTGCTATCTGGAACATTTTCACTGTTGTAGAAGCGCAGGAAACAGTTGCACAGACAAGACAATGGTATGCGATTGCGAAAGAGGCCATGAATTCGGGCTTTTTCGATTTTTCGGCATCAGACTATGCGGCTATCTCCGAGTTTGAAGCGCATATCGGCTTTTTGGACGCGCTGAGCGTTGCTTATGTTATAATGTCGGTGCTGCTGATAGTAGGCTGTGTTATGATGGTGGCAAGGCTGAGATTCTCGTTCAAGGTGATGATCGCGGCTTACATAGTATCTCTTGTAGTAACTTCGCTGTTCAGCATTATCGGTCTTGTAAATGGTTATCTTGATCACAGCGCTGTTAGAGTAGGTGTAAATGTTGCTATCGATATATCGCTTATCAGAGTATTCTACCGCTATAATATGATGGCGTATGAGGACGTTTCTTCGTTCAAAACGGCTCCCGTATACGGCGCGCCGATGCCTGTGGCTCAGCCTGTTGACAGCTTTGATGTTGCTGTTACTCCTCCCGATAGACCTATGGAATCGGTTACTCCTGTGAGCACTCCCGCTGATACACAGATGATGTCCGTTGCCCCTGTTTCGGGCGCAGCACCTGTTTCCTCTGACAACAAGTATTTCCCTCCGTCTGAGGTCGCACCGAGCGTAGAGCCTGTTATGCCGCTTGCTGACGCAGATATGCGCAGAGCAGATGTCGGTATTAACGCAGGCGAGGCTGTAGCTCCTCTTGAGCGCCCGATGATGCCTGTTTCCATGATGGAAGACGAGGCAATGCCCTCCCTGTCTGCAAATGACGCTGCACAGAGCGCGCCTGTTGCTCCCGCGGCACCTGTTGCGGCTCCTGTAGTACAGCAGCCTGTGGCAGTACCTCAGCCCGCAGCACCCGCGAGCGGTACAGCTAAGGGAATTTGGTTCTGCTCAAAGTGTGGAAGCCTTAACGAGAATGCAAACTTCTGCACCTCCTGCGGCGGCCCCAAGGAATAATTATTGCGACCCGACAGTTTTTGCTGTCGGGTCTTTTGCTTGGTTGACAATCGGGGAATAATTGGCTATAATAGATACTGGAGCAGCAGCGATATTTTTTGATCTATTTGGTATATACAGAAAGAAGTTGAGGTAAAAAATGAATAAATATTATAAAAAGCTTGAGCTTGACAAGATATTAGAGCTTCTTGCCGAGCAGACATACAGTGACACCTGCCGCGAAAAGGCGCTGAAGCTGAAGCCCGAATTTGACAGCGTTAAAATGCGCAAGGAACTTAAAAAGACAGATGACGCTTTTAAGCTCTCGTCAAAATTCGGCACACCGCGTTTCAGAAAGATAAAGGATATCACAGGCTCGCTGAAGCGCTGCAAGAGCGGCTCGGCATTGAGCTTCCGTGAGCTTCTCGATGTTGCGGAGATACTGCGCGAAACGGGAATGCTGTGCGACTGGTATAGTCAGTGCGAGAATGTGGAAAATTCCCTTGACGAGTATTTCAAGGAGCTTTATCCTATAAAGAGCCTTGAACAGCGTATTTCTGACAGCATAATCTCCGAGGAGGAGATGTCCGACGGTGCGAGTGCGGAGCTTTCTTCCATCAGAAAGAGGATAGTAAGACAGGGACTTAATATCCGCGAGCAGCTTGATAAGCTTATCAAAAACAAGAATACGCAGAAATACCTGCAGGAAAACATCGTCACCATGCGCGACGGAAGATATGTTGTGCCTGTGCGCTCGGAGTATAAAAACGAAGTGCCGGGTCTTGTGCATGATACCTCGGCAACGGGACAGACATTCTTTATCGAGCCTATGAGCGTTGTGGAGGCAAACAACGAGATACGTGTGCTGAAATCCCGCGAGCAGGCTGAGATCGAGCGCATAACGCGCGAGCTTTCCGAGCAGGTTGGAGAAAATGCAGACGCTATTCTCAACAATTTCCGCGTTGCAGAGATACTCGAGCTGTATTTTGCAAAGGCTAATCTCGGCGCAAAGATGAAAGGTGTTGCGGCGGAGATATCCGATGAGCCTAAAGCGGTGCTGCACAATGCGCGTCACCCGCTCATAGACCCCGATACGGTCGTTCCTATTTCCGTGGAAATAGGCGAGGGCTACGACTGCCTTATCATAACAGGCCCGAATACTGGCGGTAAGACGGTAGCGATAAAGACCGTGGGTCTGCTGACGCTTATGACGATGTGCGGACTTATGATACCCGCAGGCGACGGCAGCGTTATCGGCGTTTTTAACAGCATATATGTTGACATAGGTGATGAGCAGAGCATTGAGCAGAGCCTTTCCACGTTCTCGTCCCACATGACAAATGTTATTGGCATACTTGACAGGGCGGACGAGCGAAGCCTTGTGCTGATAGACGAGCTTGGCAGCGGCACTGACCCTGTTGAGGGCGCGGCGCTTGCAGTGTCGATACTGACGCAGCTGAAGCAGTATAATGCAAAGGTCGTAGCAACTACTCACTATCAGGAGGTCAAGATGTTCGCGCTGGAAACAGACGGCGTTGAGAACGCTTGCTGTGAGTTTGATGTGAACACGCTGAAGCCGACCTACCGTGTTATTGTGGGAGTTCCCGGAAAATCCAATGCGTTTGCGATAAGCTCAAAGCTTGGTATGCCCGACCATGTGATAGAGCGAGCAAAGGAGCTTGTGAGCAGCGAAAACAAGCGCTTTGAGCAGGTGGTTGACGCACTTGAAAGGTCGCGACAGGAGCTTGAGGAGCTTAAAGAGAGCGTTGCGGTTTCCGAGCGTAACGCGAAGATGACCGAAAGCGAATTGAAACAAAAACTGTCTGAGCTTGAGGCGCAGAGAGAAAAGGAGCTTGAAAACGCACGCCAGCGCGCAATGAGCATTATCGAGGAAACTCGTATGCGCTCCAATATTCTGCTTAATGAGCTGGACGAGCTTAAAAAAGTTAAGGACAAGGAAGAATTCCGTCAGAAATACAGCGCGGCAAAGGGCAAGGTCGGCGGTACTCTCAATAAGATGCATGACGAGGCAAATCCCGTTATGGAGAGAAAGACGGAGGAATATGTTCTGCCGCGTCCTCTGAAAGCAGGCGACAGCGTTATGCTTGCCGATACCAAAAAAGAGGGAACACTTCTTACTGTGCCGAATATGTCTGGTGTATGCTTTGTGCAGGTCGGCATGATGAAGATAAAGACCAATCAGAAAAACCTGCGTCTTATTGAGAACAAGAAAAAGCAGTCTGCGCCTACAGGCGGAAAGGTGAAGAAGCAGGTTAAATCCAACATGGAGCGCAAGGGAAGCATGGAGCTTGATATCCGCGGAATGATGTCCGAGGAGGGCGTTATGGAAACAGAGCGTTTCATCGACGGTGCAATGCTGTCGGGTCTTAAAACTCTGACGATTATCCACGGAAAGGGTACCGGCGCACTTCGCGCGGCTATTCATCAGTCGCTTAAATCCAATCCCTCGGTAAAGAGCTATCGTCTTGGTGTTTACGGCGAGGGCGAGTCGGGCGTTACTGTTGTGGAGCTGAAATAAAAGGGAGAAGTTTTTATGGTAGAGCCTCAGAATATACCTAGGGAGCAATTCCCTAAAAGCACTTCGTTTTCAGAGGGAATGATAACGCTTGATATCACTCCCGATAATCATGAGATGTATCATATCCGAGATATAAAATATATCTCGCGCCCCGAAGCGGAGCTTACTATACAGCTCATCACTCCCGGTTGGGACGTGCAAAAGCCTCCGCTTATAATGTTTGTAACAGGCTCTGCATTCTTTTGGCAGGATATGGCGGGCTCTATTCCAAGGCTGAGCCTGCTAGCAAACAAGGGCTTTGCAGTGGCGTCAGTGCAGTACCGCGGCTCAGAGGCGGCGCCGTTTCCTGCGCAGATGCTTGACGCAAAGGCTGCGGTGCGTTTTATGAAGATGAACGCCGACAAATACGGAATAGATGGAAATAATGTTTTTATAATGGGCGATTCCTCGGGTGGTCACACTGCGCTGTTGGCGGGATTTACTGCAGGTATTGAGGAGTTTGAAGAGGATATTTATTCTGAGCAGTCCTCTGATGTGCGGGGGATAATCGATCTTTACGGTCCTGTGGATATCTCACGAATGAATGATGAGCTTTCTGCATTTGACCACATGGTTGCTGACAGTCCCGCAGGGTGCCTTATCGGCAGAAAGAATGTGCTTGAAAATCCCGAGCTTGTAAGACCCACGATCGTGACTAATTATATATCAAGTGAAAGAGAGATACCGCCTGTTCTTATTTTTCATGGCACCAATGATGAGCAGGTTGCGTTTGGGCAGAGCTGTATCCTTTATGATAAGCTGAAGGAGCATGATAAGACTGCAAGCTTTTATGCTATAGACGGCGCTCATCATGGCGGAAGTGTTTTCTGGTCTGAGCGTGTGCTTGGGATAGTATCGGATTTTGTGCGTAGATTTACGTTGTGATGCATGGATAGCTGTGCTTGACAAAAAAATACAACGGACGTATAATTAATTCAAAGTGTTTATGCTGTTTGTCGGCGAAAAAATCAACGCCGCGAAATGCGGTTCAGGGGGTGCGGTATGAGGATAGCCGTTGCAGGAACTGGATATGTGGGGCTTTCAAATGCCGCGCTTTTGGCGCAGAACAATACTGTTTGCGCCGTAGATATAATTCCTGAGCGCGTGGAACTTATAAACAGCAGGATATCACCCGTTGCAGACGAATATATCGAGCGTTTTTTCGCTGAAAGAGAGCTTGATCTTACAGCGTCTACCGATGGCGAAAAGGCGTATCGTGAAGCGGAGCTTGTTATCATAGCAACACCTACGGACTACAGTCCAGAAAAGAACTATTTTGACACGTCTACGGTTGAGAGCGTGATCGAGCAGGTGCTAAGCGTAAACGACCATGCTGCAATAGTGATAAGGTCAACGGTGCCTGTGGGATACACGGTGTCGGTACGCGAGCGATATGATTGCAGTAGAATTATTTTTTCGCCTGAGTTTCTGCGAGAGGGTAAGGCGCTTTACGATAATCTTTATCCCTCGCGCATTATAGTAGGCGCACCCGCTGATGACTGCGAAGCCTGCAAGGCGGCGCAAGGATTTGCTGCGCTTTTGCAGCAGGGAGCAGAAAAAAAGGATATCCCAACGCTGTTTACCGAGCCTACCGAGGCGGAGGCTGTAAAGCTTTTTTCAAATACATACCTTGCTATGCGCGTGGCTTATTTCAACGAGCTTGATACCTACTGCGAAATGAAAGGGCTGAACGCAAAGCAGATAATCGACGGTGTGGGGCTTGACCCACGAATAGGCACGCATTACAACAATCCGTCGTTTGGCTATGGAGGGTATTGTTTGCCGAAGGATTCGAAGCAACTTCTTGCGAATTTTGCTGATGTTCCGAATGATCTTATTGGTGCTGTTGTATGCGCAAACAAGACCCGAAAGGATTTTATCGCACGGCAGATAGCGGCAAAAGACCCGAAAACGGTCGGGGTATTCCGTCTTACGATGAAATCCGATTCGGATAATTTCAGACATTCCTCTATTCAGGGCATTATGAAGCGGCTGAGTAAGCTGGGAATACGTGTTATTATTTATGAGCCGTCGCTTGGCGGCAAGGGCAGATTTTTGAACTATGAGGTCGTGGAGCAGCTTGACAGCTTTAAGCGGCAGGCAGATATTATTCTTGCAAACCGCCGCAGCGAGGAGCTTGCCGATGTTTCTAACAAGGTGTATACACGCGATCTGTATGGCAGAGATTGATTTTTGTTGTTTGTGATCATTATCATGGATAGGAGTAACTATTATGGATAGTATTGCAATGGCTTATTGTTCCGATAATGCACCTCAGCAGCTTGTAGGGCTGTTTTCGCTGGAGATAGTAGGAGGTGTTCCGACAGCGCTGCACGTTGACAAGCCTTTTTGTGCGCAGCTTGGTCTGGATACAGAGCTTTCCCCTCAGCAGCTTTTCAAAGAGTGGCAGGAGCGTGTAGATCCCAATGACGTTAATGCTATACTATTCGCCGTGAGAAACTGCACTGCAGGACTTAAAGCAGAGGCTCATTTTCACTGGAATCACCCGTTTGCCGGCTGGATAGAAGTGGACTGCATGGGCGTTCATGCCGAAAGCGAGGGTGACCAATATCTGGTGCGCGGTTTTTTCAAAGGCTATCTTGTATCTGAAGCCGAAAACAACGGTGCCGAAGCGGTAGTGTTCAAGAATATGCTGACCGACGCTATGTTGGACAGCTTTTCTGTGTGCGGACTTGCGGACATTCAAAATAATGAAATCTGTATTCTTAAGGATATATTCAATGTGGGGAAGGTGCTAGGAAAGAACTTTACATATGATGAATGGAACGACACGTTTTCCGCGCTTGTTGCCCGTGATGATATAGAGAATTATAATGAGATGTCCTCCAGAAAAAATTTGATGCACTATTTTGAAAGGGCACAGGACGAGCGCAAGGAGGAGTTTCGCTGTATAGATCCCAAAACAAAGCAATATCGATGGTATAAGCTGAGATTTGTAAGGTTTAAAAATCAGTTTGCCATGAAATATAAGGAATTTTTCGTGCTCAGGGATATTTCGGAGCATCATCATACCGAGTTTAAGGATTCACTGCGTATTAAATTGATTAATGGTCTTACGCTTCCGTATCGGGATATCGACCTTGTAAATCTCAAAACGGGAAGATGGTACTCCTCGAATACGAGGGCGGGCGAGTATGCTGAGACATTTGGTTTACGCGGCTATTATGACGATGAAGTTATAAGGTATGTGTATTTGTGCGATTGCGACGATGAAAAACGTCGAGAGCTTCTCGGAAAATTTACCGTAAACCGTATGCGCGAGCGCTTTAAAGCGGGCGAAAAGATTATCGAATGCGAGGTGCGCCGCAAAAATCAGGTGCTCAATCAATATGAATGGGTTAGATCTCAGGCGTTCGTTTCTTCTTATGATGAGGACGGCGAGCCTCATATGGCTATCGTAACCATTCAAGAGATAAACGAGGAAAAAGAGCGACAGATAAAGGAAAAACAGATGCTTGAATATGCCTTGCGTGCTGAACGACAGTGCAAGCAGGCAATACTTTCCTCGTCTTTTGCGGTATACACATATAATGTCACGAATGACGTTCTGTATGACGAGGTCATTGAGTCAGACGGTGTTGCCCCGCTTGTGCCGCTGCTTGGGCTGAGTTGTCCGTGCTCCTACAATGAATATATCAAAAGAAAATCGCAGTATATAACCTCTCCGACAGAGGCTGAGGTATTCCGAAAGACTTTGAATACCGCCACTATGCTTGATATGTTTAAGAGCAAGCGCTATTTCTTTGATGTGGAATATGAATTTATGATGGAGGAAGACAAAAAAGGCATTTTCCGCGAGGCAGTAATTCTTACGCAGGATCTTCAGACCAATGAGATATGGGGACTTACTTACATCAAGGATATCACAAGCCAAAGTGACGAAACCAAGCGTATTGAACAGGCTATACGTGACGCTCTCTTCCAGGCAAAGCGTGCAAACAGTGCAAAATCCTTGTTTATGTCGCAGATGAGCCATGATATCCGCACTCCGTTGAATTCTATTCTTGGTATGGCGGCGATCGCGCAGGAGCATATCGAGGATAAAGAGCGCGTTATCGACTGCATGAATAAAATCGAGTATTCCGGACGACACTTATTAGAGATAATCAACAATGTTCTTGACTTAAGTTCTATCGAGAGCGGAAAGACAGTGCTGGCTTCCGAGAATTTCGATCTCGGAAAATTTATTGATGATACTTTGAAGCTTATGAGGCCGCTTGGTGAAAAGCGCGGTCATACGCTTATAAGAGATCTGCGTCTTACGAATACCGCTGTAAAGGGTGACAGCACAAAGCTTGGACAGCTTTTGATGAATGTATTGAGCAATGCTGTGAAATATACTCCCGATGGTGGATTGATACGCTTTACGGCAGTGGAGATGGAGCCTGATCGTCAAGACGTGGCGCGATATATGTTCACTGTTGAGGATAACGGTATCGGTATGACGCAGGAATTTATGGCGACGATGTTTGATCCGTTCGTTCGTGCCGATTACCTCAGAACGACTAAGGTAGAGGGTACAGGTCTCGGAATGAGTATTGCGCTGAATATAGCGCGTATGATGAACGGTAACATCAACGTGAAGAGCGAGGTTGGCAAGGGCTCGGTTTTTGAGATAACCGTTTGCTTAAAACGCGGCGATACCCCGATCGTTAAGCGCTATGATGAAATATCTATGGACGAGCCGAGAAAGGCGCGTATGTCGGACTGCAATTTTGACGGAAAGCGCGTACTTCTTGCAGAAGATCTGGAATTTAATGCTGAGATAGCCACGGAGTTTTTGTCGCAGGCTAATCTCATAACGGAGGTAGCGGAAAACGGTGCGCGTGCTGTGGAGATGTTTGCGCAGTCGCCCGAGGGCTACTACAGCCTTGTGTTTATGGATATACAGATGCCCGAGCTTGACGGCTACGGTGCAACAAGGAAGATACGCGCTCTTTCGCGCGATGACGCGAAGACCGTGCCGATAATTGCGATGACGGCGAATGCATTTGTTGAAGATATTAAAAAGGCAAAGGAAGCAGGTATGAACAGCCATATCGCTAAGCCGCTTGATGTTGCAAAGCTTATTGCGGAGCTTAATCAGTGGATAAAGTGACGCTTCCTATTTTCGGAGGTAATATGTTATATAACAATGTTTCGGAGCTTATTGGAAATACACCTGTGCTGAAGGTCTCGGATTTTGCGGAGAAAAACGGCGCTGAAGCTGAGCTTTTTGCAAAGCTTGAGCGAAGCAATCCCGCGGGAAGCGCCAAGGACAGAGTGGCTCTGTATATGATAAACGACGCGGAAAAGCGTGGACTGCTCAAAAAAGGCGGAGTTATCATTGAGCCTACAAGCGGCAACACGGGAATAGGTCTTGCGGCGGTCGGCGTGAGCAGGAGCTACCGTGTGATACTGACTATGCCTGATACCATGTCGATAGAGCGAAGAAAGCTTATTGCGGCATATGGTGCGGAGGTGGTCCTTACTGCGGGTAAGGACGGCATGAGCGGCGCTGTTGCAAAGGCGAATGAGCTTGCAAGGGAGCTGAATGGCTTTATTCCGTCGCAGTTTGATAACCCTGCAAATGCGCTTGCGCATTACGAGGGTACGGGGCCTGAGCTTTGGCGCGACCTTGACGGAAATGTTGATGTTTTTGTGGCGAGCGTCGGTACAGGCGGCACTATAACAGGCTGTGCGCGTTATCTCAAAGAGCAGAGGTCTGATATTCATATCGTTGCAGTAGAGCCGCAGGAGTCGCCGCTTCTCTCCGAGGGAAAGGCAGGACCTCACAAAATTCAGGGAATAGGTGCGAATTTTGTGCCGTCAGTTCTTGACAGAAGCGTTATTGACGAGATAGTGACGGTAAATGCACAGGAGGCTTTCGAGTGCGGTAGGAGCATTGCCTGCACCGAGGGCATACTGGTGGGGATTTCGAGCGGAGCTGTGCTTGCAGCTGCGCTGAAGCTTGCGAAAAGACCTGAATTTAAGGGTAAGCGTATCGCTATGGTGCTTACCGACACAGGCGAAAGATATCTCTCCTCAGAAATGTTCGGGGACTAAGGAATTTACAGAATGAAAAGAATCGTTACGATACAGGATTTTTCCTGTGTGGGGAAATGCTCGCTCACCTCTGCACTGCCTGTTATTTCGGCGGCGGGAGTTGAGGCGTGCGGCATTCCCACGGCACTGCTGTCAAACCACACGGGCTTTGACACGTTTTATTCACGCGACCTCACCGAGGAGCTTCCTCCGATAGGCGCGGGGCTTAAGCGTGAGAATATAACTTTTGATGCGATATATACGGGCTATATAGCTTCGATACATCAGATGCAGCTTATCTCGGATTTTATTGACGAGTTTGGAGATGATGCGCTCATCTTTGTTGACCCTGTAATGGGCGATAATGGACGTATCTATTCGGGGCTGTCGTCTGACTATCCCGAGCATATACGAAAGCTTTGCGGTAGGGCGGATATACTTGCCCCGAATGTGACGGAGGCTTGTCTGCTTCTTAATAAAGAGTATTCCCCCGATATATCGCGCGGGGAAATAGAGCAGATGCTTGTGGAGCTGTTTTCGCTTTGCGGAAAATATGCGTTTATCACAGGCGTGCGCGAGGGTGGAAATATCGGCGCTGTGGGTTATGACGGAAGCGAGTTCCATGCCTGCTTCATGCCGCATGAGGATATAGTTTGCGCAGGAACGGGCGATATACTTTCTGCAGCGTTTTTGGGTGCTGTTATGCGCGGTGCGGATTTCAACAAGGCGCTGGATATTGCGGTAAGCTTCACCTATGAGGCGGTGCGCATTACGGAAAACGACCCCGAGCGGCGTTTTTACGGCGTGCAGTTTGAACTTGCGCTGCCGTACTACATAGAAAAAATATCAGAAATTTAAAACATGGCTAAATTTGAATTAAAACGACTTCACAAGGCAATCATTTTTTTAATAATCTCGGCGCTGTTCTTTGCGCTGATGAATATGTTCGTGCAGCTTTCGGGCGATGTTCCGACTATACAAAAAACGTTTTTCAGAAACTTTTTTGCGCTTATCATAGCAAGCGGCGCGATGATAAAGAACAAGGTCAGTATCGTGCCTCCAAAGGAAGCAAGGTTTGATATCCTTATGCGCGCGGTTACGGGCTTTGTCGGTATGCTATGCCATTTTTACGCACTTGGAGAGCTTAACATATCGGACGCTTCGCTGCTGAATAAGATGTCGCCGTTTTTTGCGATAATATTTTCGATATTTCTGCTAAAAGAAAAAGCGAACAAGGTGCAGTGGGCGATAATCCTCACTGCGTTTGTGGGAGTTTTGTTCGTTATCAAGCCATCGTTTCAGAACGCGGATATAATACCGTCCGTTGCGGGCTTTGTCGGCGGAATGGCGGCGGGCTGCGCATATACGTTTGTGCGGCGCGCTACCATGCACGGAGCAAAGGGCAGCTATATCGTGTTCTTTTTCTCGGCGTTTTCATGTGTTGCGGCGCTGCCGTTTGTTATATTCGGCTACAGCCCGATGACGATGGAACAGTTTTTAATGCTGGTAGGCGCGGGATTGTGTGCGGCAGTGGGACAGTTTGGAATTACTGCGGCGTATTCCTATGCGCCTGCAAAGGAAGTATCCATATACGATTATTCGCAGATAATCTTTTCCGCGGCGCTGGGATTTTTTGTGATGGGACAGCTACCCGATTGGCTGAGCGTTGTGGGATATGTGGTGATAATCGCGGCAGCGTTTGCGATGTTTAGGTATAATAACAGGAAAACTATTTGATAAATTGGAAATAGGTGATGTATATGGATGAAAATAAGGTATATTTGCGAGTTATTTCCAATGATATCAGGTTTGGATGCGGTTTCCGAATGAATTTGGAAATCAAACAGTATTTTGCGTGGTATGGTTCTCCAAGCCGCAACGATGATTATATTACAACGACAGAGATAAACAAAGCGGAATATGAGCAAATAGGTACGGAGTATCCGGATGATATAGCGGCTGACCTTGAAACCGCGGAGCTGTTTTGTAAAAAATATATTGAAGGATATACAGTTGTTTTGGAAGGCTGGAATAAGCTGTTGAAGTAGACCAAGAGAGAAAATGTGAGTGTTTCGGAGAATATATGATGATAAGATCAAGAAAAGGGAAAAAACATTGTAATCGTATGCTGATTAAACAAGGAGGATTGAAAATATTATCGCCTGAGATGAAGTACTATTTATACGAGCATGAAGATGGACGTATTTATTGTGAAACTTTATCAGCTACATTTAATATTTGCGAATCAAAGGAGGAATACGAAAAACTTTCTGAAGAAGAATTAGAGAGTAGGATATATTCAGGTGAAATGTCAATAGCGAGATAATCTTGTAGAGATTTCGGTTTTGCGTAGTAACAAAACCATTTATCTTTCAATAAATCAGCCCGAGGCTTTAAAACCTCGGGCTGAATCTATATGAAGAAGCTTTATCTGTAGGCAGGAACTGCATTTCTTGACTTGAACTTAAGTCTGAGATGGTCAGCGATAAGCGCAATGAACTCGGAGTTTGTGGGTTTTCCGCGTGTGGTGTGCACGGTGTAGGAGAATATCCTTGTCAGCACGTCAATATCGCCTCTGTCCCATGCTATCTCGATAGCGTGGCGGATAGCGCGCTCAACTCGCGACGAGGTCGTCTGATAGCGCTTTGCAACGGTGGGATAGAGCAGCTTTGTGATGCAGTTTATCATCTCATCGTTGTTTACAGACAGCATGATAGCGGTGCGCAGATAGTGATAGCCCTTGATGTGAGCGGGGATTCCGACCTGATGTATTATCTCGGTGACAGCACATTCTAGGTCAGTCTCGTCGGGGACTGCGGTAGGCTCTGAGTCGAAACCGCAGAGCTGAGATACCTTGTTTGTAAGGAATGTTGGGTCTACGGGTTTTACAAGAACGCACGCCGCGCCGACTGCCATAGCCTCGCGCTCAAGCTGAGGATTGGTGACATTGGTAACAATTATCACCGAGGGAACGTATTTCTTTTCCATTTTCAGGCGGCGTATTACCTCTATCGCATCGCAAAAGGGCATTTTTTCTTCCAGTATCGCAACATCGGGCGCTTCCGATTTGATGGAATTAAGCACGGAGTTTCCGTCACAGCGGCGGGTTATTGCATACATTCCCGCAGCTTTCATTGCTCCAGCCCATGCCATACCGCATTCTGCGGTGTCGTTTCCGATAAGTACTTTGATTTGATTCGTCATTTTAATACCTCCAATGTATTTTTTACACTCTCATATTACCATATACTGGATTAAATTTCAAGAGGTTTTTGGAAAATATTTCAAACTTTTTCCAATTGAGAGGAAATGCGTCAAAACGGCGACAAATGCGATTGCAATCGCATTCAGCGGACTTTTTAGGAGGCGTTGGAAGTGCGAATTGCAACGTTTCTTGTCGAAATCTTAACGGCTGTGTCGATGAAAATTGGTAATAATAGGAGATGTATCTTCATAATTGGAAACCATTGGTTTGACATTTTCGTGCCCGAAAACTCTGCGGCAGTAGTTTTTGGTAATTGCAAATACTTTCGGCGACAGCAAAAACAACGCGATAAGGTTTGGTATTGCCATAAGTCCGTTTATCATGTCGCAGATTCCCCATACTGCGGAAAAATCCATCACTGCGCCGATTACAGTAAGCAGGATAAAGGCTATGCGAAACGGTGTTTGCGACCTTTCTCCGAATATATATGCCGCAGCGCCTGCACCGAAGCAGCTCCAGCCGATAACGGTGGAAAACGCAAACAGTAGCACAGCTACAGCCAAAAGCTTTCCCGCAGCATCGCCGAAAGTCTGTGAAA
This sequence comes from Oscillospiraceae bacterium, assembly GCA_015067175.1. Taxonomy (GTDB): domain Bacteria; phylum Bacillota; class Clostridia; order Oscillospirales; family Ruminococcaceae; genus CAG-115. The sequence goes on along the minus strand of SVMX01000002.1, from coordinate 3,703 downwards.
ATGCGTAGGCGGCGAGCCCTGCGCCTGAAACCTCTGAAATTACCACACTTTCAATAAGCGGCACGGTCTTTTCTCTATCGAGGAACACGGGTGTGCCGTTTTCGTCAAGAGTTTGTACTCCTGTGACGGTCATAAGGTTGGAAAATGTTGTGCCTGTTTCGCTTATCTTCATTTTGAAGCCTGTGGAATATACTGTGCGGAATTTGGCTTCTGTGCCGTCTAAATCTGCGACAATGAGCGGCGCGCCGTTTGTTATTATAGTATCTTTATCTGTAAGGCGAAAATACTGCGGAGTTAGTGATATGTGCTGAAATGCTTCCTGCGAAGTTGGTGCGGTGCAGGGGCTTGCGAGAAGTATCACGGCAGTGAGTGAGCACATGATTATAGTGTCGAAAAACACCTCGAATATGCTCCACATTCCCTGAATGCAAGGCTCTTTAACATCAGAGGAGGCGTGGGCTGCGACAGATGTTCCGAGTCCTGCTTCGTTTGAAAAAACTCCGCGGCGAAAGCCCATTGATATTGCTTGCTTTATGAGATAGCCGCTTATTCCGCCGCTGAGAGCGTCTACGCCGAATGCACCTTCAAATATTGCGCCGAATACAGAAGGGAGCTGAGTGAGATTATCTGCAAATATCCACAGTGCGCCCAATATGTAAAAGCCTGACATGAACGGCACTATTTTCGCGGTGACGCTTCCGACGCGTTTAATTCCCCCGAAAACTATGAACGCGGTAGGAACAGCCAAGATCAAGCCTGTTACAATAGGAGGAATGCCGAAGCTTGTGCTGATCACGCCTGCCGCGGAGTTCATCTGTGCCATATTCCCCATGCCGAAAGATGAGAGCATACAAAGTGCCGCGAATATCACGGCAAGCGGCTTTGCAAGCCTTTTGACAAAGCTAAGCTCAGACAAGCCGCCCTCGATATAGCACATGGCACCGCCGCTCCAACCGCCGTTTCGGTTGCGGCGGCGGTAGTATATTCCGAGCACGTTTTCTGCAAAGCCTGTCATTGTGCCGAACAAAGCGGATATCCACATCCAGAATACCGCGCCTGCGCCGCCTGCCGCTAGTGCCGCGGATACGCCTGCGATGTTTCCCGTTCCGAGAGTTGCGGCGAGGGCTGAGGACATCGCTTGAAACTGTGAGATAGAGCCGCTGTCGCTGTTTTTAGATGAGGTTCTTGAAAATATCGTGCTTTTCAGCCAATGACCTATGCGGCGTATCTGAAAAAATCCCGTTCCGAAGCTGAATAATACTCCCGATGACAGTAGAAGTATAATTGTCGGGGTGCCCCAGATGATATTGTTGAGTGTATTTATAAGCTCCATTTTATGCGCCTTTCTATTTTTGTATTTATATAAGTGTATTGCTTGTACGACAAAATAATTACATTTTCCGTTGTGATATTACACAAACAGGGGAGCGATGCTTCAAGTTATGCAAATGTCGAAAAATATCGACAAATAATGTCGTATTAACGGGAAATTTACACTGAAATATAAATCGTGTGTGCTAAAATAGATGTTGCATAAGAAAAACAGAAAGATATAGGCATTATAATGAAGGTAAAGATTTTAATCGTTGAGGAAAGCGAGAGTTTAAGGCATTGGTTGAAAACGGAGCTGGACAATAAGGGCTATGACACTATAACAGCGAGCTTTGGTAAGCAAGCACAGGAGATAGCGGAATCACATTGTCCTGACCTTGTGCTACTGAGCGAACAGCTTACGGATATGGATAGCGTAGCACTGCTTAAAAAGATACGCGAGTGGTCAAGCGTGCCTATCATAGTTATCGGTACAAGCTATGATGAGGACTATACCGTTTATGCACTTGACAGCGGAGCAGATGACTTTATAACTACGCCGCTTGGTATTTCGGAGCTGTTGTCCAGGATAAAGCTTGCGCTAAGACATTCTGTGAACTATGGTAGTAATTCTGTTAATATCCATAACAGCAGATTTGAGGTTGGTGAGCTTGTGGTGGATTATGACACATATTGCGTTTATATAGCGGGCAGAAATGCAGAGCTTACACAAAACGAGTTCAGGTTGGTGGCTCTTCTCGGCAAAAACGCAGGAAGGGTGCTTACATACGAATACATAATCACTCAGCTGTGGGGACCAAATGCGGTGATGGATAATCAGATACTTCGTGTCAATATGGCGAATATCCGCAAAAAGCTGGAGGAGAAAAGCTCCGCGCCGCGGTATATCTCGACGGTTGCGGGCATAGGCTACAAAATGGCTGCGGAATGAGAGCACCAAAATCATAAATATGTAAAAGCTATTGACTTTTTCGCTTTATTATGATAAAATATAAAACAAGCCAATTATATTAAAAGTACAACAGTAAAAAAATCTGCGGAGGTACTGATCATGATCAAAGACGAAAATATGGATTATCTGTTTGAGGCAATACTTACTCTTGAAGATGTAGACGAGTGCTATGCGTTTTTTGAGGACCTGTGCACACCGCAGGAGCTGAAAGCTATATCACAGCGTCTGCACGTTGCAAGACTTCTGACAGAAGAATGCGTTTACAACGAGATCGTTAAGAAAACAGGCGCGAGTACCGCAACTATCAGCCGCGTAAATAAAACTCTCAACTATCAGGCTGCGGGCGGATACAAGATAGTATTCGACAGAATGAAAGAGGACGAGGAATAATGGCAGGCTACGGTGAGTTTGCTGAGGTATATGATCTGCTGACAGAGAATGTTCCTTATGATGAGATAGCGGAGTATTACGACGGACTTATTAAGTCCGTGGGAGCGCCCGGCATGTTGCTGCTTGATATGGGCTGCGGCACGGGTAATCTCACGATGAGGCTTGCGGCTCGCGGATATGATGTTATCGCATCTGACGCATCGGCGGAAATGCTGAGCATTGCGGCGTCAAAGCTTACAGACAGTAGTATTCAGTACATCTGCCAAAGCATGACTGAAACCGATCTTTATGGCGCGGTGGATATTGCGGTGTCAACTCTTGACAGCGTAAATCATCTTGAGAGCGAAAAAGAGATCGCGCTTTGCTTCACAAAAACAGCGCAGAACATGAACAGAGGCGGATTGTTTCTTTTTGATGTAAACACTGTCTACAAGCATCGGAGCGTTTTGGCTGAGAATACATTTATTTATGACGTGGACGGAGTTTATTGCGCATGGCAGAATAAATATTCTCCCGAGGACGACAGCGTGGGAATAGAACTTGATCTGTTCTATGAAAATCCCGATGGAAGCTATGACAGAGGATATGAGAGCTTTCGTGAGATTGCACTGCCGCAGGAGCGTTATATGGCGCTGCTTCAGCAAGCGGGCTTTGAGGTAGTGAATATTTATGAGTATCTTACGCGCGAGCTTCCGACGGAAACGAGCGAAAAGCTTATGTTTGTTGCAAGAAAATTATAATAAAAGCCGCTTTCGTGCTGTGCGAGAGCGGCTTTTGGTATATGAAAATAATCCTTGTTAGGATAGTATAGAAGAATGGCACAAAAAGTTGAAAATTGTCGAAATTAAATTGGCGATAATTTTTACAAAAATACTATTGACATTTGTAGCGAAAAGTGATAAAATACAAAAGCTGTCCGACGAAAGCGGAACTGATAAAAACGATTCGGAAATGAGTGTTAAAGAAAATTTCAAAAAAATTTGAAAAAGTACTTGACAAACATTCTGAAACGTGATATAATAGTTAAGC
>SVMX01000011.1 GCA_015067175.1 Oscillospiraceae bacterium | reverse complement strand
AGAGTAACAATATGGCTTAAAAACAAAGGTATGAAGCTTAATCCAAAAACTATTTTGCGATTAATGAACAAATACAATCTTCTGGCTTGCATCCGTCGCAACCGTAAGTATCAGGTAATGAGTCAGCAGCTTCATCGCTATCCTAATCTGCTTAACAGAGATTTCAGCACTACACGACCTAATGAGAAGTGGGTTACCGACATTTCATACATAAAGACAAAGCAAGGTGTTCTGTATCTTTCGATGATCAGAGATCTGTACGACAACAGTATCGTTGCCTACAAGACCGGTACGGAACAAACGGTAAATCTTGTGCTGAATACTGTCAAAGCTGCCATGAAAAAGGAAAAGGTCACCGAGCAGCTGCAACTGCACAGTGACCAAGGGGTTCAATACGCATCACATGAGTATTTTAACCTAACTCAATTATACAACATTACGCAATCAATGTCAAGGAAAGGCAATCCTTATGACAATGCTCTAGCTGAAAATTTCTTTTCTATTCTCAAAACTGAATGTATCTATCGTCAAAAAATCGAATCTTTTTCTCAGGCTCGTCGTCTTATTGATGATTATATTTGGTTTTATAACAACGAAAGGATTCAGCTAAAATCAAAACTGACACCGCTTCAGAAGCGATGCCAGTTCTTTGCTTGATTATACCCTAGGGGCTTTTTTGTGCTGTCTGCACAAAGTGGTTCAGTCCATTATCTTTGGGGTGTTTTTATGTACTTCTATTTAGCTTTTTTGGCAGCGTATTTCTCTTTTGTCGCCTGACCGCCACGAAGATGCCGCTCCTGCTTATTCTGTTCAAGCACAAGCTTCACCTCATCGTGCAGCTTGCGGTTCACCTGCGACAGCTTTGTGGTAATATCCTGATGCACCGTGCTTTTGCTTATCCCGAACTTCTTGGCTGTACTGCGCACGGTCGCGCTGTTTTCAACTATATATTGACCAAGTATGACACATCTTTCTTGATTTGCTTCCTCAATTAAGCCTGATTTCGTTTTCAAACTGTTCCCCCCTATAGCTCATATTTCTTTGACATTTCCTTTTTCACATTTTTATGCGGGAAGTGCGGGAAATATGAGGGAAGCATGAGGATAAACAAAAAACGCGGCGCTGCAATAGCAACGCCGCGTCATTATTGTTTCAGTTTAAAACCGAAAAGAGATTACTTTCTCTTCTTGGAGAGGAGCATTGCGCCGCCTGCTACGATAGCAAGACCAGCAACGGCAGCTACACCCTCAACGCCTGTGTCAGCGGAGTTCTTGTTGTCGCCGTCGGAAGCGCCGTCTGTGGAACCAGCAGAATCGCCGCCCTCAGAACCATCAGCAGAATCGCCGCCGAGACCCTCAATTGTGAAGTCAACAGTGATGGACTCTGTGGGGTATGCACCTGTGTAAGATTCCATATCAGGATTATAGCTGTTTACAATGTTGATAGACAGATAATCGCCATCCTTCTCAGGAATAGGATTCTCAATTGTAGTCTGAGCAACACCGTCAACATAAAGTGTAGCAGATGTTACGAAAGCTGTAGGATCACCCTCAGGATCAAATGCGTCAAAAGGAATATCTGTAGTTACCTTGATGAACTTAAAGTTTGTGCAACCGTCCTGTGCCCAGTCGAAACCACCTGCTGCAACGGTGTATGTACCGTCAGAGTCAAGATCAACATCAGTGTAGTCAGCGTCGAAAACATAGCCGTTGATATCCCAGTCGAAGTTGTCGATGAGATCGGGCCATGTTGTTTCGGAGTTGCCACCCCACATGATAACCTTGTCAGCCCAGTATGCAGAATCTTCACCGTAACTGCTGTTTGTTCTCATCTCACGGAAAGTGTAAACACCGTTCTGGAAAGAAAGAGCTGCATTGTAAGCGCCTGCAGTAGCAGCAACTGCGCCTGCTGCGATAGAAGCAACGGCAACAGAAGCAAGGATCTTAGAAATCTTCATAGTTAAAACCTCCAAAAAATTCTATAATTTGCTAGGAGTATAGTCCAAGCATTATTACAATTCCTATTATATTACACTTTGTTGATAAAATCAAGCTGTAATAATAAACAAATCGCATTACCGCAATCTGTGCAAAACACCAAGCGATTAAATAAACTCGCGTATCAGCGAATTTTCGGGAACGATGTCCCTGCTAAGCGATGAAAGCTGCTTCAAAAATCGCTCGATATCCGCATAACGCTCATAATCCTTGTATTCAGCAGCCGCCTTTTCAAGCTCGGGCAGCAGGATATCGCGGTAGATAAGCGGCTCATAAGGCACAAACGTGTCGATATCGAAATCGGCGCGGTACTTGAATGGCATGATGTACAGGTTCTCTCCGCGCTCAACGGAACGGAAGAACTCAAACGTTTCAGGCAGGCTTCTGCCGCGATACAGCTTGTCACGCATAAGTCGGCGCATAAGACGTATCTTCGAGGGGTGGAGAAGCTCGCCGTTGTCAGCCTCCAGACGCGTTCTCACGCTGACGTAAACGCAGGTGGTGTAGCTTTCGCTCTCGCCCGTAACCAAAGGATTAAGCGCGTGTATTCCCTCAAGAATAACGATATCGCCGCGTTTTATCTCAAGCGGCATACCCTTGATGCTCTGCTGCTTTGCAAAATCAAAGCTCGGAACATCTATCCTCTCGCACCGCGAAAGCTTTTCAAGATGCTCCTTGAACATCTCTACATCTAGGCGCATCGGCGATTCGAAATCAAACTCGCCGCGCTCGCACAGCTCTAGCTCTGTCTTAGTAAGGGTCTTGAAATAATTATCCATAGAAATAGAATGTGCGCCACAGCCCCTGTCCTTTAAAATGCGCGCAATACGGTTTGCGCTGGTGGTCTTACCGGAGCCGCTGGGGCCTGAAACCAACACGACAGGGCGCGTTTCACGTTCGTTGTAGATACGCTCGGCAGCCGCTTCAAGCGCGTCGGCATAGCGCTGCTCGCTCTCACGCACCATCTGCTCTGCATTTCTTGCACTTTCATTAAGCTGCTTTATCGTAATAGAGTTCATATCATCACCTCGGAATATCGGACGGCAGCCCCGCCCATAAAATATATTAAATAGTCATGAATAATACAATATATTCATTTCGCGCTTAAACGCTCACAACTTCCCTCACTCGCTCTATCGAAAGGCATTTTCCGCTCTTGCGGTCTACGTCAAGGCAAACACCGTTTATCTCGATATCGCCGCCCGCAAAAATATGGCGCTTAGGATAATAGGTCAAAAAACGCTCGATTATTATCTCCTTTTCAACGCCCAGCACAGACTCTTTCGGGCCTGTCATTCCCACATCGGTGATGTAGCCCGTCCCGTCTATTATCTGCTCGTCCGCAGTGGTGACATGGGTGTGTGTTCCCAGCACAGCAGTCGTTCTGCCGCTGAGATAATAGCCCATCGCGCGCTTTTCTGAGGTAGCCTCCGCATGGAAATCAACGATAACTATCCTTGAGCTTAGCTTTTCAAGCAGCCTGTCAGCACACTTGAACGGATTTTCAAGCGGCTGCATATAAGTTGTTCCAAGCAGATTTATCACCGCAATGCTGTAAGCGCCGCAGTCAAGCTCGCAAACGCCCTTGCCAAACACCTCGTCATCGTAATTAGCGGGACGTATGATGCGCTCGTTGCGCTCTAGCTCCTCCTCTATGCCCTTTTGACGGAAGCAGTGGTTGCCGGTTGTGATTATGTCCGCACCCGCGTCAAAGATCATTCCCGCCGAGTGCGCCGTGATACCGTTGCCCTCAGCGGAGTTTTCGCCGTTCACGATAACAAGCTCCGCGCCGCAAGCCTGCTTAATGGAGTAAAGCCGCTTTTGCAGCGCCTCACAGCCGCGCTTTCCCACAACATCGCCAATAAAAAGTATCTTCATTTCGTATCGCTCCCTGCGTTACATCGTGCCGAAGATACGGTCGCCTGCGTCGCCGAGGCCTGGAACGATATATTTGTTCTCGTTAAGCTTCTCGTCCAGATGTCCGCAGTATATCTCGATATCGGGGTGCGCCTGAATAAGCGCCGCAAGTCCCTCGGGCGCAGCGATGATGCTCATGAATTTCACCGACTTCACGCCCTGCTTTTTAAGGTAATCAACAGCCGCCACAGCCGAGCCGCCTGTAGCAAGCATCGGGTCAAGCAGGATAACGGTGCGCTCCTCGATGTTCTCGGGAAGCTTCGCGTAATACTCGTGCGGAGTGTGAGTTTCGGGGTCGCGGTAAAGACCTATATGACCTACCTTTGCAGTGGGCACAAGAGCAAGTATACCCTTTACCATGCCAAGACCCGCACGCAGTATCGGAACAACTGCAATGGTCTTGCCTGTTATAACGGGCGCTGTGGTGTTCTCTATCGGGGTCTTTATCTCTTTCATTTCAAGCGGAAGGTCGCGAAGCGCCTCATAGCCCATCAGCGTAGCTATCTCCTCTATCAGTATACGGAAATCGCGCGTGCCTGTGGTGCAGTCGCGCAGAAGCGTTATCTTATGCTGAATGAGCGGGTGATCAAAAACAACTATCTTGGACATTTTCTTGGTTCTCCTTTGTATTGCCGCAAAATGCAGCTCTTTAATAATATTATTGCATAAATCCTGTTTTTTTTCAATAGTTTTTGCTGTTTTCCACAAATTTTTGTGAACTTTCTATATCATTTTCTGAAAAACACCCTAAAAGCAGCACGGGAACAGAGCGTATCTGTTCCCGCAGGAAGTATTCTTTCACAGCTTAATCAATAATTCTTCCGTCCGTCGAAATTGTCACGACCTGCCACGGAATAAACTTTCCGCTCGCCTGAAGCGCACGCTTTACGGCGTTTTCTATTCCGCCGCAGCAAGGCACCTCCATACGAACAACGGTCACGCTTTTTATGTTGTTGTTTGAAATTATCTGCGTGAGCTTTTCCGCATAGTCGCCCTCGTCAAGCTTAGGGCAGCCGATCAGCGTAACATGGTTTCTGATAAACTCATTATGGAAATTTCCGTAGGCGAAAGCCGTGCAATCCGCCGCAACAAGCAGCCTTGCATTGTCGAAATACGGCGCATTCACAGGAACAAGCTTTATCTGCACAGGCCACTGCGAAAGCTGACTTGTTACTGCCGCGGCAGGCGCGGATATCTCCTCGCGCTTTATCACCTTTGAATTAGTTCCCGGGCAGCCGCACGGAAGCGTTTCCCCTGCTTTCTTATGCTTTGCCGCAAGCACAGCCGCCTCATTGTAGGCAGGAGCTTCGCGCTCCTCAAAGCTTATCGCGTTTGTGGGACACGCAGGCAGACAGTCGCCCAGTCCATCACAGTAGTCCTCACGGGTGAGCTTTGCCTTTCCGTTTATCATCTCTATCGCGCCCTCATGGCAGGCAGCAGCACAAAGTCCGCAGCCATTGCATTTTTCTTCGTCTATCTTGATTATTTTTCTTATCATATCAGTTCTCCTTAATTATCAAAATCCGAAAGTTCTTGACTTTCTGATATCATTATACTATAATATTTCTAACAAGTCAGTTGTTTTTACAACAGAAACGGAGCATTTATGGAGAAATTTATCCCAATACTGAAAAACACCTGCCTCTTTGCGGGGGTAGGCGAAAGCGAGATATCAGCAATGCTGAGCTGCCTGCAAGCAAGGCTTCGCACCTATAAAAAGGGCGAGTATGTGCTGCGGCAGGGCGAGCATATCGACGATATATTCGTGCTTTGCGAGGGCAAGCTGCACATTCAGCGCGACGACTACTGGGGCAGCCGCAGTATAATAAATATCGTCAGCGTCGGTGAGATGTTCGGGGAAACCTATGCAGCCCCCGAAAGCGGCGCACTTATGAACGATGTGCTTGCAGTTGAGGAAAGCTCAGTGATGTTCTTTGATGTAAAACGTATCATAACGGTATGTCCCACAGCGTGCAGATTTCACTCGCTTGTGATACAAAATCTGTTTTTTGCGATATCCGAAAAGAACAGACAGCTTATGCAGAAGCTTGGTTATATGTCCAGACGCACAACAAGAGAAAAGCTTCTCGCATATCTCTCCGAGGAAGCGAAACGCCACAGCAGCAGCGAATTTGCTATCCCATTCAACCGACAGCAGCTTGCCGACTACCTTTCCGTAGACCGCAGCGCAATGTCAAACGAGCTGTGTAAGCTGCGCGACGAGGGACTTATCAAATTTGAAAAAAACAAATTTTCCCTGTTTTTGAAGCGGGAGATATGATATCAACAAAAACGCATATAAACAACCGTGCTGCCCCAACAGAAACAGCACGGTATCCTTATTTCATAAGTTCATCGGAAAGTCGTATGATTTCGGGCGCGATCTTTTCGCGCTCTTTTTTCGTAACATAGTTATAAAGCGGATATGCCGCGCTTAGCGCTGCAATTCCTACCACCCCGACAATAATGCCTAAAATCAGCATCGTGTCAGTCCACACCATACAACAGCTCATGCCGAAGCCCATCACAAGCGTTCCGATAATTCCCACAACAAGCGACACTATCGTTCCTTTGCGCGTGACGCTTTCGTCAAGACGGCGAAGCTGCTCCATTTTATCCGCCTCTTTCGGCAGGTATTTTTCGCGTATCTTCTTTATCTCCTCCTGCTGCTTTGCAGAGTAGGTGTAGCTGAAAGTTTCTTTATTCTGCATAAGTTTCATTCTCCATGATATTCTTAATTTCTCTTGAATTACGCACGATGCTGTACACCGACATCGTAACTATAACTATACTCACTCCCGCGCCCGTCAAAGCTATCATAAGCCGCTGATTTTCGGGGGACATCTCCGCGCCAAACTGCGAGAACATCGCCGTTTCCAGCGACAGCATCGAAACAAGCGCCGCCGCCATGCTGATTATCTTCGCCATTGACATAACAGGACTTCCGAACCGCTTGTATTTGATAAGATTTTTAATTGCGACCGCTGTTATCCAAAAGGTGTACAGCGCCATCACATAGATAAGTATGCCGTTGTATTCATAGCCCTTATCCCGATACAGTATCATAAGCACCGCGCCCGACAGCGCAAGGTTTACGGTCAGCAGGATATATCCGCACAGTCTTGAACGGCGCAGCTCCTTAAAGCGACTTTTTCCTATGCCGATACTGTTTACAAAGCGCACCAGCAGAAACCTCATAACCGCCAGTATCATGTAGTAAAAAGCAAGCACAAAGAACCACGCCGACTGATACATAAAGCCCGATACGATATTCAGCGCAACATACAGCAGATTTATCGAAAGCGAGCCGTACAGCGAAACATGAGTGCGAAACGGCATATCCGTCATAAGCCTTTCGCCCACAGGATTTGCGTAAACTTTTTCCTTTGCGGCACGGTAATGCTTCGGCACTGTATTTATGCACCTCATAACGATAGCTGTCAGCGTGTAAAAAGACAGAACATACGCCGCATATGCAAGCGGGTGCGTATCATAACCGCAGACAAAAATGAATATAAGCGCCGCAGCACAAAGCGGTACAAGCAGCGCGATTGTCCAAACAGGCGGATAAAGCAGCTTGATGAGCTTTTTAAAGTCCAACATTCTCACCTCTTTTGAGCTTTACGGTAAATGTACTGCCCTTTCCTACCTCGCTTTGAACAGCTATCTCACCGTTCATGATATCAACCACACGCTTCACAAGGGCAAGTCCCAGACCGTTTCCCTGCATTGCGTGCGAGGTATCGCCCTGATAAAATTTTTCGAAGATATGCGCGCCTGTTTCGGGTGAGATTCCGCAGCCCGTATCGGAAATTCTGATCGTCGCACAGTTCTCGTCAGCAACAAGCGAGACCGTTACCTTGCCGCTGTTTTCTGTGAACTTGAACGCATTTGAAAGCAGATTGCTCCACACAAGGGAAAGCAGTTCGGAGTCGGAATTAATATAAACACTATCCTCGATATCCGTTTCTATGTCAATGCCTTTCTGCTCCCATATCTCCTCAAACTGCAAAAGCGTTTCGCAAAGCTGTTCGCTTAGGTCAAAACGCTGAGATACTGGGAATATCTGCTGATTTTCAAGCTTGTTCAGCTTTAATATATTCGTGATAAGACTTGCAAGCCTGCGCGAATTGTCCGTAACACCTTTTGCGTATTCAACGCGCTTTTCTTCGGGCAGATTTGGAGATTGAAGCATAGTTCCGTAATTCTGCATTATTGCAAGCGGCGTTTTAAGCTCATGGGAAACATTTGCGATAAAGTCCGCGCGCAGTGTTTCAACGCTCCCTAGCTCCTCCGCCATCTTGTTGAAGCACTCAATGATGCTGTTGAAGCTTTCATATACATAGCTGTCGCCAAGAGGCTCGATACGCACGCTGAAATTACCGTTTGTTATCCTCTCGCCTGCCGATACTATCCGCTTAGTCGGACGTTCAACCATAAGCTTTCTGCGCAAGGCGTCGATAAACGTAAAAAGCAGACTGATAAGCAGCACATTTCCAAATGTGAGCTTTGCCGCGGTTGCAATATTCTCCTCTGTAAAAGTGATACCGAGAGAATGTGACATTACCGTGATAAAAAGCGTCATACAGCAGGTAACAACGAACGCCGCAAGCAAAAAGAACACAAACCAGTTGTTGAAGCCGTGAAGTATTTTTCTGTAATTCACTTTATCACCGCCTTGTAGCCAAGTCCGTGAACGGTCACTATCTCAAAATCCTTGCACTCCGACAGCTTGCTGCGCAGCTTTGTCATGTATACGTCCACTGTGCGGGGACCCGAAGCGGTGTCGGCGTCCCAGAATTCGTCCATAAGCTGTGTGCGTGTAAAGGTCTTTTTCGGGTAGGATAAAAGCTTGTAGAGGATAGAAAACTCCCTCGTTGTCATCGATATCTCCTCGTCGCCGAGATAAGCCGTATGCTCGTCGGCGTCCATAACGAAGCTGCCTATCTCTAGCTTTCGGCTTGACGCTATCTTGGCTCGCCGCAAAAGCGCCCCGATGCGCAGGAAAAGCTCGTCGAGGTCGATAGGCTTCACCATATAGTCGTCTATACCCACGCGATAGCCGCGCTGCTTTGACGCGAAATCATCGCGCGCCGTCATAAAAAGGATCGGTATCTCATTATCGAGAGAGCGCACCGTTTTTGCAAACTCAAACCCATCAATTTCGGGCATCATTATATCAGACACTATGAGGTCAAACACATTTTCATACATAGCGTCATATGCTTCATTTGCTGATAAGCAGCCTGTCGCTTCATAGCCGCTCTGATTTAAAAACGCGCAGACCGTGCGATTTAGCTCCCTATCGTCTTCAACTACCAGTATCTTGAACATTGGGACACCTCCAATGATTTTTTTGTATTGTAGCATACAATTGTTAACGTTTTGTTTACGTTTGGCATATAACAAAAATTTTATCAGTTTTTCTGCACACAAAACAACGTCGGACATTTCTGCCCGACGTTTTAGTATTTAACTTACCCAAGATCATGCTGTGCACATAAGGTGATACTGTCAGTAGCTTTGCCCTCTGTTTCAAAAACAACGATGGTATTTCCGCCCTTTTTAAGCAGCGGAGCAGGTATATACAACCGTTTCTGCGGACCTATCTCCCAGAAACGTCCGATGTTAAAGCCGTTCACGAATACACTGCCCTTGCCAAATCCGTCCATATCAATAAATGTATCGCACAGCTCGTCGATATCAAGCTCGAACTTGTAGAACGCAGGCGCACCATCGGAATATCCGCTTCTGAAATCAAGCGCCTCTATCTGCTTTTCATCGAGCGGTAAAGGATATATCTCAAAACCGAACTGTCTGTGATCGTTCAGCTTAACACCGCCCGAAATACCCTTACGCTGTGTTTCAAGACCCGTGCCGAAATTCTCTCTGCCGATATTTTCGCAAAGCAGGTCGATAACGCCGCCGCTAGTTCTCTCGGAAAGCTCTGCCTTTTCACCGATATTTTCGGCAAAAGCGGTATGTATATGCTCGCCGTTGTGATAGCACTGAACTCTGTCGCTTGCGCCCTCAAGACGAAGCTCCTTTACCGTTTCGTTATCTTTAACAAAGGTACGGTAGAGAATATAGCCGTAATTCTGTCCTATCTCCTCCATGGTAAGAGGGAAATTCGACTTCACAAGAGCGCTTATCTTCCCAATAACGCTGAACAGGTCGGTCTTACCCGAACACGACACCTTGCCGTATCCCCTGCGCTTTATTTCAGTCGTCAGCGGAATTTCACGAACAGGTGCATACTTTGAAATTATCTCCTTGAACAGCTTGTATTTCGGAGTAAGCTGTCCGTCCTCAGTGAGCGGCGCGTCATAGTCGTATGAAGTTACATCGGCGGTCTTATTACCGTTATTACGACCTGCCATAAACCCGAAATTTGTGCCGCCCTCGAACATATAGAAGTTCACGCTGCCGCGCTTTAAAAGCTCTTCAAGCTCGGCTCCCGCCTTTTCGGGAGGGGTCGTATGGTGCTCCTCGCCCCAAGCGTCAAACCAGCCGTTCCAGAACTCCATACACATAAGCGGCTTGTCGTCGCCTATAAACTTCTCCATCTGCCCAAACTGCCACTCGGCAGCAGAGCCGAAATTACCCGTAGGAAGCGCATCGTCAACAAGTCCTGACTTAAATATCGGCTCATTCCACGGGCCATCGGAAGTCACAAACGGTACGGTTATACCAAATTCACGCATGGTATCACGCAAAAATTCGAGGTATGCGGTGTCGTTACCGTAGTAGCCGTACTCGTTCTCTATCTGAAACAGGATTATCCTGCCGCCCCTGTCTATCTGATAGGGCGCAAGCTTTGGGATAAGCACACTGTAATACTGTCTTACTGCCTCTAAATAAGGCTGATAGCAGCAGCGCAGCTTCATTCCCTTGTCTTTGAGCAGCCACGCGGGAAGTCCGCCAAACTCCCATTCCGAGCAGATATAAGGCGACGGACGGATAATTATATACAGCCCGAGAGCCTGAGCAAGCTCGATAAAACGGCATATGTCGTGCATTCCGTCGAAAAGATATTCACCCTTGTTCGGCTCGTGAAAATTCCACGGAATGTAAGTTTCAACCGTGTTGCAGCCCATATTAACCAGCTTTTCAAGCCTGTCCTGCCAATATTCGGGCACAGTGCGAAAATAATGGAACGAACCCGAAATAATTTTGAACGGCTCACCGTTAAGATAGAATTTATCCTTTACTTCAAACATAGCTTCTCCTTAAAATTCAATTGTGTCAATAGTGCAGCTTCACACAGCGACACTCTCTGAGTTGCCACTACAACAAAAGCTCCCTACTTTCGCAGGGAGCATATTTGTATATCAATTGATTAAACACCAAATCTGATAGTGCTTACCTTAACGCCGGGGCCCATTGTGGAAGAAACTGTGCAGCTCTTGATGTACTGACCCTTAGCAGCAGCAGGCTTAGCCTTAGCAACTGCTTCCATGAGAGCGTTGAAGTTCTCCTCAAGCTTCTCTGTACCAAAGGAAGCCTTTCCGATGGGGCAGTGAATGATGTTGGACTTGTCAAGACGGTACTCGATCTTACCTGCCTTAGCTTCCTGAACAGCCTTAGCAACGTCGGGAGTAACTGTACCGGCCTTGGGGTTAGGCATAAGACCTCTCGGACCGAGGACCTTACCGAGTCTACCAACAACGCCCATCATGTCGGGAGTTGCAATAACAACCTCGAAGTCCATCCAGCCGTTCTGGATCTTTGTAATAGTTTCATTATCAGCAATATAATCTGCGCCTGCTGCCTTTGCGTCAGCTTCCTTCTCAGGCTTGCAGAATACCAGTGTTCTGATAGTCTTACCTGTACCGTTGGGAAGAACTACCGCACCGCGAACCTGCTGGTCAGCGTGACGGGAGTCAACACCCAGACGGATGTGCAGCTCAACTGTTTCGTCGAACTTAGCCTTTGCAGTCTTGCAAACTAAGTCGAGTGCCTCGTTGGATTCGTAAACCTTGGCAGAATCAACGAGCTTTGTGCTTTCAACGTACTTCTTACCGTGTTTCATTATATATCCTCCTTGTGGTCAAACGGAAATATCCTCCCACTTAATAATAAGTCTTTAGTGAATAATTATCAGTCAACGACCTCTACGCCCATAGAACGAGCAGTACCTGCGATCATAGACATAGCAGTTTCAATGTTTGCTGCGTTAAGGTCGGGCATCTTAGTTTCAGCGATCTCCTGAAGCTGAGCCTTTGTGATCTTTGCAACCTTTGTCTTGTTGGGAACGCCGGAACCGCTTTCGATCTTGCAAGCCTTCTTGATGAGTACGCTTGCGGGGGGAGTCTTTGTAATGAACGAGAAGCTTCTGTCTGCGTAAACTGTGATAACAACAGGGATAATAAGACCTGCCTTATCCTTTGTGCGCTCGTTGAACTCCTTTGTAAATGCCATGATGTTTACACCGTGCTGACCCAGTGCAGGACCAACGGGGGGAGCAGGTGTAGCTTTACCGGCAGGGATCTGTAATTTGATAAATCCTGTAACCTTCTGTGCCATGTTATTCTACCTCCATAAAAAACTTGAAGTTGTAAGTTAGATTTTTTTGATCGAGGATATCTCAAGCGTAGCGGGAGTAACTCTGCCAAACATAGAAACATCGATGAGCGCGGTATTCGCGTCTGCGTCGATCTCCTTGACAGTGCCCTCAAAGCCCTCGAGAGGACCGCTCTTTATGCTTACCATATCTCCGACCGCGAAAGAAACCTCAGTTTCCTTCGAAACAATGCCGAGGTTCTTGACCTCTTCCTCGGTGAGAGGGATTGGCTGCGATCCGGGGCCAACGAAGCCTGTAACGCCTCTTGTGTTGCGGCAGATATACCAAGACTCGTTTGTAACGACCATCTTAACGAACACATAGCAAGGATAAAGCTTTTCTTCAACCTCTGCAACCTTACCGTTTTCCTTTTCCTCGGTAGTGGTTACAGTGGGGAGATAAACGTCCTCGATAAGGTGATGAAGATTTCCGTTTTCAACGACCTTCATGATATCGCTGGCAACCTTATTTTCATAGCCCGAATATGTGTGGAGAATGTACCACTGTGCCTGTGTTTCAGCCATATTTACCCCCTTGAAATTTGTCAGCCCTGACCAAGCAGAAGCTGATTAAGCAGACCGAAGAGTGCGTCTATGCCGAAGATAAATGCTGCGGCAAGAATACACATGATCAGTACGACAACAGTGTTGTTTGTCGTCTGCTTCGGTGCAGGCCATACGACCTTCTTGAACTCGGACCTTGCGTCCTTAAAGTACTTGACAATACCCTTCTTTTTCTTCTTGGAACGTCCGGGTCTGCCTTCTCTGCTCTTGGAAGCTTTCGTTTCCTTGGCTTCATCGGGAGTTGCATCGCTAACTTTTTTTGTTAAATCGACATCTTTTGCCATTATAGCACCTCCTGATTACTTTGTTTCCTTGTGAAGAGTATGCTTCTTGCAGAATCTGCAGTACTTGTTCATTTCAAGTCTGTCGGGATCGTTCTTCTTGTTCTTCATGGTGTTGTAGTTGCGCTGTTTGCATTCTGTACACGCCAGTGTAATTTTAACTCTCACTTTCGGCACCTCCTATTTTCTTGCCCTTTCAGGCATTATTGCCTCCCTCAGCCGCGGAATTGCGGATTTAACGGGGAACCTTGCGCGAAAAAAACGCACAAAAAAATAAGCCCCATTCGAGGTACATACATTATACCACAAATAGAAAGGCTTGTCAATAGTTTTTAATAAGATTTTTATTGTTTCCGAAACTTTTTACTTCTGCCTCAAAAACTCAGTCGTGAGGCGCTTTCACGCGACCGATCAAAGTTATCAGCACAAAGCTCATCACAACGCCTGCCGCTGCCTGCATAGCGTCGTAGTGAAGCGTCAGTGCCGCTCCGTAGAAGCCATAACCCATAACCAGCGCATTATATAAATAGTATCCTGCTATCATCACAAGCTCGCCAAGCACCGCTCCGATGATGTAGCCAAGCTTTTTCGCACCTTTTTTGCTGACCAAAGCGCGCGCCGAAGCAGCCGCAACGACCGCAATAAGACCCTTTATAATAAAAGTAGCAGGCGCATACATAGCGTAGCCTACAAAAATATCGGCAAGCGCAGAGCCGATACTTCCCGCAGCAAAACCATAGAACGGACCGAGCGTCCACGCCGCAACAAGAATAAAGCAATCGCCGAAATTAACAAAACCGCCCATAGGTACGGGAATGACAATCAAAACCGTGCCAACGCACACAAGCGCCGCAAACATTGCCGCCGCGCAAAGCTTTTTCACCTTGATCTTATTTTCTGTATGTTCCACCTCTTGTACCTCCGTTCTGAAAAAATTCAATAAAATGGAACTGCCTTGGCAATATTATAGCACAATCAACTCTCTGCTGCAATGTGAAAAAACACCAAAACTTTTTCAACTTGATTGTGTTGTGTTGACAAACGTCATTATTTGGTCTATACTACTTTATATATTAATACACTTCACTCGGAGGTAGACATGAACGTACACACCGACCCGCTATCGGGACTTACAAACGAGGAAGCACAGCTTCGCATAAAGCGCGGAGAATGCAACGGCAGCTTCAATGTCAAGACAAAAAGCGTTGCACAGATATTCCGCGACAACATCTTCACGCTGTTCAATCTTATAAACGTTATTCTTGCGGTATTCGTAGCGCTTACGGGCAGCTACCGCAATATGCTTTTTATGGGCGTTATCCTCGCGAATATCGCCATAGGAATATTTCAGGAGATACGCTCAAAGCGCACTATAGACAAATTGTCGCTGATATCCGCGCCAAAGGCTCACCTTATACGCAGCGGCAGCGAGGTCACCTGCCCCATCTCCGACATCGTTAAGGACGACATAATGCTGCTTGCTTCGGGCAGGCAGATATGCGCTGACGCCGTGATGTGCGTCGGCGAATGTGAAGTAGACGAAAGCCTTATCACAGGAGAAAGCGACCCTATCATAAAACACGTCGGCGACGAGCTTCTGTCGGGCAGCTTTGTTGTAAGCGGCACAGGCAGCGCACAGGTCACACGAGTAGGCGCGGAGGCTTACGCCAACAAGATAACAAGCGGCGCAAAATACGTCAAAAAGCAAAGCTCCGAGATGATGCGCTCTATAAACAAGATAATCAGCACCGTTTCTGTTTGTATAGTGCCGTTTTCACTGGTGCTTTTTTTCAAGGCTATCTTTATCACTCAGCAGGACTTCAACCGCGGCATCGTCAGCACTGTCGCAGCCATCATCGGCATGATACCCGAGGGTCTTGTGCTGCTGACGAGCCTTGCTCTTGCGGTAAGCTCCATAAGGCTTGCAAGAAAACAGACCCTTTGCCAGGACTTATACTGCGTTGAGCACCTCGCGCGCGTTGATGTGCTGTGCCTTGACAAAACAGGAACTATCACCGAGGGCTGCATGGAGGTAACCGACCTTATCCCCATCGACAGCAGTTTTGACGGCAAGGCGGCGCTGAACGCAATTTCCGCGGCGCTGACCGACCCAAATCCTACCCTTGCCGCCATAAAAGCAAGCTACAGCGATGGAACGAGCCTTTCCTGCACCCGCGCCATTCCCTTTTCCTCCGCGAAAAAATGGAGCGCCGCCGCTTTTGACGGTGTTGGAACCTATGCAATCGGCGCACCGAGCTTTGTCCTCTCCGCCGAAAAATTTTCCGAAATAAAGCAGCTTTGCGAGGAATACTCTTCCAAAGGCATGAGAGTGCTTGTGCTTGCTCACAGCGCGGCTCAGCCGAACGAAAACGAGCTGCCCTCCGATATCTCAGCAAAAGCGCTCGTTATCCTTTCGGACAAGATACGCTCGACCGCGCCGCAGACCCTAGAATATTTCAGAAAACAGGGCGTAACGCTGAAAGTAATCTCGGGCGACGACCCTGTGACAGTATCAAACGTTGCCAAAAAAGCAGGGCTTGTCGGCGCTGAAAACTACATTGACGCTGCTTCGCTGACAGACGATACACTCCCCGACGCCGCCGAAAAATACACGGTTTTCGGCAGAGTAACGCCGTATCAGAAGCTGGAGCTTATAAAGGCGCTAAAAGCACGCGGTCACAAGGTCGCTATGACAGGCGACGGCGTAAACGACGTCCTTGCCTTAAAGGAAGCAGATTGCTCAGTTGCCATGCAGTCGGGCAGCGACGCGGCGCGAAACGTATCGCAGCTTGTTCTGATGAACTCCGACTTTGCAAATATGCCGCTCGTTGTCGAGGAGGGCAGACGCGCCATCAATAATATCCAGCGTTCCGCCGCGCTGTTTCTTGTAAAAACGATATTCTCGTTTTTGCTTGCAATAGTGTTCCTTATCGTGCCGTCTGCATATCCGTTCCAGCCGATACAGATGACGCTGATAAGCGCGCTCACAATCGGCGCACCGTCTTTCCTGCTTGCACTCGAGCCTAACCACAGCCTGGTCCGCGGAAGCTTTATCGCAAACGTGCTGAAAAGAGCGTTCCCGGGCGGTGCTTCGGTAGTTATCGGAATGATACTTCTGCTGATAGCACAGAACATCTTTGCAATACCACAGGAGCAAGCCTCTATGATCGCAACATTTATCACCGCGTCAACCTGCTTCGGCGTGCTGTTCAATGTCTGCCGCCCGTTCAATAAGCTCAGAGCCGCAATGCTTGCGCTGCTAATAATCGGTTTCATTGGAGCTTCACTGATACTTCCATCGCTGTTTTATATCGTACCGCTTTCTGGCACTTCGTGGGCTGTTACAGCCGCGCTTGTCGTGATAATGTGGCTTTGCCTTGCTCTGCTGATGAAGCTTTCCGATAAGGCATTCGGAGATGCTGACGCTGCTGAAGAAAATTCCGCTGACAGCAAGGATATCTCAGTCTCCGAAAAGGCAAAAAAAGCAATGATAGCGGCGGTTTTCGCTTTATCCGCAATTTTTGCCGTGTGGTTTGGAACACTGCTTGTTGATTACTTCGCAATGTCCTCGGGTAATGCTCCGATAGTCGCACAGCAACAGTCCGACGGCAGCTATGAGGGAATCCTCTACAGCATAGAGGACGGAGAGATAACAGTATTCGGCTACAGCGTTGACCCGATAGAAAATCAGACAGTCAAGGAGTAATATGCACGAAATAACCGCAAAAACGATACTCTCTCAAAGCAACGGAATGAACGTCTACCGCGGCTGCACGCACGGGTGCATCTACTGCGACAGCCGCAGCGTTTGCTACAACATCGACCATGAATTTACCGATATCGGAGTTAAAGCAAACGCACCCGAGCTGCTTGAGAAATCGCTTCGCTCTAAGCGCCGCCGCTGCATGATAGGCACAGGCTCGATGTGCGACCCGTATCTTCACGCTGAAAAGGAGCTTCTTCTCACTCGCCGCTGCCTTGAAATAATACAGAAATACGATTTCGGCGCGGCAGTGCAGACAAAATCCGACCTTGTGCTGCGCGATATTGACCTTTTGCAGAGCATAAACCACAGCACAAAGGCGGTCGTGCAAATGACGCTCACCACAGCAGACGAGGAGCTTTGCCGCATAGTTGAGCCGAATGTCTGCACGACAAAGCGCCGCTTTGAGGTGCTTTGCGAGATGAAGAAAGCGGGTATTCCAACCATCGTGTGGCTTTGCCCGATACTTCCGTTTATCAACGATACAAAGGAAAATATCCTTGCGATAGTGGACTACGCCGCACGCGCAGGCTGTGTCGGCATAATCAGTTTCGGCATGGGAATGACGCTTCGCGACGGCGACAGACAGTATTACTACGCGGCGCTGGACAAGCACTTCCCACAGCTTCGGAGGGAATATGAGCGACGCTACGGTGCGGCTTATGAGATAGCTTCACCAAACGGCGGCGAGCTTTGGCGCACATTCACCGAAGCGTGCGAAAAGGCAGGTCTCGAATACCGCAACGACCGACTTTTCGGCTATCTGCACGAATTTCCCGCCGAAGAACAGCTCACATTAGACAGCTTCTGACGCGCACAAATCAACACCATCGGCATAAAATACATCAGGGTAAAAAAACACAGCCGTGCCGATGGTGGCGAAGCTGTATCACGGTATAACTGCGGACGGCTGCGCCCGCGAATAGCCAAAAGCATACAGCGGCTGTTTTATATACCCAAAAAGGCTCTGCCAAAAAGCAGAGCCTTATTTTTCACCTTATATGCCATTTACTCCTCATCGGGCTGATACTCTAAAATATCACCCGGCTGACATTTCAGCACCCTACATATTGCGTCAAGCGTGGAAAAACGCACCGCGCTGACCTTGCCCGTTTTAAGCTTTGAAAGATTGACGTTTGCAACGCCAACCTTTTCGGAAAGCTCATTCAGCGACATCTTTCGGTCAGCCATAACACGGTCAAGTCTTAAAATTATCGCCATATTGCACCGCCCTTAAATCGTTTCATCTGCTTCCTGCTGAAGCTTGCAGCCATAGTTGAAAACATAAGCAAGCGCTGTCAGAAACACACCAAACAGGAAAGGCACGGTATCGGGAGCATTATTCATTGATTCGATAGTAAGCACGCCACCTGTTATTAAGCCATTCGCCGTGAGATTAAACACAAAACCAACAACACCCGTGACAGCAAGGGTGATACCTGCGCCCTTCATCTTATCCCCGATGTCATATCTGAACGGAGTTTCCGCTGTGCGTAAGGTTTTGAATATTGCCACGCCGAAATTCAGCGAGATAAAATATCCTATACCGCTAACGCCAAGGGACGCCAAAGTCACCCAGCCCTCTTCGGACGTAAGCTTTTTTTCAGCGTCAACCCAGCCGGCGAAGCTGCCAATATAGCTGAAAAACATCATTATAAGGCACACAATGATTCCTATTCTGAAAACATTTGCAAGCGCCTCAAAAAATTTGCACATCTTTAAAAAGCTTGCTTTCTCTTGTTCAAGTGTTCTCTCGTTCACGTCAATAGTCTTTGCCATAACAAACCTCCAAAGTTATAATTGTCCAAAAGCAACAATAAGCTTATCATGTTTGGATTATAGCACACATTTTTACGCTTGTCAATAGTTTTTTAACGTTTTTCGTTAATTTTTTATATTTTCTCGTGAATTAACATTATTCATTTTTCTGAATATAATATACTCGGAGGTGATATAATGGAAGAATACGGACTTATACTTTGTGGCGGCGGAGGCCGCGGAGCTTATCAGATGGGCGTTTTGCGAGCGCTTGAGCGGCTCGGACTTCGCAAATACATAACAGCAATATCAGGAACATCAGTCGGTGCGCTGAACGCTGCGCTGTTTGCTTCGGTAAGCTGCGCAAGAGCCTGCGACATCTGGTGCGGAATTACACCGCGCGATATTGCCGACCCTGCCGAAGCCGCAGGCAGAGTATTCGGGACAGTGCTTGGCTTTGCGATGTCGGACGAGAAAAAGGCGATTTTAGAGGATTCGGGCAGCTTTGTTAAATCGGGATTGTTCTCACGCAGCGGAATGATATCCCTTATAGAAAACAACGGCATAAACCGCTCCGTTACCTCGGCTGAGCTTCCTGTTTTTGCGTGCTGCCACAACTCAACGCTCAACCGCCCCGAATACTTCGATATGCGCGCATTTTCGCCCGATACGGTGACTAAGATACTGGTAGCGTCCTCCGCGATACCTGCGGCTTTTCCTATACAGCGTATAGGACGCTACAGCTACCGCGACGGGGGAATCTCGGACAACTGCCCGATAAGACCCTTGTACAATATAGGCTACCGAAAGTTTATCATCTCGCACCTTGACGGAGTACACGCCGACCGCTCGCGCTTTCCCGACGCGGAGTTTGTGGAGCTTTTCCCCTCGGACGCCATATATCTCGGCGACAAGAACCGCTCCATGCTGTCCGACGGCACAATGGACTTTGACGGAAAAAACGCCGCAAAGCGCATAAATCTCGGTGAACAGGAAACGCAGGCGTTCTTCATGCTGCTGAACTCCTCAAAGCGCGTTGTGCTGACATAAAACAACGACCTCCCGTTTTGGGAGGTCAAAAAATTATTTGATATAATCTTTAAGTGCTGAAATAAGCGCGTCTATCTCCTCGTCAGTTCCAACTGTTATTCTGAGGCGATTGTCGATACGCTGCTTTTTAAAATAGCGCACATAGATATCGCGCGTTTTAAGAAACTCGCAGATATCCTTCGCGGAATATTTCGGGTGCTCTGCAAAAACGAAATTTGTGCAGCTGTCAGGCAGTGTAAAGCCCATGCCGCGAAGCTCAGCAGTTAGCCTATCGCGCGTTGCAATCACCTTTTCAAGAGTAGCGCGGAAATATTCCTCGTCCTCTATTGAAGCAACGCCCGCCTCGATAGCAACGCTGTCCAAGGGGTAGGAGTTATAGCTGTCCTTTGCCGCATACAGCGCAGAGATAAGCTCGGTATTAGCAAATGCGCAGCCTATTCTCATGCCCGCCATTGAACGGGATTTCGAAAACGTCTGTGTAACAACGAGGTTTTCGTACTCAGCAAGAAGCGGTATCGCGGAAGTGCCGCCAAAATCCACATACGCCTCGTCAACGATAACAACGCTGTCGGGGTTTGCGTCGAGTATCTCCCTTATAAAATCAAGACCTCTGCCGATACTTGTAGGCGCATTGGGATTTGCAATAACCACGCCGCCGTTTTCGCGCTTGTAATCTGCTGCGTTTATACCGAAGTCCTCATCAACGGGTATAGTTTCATAAGGAATTCTCAGCATATCGCACCACACAGGATAGAACGAATATGTAATATCGGGATAAATGACAGGCTTATCGGAATTAAAAAAAGCTCTGAAGCACAGCGCCAGAACATCGTCCGAGCCGTTTCCGACAAACACATTCTCCCTTTTCAGACCCTCGCGCTCAGCAATTGCCGCAGCAAGCGGCTTCGCGTCTGCATCGGGATATTTTTTCAGACTTCCGCCCTTAAACTTCTCAATCGCCTTAATAACTGAGGGCGCGGGCGGATATGGGTTTTCATTTGCATTAAGCTTAATAAAATCCGTTTTGTTGGGCTGTTCGCCTGCAACATACGGCTCTATCTTTATAAGATTATCTCTCCAGCTCATGTTGTATCCTTTCAAAATAAAAAGGCGGACAGGCACAACGCCGATCCGCCTAGCTTAGTTTTAAGCACAGCAATTATTCTGCGTCGTCCTCATCAAGCTCAAACTCAAGATGCTGACCGCAGTTGGGGCAATCCATAGCGCCGGCAGCCGCCTGCTCATAGTCAAAGCGGATAGTATTGCTGCAAGCGGGGCAGGTCGTTTCGTACAGCTCGCCCAGATCGTCATCAAAATCATCGTCATCGTCGTAATCTTCATCGTCATCATCGTCGATGTCGTATACGATATCCTCGAGATCTGCAACGCTCTCCTCCATATCGGTCATAACATCTGCGATGTCATTGAGTTCGTCATCAACCTCCTTGAGGTTTTCTGCGATGTCGGAAAGCACATCAAGCATTGCAGCAAGAATCTTGCCCTCCTTGGTAGACTCGTCAAGAGCAAGTCCCTCAGCAAGACCCTTGATATAGGAAACCTTTTCGCCGATCGTCATGGTTATCAATCCTTTCCAATTTAAAATAAAAGCTGAAAAACGTAATTACTTAACGCGCTCCATATACTCACCTGTTCTGGTGTCGATACGAATGATCTCGCCGTTGTCGATGAACAGGGGAACGCGGATCTCTGCGCCTGTTTCAAGTGTAGCGGGCTTTGTAGCGTTTGTAGCTGTGTTGCCTGCGAAGCCGGGATCTGTCTGTGTGATCTGAAGCTCTACAAAGTTCGGAGGCTCAACGCCGAATACCTTGCCCTTGTAGGACAGAACCTTACATACCATGTTCTCCTTAACGAACTTGAAGTTGTCGCCGAGGTCGGAAGCGTTTACGGGAACGTCCTCGTAGGTCTCGGGATCCATGAAGTGATAAAGCTCACCGTCAGAATATGTGTACTCCATATCCTTTCTCTCAACGTAAGCTGTGGGGAACTTAGCTGTGGGGTTGTATGTCTTTTCAACCACAGAGCCTGTGATAACGTTTCTTACCTTTGTTCTAACAAACGCTGCGCCTTTACCGGGCTTAACGTGCTGGAACTCGATGATCTGCATTACGTTGCCTTCCTCTTCAAAGGTCATACCATTTCTGAAATCTCCTGCTGTAATCATAGTAGGATACCTCCAATAATTTTTTTAATATCATACGAACTGCGACGCAAAGCACCGCTATTCTATACATCTTTTATATTTTACCCTATATTACGGAATTTTTCAAGTGCTTTTTATAAAAAAACCGAAAAAATATCACTTTTTGTGCGAATAATGATATTGCCGCTTATATTCTCAGCAGATTTTTGGTAGTGGTTGTGAGGTTTTGGCAGCCGTTTTCCGTAACAAGCACCATATCTTCGATACGCACACCGTATTTTCCGGATATGTAAGCACCGGGCTCAACGGTGACTATCATTCCCGCTTTAAGCAGCGAATTGCTTTTTTGCGAAAGAGTGGGCGCCTCATGTATCTCAAGACCTACACCGTGACCAAGCCCATGCCCGAAATACTTATCGTAGCCGCCCCAGCCGTTCAGCGTGCTTCTTGCAACGCTGTCAACAACTGCTCCGCCGATATCTGCGCGCACAGCGTTAAGTCCGTCGAGATTTGCATACAACACCGCGTTGTAAAGCTCCTCCATTTCGGGGGTAGGCTCACCGATTACCAACGTTCTTGTCATATCGGAATGATAGCCGTCACATACCGCACCGAAATCAAGCGTAAGGAACTCACCCTCCTGCAAGGGCTTATCGGTCGGCACAGCATGAGGCGACGCGGAATTTATACCCGAAGCCGCTATCGTTTCAAACGAAAGCTCATCTGCACCGCAGTCCATCATGAAGTAATTCAGCAGCGCCGCGACCTGTTTTTCCGTCATACCCTTGCGCACGCGCTCAAGCAGCCTTTCGAAAGCATTCTCGGCAATTCGCTGAGCCTTTACGATAAGCTCTATTTCTTCCGCGCTCTTTATCACGCGCATAGCGGTTATCCTGTCGGAAAGCCACGAGGACGCGTCAAGCTCCGCATAGAAAAGATCGCTCTTGTAGCGCTCAAACTCGCCTATCGTCATATACGCGCTCTCGACCGAAAGCTTTGTGATGTTATGCTTTATCATCAGGTCGAGAAGCTGTTTGCGCATATCTTCGAGCAGCAGCACCTCGCAGTCAGTCACGCGTTGACACGCCTTATCGTAATAGCGTGAGTCGATGATAAGATACGAACATTCCTTTGTTACGAGAATAACACCCGCCGAGGAGCTAAAGCCGCAGAAATACCGTCTGCTTACATCAGAAGTGATGAGAGCTCCGTGCAAATCGTCAGTGAGCTTTTGAGAAAGCCTTGCAATATTATTCATCTTTTTCACCAAGCTTGTTATCCAGTGCATACATACCGAGCATATAGCTGTATTTTCCGAAGCCTGCAATGCTTCCGCAGCAAACAGGCGCAATAACAGAGTTCTTTCTGAACTCGTCACGGCTGTTCACATTTGAAAGATGCACCTCGACAACAGGTATCTTTATCGCCGCAATAGCGTCGCGTATCGCATAGCTGTAATGCGTGTAAGCACCTGCGTTGAGGATAACTCCCGCGCAGTCAAGACGCGCCTCGTGCAGACGGTCGATAAGACCGCCCTCGGAGTTGCTCTGGAAAAAAGCTATCTCATATCCCATGCTTGCCGCCATGCCGCGCAGCTCGTCGTTGATGGAGTTCATCGTTTCGCCGCCGTATATCGCAGGCTCACGCTCTCCAAGCAGATTGAGATTGGGTCCGTTCATTACAAGAATCTTCATATTAGCCTCCGTTTTATGGCAACACCGCACAAATATTGCGCGCAGATTGCCGTATATCACAGCGCTTCAAAACAGCGCTTCATTTCCGCCGCGTCCTCAGCCTGAGTGCCGTCGGACTCGCAAATAATCGAGGGAGAAAGCTGTCTGCGATAAAGCTCCTCCATAAGCGGCTGGTACTCAGGTCCCCACTGCTTGTCGGCAAAGGTGACGTGGCGCTTTTCTCCGCCTGCGGTGTACTCTATCCTGCTGAAATGGATATGCATTCGCGAAAGCCTGTCATGACCAAGCTTGTGCTCGATATAGTCCAAAATCTGTGCGTATTCCTCTTTGCCCTTTATGCCGCCGAGCGTCCTCGCGTTGAGATGTCCGAAGTCAACGCACGGCAAAAAACGCTCGTCAACGCCGCACAGCTCCACGACTTCTTCAAGCGTGCCAAGCTGGTTTATCTTGCCCATAGTTTCCGGGCAGATGATTATATCGGACAGCCCCGCCTCGTCAAGCGCCGCCTGCGCCTTTTTCAGCGTATCGAACGCAAGTGCGGTGGCCTCCTCTCTGCTTATCTTAGCACAAGAGCCAGAGTGTACCACTATCTTCTGCGCGCCGACCTGCTTTGCAGCCTGTGCCGACTGCATGATGTAGTCAACACTTTTAAGCCGCGTTTCCTCCTCGACTGACGACAGCGAGATGAAATACGGCGCATGGAGCGTCACATAAATACCGTGCTGCTTTGCAAGCTCGGGGAGCATTGACACGGTATTTGCGCTTATGCGAACACCTCTGCCGCACTCTATCTCATAGCCGTTAAGTCCCATTGAAGCAAGGTACTCGGGCAAGTCCTGCGGAAATTTCCGCTTGCCCCAGCTCAGCGAATTTCCGCCGGGGCCGAATGATATCGACATATCTTTATCTCCGTAAAATATTTTTACGGACATGGCTCACCATGTCCTTATTTTATCTCCAATTTAGAATAATCGCGATGGAACACAAGGCTCTCAAGCTTTCTTTTAAGCCTGAACGTCCAAGTTTTTTCAAGATGGAACGGCTCTACAAGCACCGTCCGCACGCCTTTAAAATTGCCGCCCATGACGTCGGTGAATATTTGATCGCCTACAACGAGAGTGTCTTTTTTGGTGCTTTCCATCGCTTTCATTGCCTTTGAAATTCCAAAGGTCAGCGGCTTTGCGCCGTTCGCGGTAAACGGAAGCCCAAGCTTTTCCGCAAGAGGCTCCACGCGCTTATGTGTATTATTCGACACAATGCGCATTTTTACTCCGAGCCTCTTCATCTCGTCCAGCCACTCGGTAACGCCCTCCTCAGCGGCGGGGTTTCCGTGCATGGATAATGTATTATCAAGATCCAGCACGAGCGCCTTTACACCGTTCTCGCGCAGGAATTTTTCGTCTATATTCAAAACGCTTTTCAGCCAGAATGTGGGCTTAAACAGCATAGTTCCTCCAAAATTCTTGATCACTCATCCGAAACAAATCGGAGCGTTTGATTAAATTCATCGTTATCCCATTGGTTTATGTCCCAATGCAAAATGACCTCTTCATCGCTGATCTTTTCAGCATAGCGCTCAGTCACATAATATTCGCCGTTTCTTTCCTCTTTCATAGAAAAGAGCGTATATCCGTCTTTTTCTCTGTATTCGTATGTAAACTGACATTCTCTGCCGTCAGCCTCATACATCGTGCCTGAAAGGGTTTCAGCATCGAAATATGCGACGCCTTTGTCCTCAAACTCCCACTTGCCGCTTTTTATCGTCCAGCCTGTATAGGGTGCGGGCTTTATTTCGGTTATCTTATTATACTCGCTCTCCGAGTCGCTTACATAGCTAAGTTCAGTAATCAAGCCGTCCCAATCCAACACCAAAGTATCCTTGTTCATTTCTTTCACAGTGAACACGATTGGTAAATTATCACCGATGGTCATTGTAAGCTGCATAACCTCGATCGGAGCAAATCCCACTCCCTCGACATATTCGATCGAAGTTCCCTCTCCGAGCGAATAAGTAAACTCATCGCCCGAGCCTCTTTCTGTGTTATAGCGTGAGCCTGTTCCGTCCTCGTTGAACCAATAATACATTATGTCGTCATCTGACCACACACCGCCTCTTACCTTTTCGGTATACTCCGACCCATCGGAGCAGCCTGCAAGCAATACGATTCCAACAGCAAGCAGCGAACCAAGCCTTTTCATGATACCCTCCATATACAATTAAAGCGGACATAAAATGCCCGCTTCAACCGTTTGATTTTAAGTAGCAATGCAGTTCGTATATCAGAACTTGCGCTTGCGAGCAGCTTCGGACTTCTTCTTACGTTTTACCGAAGGCTTCTCGTAATGCTCTCTTTTACGAACTTCAGCAAGAACGCCGTCCCTTGCACATGAACGCTTGAAACGCTTCAGAGCGGTATCAAGAGATTCATTTTTACCAAGACGAATTTCTGCCATTTATATTTCCCTCCCTTTGCCGTATGGCACAGGTTATCTACATGATTGTAGTTATACAAAAAGTATATATCTTATTATACACGATGTATCTTGTTTTGTCAAGTAGCAAAATCAATTTTTAAGAAAATTTTTCTAAAAACTTTCTCAAACACATCAATCCGTTACCCATTCGCTGATATCAACGGGGGTTCCGTCAGCCCAAAGATGCTCAAGCTGATAAAATTCACGCTCGTTTTCAAGGAAAACGTGAACGATAACATCAATATAGTCAAGACATATCCATGTCTTGCTCTGGTAGCCCTCTATACTCTTTGCCTGAACACCCTTTTCGCCAAGCTTGAACTCTACCTCGTCTGCAAGCGCCTTTACCTGTGTGGTGCTGGTTGCCGAAGCGATAACGAAATAGTTGGCGAGAACGGTGAGGTCATCTACCTTCAGCACCTTCAGATCTCTTGCCTTTTTTGAATCAAGCGCCTTTACGGCGATCTCAAGCTCTTCTCTGTCAGTCATAAGCTCTCCTTTTCTTTATTGAACTTCATATAGTAATTGTATGCCTCAAACGAATAACGCGGTATCAGACCGCACTTTTTGCACACGCTCTGCACATTGTAGATAAGCGCTATCGACATAGCCTTGTCTATATCATCATAGCAAAAATCGCGGAATTTGTCAACGTCCTTGTAATCCCTGTCCTCGGATATCATATCCCCGAGATAGACTATCTTTTCAAGCAGCGACATCTCCGCACAGCCTATCGTATGAAAACGTATCGCGCGGATTATCTCCTCATCGCTGATATTAAGCTCATCACGCACGAACACAGCGCCCGCAACAGCGTGCCATAGCGCAGGTGTTTCGCACTCGGCAGGATCAGGAGCAAGCTCGCTTGCGATCGTCATTTCACGCTGCTTTTCCTTGCTGTCCTCTTTCATGACATCGTGCAGAAGTCCCGCAAGATAGCAGCGCTTTTTGTCCGCGCCGTACCTTTCGGCAAGGTCAAAGCAAGCCTCCGCAACATTCATGCTATGATTGAAGCGCTTTTTGGAAAGCCGCTCCTTGATAAGCTTTTCATAAGCGTCAAATTCTTCGTATCTGCTCAAATCAAGCCTCCGAATATAACTTTTTCGCCGCGATATACTCCGCAGCCGCCTTTGGAACAAGCCCCGAAATATCGGCAGAGCTTTTCAGCTTTTCGCGTATTTCAGTGGAACTTATCTCCACAGCCTGTGTGGGAAGCACCTTTATCCTGCCCATCTCATTTGCAAATTCCATCATATCAACAAGGCTGTCGTTGTCGCGTGCAACAGCACAGACCTTTGTTTCCTTCAGCAGCGACTCATATTTATACCACTGGTCGAAATAGAACAGCATATCGCCGCCGATAAGCAGATAGAACTGCGCGTCGGGAAGCTCGTTTCTAAGCGCTCTCACCGTATTTATCGTGAAGCTTTTTCCGCCGAGCCTGCGCTCTATATCGCATACCTCAGCGCCCTCAATGTGCGAAAATGCAAGGCGGCACATTTCCATTCTGTCCTCAAAGGGCGCAAGCTTTGTGTCCTTGTGAGGAGAGTCGAACGTCGGAATTATCAGAAGCTTTTTAAGCTTGAGCTGTTTCACAGCCTCCTCGGCAAGCCTTACATGACCGTTATGAACAGGGTTGAACGCCCCGCCGAAAATTCCTGTTTTAGTCAAGCTCGATCACCCTCTTCTTGGGATCCTTGCTTCTTCTCCAAAGCACGAATTTTCTTCCGATCACCTGAACCACATCGGCTTTGAGCTGTGCCGCAATCTCGTCGGCAGCCTCGCGCGCGGTGTAGTCGCAGTTCTCCTGAACGCCTACCTTTATCAATTCGCGGGCATTCAGCACATCGTCAAGCTGCTTTATAAGCTCCTCGCCGATACCGCTCTTGCCTACGAAAAAAATCGCATTATAGCCCTGCGCTATGGAACGCAGATGTGCTCTCTGTTTACTTGTCAGCATTAATTGAATTTCTCCTTAAGAATATCGCTGAGCTTTTCAAAAGCTCTTGCACGGTGACTTATCTTGTTCTTTTCGTCCTCACCGATGGTCGCCATGCTCTCATCATCGTTAAGCATAAATATAGGGTCATAGCCAAAGCCGTTTTCACCGAGCGGCTCCTCGCCTATGTAACCATTTACCGTACCGCTTACGGAATACTCGTCGTCCTCTGCGTAGATGAAGTAGATGGAGCAGACAAATCTCGCATCGCGAAGCGATCTGTCTACGCCGTACATCTCCTCAAGCACCTTGTCGCAGCGCTCCTTATCGGTAGCGTTTTCTCCCGCATAGCGTGCGGAATAAATGCCTGGGGCGCCGTTCAGAAAATCTATTTCAAGACCGCTGTCATCAGCTATCGTGGGAAGTCCTGTTGCCTCAAACACGGCGCGCGCCTTGATGTGCGCATTTTCCTCAAACGTATCTCCGTCCTCGATTATCTCGTCTGTAAAGCCTGCCTGACGCATAGATATCACCTCAAAGCCAAACGGCTCGAAAAGCTTTGCGAACTCGCGCAGCTTGCCGTTGTTGTTTGTGGCGATTATCAGCCGCTTCGGGTCAGGCATACTCGCGGCAGGTTTGTCCTCTTGGGAATTAAGATGATGTGTGCTCATTTTTTATCCTTTCACAATTAAAAATATCATTCGAACAGTGCATTAACATAATCAGCGGGAACAAACGGCTGAAGATCGTCTATCTTCTCACCGACACCCACAAGCTTCACCGGAATGCCCAGTTCGTTCTTTATAGGTATTATTATACCACCTTTTGCCGTTCCGTCAAGCTTTGTCAGCGCAATTCCTGTAATTTCGGCGGTTTCGCTGAAAAGCTTAGCTTGATTTACGGCATTTTGTCCTGTGGTAGCGTCAAGCACCAGCAGCGTTTCTATCGAAGCGTCGGGAAGCTCTCTTGTAATAACACGCGCTATCTTTTTAAGCTCCTCCATAAGATTTTTCTTGTTATGAAGTCTGCCCGCAGTATCGCAAAGAACAACGTCCGCATTACGCGCCTTTGCCGCGTTTATCGCGTCAAAAACTACCGCCGCGGGGTCGCTGCCCTCGCTGTGCTTAACTATCTCAACGCCTGCGCGGTCAGTCCAGACATTGAGCTGGTCTATCGCCGCCGCACGGAATGTATCCGCCGCCGCAACGATAACGCGCTTGCCCTGTGCTTTCAAATTAGCCGCAAGCTTACCTATTGTCGTGGTCTTACCCGCGCCGTTTACGCCGATGACCATTATTACAGCAGGCGAGCTTTCAAGCTTCAGCTCGTTTTCGCCTGTAAGTATCTCAGCGATGATATCACGCAGAAGCTGCTTGACATCGGACGGGTCTGTAGCGCCAGTGCGCTTTACCTCGGAGCGCAGCTTATCACAGATATCGCACGATGTTTCCGCGCCGATATCCGAGAGAATAAGCATCTCCTCCAGCTCCTCAAAGAAGTCCTCATCTATCTTTGTGAAGCTGTTCATAAGCAGCTCTATCTTGCCGAGGAAGCCGTCCTTTGTCTTTTTAAGTCCGTTTTTCAGCTTCTCGAAAAAGCCCTCTTTTTTAGGCTCCGGAGCTTCAACCTCCTCCGCCTTTTCGTATTCCTCGGGAGCTTCAACCTCCTCCGCCTTTTCGTATTCCTCGGGAGCTTCTTCCTCCTGCTCGGGAGCATTATCACTTTCTTCAGGAGCATCTTCGTAAGCTTCCTCAAAAGCTGTATCTTCAACAGGCGCTTCTTCGGTTTCGAAAGCCTCGTTTAAAGTCTCCTCCTGCTCTGTGATATCTTCCTGCTTTTTCTTTTTGAATTTGTCAAATAAGCCCATACTGCCTCCGTTTATTTAAGTTCTACATCAAGCTCGTCTGTAAGCTCGCGGCGCAGCAGACGGGACACGCCCTTTTCCTGCATGAATACGCCGTAAAGCACCTCGCAGCCCTCGATAGTACCGCGACGGTGAGTTATCACCATAAGCTGAGTGTGATTGCTGAACTGACTAAGATAGGATATGTATTTGTCAACGTTCACATCGTCAAGCGCCGCGTCCACCTCGTCCAGCATACAGAACGGAGTGGGACGATGACGAAGTATCGCAAAATATATCGTGATAGCGACCATCGTCTGCTCACCGCCCGAAAGCGAGATAAGATTTTTTATCACCTTTCCGGGAGGAGCGGCATTTATCTCGATGCCCGAATTAAGCACATCGTCGGGGTCGGTCAGCACAAGCTCTGCGCGCGCGCCCTCTCCGAAAACGCTGACGAATATCTCTCCGAAATGGCGGTTTATCTCCTCAAAGCTGTTGAGGAAACGTGTCTTGATGTCGCCCGTGAGCTGCTCGATAAGCTTTTCAAGCTCACGCTTGGAGCTTTCGATGTCGCTGAGCTGCGCCGTCTGGAACTCATATCTCTCAGCCACCGTGCGGTATTCCTCAATGGAATCCATATTCACGCTGCCAAGTGCGCTTATGCGCCTGTTAAGCTCGGATAGCTCGTTTTCCGCCGCCATAAGGTTTTCCAGCGGCTTCGCCTGCTCAACCGCCATGGAAACGGTAAGCTCATACCGCTCGTAAAGCAGCTTCACGATGCTGTCGTAGTCCTTTTGAACGCCTGCGCGGCGCTCCTCCAGACGTGCCACCTCACGATTGAATTTCTCCTTGTTGTCGGTAGCCTCTCTGACATCGCGGTGCATTGATTCTATCTTCTGCTCAAGCGCTGTCACTTCCTCGGAGCATCGGCGTATATCATCGTCATTTTCGCTGAGGCTCTCGGTCTGCTTTTGAACAGACAGCTTCACACGCTCTATTTCAAGACGTATCTCATCGTCGCTTTCCGACAGTCTTTGCATGGTTTCCTTGTAGTTGCCGCTGTTTTCTATAAGCAGCCTGCGATTATTCTCAATACCGCGTATCTCGCCGCGGAAAGCGTCTATATCCTTTGCCGCTGCGACTTCAGAAAGATTCAGCTGCGCTATCTCATCGGACAGCGCTCTTATGCGCTCCGCTGTGCTGCTTCTCTCGGAATCCGACTCGGAAAGCTTTGCCTCCAGTGCGGATATCTCCTTATCACTTTCAGCTGTAAGCTTTGCGCTCTCCTCAATGATACCGCGCTGCTGCTTTATCTGCGCGTCAAAGCGCTCTACAGTAAGCTTCGCTGTTTCTCCCTGCTGTGAAAGCTGAGAAATAAGGCTGTCAAGTCTTGCAAGCTCGGCATTTACGCGGATCTCCTCGTTATCAAGGTCGCGCAGCTCCTCCTGCATTCCCTCCATCTCGATAGAGAATTTCGCTGCCTCGGCCTGATACTGACTGTATTCCTCGTTCTTTTCGTTCTGCTCTCGGCGAAGCTTGGTTATCTCATTATACAGCGCTTCTATCTCCTGCTTTCGGGAGATTATACCGCTGCCCGTGACCTTACTACCACCCGTGAATGAGCCGCCCGCATTTACCACCTGACCATCAAGCGTAACTATACGGAATTTATTACCGTAGCGCTTGCCGATGTAAGCGGCAGTGTCGATATCGTCAACCACCGCAGTAGTGCCGAGCAGATATCTGACTATCTCCGCATATTCATCATCGCACTGCACAAGCTCGCTTGCAATGCCCTCAAAGCCCTCCTCCGAGGACAGGCGCGGCTCGTTTATTGAGCGGCCTTTCATGCTCGAAATAGGGAGCATCGTGGCACGACCCGCATTGGTTTCCTTCAAAAATCTGATACAGCGCTTTGCGGTGTCCTCATTGTCAACAATAATGTGCTGCATAACCGACTGAAGCACTGTTTCCACCGCAGTAACGTACTTTTCATCAACGTTGATTATGTCCGCAACGATGCCGTGAATACCGCTTATTCTGCCCGATTTTGAGGCTTTTATAAGCTCCTTAACGCTGCGGTAGTAGCCCTCCATGCTGTTCTCGACATCACGAAGAACATTATATCTCTGCTGCTTTGAGCCAAGCTGTGAGCTCACCTCGTCAAGAGCCGCTTTCGCTTCCTCCATGCGGCGCTTTTTGCCGCCGCTAAGCCTTTCATAGCCCATCAGCTTATTTTTTGTGGTATCGCGCTTTTCTGCAATAGCTTTCAGCGAAGCCCCTGCCGCCGCTTTACCGTCGTTATATTCTTTAAGCTTTGCCTCGCTGTCGCTGAGTCCTTCAAGGAATACTCTTTTTTGCTCCTCAGCTTCCTCTGCGGCACGCTCTGCCTGCGAGGACTTTATCGCAGCCTCGCTCTTTTCACGATAGCAGCGCGCAAGCTCTGCGTCAAGCTCTGAATAAGCCTTGTCAGCCTCGGCGCTCCTGCCCTCGATATCCGAAAGCGTAGTCTGCGCCTGCGTGCGCTTTTCCGCGATATCGGAAAGCTCGCGCTCCTTTTCGGTTATCTTCAGTTCGACTGCCTTTATCTCCTCGTCAAAGCCGCTGCTGCTCTTCTCAGCGTCGGCTATCTGCTTTGAAAGCTCCTCGCGGCGCTCTTCGTTATGTCGCAGGTCGTTTTCTAAGACCTGAATATTCGCGCGTTGTTCGGCTATCTCGTCATTCACCGTCTGACGGCTTCTGCGGAAGCGCTCAAGCTCTGCCTGTATCCTCATGCGCTTTTCGGAGGACTCCTCAATATCCTCCTCAAGCTTCTTTATATCATGCTCATAATGCTCACTTTCAGCGCGGTTTAAAAGCAGATCGTCATCAAGCTTCTTCAGCCCGTCACGCTGCTGTGAAAGCCTTGCCGTGCTGACCGATATCTCAAGCTCCTTTTTCTCCGCATAAAGCTCCGCTGCAAGCGCCGCCTTTTCGGACTGCTTTTTCAGTATCGGCAGACGCTCCTCGTCAACGCGGATTATGTCCTTTTGGCGCGTGATATTCTCCTCGGCGCGTTCAAGCTGTCTTTCAGCTTCCGCCTTTTTATGGAGAAACAACGACACGCCCGCCGCTTCCTCAAATATCTCGCGGCGCTGTGAGCCTCTTGCGTTTACTATCTCCGCAACTCTGCCCTGTCCCACAATGGAATAACCATCTCTGCCAAGGCCCGTGCCCATCAGCATCTCCTGAATATCTTTTAGACGCGATTTCTGCCCGTTTATAAGATACTCACTTTCACCCGAGCGATACAGCTTTCGGGATATGACTACCTCGTCAGCGTCAACGCCAAGCGCCCTGTCGCAATTATCAATGGTCAGCGCAACCTTTGCAAAGCCCATGGGCTTGCGCTCTACGGTGCCGTGGAAGATAACGTCCTCCATCTTCTCTCCGCGCAGAGTTTTGGCGCCCTGCTCTCCCATTACCCAGCGCAGCGCGTCACTTATATTACTTTTACCGTTGCCGTTGCTTCCGACAACAGCAGTGGTCTTTGTGTCGAAATTCAATACGGTCTTGTCCGCAAAGGACTTGAACCCTTGTATTTCCAGTGTTTTAAAAAACATTCATTACCTCTCGCCGCATATCACGGCATTTCAGTTTTTCTGCAAGGAACCTCTAAAAATCGGAACACGAGCAGAATTTCGTTTATAACAGGCATCAGATGCAAGGAAGAAAACCGCAGTAATACTTGATGTATTTCAAGGTTTTCTGACACAGCAGATGATGTCTGGCATAGAAATTCTGCCGCGAGGGAGATTTTTAGAAGTTCCATGCACATAATTTTATATATTCGCCCTGCATAGGCTTTACCTTGACCTTGTAGCCAAGCTTTTCAAGCTCAGTCAGATTGCAGCGCTTCTGTCCCACGGCGCGGCTGATATTGCGCGGGTCGGTATAGAGCGTATACACTCCCTTTTGAAGCGCGGAAAGCTCTGAAACAGCGTCCTCGAAAAACAGACGGCTTTCGCAAAGCTCTCTGAATGCGGGGTGATAAACGCCGCCAAGCATCGCTTTTTCTACGTCCTCGCTTGCGTGAAGCCCCATGCGAATGACCTTGATACCGTTTGCGGTAAACTCTCTCAGAAGCCTTGCGCAGATACGCACCGTATCTTCAAATGTGAAACTCTGATACACGCCGCTTTTGTAAAGCTCGCCAAGCCGCGTCCCCTCAAGTATAACTGTGGGATAGACCCTGACTGTATCGGGGCTAAGCGCTATAAACTCGCGCATGGTGTGAAGCACAGCCGCCTCAGTATCGCAGTAAAGCCCCGTCATCATCTGAAGTCCGAGAGAAATACCGCTGTTTTTTATCATTTCCGAGGCTTTACGCACATCGTCCGAGGTGTGACCTCTTTCGTTTGCGCAAAGCACCTCGTCTGACATAGACTGCGCTCCAAGCTCTATCGCCGTTACACCAAACGACTTCAGAGTATCAAGCATTTCCTCGGAAATACAATCTGGTCTTGTAGAGCAGCGTATCCCGCAATACACCTCGGGATAGCGCTTCATCGCAGCATTTGCGGCTTCAAGAAGCTCTGTCATATACGCTTTAGGAACAGCCGTGAAGCTGCCGCCGAAAAACGCGATCTCTGCACGCATTCCGCGCTCTTTAAGATGCTCAGCCTGCTCATCGAGCAGCTTTTTCACATCATCGCCGCGCGGCGCTTTCTGCTCTCCCGAAATACTTTTCTGATCGCAGAAGCTGCATTTATGCGGACAACCGATATGCGGAATAAATATCGAAATATTAGTCTGTTTCATAGCCCATAAGCCCAATGGCTTCCTTTGCGGCTGCCTGCTCAGCTTCCTTTTTGCTGTGACCCGAGCCTCTGCCGATGCGCTGTCCGTTCAGCAGCACCGCCGCACGGAAAAGCTTGTGATGATCCGCACCGTCGCTCTCCTCGATCTCGTAGGAGATACGCTCCTCGGGGTTCTGCTGGATTATCTCCTGCAGAATGGTCTTGTAGTCGCCAAGCTTTACCTTGCCGCTTTTCAGTGCCTCAATCGACGGAACAAAGCGCATGATAAACTCTCGCGCTCTTTCCATGCCGCCGTCAAGATATATCGCGGCGATAAGCGCCTCAAAAGCGTCTGCAAGAATGGAACGCCTGTCGCGGCCGCCTGTCATTTCCTCGCCCTTGCCAAGCAGGATATATCTTCCGAGGTCTATCTTCTTTGCAAAGCTGTAAAGCGAGTTCTCACACACTATCGAAGCGCGCAGCTTCGTCATACCGCCCTCAGGCTCAGTGCTCATACCCGTGAACAGATACTGCGACACCGTAAGCTGCAAAACGCTGTCGCCAAGAAACTCAAGCCGCTCGTTGCTGCCGTTGTTCTTGCCGCCCGAATAGCTTGAATGAGTCATCGCCTGCTCAAGATACGATGTATTTGAAAAGCTGTAGCCTATTGCCGTCTGCAGCTCCTTAAAATCAGCCATATCAAGCCTCTTCCTTATCTGAAAGCTGCGCAATAGCGGCAGCCATTTCTTCTATCGCATTGTTCTCAACAAAGCGCTTCGCCTGCTTAAACGCACCAAGGAAAGCTATCGCGTCGGAGCTTCCGTGCGCCTTGAAAACCGGCTTCGCCGTACCAAGCAGCGGAGAGCCGCCAATGGTCTTGTAGTCCATCTGTGCGGAAAATTCCTTTATCTGCTTTTTGACCATAAGCGCGCCTAGCTTAGTTTTGAGGTTTGCAAAGAACATCGACTTCATTGCGTCTTTCATGAGTATTCCCATGCCCTCGCAGGCTTTGAGGTAAACATTTCCCGTAAAGCCGTCCGTAACAAGCACATCGACTGCGCCAAGCGGAACATCTCTGCCCTCTACAAAGCCGACAAAGTTGATGGAGGGCGTATTTCTAAGCAGCTTCATGGTTTCCTGCTCAAGCTCTCTGCCCTTTTCGTCCTCTGTTCCGATATTGAGCAGACCGACGCGCGGATTTTTGATTCCCATCGTCTTTTGCATAAACAGGCTGCCCATTATCGCAAACTGCTGAAGCATCTCAGGTCTGCACTCAAGATTAGCGCCGCCGTCAAGCACACAGTAGCGCACTCCGCCCTTTGCGGGCATCAGCGGTACAAGCGCGGTGCGCTTAACGCCCTTGATACGCTTGCCTATCATCGTGCCGCCCATAACTATCGCAGCGGTGCTGCCTGCGCTGATAACAGCGTCTGCGTTTCCGTCTGCAAGATATTTGAAAGCAACTCCCATAGAGGTGTTTGCTTTTTCTTTAAGTATAGAGCGCGGATTATCTTCAACTTGAATAACGCCCTCTGCATGAACAAGCTCAATGCCATCGGAGGACAGCTTCAGCTCCTCCATGCGCTTTTTCAGGATATCGGTATCGCCTGTCACCGCAACCTCTATTCCAAGCTCTTTTACAGCAAGAGCCGCACCCTTTAATACCTCGTCGGGAGAATTATCTCCGCCAAAGCCATCTATAACGATCTTCATAAAATCTCCGTTCTGCCGCCAAAGCGGCGGTAATCAGCCGTTTAAAAGCCTGTCCATATCCTCCAGCGCACGCTGTGCATAGACCGCATATTTCTCATGCTTTTTCATTTTTCTTTCGGGAACGAGCGGAGGAAGTATCCCCATATTGCTGCCCATAGGCTGAAAATCCGTAACGCTCTCATCGCTTATGTAAGCCGAAAGCGCGCCTAGCATTGTAGTCTTCGGGAACACAAGCGGTGTTATTCCCATAAGTCTGTCGGCAAGCGCTCTGCCTGCCGCAATTCCGCTTGCGGCGCTCTCTACATAGCCTTCAACGCCTGTTATCTGCCCGCCGAAAAAGATATTGTTTGAGCCTTTCAGCATAAAGTGGCAGTCAAGCAGCCGCGGACTGTCGATAAACGTGTTGCGGTGCATAACTCCGTAGCGCGCAAACTCCGCATTTTCAAGCCCCGGTATCATGCTGAACACACGCTTCTGCTCACCGAATTTGAGGTTAGTCTGAAAGCCCACGATATTATACAGTGTGCCCTCTTTGTTCTCCTTGCGAAGCTGCACAGCCGCCCACGGACGATGCCCCGTCCTCGGGTCGGTAAGTCCAACAGGCTTCATACAGCCGTAGCGTACGCTTTCTATGCCGCGCTTTGCAAGCACCTCAACAGGCATACAGCCCTCGTATACTCTAAGCCCCGAGTTTTCTTCGGGACGGTCAAATTCCTTTAAAGGAGCGCTTTCAGCGTTCACAAGCGCCTCATAAAAGCGCTCGTATTCTTCCTTATCCATGGGACAGTTGATGTAATCCGCGTCGCCCTTGTCGTAGCGCGTCTGAAAAAACGCCTTTGTGAAATCTATGCTCTCAGCCGTAACGATAGGAGCCGCCGCATCAAAAAAGCTCAGCCCCTCGCCGCAAAGCTCGCGTATCTTCTCGGCAAGCGCGTCAGAAGTAAGCGGTCCCGTGCATATCACTGCATTTTCACTTGGAAGCTCTGTTACCTCTCCCTCAATAACAGTGATATTCGGGAAAGACTTAACTATCCTCGTCACCTCGTCGGAGAACTCGGTTCTGTTCACCGCAAGCGCGCCGCCTGCGGGCACTGCGGTCTTTTCCGCCGCCTCAACTATAACAGAGCCAAGCCGCCGCATTTCCTCTTTAAGCAGACCGCAGGCACTGTCCACTCTTGACGCTTTCAGCGAATTTGAGCAAACAAGCTCCGCAAAGCCCTGATATTTATGCGCGGGGGAATATTTCTGCGGCTTCATCTCATAAAGCTCGACCTCAAAGCCGCGCCTTGCAAGCTGCACAGCCGCCTCGCACCCTGCGAGACCCGCGCCGATAACCTTAACCCTCATTATTTGTCCTTTGTATTATCAAGCGGACGCTCATACGAGCAGTTCTCGTCCGCACAGTATATCTTTCCGAGCTTTCCTGTTTTTTTGAAAAGGGTCTTTCCACATTCGGGGCATTTCTCCTCAATAGGCAGATCCCATGTCATAAAGTTGCAGGTCTGATAGTTCTCGCAACCATAGAAAGGCTTGCCCTTCTTGGACTTCTTGGCAAGCATCTTCTTGCCACACTTGGGACAGCTTCCCTTGGTCTCGGTAACTATCTTCTTTGTAAACGTACATTCGGGGAAGCCCGAGCAGCCGAGGAATTTTCCATACGGGCCGATCTTAATGACCATGTTCTTTCCGCACTGCTCGCAAACGATGTCCGTAGGCTCATCGGGAACCTTTACACGCTTGCCCTCCATATCAGTCTCAGCCTTTTCAAGGGTCTTAGCAAAGCGTCCGTAGAAATTCTTCAATATCTGAACCCAGTCAACGCTGCCCTTTTCTATGCTGTCAAGCTCGTTCTCCATCTTCGCGGTGAACTTCACATCAACGATATTGTCAAAATGGGATTTCAGCAGCTCGGTTATTACCTCGCCAAGCGCTGTAGGCTTTATCTGGTTGCCGCTTTCACGCTCGACGTAATGTCTGTCAAGTATGGTAGAGATGGTCGGCGCGTATGTGGACGGTCTGCCGATACCGTTCTCCTCAAGCTCCTTTATCAGCGAAGCCTCGTTGTATCTTGCGG
The DNA here is from genome assembly GCA_015067175.1 of Oscillospiraceae bacterium. Classification (GTDB taxonomy): domain Bacteria; phylum Bacillota; class Clostridia; order Oscillospirales; family Ruminococcaceae; genus CAG-115. The sequence continues at coordinate 54,480 of SVMX01000011.1, read as the reverse complement.
GAGGCTGCGTGAAATGCTGGTTGCCCTTTACTTCCTTTGCTTTCAGCTTCTCGCCCTTTGTGATAACGGGAAGCGTGCCGCCCTGCTCGGTATCTCCGTCGCGGCTCTCCTCATAAAGTTTTGTAAAGCCGTCAAACTTCACCGAATAGCCGCTTGCTTTAAACAGGCAGCCTGCTGCGCTGATATCTACCGATACCGTATCCATAACGGCATTCTGCATCTGACTCGCCATGAAACGCTCCCATATCAGCTTGTAGAGCTTATACTGGTCGCTTGTTAGCGAGGATTTCAGCTTTTCGGGAGTAAGGCTTACCGTTGTGGGACGGATAGCCTCGTGCGCGTCCTGCGCGTTGTTTTTGGAGCGGAACGCCCTCGGCTTTTCGGGAAGATAATCCGCACCATACAGCTCCTTGATAAGCTCAGCTGCAGCGGCTTTCGCCTCGTCCGAGATACGCAACGAGTCTGTTCTCATGTAGGTGATAAGACCCACAGCACCCATACCCGGCACCTCAATACCTTCATACAGTTCCTGTGCGGCTTTCATAGTTCTTCGTGCCTGAAAAGACAGCTTACGCGAAGCCTCCTGCTGCAATGTGGAAGTGGTGAAAGGCGGAGCGGGCTGCTTTTTTCTCTGCGACTTTTTCAGATTGGTGACGGTATACTCCGCACCGGAAAGGCGCTCAAGTATAGCGTTTGCGCTCTTTTCATCGGATATCTCTATCTTCTCGCCGTCAACCTCGGCAAGCTTTGCGGAAAACGCACGCTTTGACGAAGATGCGATAAACTTCGCGTCAATGCTCCAGTACTCCTGAGACTGGAAGCTGCGAATCTCGTTCTCGCGGTCAACTATAAGCCTTACCGCAACAGACTGAACCCTGCCCGCAGAAAGACCTCTGCGCACCTTCTTCCAAAGAAAAGGCGACAGCTTGTAGCCCACGATACGGTCGAGTATACGTCTTGCCTGCTGCGCGTCAACGACATCGGTGTCTATCTTGCGCGGATTCTGCATTCCGCTTTGAATACCCGATTTTGTTATCTCGTTAAAAGTAACTCTTACAGGCGCATTCTCATCAATGTTCAAAAGATGCGACAAATGCCATGCAATAGCCTCGCCCTCTCTATCAGGGTCAGTTGCGAGATAAACAATATCGCTGCTCTTAGCGCGCTTTTTAAGCTCTTTTATTATCTCTGACTTATCCTTCATGTTGACATACTGAGGCTTAAAATCATTCTCGATGTCAACACCCATCTTGGATTTAGGCAGGTCGATTATGTGTCCTGTGGACGCCATAACATCGTAGCCATCGCCGAGATACTTTTTAACTGTTTTCGCCTTGGAGGGCGACTCTAATATTACAAGGTGTGCCACTTGTTCTCCCCCATGATATTGATTTGGTTGTTGATACAGAGTGCGCTGCCCATATTCTCAGGCGGCGCGCCCTTTAACTAAGCATCGCAAAACCCTAAGCTTTTGCTTGCGGCTTTGCGATACCTTCTGCATTACGCAGAAAGTCGTCATTTCGAAAGCTCCCACAGGATAATTGATGCGGCTGCGGCTGCATTAAGCGACTCTGCTCCCGTTATCGGGATATAGAGCGCGCCTGTGCATACGCCTTTTACTTCTTCCGAAATACCGCTGCCCTCGCTGCCGATGACCACAGCAGACTTTTCTCCGAAGCCTATTTCGCCGAGCTTATGCGCGGTATCGTCGAGCATCGCACCGTAAACGCTATAGCCACCATCGCGAAGCTCACTTATTTTCTGCACGATATCACAGCTTATACAAGGCAGTCTGAAAACGCTGCCCATCGAAGCTCTGAGCGTTTTCGGAGAATAAACATCGGCGCATTTTTCCGACAGCAGCACGCCCTTTATTCCAAGTGCCTCTGCCGTACGTATCATAGTGCCGACATTACCCGGGTCTTGAACGCCGTCAAGCAGCAGCAGCTTGCCACAAAGCGTGCAATCTGTTGCAGGTCTGCGTATTTCAGCGAAAAGCCCCTGCGGTGACTTTGTATCGGAAATATATTCCGCTATATCCTCGGATATTACAGCATGGCTGTCGGCCGCGGAAATAAGCGCCTCAGCCGTTTCGGGATATTTCTCCAGCGCCTTTTCGGTCACCAGTGCAAAGCATATCTTAGCGCCGACACTTACCGCCTCTGCGCAAAGATGATCGCCCTCGGCAACGAAAACGCCCTCGCTGTCACGCAGCTTTTTCTCTCGAATAAGCTCTCTGAAACGGCGAACGATGTCGTTTTTTCTTGATGTAAGCGTCATCGGAATATACCCCCTACATAGCGAAAAATCTCACGCCCCGTTTACAAGACGTGAGATATATCACGATTAAAGTGCAGCCTTAGCCTTATCAGCAAGTGCTGTGAAGCCTGCTGCGTCATTGATAGCGATCTCAGACAGCATCTTTCTGTTGAGAGCGATGCCAGCCTTCTTCAGACCGTTCATGAATGTGGAGTAGTTCATGCCGTTTGCCTTGCAAGCAGCGGAAATTCTTGTGATCCACAGTCTTCTGAAATCTCTCTTCTTCAGCTTTCTGCCTACATATGCATACTGACCGGACTTCATTACGGCTTCCTTAGCAGTCTTGAACAGTCTGCTCTTACCGCCCCAGTAGCCCTTTGCCAGCTTTAATGTTTTATTTCTTCTCTTACGAGTAGCGAGTGCGCCCTTAATGCGTGCCATGTTACATTACCTCCTGAATTTTTAATGCGGAACCTTATTCCGCGCTGTTCTTACGCGTTGTTCTTATTTGTAAGGAATAAGGCTCTTTACTGCTGCTACGTTGGTAACGTCAGCGTATGCGCCTGCTCTTAAGCTTCTTTTACGCTTTGTGGACTTCTTGGTAAGAATGTGACGCTTGTTGCAGTGCTGCATCTTTACCTTACCGTTCTTTGTCAGCTTGAAACGCTTTTTAGCTCCGCTGTGTGTTTTGATCTTAGGCATTTTGGTATCCTCCTTGAGATTTTCTTTTAAAGTGCGCCTTTCAGCGCCATCTTATTTCTTGGGGCTTAAAACCACTGCGTAGTTCTTACCCTCGAGCTTTGACGGCTTTTCGGAACCGCCGTACTCCGAAACGGCTTCCATAAACCTCTTCATCAACTCTTCGCTGAGGTTCATGTGCGACATCTCTCTCGCACGTCTGAAGCGGATAGTAACCTTGACCTTGTCACCGTTCTGAAGAAACTTGATGCAGTTCTTTACCTTGATATTGAAATCGTTGGTGTCGATATTAAGCGACATCTTGATCTCTTTTACCTCGGCCTGCTTTTGGTTCTTCTTAGCTTCCTTTTCCCTCTTGGTCTGCTCGAAACGGTATTTGCCGTAGTCCATTATGCGGCATACCGGAGGAGTTGCGCCGGGGGCGATAAGCACCAGATCGAGGTCAGCCTCGATAGCCTTGTTGAGCGCATCAGCTGTAGCCATTATACCAAGCTGCTCGCCGTCTGTGCCGATGACCCTTACTTCCTTGTCGCGGATCTCCTCATTGATGAGCTGTTCTTTTGTGCCGATTTTGAAGCACCGCCTTTCCATACAAAAACATATAAGCTCTGTGAAATAAAATAAGCGCGAGTACACACTACTCACGCTTAACAGAAAAGCCCGAAGGCGATATTCGCATTAAGATGACCGCGCCTGACAGAACGAACGTCGGCGGGTGAGAGTGTGGTGGCTCTGCTTTATTACTCGATAATTATACTACACACAAAACGATTTGTCAAGTGCTTTTGCAAAAAAAATTTGCATTTCTCTGTACTTTTTTCAAAAAATATGCTACAATTTAAACATTAAAGCATAACAAAGGAGGCGCGTGCGATGATATTCATACCGAAAAGGCTGTATTCCCGCCTAAAAAGCATCTACACCCAAAGGCTTACCGTCGTATGCGCCCCCGAGGGCAGCGGCAAAACAACGATCCTCAAGGAATTTCTGCGCCGCTCACGCCCCGAAGGCGCTTCCTGCCGATTTATTTCAGACTGCGGCACGGCAAATGAATGCTTCTCACGATACTGCAAGCTGCTGCTTGGCACAGACGAGCGTATTCCCATAACCCGCCAAGAATTTCTGGCATTGAAAGACCGCTTGCTCAGCGTGAGCGTAAAGCAGCCATACGTTATTGTAATAGATTCTTCCGCAGCTGCAAATATGCTTCTTGGCAGCCTATACTGCGCTCGGCTCCTCGGAGAGTATTCACCCGTATCACTTGTTATAACCTGCGACAGCATAACCTTTCATCAAGCGAAGCTTATCGAAGATCTCTCAATCGACCTCATTTCAAAAGAGGAGCTTCAGCTTACCTCTGACGAAACAGCGCGATTCTTGAAGCTGTGCGAAGCGGACAGCTCCAATGCCGACGAAATTTGTTCGCGCACCTCGGGTGATATACTAAGGATAAGGCTCTGTGCAATAATTCTCACAAACGGAGGAAGCATTTCGAGCTATGAGCTTCAAGACCTGCTCCCCGAAGCCATGTTGCGCGTTCTAGACAAAAGCACGGTGCTATGCGCTCTTTGTGCTGCGGCGTTCTTCACTCTTGACGAGCAGACTTGTACATGGTTTGCAGGAGAAAAAGCTTTGGTAGACTGCTACGGTGCAGATGCACTCACGCTGTCCGCTATAAGAGATGGCATTGACAGAGTAAACAAGATATTGCCGCTTATTGATATAAACCGCCGTACGAACAAGTACAACACCCCCTTTTATATTAAGCTGTCGTTGTTCCGATATTCTGCGCAAATGCCCGATGAAATCAGAAAAGCAATATACCGCTGTTCAGCTAAGGACTGCCTGCGCGCAGGCAGAAATTTCGTAGCATTCTGTCAATACTGCTCCGCGGGCGAACACGACAAAGCCGCTGTTATCCCATCTCACGGCATTTTGATGTTTGAAATTGTTCTTCAAAGCAAGCGGCAGATATATGATATAGTTAAAAATGCAAGTCTTGAAAATCCACTGATGATACCAAGACTTCTCCGTCTGCTGTCGCTGCTCGCTCTCACAGATTACAAGCCGTATGTCAAGAAGCATTTTGACGTTATAATCAAAAGCATAACCGAGCGTTCCGATATCACCGAAGAAAAGCGCCGAGATATGCTGTGCTACGCTTATGCGCTCAGAAGCTACGAGGATTTCTACCTGATGGAAAAGATGGGAACTCACATAAAGCGCGCATACGAATACTATTCGGGCATTTCTGCGTTCAGCCCGCCATTTTATTCCTGGTCGCTGTACGCACCATCGGTTTTTGAGCTTATACACAGGTTTTCTATTCCGTTAGAAGCGGAAGCAGAACAGTTCACGCGTTACCATCATATGTATACCGAGATGATAGGTCACGGCGCATATATTGAAAAGCTTTATATCGCAGAAATGTATTATTACACAAAAGAATTTGAAAAAGGACTTAATCTTTCGCGTGATATCGCATTGCTGTGCAGCTCCGAAAGGCTTGTGCCCACAAAGCTTATTGCACTGTACACCGCAGCGCGCTGCTCGCTCATGTTAGGAAATTACGAGCCGTTTTCCTCGCTTTGCAGCGAGATAGCTGAACTTGGCAGCAAATACTACTCCAGTGAATCGGGCGACATGGCTCTTTTAATACTTGCACAGCTATCGTGCATCAAGAGCGGCACTGACGAGGAACGCTGGAACACCGTTTCAAAATCGGACGAGCTTATTATGCTGAATCGTTTTGCCGCTCCGTTTTATTACTGTGTTCGCTGTTTTTCAGCGCTTATGCATAAAGAATACAACACCTTATTTAATCGTAACGCCGATTATCTCAGCATCGCAAACGAAGTGCGCAACGAAACTGCCGCTGCAAGGATAGAACTAATCACCGCGATAGCACATTATAAAACAGGCCGCGAAAAAACGGCTATGACGCTTATTCAAAAAATACTGGATAAGCTTCTGCTATCAGGTCTTATTATGCCCGCAGCAGAAATATGCGTTCACTTTCCTGCGGCTTTTAAGGCGGCACGATACAGATTGAGTTCAAAATATAATAAGCTTCTCAGCGAGATACTCAACACCGCACATTCGCTCAGAAAAAGCATAGAGCTTGTCCGCATACAAGAGCTTAGCGAAAACGATCTATACGACAGCAAGACCGCAGTACAGACTCAGCACAAAACTGCCGCAAAACGCTCTCTTAACGAGCAGCGCCTCACCGCAAAAGCTTATGACATAGCAAAGTTTGCGGCGGAAGGTGCTTCCAACGAAGTCATTGCAGAAACCTTCGGTATAAGCATAGACAGCGTAAAAAGCAGCCTTAAACGCACCTATGCAAAGCTTGGAATAAAATCGCGCGGACAATTGAAACGATTATTTAATAATAACTGAAAAACGCCCTGAGAAAAATTTTCTCAGGGCGTAGCTTTATTCGGTTATATTTTCAGCCGCCACTCTCTTTTTACGCAAATGACAGGTGAACAATATCATTATCGCGAAAAGCAAAGCTCCGCTTAGTGTGAAAGCCAAGCCCGCTTTAAGTCCCGCAGGGAAAAATTCCAACTTCACAGTATGCTCGCCTGCTTCGATAGGAACAGCAATAAGTGCGCCGTCCATCGTTGTTGTCAGCGGCACTTCTGCTCCATCAACAATAGCTGTCCAGCCCTCCTCAAATGGAATAGTGGTGAACAGAACACTGTCCTCCTCGGCATTTACATTAAGCTCCAGTACAGCGCCTGATGTGCGCTCCAGAGTCGTATCGGCATTTCTTGTCATCATCGCAGAATTAAACTGCTCCAACGCCGCCATATCAGCGGAATAGAACTGAGCCTCTTTAAAATACACCGCATCATCAAGCAGCTTGAGCTTTAACTCAAAGCTTTCGCCCGCACTGTATGTGCCAAGATACTCTATGCTGTAATTCTCATACAGGAAGTAGTTGCTTCTGTACGAATCGTCGATGTACATCTGCGTTTCGCGCTCATACTTTGTCGGCAGATACATATAAACAGGGCCGTCAATATCCACTGTCACATTGTAGGATATCCACGCCTCCTCGCTCTCAGTGCGCTTGCGATAACTATGGTGCGCGTCCGTTGTAGAGCCTGTGCGGATATTGTCGCTGTCAAACTCAAGATCGGTTATTTTTACGAAAATATCATCAAGCTCCTCGCCCGAAAGCGTCCTTGCAAGCTCATTCTGAAGCAGGAACGGCTGCTCTATCTCAAACACCTCCGCCTCAGGGTCTTCAGGCTCTGCAAGCTCCTCTGCGGTGATCGCATAATCATCTACATTCAGATCAAGCACGCTACTGTCAGCAAGATAAGCAAGACCGAGCGCATCGGCATTTGTATAAACAGATATCCTGTTTTCTTCCCTTTCGGGCTGATAGCTTACATCGAGAGTATCGGTATAGGGCAGCGTTTTTTCGTCCTTTGCAAGAACATACTTCACGCCGAATATATCGTCGGTCAGCACAGTTGAACCGTCATAGCGCGTGTAATGCTCTCTTGACACAAGGCCGAGCTGCTTCAGCAGCATTATAGCCTTTGAGTTCAGCGTACTGGAGCTATGGCTCATACCATACATCTGAAGAGCTATCGGGTCATTCACGCATCGATGGAACGTCTTTTCCATACGATAGAAGCTATCGTCAAGCTTCTGCACTTCCTCGGTAACCTTGCGGGTCTCTGGGATATCAAATCGGTAAGATGCGCGCGTAGAAAACACTATATCCTCATGCATCTTATGCAGCGACATTGACGAATTCAACAGACACTCGGCACAGACAAGCAGCACAAACAGCTTTTTTGCATTTGAACTGGCAGCATACTTTCTGAACGCATAAAGAGCTATACAAATGATTGCAAGCACAACAAGAGGTATACCTATTGTCAGCACTGCGTCATAAAACTCGCTGTCATTATTATGGTCAGCAAAAAGCAACATCGCAAGAAGCACCGCAAACGCCGCGCCTATGCTTTTCGGACGTATATTCTTCAGCTTATCGAACACCTGCGCACCGAAAAGGACTATCAGAAAGCTGATAACAAAAGAATATCTGTAAGGAAGCCAGTTCGGCATCTGACCACCGTGCCACAGCATATCAACAGGGCGGATATACATACAAAGCACGAGCACACCGACAAGCACAGCTCCTGAAATACGCTCACGCGCGGATATCCTGCGCGAGATAAAATATATAACCGCACATACAAGCGCAAGCGTACCCGCATACAATGCAGGCATTCCCTCCATACGCACCGTGTCATAGGTGCCGGGGAAAAGCTTTATAAAAATATCGGATATATCAAAGTTCTCAACAAGCGAAAAATCGGGCTTGGAAAATGTAAATTTACCGTTTGAAAGCGACTTGTAAACAGGCAGAAGCATAAAGCACGACATCAGTATCGCCGACACCGAAGCGAAGCCATACATCATCATAGCGCCGAAGTACTCGCGCATAGTTTTATTGGTGCTTTTGCCCGAAGCGAGATAATAGAACATATACAGTGCCGAAAAAATGCCCACCATATAGCCGATATAAAAATTCGCAACAAAAACATACACCAGCGACAACACATACAGCTTAAAACGCCGCTTGTCGCACACGCGCTCAACGCCCATCACCACAAGCGGCAGAGCAATAAGCCCGTCAAGCCACATAGGGTCCATCGTCTGCACGACAAAAAAGCCGCACAGTGCAAACATTACCGAAAACAGCAGCGATGTGATATTTGAATAATTGCGGTGCTTTTTCAGCAGAAAGCACATTGCAAGTCCGCAGCTTCCCGCCTTTGCAAGCATCATAGTAAGCAGGCCCTCGGTTATCCAGCTTCTGTCCCACAGCCACACCAATAAATTAAACGGGCTTGCAAGATAATATCCGATTATACCCGCGAACTCACCCGAAAGATTTCTGCTCCAGCTGTAAAAAAGGCTCTCCTCACCCGCAAAAACATCGTACATATAGTCATAGTAGTACACATACTGCGCGTTGAGGTCAAGCGAAAGCACAGAGCGCTCACCGAACGGCCACACATTGAACTGTATATATGATGCAAAAAGAATGATAACAGGCAGCAAAAACGACAGAAAATACGCACGATTTCTCTGCACAAAGCCCCACGCACGAAGCAGCGTGCTTCGCACCACCGAAACCGCCGTAACGTTAGCTGCGGTCTGTTCGCTCATTTTGCTCACCCTTTCTTCCTTCGCCTACGCGCTCCGCTACGATATACCGCGGTCGTTGCTTTATCTCCTCGTAAATCTTGGATAGATAGAAGCCTATAACGCCTATTCCGATAAGAATACAAGCGCCTACGATAAGTATCAGCAGAATTACAGTTGAAAATCCCTCTGCGGCGTTTCCGCAGAAATAGTTCACAAGCGTCTGCACACCGACCACTGCGGCGAAAATACCAAAGATAATGCCCACCGCCGTAATAAGATGTATTGGCAGATTTGTGAAGCTTGTGATGGAATTTACGGCAAATTTAAACAACTTTGTAAAGTTCCACTTTGTTTTTCCCGCCGCACGGGGCTTAACGTCAAACTCTATCTTCTCTGTACGGAAGCCTACCCAGCTTGAAAGTGCACGGAAAAACGTCATTCTTTCGGGAAGCTCGTTCAGAGCGTCGACCGCACGGCGGTCAAGCAGCTTGAAATCGCTTGCGCCGTCAAGATTTATTCCCGAAGACGACTTCATCATCTTGTAAAAGCTCTTTGCAAAAAGCTTGTAGAAAAGACTTTCCTTTCCCCGTGACGCCTTTATCGCCTCAACGACCTCTGCACCGCTCTCCCACATACTGTACATATTTGGGATAAGCTCGGGCGGGTGCTGAAGATCGCAGTCTATAAGCACCGCGCAATCTCCCTGCGCCGCTTTTAGTCCCGCAAATATTGCGCCCTCTTTGCCGAAATTACGCGAAAAGCGGACGCCGCGCACATTGGTATCAGCCTCATGGGCGGAGATGATCTCCGCCCATGTGCTGTCCTTTGAGCCGTCGTCCACAAAAATTATTTCATAATCTATACCTGCCTGCTGGAGTATACCCGATATCACACAGGCAGTATTTTTTATATTCTCCTGCTCGTTATATGCAGGAATGATGACCGAAAGCATTATTTTTATTCTCCTATGATCTTGACAATAACGTCCTTTTCGCGGCAGCCGTCAAAATCTCCGTACATTATGTATTGTCTTGGGCCAAGCTCCAGTCGTCCGTCGGATATCGGCACAGTTACCGATGCTCCAAGCATCATCTGCTTTAAATGACCTTGAGCCGCGGAGGAATAGTCCACCTTGTAAACGCTCTCCTCGGGTACTACCGCAGACAGCAGAGCAAGCCAGTCGGCATAAAGATCCTCGTCATCGTGCTCAAGGAACACGGCCGAAGTAGTATGCTGCGATATTACAACGCAAATTCCCTCAGTGACCATGCTGCGTCTTACACACTCCTCGACCTCATAGGAAAGGTTAAAAAACTGCTGCTGCTCGTCCGATACGATAGATAAGACCTGTCGGTAATTTTTCATATCTGCCTCCTGAATTAGTCTGTTTTTTCACTTACTGTAAACGTTCCCGATATAACATCGGCATTTATCAGCCTTTCGCCGCCGCTGAAGCTAAGCATATAGCTGCCGTCGATCCTGCCGCTTATCATATCGGATACAAATCTGCCTGTTTCTGTTTTATAGCTCAATGCGACCGAGCTGCCGCGAGGCAAAATAAGCTCAGCGTTGCCGCTGCGCGCCTCAATAACGCTCCCTGCTGCCGCATCGTCAAAACCAAGAAGTATATCTCCTGTACCGCTGGTGAGCTTTACAGGTGTGCTGCATGAGGTCACACTGATATCTCCGCTCTTTGTGACAATGTTCATCTCCTCGGACAAAACGCCGTCAGCACTGACAGCACCCGAAGATGTATACACGGTGATACTGCGGTAGCATACCTCAGGGAGATACAGCCTAAAGCCAAGCTGCTCGGACTCGGACATCATAAACGTCAGCACAAACTCATCGCTTTCGGTTACGACCAAGCGATTATCGCCTTTTTTTACAGTTATGGGGACGGTGCTTTTGAACTCAAAGCGTATCTCATCTCCGTCATACGGAATAAGCTCCACATCGGTTTTAAGCAGCTCAAGCTCGATATATTCGCAAAGCGCTACGGAATTGCTTCCCTCGTAATACTCGGCATTGCCTTTACTGTCGCGATACACCCACAGCAGAACACCGAAAACTAGCGTCAGCACTGCAAACACTACCAAAGCGCGGTTTATAGCCTTATTCATCACTGCCAGCCTCTCAGCCTGTCGCACCTGCGCCGAAGCACAAGAAACAACCTCGAAACTCCAAAGCCCGCCTTGACTGCAAGAAGTCCGCAGACCACTGCGGCGCACGCCGCAAAAAGTCCGCCAAAAAGCATTATGAACGGCGAAAGCTCAGTCAGAACAAAGCTTACATCAAACACCAGCATCACTCCGCCAAGCACAGCAAAGAGAAGCCCTGCGGGAAGCGCCGCAACGGACGCTGTAAGCACTGCGAGCATTGCCGCAAAAACCGCAGCAAAAAGAATAGAATAGGCGGAATATATTCCCCACACCTTTACTCTGTTCACTGTGCACCCCCAAAAGCCGCGACAACCGTGCGAAAGCCAAAATTATTTCAGCCTTGTGTTCTCAACAACTCTGCTGATATTCTCTCTATAATCCGCCATTATCTTGACGATATCGCTTACTGTAGACATATTATCGGACGAGCCGCGTTTAACCTCATCTACGCCGCTGTTAAGATACATAAATGTATTGTTTACGTCCTCAACGCTCTGATTCTGCTGCTCGATATTTTCATACAGCGAATCGAAACGATGAGTGAGTTGCTCAAAGCTCTGCTGAAGTCCTGCCATTGTTTCCTCAGAACGCTCTATCGCACGAGTGCTTGCAGCGAATTGGTCAGCAATGATCTCAACCTGATTGAGAAGCTGTCCAACCACCTCGGAAACACGCTCGGAGAAGCGGTCACTGTTCTCGGAAAGCTCTTTCATTTCAGCCGCAACAACAGCGAAGCCTGCGCCGGCGCTGCCCGCATGAGAAGCCTCGACCGAAGCATTCAGCGACAGAAGCGTAGTCTTAAAGGAGATAGTACCAAGCTGCTCTGCTATAGCGGCAACCTCGTTCATCTGCACCTTCATATCGTTTACTGCGGCGCTTGTGTCAAGTATACCCTTGTTTACGTCCTGAAGCTGCGTTGTCATGGCAGACATGTTTGTATCGTTGTCAGACAGCGCTTCCTCGAATTTTCTTACCTGACGGTTAAGCTCTTTTATCTGCTTTGCGGTATCATTAACTCTGTCATGTACATCGTGGCAAAGATTTGCTACGTCGGTAGCGCTGCTTATAATGGAAACCGAACCCTGCTCCAGTGCTCTTGCGCTCTCCTTGATACGGTCGGAAGAATTGTTGAAGTCGCTTTGGATCTTGTTTCCCATCTCCTGCATATCCCAGAGGATATTCTCAGACTGCACAGCCTGCAAACGGTTGATGTCAATGAACGCACGTCCGCGCTTGATAACGAGGTAAATTATAAATCCTGCAAGCGAGAAGATTCCAAGACACAGAAGATACTGTGAAAGTCCCTCGGACTTTTCGGGATTGATAACGTACATCGCTACCAAAAGGACATCGGCAACGATAAGCTGCAGCTTTGTGTAAAACGGCTTCATATAAAGACCCGTGATCGCGATCGCACAAAGGAACATCGGAAAGTCGTCACTGTAGGACTCACCGCTGAACAGCGATATAGCGAAGATCATTACCTCAAGTCCGACAGCAAGCACCATTTCTCTGATCTCGCGCTTCACCATACGCTTTTTCATAAGTATCAAAGCCACCAAAAACACGACCATACAGCCGCCGATGGCAATAATTCCCGGAACATTAAGTCTAATGAGATTGATAATTAAAAACACACCCGAAACTGCGAAAGTCACAAGAAGCATAAGCTTATAAATGTGCTCGTGCGACATGGGCATTTTTTTGTCCTGCGTTGATCGTGTAACCTTTTTCATGGTAGTACACCTCCGTAGTTTGTGTTTATTTTTAAGCGGAAAACGCTCTGTAACGAATCAGCAGCGCTTCAGCAATATTACGCACTCCGTATGCGTTGTTCTCGGGAACAAGTCGAAAGCTCTCACCTTTTCGGCCTTGTAGCCGTGTTCTGAAAGCCATTTGCAGTCCCTCGCGGCAGTCGCCGCGTTGCAGGATATCATGACTATCCTTTCGGGAGCCATCTTCGCACACGCGGAAAGCGTCATCTCGTCGCAGCCCTTTCTCGGCGGGTCAACTATGATGACATCTGGTCTTGAGCCTTGTTGAAGCAGCGTTTTTGCAGCCTGTCCCGCGTCGGCGCAGATAAATTCCGCATTGTCGTAGCCGCCGCGCGCGGCGTTTTCCTTTGCGTTTTCCACAGCCTCGGGAACTATCTCCGCACCAATAACGCGCTTTGCCTGCTTTGCCATCGAAAGTCCGATAGTGCCTGCGCCGCAGTACAGGTCAAGCAGCAGCTTTCCCTGTGGTTCGGCAAAATCCGCCGCCTGACGATAAAGCGCCTCAGCTGCAGGTGTGTTCACCTGATAGAACGACTTCGGAGATATGGATATCTCGTTTTCGCACATCGTATCGGTTATAACAGGCTCACCAAACAGCGTTATCTCGTCGCTGCCCAAAATCACATTTGTTTTTTCTTTATTGATATTAAGCACAGCGCCCTTTATCTCGGGAAATCTGCGCATCGTTTCCTTTGCAAGCTTGCAAAGCTCGGGCGTTTTTCTTCTTGCCACAAGACACAGAGCTATCTCACCGCTGTAGTGGCCTTTTCTCAGAAAGATATGGCGAAGCACGCCCTCGTGCTTATGCTCGTTATACACCGATATTTTCAGCTTTTTTACCTGCTGTATCACAAAAGCGGTGATATCCGCAAATATATCGGGCTGCAAAAGGCACTTTTTAACAGGTGTAACACGATGGCTGCGCTCGGAGTAAAATCCGCAGTATACCTCGCCGATATCGGACTTTGCAACAGGCATCTGAAGCTTGTTGCGATAGCCCTCGGTGCTCTCGCTGCCGCATATCGGCAGAAACTCGGGAGAAAGCCCGCCTATGCGCTCGAATGCGTCACGCACAAAGCCTTCCTTTGCGCGAAGCTCAGCCTCGTAGCTTATATGTCTGAACGAGCAGCCGCCGCACTTCCCGTAAGATGGACAGTCGTTTTTAACTCTGTCAGCCGAGGGGCTTAGCATCTCCTCGACCCTGCCGAAAGCGTAGCTTTTCAGCACCTTTACGATATGGCAGAGTATAACATCTCCGACAGCCGTCATCGGCACGAAGACAGCCATGCCCTCATATCTGCCGACGCCGCTTCCCTCGTTTGTAAGACCTGTTATCTCAAGCCGGATAACGTCGTTTTTTTCCATTAAAACTCACCGAGGCTTCTGCCCTTGAGGAATGCATTGATAAAGCCGTCAAGCTCGCCGTCCATAACAGCCTGAACATTACCTGTTTCAAAGTTGCTTCTGTTATCCTTAACAAGCGTGTAAGGCATAAATACATATGAACGTATCTGGCTGCCCCACTCTATCTTGAGCTGCTCGCCCTTGATATCTGAGATCTTGTCAAGGTGCTCACGCTCTTTTATCTCAATAAGCTTTGCGGCAAGCATCTTCATACAGAATTCGCGGTTCTGCACCTGGCTTCTCTGCGTCTGACAGGAAACAACGATGCCCGTGGGCTTGTGGATAAGTCTTACAGCCGAGGAGGTCTTGTTTACCTTCTGACCGCCCGCACCGCTGGCTCTGTACACTTCCATTTCGATATCATCGGGACGGATATCAACATCAACGTCCTTTTCTATCTCAGGCATTACCTCAACAGACGCAAAGCTTGTCTGACGTCTGCCTGCGGAGTCAAACGGCGACACTCTTACAAGTCTGTGAACGCCGTGCTCGCTCTTCAAAAAGCCGTATGCGTTGTAGCCCTGAATATGGATAGAAGCACTCTTGATACCTGCTTCGTCACCGTCAAGGATATCAAGCACCTCGGTCTTGAAGCCGTGGCGGTCTGCCCATCTTGTATACATTCTCAGCAGCATAGATACCCAGTCCTGAGCCTCTGTACCGCCCGCGCCCGCATGGAACGACAGGATAGCGTTGCTGCTGTCATACTCGCCTTTAAGCAGGGTAGCAAGCTTCTGCTCCTCGAGCTGTGTCTTTACGGACTCGGCAAGCTCCTTTATCTCGTCTACCATGGTCTCGTCCTCGGATTCCTCCGCAAGCTCTATCATGGTGAGCACGTCCTCGTGGTTTGTTTTAAGCTTCTCATAGCCGCCGATAGTTGCCTTGTACTGACCTATCTGCTGCAGTATTGCCTGTGACTTTTCGGGGTCGTCCCAAAAGGTAGGCTCGGTAGATTTCATTTCAAGCTCATCAAGCTTTATCTTTACTCTGTCAAGGTCGAGTGCGCCTTTAAGCTCCTCTATATCAGTGGTCAGCGCCTCCATGGCAAGTCTTACTTCATCGTATTGTATCATAGTATCTCCTATAAGGGGTCACGTGAAAATGCACGGAATGACCCATATTATTGTATTATCCTTTATATTATATCACAAAATATTCCGTTTTGCAAGACCTACAGTGCCATTATTTTGAAAAAAACACCGCCGCACATCTGCATAAACGCAAACGAGCGGCGGTACCGTATTGTTTTACATCAAGTGAGCGCAAAGCCATCTCACTACCATATCAAATTATTGCCTTTTTTATCCTGTCATACGCCTCGTCCCAATCATTCTGCGGATCGTCTATAACAAGGCTCTCGACATTAAGCTGCTGCAGTATCCGCAGCTCGCGGCGCTGACGTTCCTCAAGACAGGCGATATACCCGTCAAAGCCCTGTGCGCCGATGCTTTTGCCGTATGCGCCGTTCACATGATAATCTATCACTCCGTCAAGCCAGCCCTCGCGCTCTGCCGCGGCTTTTTTTACCGAAGCGGCTGGATCGCTGTTTTTGAGATAGATGACCAACGGACACATCGGCTTCACCGCATCGGCTATCATGCCTATGTACTCCGCCGAGCGCTGCTCGTCAAAACCGAAGCGCATCATAGTTTCACACATGGGATTTTGCAGCATCACGCAATTGAACACATACGTTACATTTTCATTTGAGCTTTCGCAGAACTCGCGCCATTTATCCAGCATCAGCGACATCTCACGCTCCCACGGCAGAAAATCGTATATCTTCCGCTGAAGCAGCATATCAAACAGCTTTCCATAGAACCTAGACAGCGGAACCACATAACCTCCGCACTTTTTCTCGCCGCACATCGTTATCTGTATGCGTTCATCATCGGTAAGCTGCGCAAGCTCATCATCTGTAATAAAACCATGAAATTCGTAATCCGCGGGGTGCTCACAGCTTCCCTCATCTGCAAACAGTACTCGCCTTCCGTCAACTTTCAGTGTATCAGCAGCAAAAGCGGACGCGGTGCTTTTTCCCGAACAAGGCAAGCCCTCAACGATAATAAGTCTGTTCTTCATAAGCCCCTCCTATCCGTAACGTTCAACAAGCTCTTCTATCGTCGGCTGAACGTCCTCAAGACGATATTCCTTGCCGTATGCATCTCTCCAAAGTATTTTGTGTGTGAACATCTCGCGCCTTAGTGTAGCAGGGTCGCCGTAGGTGTGCCACTGTCCCAGCAGCTCATTCACCTGCTTTTCGGTATATACTCTGCCATGCTCGAATTTGCCTGCAAGATACAACAGTGCATACAGCTTCATCTTGCGTTTTGAGGGATAGGCACAAAGCCTGCCCTCGCTGTCAAGGAAGCTTTTCAATATCTCTGTCATTGCTGTTCTCTCTTTCTTTTCTTCTACACATAATTATCAAAAATGTTTATTGTTCTTTATACATAAAAACGATATATTCGTTATCAGAAAAACCGTTCTTGCGGTAAAAAACCCGAGCAGGCGCGTACTTATTCGTACACAGCGTAAGCCCTGCAAGTCCATGCTCCGCAGAATACTGCTCCGCAGCTTTCAGCAGTGTGCTTCCATAGCCGCCTCTTTGCTTTGCAGGCGTTATAAACACCTCGTCAACATAAAGCTCGCTGTTGTTCCACCATATCTTTTCGTGAGCAAACATCGCACCGATGATGTCACCGTCCTCCTCCAGCACAAAACCCACAAACTTTTCCACACGGAAATAGTCCATCAGATACGCTGTGGCTGTCTGAGCAGTCCAGTGGCACTGCCACATATCGTTGTTGTATGCCTCGCAAAGTATCTCCGCGCATCTCGGCATATCGCTCTCATTCATTTTTCTTATCATTGTATCAACTCCTTTCTCTGCACTAAATTACAGCTTCACTTTCTCTTTTTGTACACAACTATCTCGGCGTTATTGCCGTCTGCGTCAAGCTCGCTCACTAGCAGAAAGCTCTCGTCTGCCGCCACACCAAGGGAATTAAGCTCCAACAAAAGCTTCTCCCTCATTTGACACACATTGCCGCAGTTTTTGCAGCTATCATGCCCGTTCTCAACACAGCACTGTGCAACTGCGCAGCTTCCGCCGAACGGCTTTCCCATAGTTTCAGCACAGCCCTTGCAACGACCTCTTTGCTCGCATAAAGAGCAATCTATTCCGCACATCGAAGCGCTCATTTCGTTTTTCCTTTCTTAACAGCGACCCGCTTATTTACATTCGAAAAGGGTATGCTCTTTTTCTGCTTTCTGTCCCCGTCAAACAAAACGTGTTCTATCTTCTTTTTGGACATTATACCTCCTATTCCTCGATAAGCACTCCATCTGCAAGCCTTGCGGCAGGGGTGAGCTTCTTTTCAAGCTGCGGGTCATATTTCTTTAATCTCACAGCATTGCTTAAACAACAATTGTTCATGTTACCGATATCCATTCCTAACAGTTAGTTTTCGCACAAGCAGATCATCACAGCATTAACCTTTTATCTCTCAAACGGCTTTCCGAACGAGCCTATCTCAATGAGATTGCCCTCGGGGTCTGCGATATAGCAGGTGCGCTGTCCCCAAGGCTCAGTTTCGGGCGCAAGCACAGACACAGCACCCTTTTCAACAGCCTTTTGGTATTCCTCGTCTACCTCCTCAAAGGTATCGACATACAGTGCTATCTCAAAATGACCGTTAAGCCCCTTGATATACTCATATTTTCTGCTCGTCATCTTCTCGAAATCATTCCTGCCGTACAGCAGAAACAGCGTTCCGTCCTTTACAAGATACACATTAGAGGTATCATCGCCCTCTTTTATCTCAAAACCGAGCACATCTCTGTAAAAGCGTATCATCTTCGCCATGTCATTTACAAACAATCCAAATCCGTCAAGCTTCATAATAATTCCTCCTGTTGTATTTTACTGCTTATCCATATAGCTTCTGGTTCTGCCCATGTCCTTAAAGCCAAGCTTTGTATATAGGCCTTGAGCAGCAAGATTTCCGTCAGCCGTATCTGTATCAATGCGCTTGAAGCCGCTGTTGTACAGCTTTGCAAATATCAGCCGCAGTGCCGCAGAAGCAAGCCCCCTGCCCTGATACTCGTCCAATATAAATATCCATTTGAGATAAGCGATATCCCCCTGCGGAAGATACACCAATGCGCCCGCGCCTACAAACTCGCCATCAAGACGCACCGAAAATTCCACAAGACCGCTTTCAGACACTTCGTCAAAGGTCACTTCCGCTTTCTCGCAGGCTTCACTGTCAGCACTGCTGAGAAAACGCCTGTAATATACATTTTCATGCTCTTTGATATAGCCGAAAGCACTGAGAGTTTCTTCAACATGGGGAAATCCGCAATACAGCTTCCCGTGCCCTGCATAGCAGCTCATACCCAGCGCGTGATAAAAAGCAAAGTGACGCTTTACACCCTTAGACGCGAAATAGTCATGCGCTATTTCGACCAAGACCTTGCCGCAGACGGAATGCTCACTCTCGAAATACAGCGTTCTTATAACGCCGCAGACCTCGTCATAATCCTTTTCTCCGTCATCTCCGTAGATATAGCACGGTATACCGAACTGCACAAACCCGACGATACTGCCATCGCAAACCGCAGTGTAAGTGATAAGCTCACTGAACATATCCTCGCCGTCAAGGTCGCGGTCGTCGGAGAAGCTTTTTATCCATGTAACCCTATCTGTATCAAACCAATACGGTGCTTTTTTCTCTAAGCTTCGCTGATATTCATACAGCGCCGTATAGTCCGTCGTAGGTATATAATCATAATTCATTATGCATTATCCTCTTTTGTTCTGAACCCGATAAACAGATAAACGCCAAGCA
Organism: Oscillospiraceae bacterium; assembly: GCA_015067175.1. Classification (GTDB taxonomy): domain Bacteria; phylum Bacillota; class Clostridia; order Oscillospirales; family Ruminococcaceae; genus CAG-115. Next base: position 35,145 of record SVMX01000011.1, on the reverse strand, counting down.
CGGCATTGAATATCACAGCCGCAAAAACACTGAACCTCTCCGCAAGTCCGAAAAGCTCCGCAGGAAGCGCATTGGTTCCTATTGCGCCGAACATCATCATACCAAGCGATATCAGCGCCCAAACGGCAAGAGAGCGGAGCGTTCCGCGTTTAAAGCCGCCGATAGCAATAAGCACCAACGACGCAATAGACAACAGCACTACCGCCGCCGTAACGACGATATGCATGATATCCTGAAACGTCATAACGTTCTCATTGCCGCTAAGCGGAAACATTGCATAACCAACCGCAGTGACCCACTGCATCGCCGCAAACAAATATATTCCCAGTCTGAGCGGCTTGTTAAGCTTGCCGCTGACGAAAACGCATACTGCCATCACGCAAAGAACGGAGCACACGTCAAACAGCGCCGCAAGCTGCTGCCAAAGCTGCTTAGAAGGTGCGTTTTCTGCACTGAGATCGCTCACCGCCTGAGCCGCCCAATTATAATCGGGATATGCAAGCGGCGAAAATAACACCGCCGCCGCGTATGACAAAAGCGCAACAACGCCCGTCAATCCCAGCCAATTTATAAGCGTTCTTTTTTGCATAGCATCTCCCATCAGCTTGTCAGCTTTTCAAGCTGCTCTGCCATTATCTTTATATCCTTTACCATATAACCAAGGCTTGCAACACCTGCGCTGTTCTCCTCAATAGCCGCCGCAACGTGCTGCACGGCACCGCAGTTATTTTCAATATTGCGGCTTACGCTGACAAGCTTTGCCGAAACATCTGCGCCGCTGCCGGTTACCTCTGCAATAACATCATTCATGCCCGCAACGTGCTTCGACACCTCGCTGTTGGATTCGCTGATATGCTCGGTAGAAGCCTGCATATGCTGCATGCAGCTCATGCCCTCGCGTGTGAGCTTATCGTTCTTTTCCATAGACTCAACGGTGCCTGTGATATTTTCAGTAACCTGCTCGATTATTCCGCCTATCTCTGCGGCAGCCTTTTTGGTCTGCTCGGACAGCTTCTTGATCTCCTGCGCAACCACAGAGAAGCCCTTGCCAGCAGCGCCCGCACGCGAAGCCTCTATGGAAGCGTTTATCGCAAGGATATTGGTCTGCATAGAGATATCGGTAATAACCTTTGCTATCTCAACAATGCGCTTTGACTGCTCGGACAGACGGGAGATTATCTCCTTGCTTTCGGCAGTGCCTCTGCATATCTCGTCCATACTTGCAGCGGCAAGGCTCATCGTTTCGTTGTTCTTAGCCGTGATATCATCGGCGCGCTTTGTAAGCTGCGCTATCTGCATGCTCATATCCGAAAGATTTCTGAGGCTCTCGGAAATTGCTGACATGCTCTCCTCAACAGACTTGATATGCTCAAAGTTCGCCTCGCTGTCACGCATAACATTCTCGGACTCGTCTGCGATGCTTGAGTTGGACTCAGCCGCGGTTGCGGATATCTTGTCAAGCTCCGTCACTGTTTCAAGCAGCTTTTCAGACATCTCGAGCGATTTTTCGCGCATTATACGCTGCTGCTCCGCACCCATAAGGCTGCCGAGCATTGTAGTTGTTCTCTTTGACAGCATCGTAAAGATTGCAGACACCGCAAAAAGTATCATCGCACGCGGAAGCACACCGTATATCAGCACCTTGTTTATTGCTTCAAAGTTGTGGTCTGTGACATAATTCGCATAAAATGCTATCACCTGACCGCCCGAAACACCGAGAATGGTAATTATTGTGGCGAAAATGTTCAGCTTGCCCGAAAAATACAGGCTCGCAATAGCGATAGGATACACATACAGCAGCACTGCGTGATACGACATCGTAACCGCTACAACAACAGTGAACAGCGTTGCACAGACAACTATTATGTACTTCACCCAATCGGCAGTCTGCTTCATAACATTCACGATAAGAGTAGGCACTAACAACAGCACCGTTCCTATTATGAACGCGATTATCATCGTGGTAAGCTCCACAACGAAAATGCCCAGAATGTCCAGCAACAGCACCGCTGCAAAAACTATAACGGTGATGCGCATTACCTTAGCCGCAGCTTTGTTGGCGCTGCGTTCGTTTTCTTTTAAAAGCTCCATAGTTTCCTCCTTAAAATACGGACAAAAAAACACAGAGCCATACCTATGTCTAAGTATTGGCTCTGCGTCTAAGCGTCCGGCTCTTTCTACTGGTTTTATTTATCGGCTGTTTCGCCGACAATGCTTATTTTCATATTCTCCGCGCTGATAACACTCTCCTGCTTACATTTAGGGCAAAAAAGCGGAAAATTCACCAGCACGGTATCCTGTCTTAGCTTAACTCTTGTTTTGCTTTTACAGACAGGGCATATCACCCATTTTTCCTCCATGAGCCTGCACCTCTCCTGTTATCGGTCACTTCCTATGGATATACATTCTCGACGGCTCGCTTTCACCGTCGCCCTGCGCCATGCACAGAAACTCCCAGCCGTATCTCTCGTAGAACGATGTGTGGTCGGTGAGAAGATACAGCGTATCAACGCCAAGGTCGTTCATATCCTCGCACACATAATTGAGAAGCATTCCCGCTATACCTTTGCAGCGGTATTCCTCCTCAACAAATACAGCGCATACGTTTGGTGCAAGGGCTTTTCTGTCATGAAAATCATTCTCGATAACTCCGAGACCGCCTACGATCTTATCGCCGTCCATTGCAACATACCACTGGGGCACTGCATTTTCGCCTTTGATACATTCCTCCATGCTCTCGAGATATGCCTCCTCGGGCACTCCCCATTTGCTGTGGAACCACTGCGACGCACGCTCTTTAAGCTCGGCGCGCTGTCTTATCTTTATAATTGTTATCTCCATTTTATTCTTCCTTCTTTCAACAAGGTCAACTTTTCCTTTGGGGTATCGTTGTGCACTCCTTAGCCTTTCCCGACTTAATCAAGGTGAGCATAGCCACAAACTCGCAGCTTAGCATATCCTGCACCTCGTCGGGATTGAATTTGCACATTCCCGTTGCGATAAGCGCACCGATGCCATATGTGTATATCCAAGTATGCATAAAAAGCTGCTTAGCTTCGGAATAGCTAAGATCATAATCTTTCTGAATAATGTCAACGCACTGAACCGCAACATCTCCGAGGTGTTCGAAAACATCTTCAAACGTTTTAGCTTCGGGCTTCTCGCTCATGTATATAAGACGATACAGCTTCGGCTGCTCCGCCGCAAAAAGTATCATCTGAAGTCCTACCTGTTTGAATATCGGGGTAAAGCCCTCTGCTTTCTTTGCGTAGCTCGCAAACTCTGCAAGAGCTGCCTTGCGCACCTCGTCAAGCACCTCGCTCATACTGCTGAAAACGGTGAATATCGGTCTTGCGGAGCTGCCCAAAGCAGCGCCAAGCTCCCTCGATGTCAGCGCTTTGAGGCCTTTATCTGCTGCGATACCGAGCGCGGCTTTTACTATCTCCTCACGGGTGAATTTAGGTTTTGGCGGCATATTATCCCTCTTTCTGAATTATTTGTTTTAAATCGTTTGGTTTATTATAGCAAATAAAAACGCCTTTGTCAAGTACCTAAATCAAAAATTTTTTACTTTTTTTCTTAGAATATTGACATATAAGCTATTTCATAATATAATAAATTGAAGGTTTTAAAACACTCGGAGGACTGTTATGGGACGTATGGATTCATTCAGCGCGCTTGACATAATAAAACGCGTTATAGACGAAAGCGTAAAAGAGGGCGACATCTGTATCGACGCCACCGCAGGCCGCGGAAACGATACCCTGCACCTGTGCCGACTTGTCGGCGACAGCGGTCATGTTACGGCATTCGATATCCAACAGGACGCGGTTGACAGCACCAAGGCGTTACTCAGCGAAAACGGAATGGCTCACCGCGCCGATGTAAGACTTCAGAGCCACAGCGAGATGGACGAGCTTTTCGAAGAAAACAGCATTTCATTCATCACATTCAATTTCGGCTGGCTGCCAAAAGGCGACCACAATATCTTCACCAAAAAAGAGACCAGTATTGAGGCTATTGAAAAGGGACTTAAGCTGCTTAAAAGCGGCGGCATAATGTCGCTTATCATCTACTACGGCAGAGAAACAGGCTTTGAGGAGCGCGACGCGCTGCTTGAGTATCTCCCGACAATAGACAGCAGACACTATACCGTTGTGGAAATGCCGTTTGTAAACCGTCCAAACTGCCCGCCGATACCGATAATTATTATCAAAGACTGACAAAAATTCCCGCAGAGCGTTCACGGCTTCGCGGGAATTTTCGGTTTTTTTCTTACATTTTTAATTATCGTATAATATCAGCTCTTACGCAAAAAACTATTTTCGGAGATGATATTATGCAGATATTTTCAACGGCTGCCGCGATAGTGCTTAGCATTTGCGCAGCGGTCAGCCAATACTCATATCTTAACGACTACGCGGGCGACAAGATCGCCTATGGCATGGGAAACGAATGTGACAGCCAAAACCGACCGCTCGGCGCGGTTGATGCTCAGCGGCTTTACGGCGAAAGCGGCGCTCTTTTTATCGGTGACGAAGCAGACAAGCGCCTGTGGCTCACCTTTGATGAGGGCTACGAAAACGGCTACACTCCGCAAATCCTTGACACACTTAAAGAGAAGAACGTACGCGCAGTGTTCTTTGTAACTCGGGATTACTGCGAGAAAAATCCCGACCTTATCAGACGCATGATAGACGAAGGGCATACCGTCGGCAACCACACATGGAGCCACCCGTCACTGCCCGATTGCTCCCCCGATGAACTTTACGCTGAAATATCGCTGCTGCACGAATATGTCAGCGACAATTTCGATTATGATATGTACGTTATGCGCCCGCCCATGGGCGAGTTTTCAGAGCGTGTGCTTGCCTGTGCAAAGGAGCTAGGCTACACTACAGTTTTGTGGAGCTTCGCCTATCCCGACTGGGACGTAAACAAACAGCCCGAGCCTACCGCAGCTTATAAAAAAATAACCTCAAAAACTCACAACGGAGCAATATATCTGCTCCACGCCGTTTCGGAAACCAACACCGCTATCCTCGCCGATGTCATAGACTATTGGCAGGAACACGGATATCTGATAACACCGATGTAAGGCACACAAAAAGGCTTCCCCATTTTCGGAGAAGCCTTGATCTTTATCTGATTATCTTGCCCTGTTTCTTTTCCTTTTTCATCTTGATGGGAGCTTCCTCGCCGCCTCTGTCCTCAAAAACAGCCTCCTCATCATCGTCGTAAACAGGAAGCTCGGGGTTGGTTTCACCCTTTGCCTCATAGAACGGATTGATGATGAATTTCTGTATTGCCGGATAGCAGCAGAACATCGAAACAAAGCCCAGCCAGCCAAACGGCACGATTGGCGCAAAGACCAGAACGAACACATCGAAGAACAGCACCAGCATATAGTAGATTATAAACAGTGCCAGCGCAATAAGGTTACCCTTGAGGTTTACAAACGCTAAGATCAGCGAATTTTTAATTATAGAGGACATCTTCAGATTGAGCGCCACTATCTGCGGGTAGATGTAAAAATTCATCAGCAGGAATATGACCTCAGCCGCCATTGTCAGCGCATAATACAGCCAATAGTTATCCTGAGTGTCCATGTTTGTCGAATAGAAATAGAACGCATAAAACGTCAGTGCGATTACAACAACATCTATTAAACCGATAACAAACGACTGCTTGAAATTCTTTTTGAACGCCTGCCAGAAATCATGAAAAACAAACTGCGGCTTTTCAAGATAAATATTGCGCAAAAGCGTTGTCGCAGCCGCTGTAGCGGGACCGAACGTCACAATAGGCAAGCAGAACAGCACATAAATAAGATTTATGTACAGCAGCGTCCAGAATTTGTTTGCAAAGACCTCCCAGAAGCGGAAGAACGGCTTTTTCTGCGGTCCTCTCTTTGCTACGCCCGAGCCTGTATCATTATAGTTTCTGAATAAACCCATTTTGTCAGTGATCCTTTCGTTGGCTTTTTACATAAAGCCTTGTAGAATAACGCCTATTATCATGATGACCGCAAGTATAAGTGCCATAACTCGCATTGCCGTCATCATTCTTTTTCTTTTCTTGTCGGTCATGTCGATAAATGTCCTTTCATAGCGATATATTTAGTATTATAACCGCTAAAGTCACCGATGTCAAGCGCGCAATGTGTCAGCAAGATGAAAATTACAATCACTCGCTTTCGGCAAGCTCCTCGATAATTCCACGTATTTCCTCAACACCCTCGCCTGTCTGCGCCGAAAACTCCACAACTGTGATATCCTCTGCACAGGGAAGCTCAGCCATGAGCGCCTCGCGGCGTTCACTGCGCTGTTTTTTAGACAGCTTGTCCGCCTTTGTCAGCACCACCACAAACGGAAGCTCGCTGTCTATGAGGTAGTTTATCATCATGATATCGTCCTTAGTAGGCGGGTGACGGAAATCCACAAGCTGAAACACCAGCGCAAGCTCTCTGTCATCGCCGAGATAGCCCTCGATAAGCTCGCCCCAGCGCTCCTTTTCAGACTTTGCGACCTTTGCGTAGCCATACCCCGGAAGATCGACAAAATGCACGTTTTCCAGCGAATAGAAGTTTATCGTTGCGGTCTTTCCGGGAACAGCGCTCACTCTCGCAAGAGATTTTCTGTTGAATATTTTATTTATCAGCGAGGATTTGCCCACGTTTGAACGTCCCGCGAAAGCTATCTCCGTCTTTGTGGACTTCGGTATCTGCTTGAAGCTTCCGTAGGAAGTGAAAAATTCAGCTTTGTTAAAATTCATTTGTCACCTGTCAGTTAGCCGAAAGCACGGGGATCTTTTCCGACATCTCAGCGCTTATGGCTTTTTTCTTTTTGATACTGCCGTTCTTTTTAGGCGAGCAGTTTGGCATAACAAGAGCCGCGTCAAGCACCGTGCCGATATCCTCGGCAACGACGAATTTGACGTTCTGTCTTACAACCTCGTCAAGCTCTGCAATATCAGGCTCGTTCTCCTTGGGGATACATACTGTCTTAACGCCTGCGCGATAAGCCGCCATAGCCTTTTCCTTAAGTCCGCCGATAGCAAGCACCTTTCCGCGCAGTGTTATCTCGCCCGTCATCGCCACGTCACGGCGCACGGGAATACCGCCAAGCGCAGACACCAACGCTGTCGTCAGCGTAACGCCTGCAGAGGGTCCGTCCTTAGGAACCGCGCCCTCGGGAGCATGAACGTGTATATCCTTGTTCTTGTAGAACTCTTTATCAATGCCGTATTTATCGGCAAGCGCCCTTGTGAGGCTCACCGCTATCTTAGCGGACTCCTTCATTACATCGCCGAGGCTTCCTGTGAACTCGGTCTTGCCTGTGCCATCAAGCACAAGCACCTCAAGCGGAAGCATAGTACCGCCGACAGAAGTCCACGCAAGACCGTTTACAAGGCCTATCTCGTCCTGTGCGGCAAGATGCTCGGGCAGATATTTCTTTACTCCGAGGAAATCAGAAAGATTTGCGTCGGTAACATTTACCTTTTTCTCGCCCGAAACCAGACGCTTAGCAGCCTTTCGGCAGATATCGGCGATCTTTCGCTCAAGCTTTCTTACGCCCGCTTCTTTCGTGTAGAAATCTATGATACCATACAGCGCCTTGTCGCTTACCTTAACGGTCGCGGACTTCTCACCGTGCTTTTTAAGCTGCTTCGGAAGCAGATGCTTCTTTGCGATGTTGAACTTCTCCTCGCGTGTGTAGCTGTTAAGCTCTATGACCTCCATACGGTCGAGGAGAGGCGGAGAGATAGTATCCAGCGAGTTTGCCGTTGTGATAAACAGAACATCACTGAGATCAACGGGTATCTCGAGATAGTGGTCAACGAAAGCATTATTCTGCTCGCTGTCAAGCACCTCAAGCATAGCCGAGGACGGGTCGCCCTTATAGTCGTTGCTCATCTTGTCTATCTCATCGAGAAGTATCACAGGGTTCATGCTCTTAGCCTGCTTCAGCGCCGCAATAACACGGCCGGGCATAGAGCCTACATAAGTTTTTCTGTGACCGCGTATCTCAGCCTCGTCACGCACGCCGCCAAGCGAAATGCGCGCATAATTTCTGCCGAGCGCCTTTGCAATAGACTTGCCTATCGAGGTCTTTCCAACGCCGGGAGGGCCGTACAGACAGATTATCTGTCCCTTGATATCGGGAGCAAGAGCGCGCACAGAGATGGTTTCGGTGATACGCTCCTTTACCTTTGCAAGTCCGAAATGATCCTTATCAAGCTGTTTTTGAACCTTTGCGATATCCAGCTTGTCCTTTGTTCTCTCGTTCCAAGGAAGCTCCAGAACAGTATCGAGATAGCCGCGGATAACGCCCGCCTCCTGCGAGGAATAGGACATCTTCATCAGCTTTTCAGCTTCCTTTACAAGCTTATCCGTAACGTCCTCGGAAAGACCGAGAGCCGCTATCTGCTCTATGTAGCGCTCTACCTCCTCCTGAGGGCTGTCGCCGTCGCCAAGCTGACGCGAGATAACACGAAGCTGCTCTCTGAGGTAATATTCGCGCTGGTTTTTATCGACCTGCTCCTTTACCTGCTCCTGGATATCCATTTCGGTTTCGATTATCTCAAGCTCGCTCGTCAGCATTCCGATAAGCGTCTTTATCCTGTTGAGAGTGCCGTTTGTTTCAAGCAATCTCTGCTTGTCCTCGACCTTCAGCACAACATTGAAAACTACCTTTTCGAACAGCTTTTCGCAGTCCTCCTCACCGACAATGCTGTCATACAGCTCGCGCGGCATTTTGGGAGTTATCTGCGCATAGTCAACGAATGCATTCTTCAGTGCACGTCTGCACGCGGTCTTTGTCGTGTCGGACAATGCGGTGTTGCGCGCAGGAAGCGGCTTTACCTCAAAGCGCAGATATTCGGTGCGGTTTGCGGTCTTAACCCTCTTTGCACGGTAAAGTCCCTCCACAAGCACTCTTGTAGAGCCGTCGGGAGTTGTCAAAAGCTGTCTTACCTCGGCAACTACGCCTATCTCGTACAGCTCGTCGATCTCGGGGTCGGCATTTGACGCGTCCTTTTGAGCCACAAGGAATATATGTCCGTCGCCCTCCGTCGCAGCCTTCAGCGCATTTACCGAACGCTCTCTGCCCACATCAAAGTGAAGCACCATAGACGGAAAAACGACCAGCCCGCGCAGCGATATTGCTGGCAAGATCTCGTTGTTCTTCATAAAGATTATCTCCTTTCGCTTTCTCTATCTGACAGCGGCACAGCCGCAACGTTAATGTCTAATCTACGGTCTGCTATGTTTCTTGCAGACACAATAATTATTATATAACATTTCGCAGTTTTTTTCAAGTGTTTTGTCAAGCCAATTTATGAACCACGCAATGCCTTTTAATTGAATATGAGGTTAAAAGTGAAATAAAGTATCGGCTGGTGCAGGATATATATCCAGATAGTGTATTTTCCGACGGTCGCAAGCCAAGGCAGATGGACAGGGTATGTCCATTTCGGCAGGTCGCCGTTCTTGGCGTAAACTCCGAAAAAGCTGCCCGCAAAGAACACGAACATCCACGGCAAAAGCGGGAAATAGTCGGACGACCAGAAGTAGGCGTTCTTCAGACCCAGCGGGAACAGCACTCCCACATCATAAGCCTGCTGCGGTATCTCTATCAGCGCAAAGCCGCCGAATCCGAGGTAACCCTTGGCAATATTCATCGTGAATATAAACAAGAACACACATACAGAAATTCCCACGATAGACGGTATCTTGCTGAGGAAGCTCTCCGCAAGTCCGTACAGCATCATGCACACGCCCATAAAATGCAGTATTCCAAACAATATCGTGCCGTTTGTGAAAAACGGCATAATAAAGGTCATCAGCATACCGATAAAGAAGCACTGCACGCCTCTTTTTATGTTATTGGACGAGTATTTGCACACTGCGCCCGAAATAAACATGAACATTCCCGCGAAGATGTCGCGGATAACGTCAAACCAGCTTTCAAAAAAGATTGGTACATCTACCCCGTGAAGATATTTCAGATCATACATCGCGTGGTAAACTACCATGCATATAATTGCAAAGCCTCTTAATTCGTCAAACAGCCCCACTCTTGAGGATTTTTTTGCTACAGCAGCCATTTCTGTCCTCCTACCAAATTACAGTATCTTTTATATTCTATCATATTTTCAGGAAAATTACAACAATATCTTGAACACTTTTGCATTTTGTGCTAAAATATATACTGGATAAATATGAAACACGCATTTTGAAAGGATATCATTACCTATGGAATACATCAGCATCGGCGGCGTACAGATAGAAAAGACCGCCGCGCTTGCGCCGATGGCAAGCGTTGCAGACAGAGCCTACCGCCTTATGGCAAAGGAATACGGCGCTGCTTATGTCGTGGGTGAGATGGCAAGCTGCAAGGGTCTGTGCTACAGCGACAGAAAGACCGCGGAGCTTTTGTCTGTCACTCCAGCAGAGCGCCCCATGGCGGTGCAGCTTTTCGGCGCAGAGCCTCCATTTATGGCACAGGCCGTGAAGATAGCAGAAAAGTATCAGCCCGAGATAATTGATATAAACGCAGGCTGCCCCATGCCGAAAATAGTAGGCGGCGGCGCGGGCAGCGCACTTATGAAAACACCGAAGCTGTTCGGTGAGCTTGTAAAGGCGGCAGTTGAAGCGACAGAGCTTCCTGTGACAGTTAAGATACGCAAAGGCTGGGATAATGACAATATAAACGCTGTGGAGATGGCAAAGATAGCCGAGGAAAACGGTGCAGCCGCCGTCGCTGTCCACGGAAGAACACGCGAGCAGCTTTATTCGGGAACAGCCGATTGGGATATAATCCGAGATGTCAAAAAGGCTGTCAGCATTCCCGTTATCGGAAACGGCGATGTTGCAAGCGTTCAGCAGTGCGAGGAAATGTACAGATACACAGGCTGCGACCTTGTGATGATAGGCCGCGGCAGCTACGGCAGACCGTGGCTGTTCGGACAAATAAAGGATTTCTATGAGGGTAAGCCCGTCCGTCCCGAGCCGTCATTCGAGGAAAAGCTCACTATAATGCGCCGCCACATTGGACTGCTCGTCGAGGACAAGGGCGAGCGCGTCGGCATGAAAGAAGCGCGCCGCCACGCCTCGTGGTACTTAAAAGGAATGAACGGTGCGGCAAGATTCCGTAATCTCTGCGGCACGATGAACACGCTGGACGATCTTGAAAGGCTTATTGAGCAGATTAGAAACGAACAGGAGAACAATTAATGAAACAGCTAAACACCATGCTTTGCGCAGGCTGTGCATTCGACATAAAAAACGATCCGCTGATAATGGCGTTTTCGTGTATTGCAAATGGATTTGAAGCCAATTGCCTGACAGGCTATTCAAGGATATGCAGGATACTGCTTTCCGAGAACAAGAGCCTTTCGCAATATCTGCACGACCTGCTTATCTACGGAAAGCATGATTTTATCGAAAGGATAGCAAAAGCTCCTACAGCGGCTCAGATAAAGGCTGTAGAGTTTGACCTTGCCGCTGTGAAAATGCTTTCGGAATACAGCTCGGAAAAGCTTAAAGCGTCAATGAGCGACCGCTGCGGAGAGGAGATTTTAAATGCGCTCCCTGATTACGAGCAAGGCTCATTTGACTACACCGCCGAGTACTTTCTGAATTTTGCCGTAAAACACGGCAGCGGAATTTTCGCGCGATACAAGGCATTCTCGTTCGACGGAGAACAGCTTTGTCCCATTGATATCGCCGACCCAATCCGCCTGTCTGACCTCAAAAATTACGAGGTGCAGCGCAAGCAGGTAGTGGATAATACCATCTGCTTTCTTAACGGCAAGCCTGCGCAGAACGTTCTGCTTTACGGCGACAGGGGCACAGGAAAATCCAGCACAGTAAAAGCCCTGCTTAACGAATATGACGAGCTTCGCATGGTTGAGCTGTCAAAAAACGATGTTTCGCGCCTGCCGCTGCTGTTTTCACTGCTGAAAAACAGCCCCCTGCATTTCATCGTCATGATAGACGACCTTACCTTTGCGGAAAACGACGACCGCTTCGGTATACTCAAAGCAGCGCTTGAAGGCTCGCTTGCAGCGCGCCCCGCAAACATTTTGGTGTACGCAACTACAAACCGCCGCAAGATAATCAAGGAGACCTCAGCTGAACGCTCAGGCGAGGAGATAAGCCGCTCCGACGCGATAGACGAAAGCATGACGCTTGCCGACCGTTTCGGACTTTACGTGACTTTCGGCAAGCCTGACAAAAAGGTGTATCTTGACATAGTGAAAAAGCTCGCCGACGACAGAGGGCTGACATTGCCCGACGAAGAGCTTTTTGCTGCCGCCGAGCGCTTCGCTCTCAGAAAAAGTGGGCGTTCACCGAGAACCGCGCGCCGCTTTGTTGAACACATCAGCGCGTGCATCGACCTTGGATTGGAGTATTGATATGAAGCGTTTTTTACCCTTATTGGCAGCATTCTGCCTAATATTCACCGCCTGCAACAAACCCGAGGAGGAATCCTCCTCGCTGCCCACGGAAATAATCGTATCATCAGGCTCGGACGTTCAGACCGAGGAAGCTCAGCCGTTTCCTGTAGTGATACGCGGCACCGAAATAAAGACCGAAGCCAAAACAGCCGTGAGCCTTTCCCCTGCCGTGACCGATATACTTGTTGAGGTCGGTTTTTCCAATAGACTTATCGCAAAAAGCAACTACTGCGATTTCCCAGACCTTGATATCAAAACAGTCGGCAGCAGCGAAAACCCCGATATCGAAGCTATCATAGGGCTGAAGCCCGATGTGGTATTCACGCTTTCCGCGCTGTCGGAGCGCGATGTATATGCGCTCAGCGAAGCGGGCTGCGCCGTGATTATGCTCGACCCGCCAAACACCATTGAAGAATACAGCTCACTGTACAGCGATATCGCGTCTGCATTCGGCGGCAGAGAAGCCGCAGAAACTTTTGTGGTAGCCGCAGCGGGCAAGCTTGAAAAAGCCGCAGAAAGAATACAGCTTGAAAGCTTTATCTATGTAACAGACAAGCTCACCGCCGCAGGTAGCAACACCTTTGACAGCGCAGTGCTGTCGCTGTGCGGAGAAAACCTATGCACAAGCGAGGGATATACGCCGCTTGACGCGCTCGGCGACATCTCCCCGAAATACATAATTGCCGCCGATACGCTTACAAAATCAGATATAAAAGATAATGATATATTGTCTGACTATATCGACGACGGCGCGGAGATACTGTTTGTTTCCTCTTTTGCATTTGAGCGCCCGACTGCACGGACTGCCGACGTTTTCACGCAGATAGAAGAACAGCTCGGACTAACGCCCGAAGCTGAATAATATGCAAAATGCCCTGAGGAAAAACCTCAGGGCATGATTTTATGTAGTCTGCTGCGCCGCTCTTCGCCGTCACCGAAGGAAAGCAACTCGTCAATCATTTATTGAATTTGTGTGCGCGGCACGGTTCAAATAAAACCACTTGAAAAAAAAGCTGCTATATGCTATACTTATTAAAGTATGTTTTACAAAGGAGCAAAACAATGGCTGAAAGAAAATACACAGGCGGAGCCGAAGGTATGAAGATACTTGACGAGTTCCTGCTGAAGATACAAAAGCCCTCGCGCTATATCGGTGGCGAGGTAGGCGCGGTTATCAAGGATAAGAGCAAGGTAGATGTGCGCTTTGCATTCTGCTTTCCTGACACCTACGAGATAGGAATGTCGCACCTCGGTATGAAGATTCTGTACGGGCTTAAAAACGCCGTGCCTAATTATTGGTGCGAGCGCGTTTTCATGCCCCTCCCCGACATGGAGGAGGAAATGCGCAAGCGCGATATCCCGCTTTTCGCACTGGAGAGCCTCGATCCCATAAAGGACTTTGATTTTATCGGCTTTACTATCCAGTATGAGATGTGCTATACGACTATCCTCGAAATGCTCGACCTTGCGGGAGTTCCCGTGCTTCAGAGCGAGCGCGAGGGTCTTGCGCCCATCGTTGTCGGCGGCGGTCCCTGCGTATGCAACGCCGAGCCGCTTGCGGACTTCTTCGACCTGTTCATCATCGGCGAAGGCGAGGAATTAAACCTTGAGCTTATGGCGCTGATGGAGAAGTGCAAGAAAGAGGGCACGACCCGACAGGAATTTTTACGCCGTGCCGCTGAAATAGAGGGAATATACGTCCCCTCGCTGTATGATGTTTCCTACAACGATGACGGTACTGTAAAAACAATCGAAGCAAAGGAGACCGCCCCCGCGCAGGTAACAAAGCGCATCGTAAAAGATATCGACAAGATGTATGCGCCCGACAGTTTTGTTGTACCGTTCTGCAATATCGTGCATGACCGCGCTGTTGTGGAGGTGCTTCGCGGCTGTATCAGAGGCTGTCGCTTCTGTCAGGCAGGCTTTATCTACCGCCCGTTCAGAGAAAAATCCAAGGAAACTATACTCACGCAGACAAAAACTCTCTGCGAGAATACAGGCTATGACGAGGTATCTCTGTCCTCGCTGTCCACCAGTGATTTCAAGGACATTGAGGGACTTCTCACAGACCTCACGGATTACACAAGCAAAAACGATATAAATCTTTCTCTCCCCTCTCTCAGAGTTGACCGTTTCAGCGACGAGGTGCTTAAAAAGATAACCGATGTGCGTAAGAGCGGACTTACCTTTGCGCCCGAGGGGGGAACTCAGAGGCTCCGCGATGTAATCAACAAAAACGTCACCGAGCAAAATGTGCTCGACAGCGTGAAAATTGCGTTCGAGGGTGGTTATACTAACATCAAGCTGTATTTTATGCTCGGACTTCCTACCGAAACATTGGAGGATATCGAGGGCATCTACAACCTCGCAAGAGCTGTTGTGGAGCAGTTCTATGCAAATCCCAACCGCAAAAAGGGCAAACCTGTCAGCGTTTCCATTTCGCTGTCAACGTTCATTCCAAAACCCTTTACCCCGTTCGAGTTTGAGCCGCAGCTTGACGAGGAGAGCATAAAGGCGCGTCAGAAGCACCTTATCTCCATCTGCAGCGACAAGAAGATAAGCATAAGCTGGTCAAAGTACAACACCTCGCTGCTTGAAGCTGTACTTGCACGCGGCGACCGCCGTATCGGCAAGGTCATTTATTCCGCGTGGAAAAAGGGCTGCAAGCTGGATAGCTGGGAGGAATATTTCGATTTCGGCAAGTGGCAGCAGGCTTTTGACGAATGTGGACTTTCCATGGAGTTCTATGCAAACCGCCGCCGCGAGTACGACGAGATCGCTCCGTGGAGCCACATAAATATGCTTGTTTCGCGCGAATTTTTCATTGAAGAAAACAAGCGCGCTCATGAGGGAATTGCTACCCCGAACTGCCGCGAAAAGTGCTCAAACTGCGGCGTTACCAAGTGCGTAGGAGGTGAAGTCTGCCGTGCCATCCGTTAATACAAGAGTGTTCTTTTCCAAGATGGACAGAGCAAAGTATATCTCCCATCTTGACCTAAATCACTGCGTTCAGCGCGCAATGCGCCGCAGTAAGCTGCCTATATGGCAGACCGAGGGCTACAACCCGCATACCTACGTTGCTTTTATGCTGCCGCTGTCGCTTGGACAGGAGGGCATATGCGAGGCTATGGACTTCCGTCTGACGGAAGATATAGCACCCGAGGAGGTAATGCAGAAGCTTAATGAAAGTTTACCGCCCGACATACGAATAATCAGCGTAAAAACGCCTAATTATAAGAATACCGATATTGCTTCGGCTGAATATAGGATAGAATCGGACGTGAACATTGAGAAATTCCGCACTTTCACCGACAGCGAGCAGATATTGACCGAGAAAAAGACCAAAAAAGGCGTTTCTACAGTCGATCTCAAACCGCTGATATCCGAGCTTTCCATAGAAGCCGACGCGATAACGCTGCGGCTCCCCGCAGGCAACGACTTCAACATCAACCCGTCACTGCTTTTTGAAGCCTTTCAGAATGCCACAGGCGAGGAGATATCAAGGCTCAGAATAGTGCGCACAAAGATTTTCTGTGCCGACGGCAACATTTTTTCATAATTGTATTGCAATTTACAGCTGGTTGCTGTATAATTATTGTAAATATGAGCATATTTCGGAGGGATTAAAATGCTTGAACCAAAGCTTCCACGCTCTGTCCTGATCCTTAATATTATAATGATCGTGCTGATACTTGTAATATGCGCGCTTGTTATAAACCTTGTTTATTCTCCCTCTATACTCGGAGAGCAAACTACGGCTTCCACTGAGGCAACTACCGTATCAGAGGTCGAAATGCAAACGCAGGAGGCGGAAACATCTGCCACATCGCAAGCTGCAACATCGGTATCCATGACAAAGCGATCGTCCTCCGGCGCATCGAGCGACCTGCCCGAAGATGATGATTCTCTCGGCTACAGCAAGGAGAACTTTAAAAACGATCTTTTCATCGGCGACAGCATTACAACAGGTCTTCATCTGTATAATAAGCTTGATGTCGCTAATGTTGCCGCGAGTGTTGGTTACACCCCATACGGAGCCTATTCAAAATATTGTGACTTTCATAACACTACAGCGTTGGAATATGCAAACTCCATGAAGCCCGACAGGATCTTTATCATGCTCGGCTCAAACGCTCTGCCGTCTACGGCATCAACGGAAAAGCACTACGAACAGCTTGTAGATAAGCTGAAATCTGGTTGCCCTAATTCGGATATCTACTGCATATCGGTAACCCCTGTCGCCAAAAACGCTGACACCGATGTGACAAACGCGATGGTAAATGAATTCAACGGTGTTATAAAAAAGATATGTCAGCAAAATGACATCGTGTATTTAGACTTCCACTCTGAAATGATGGGTGCCGACGGGTATGCCAACCCTGAGCTTCTCGCACAGGACGGCGTGCATTTTAAAAACTCGACCTATGATATCCTGCTCGAATATATAGAAGATAATATATCCTAAAAATACAAGAACAAAGAAAATGAGAAAACTGAGACCCACACTCGCCGCTTTGGCGGCGTATGTCATGCTGACAGGCTGTGCAAACAGGTCTGACAGCTCCGCTGTAACGGAAAAATCCGTTGCAGAAAGAACAGCCGAAGCTCTCAAAACACTTGAGCTTCCCGAAATGACAGAAGTGACATCAGACAAACTCGAAACTTATTTCAACATCTCCCCCGCTGACGTGACCGAATTTTCCGCTTATGTGGCAGGCGCGGGAGTATACCCCGACTGTCTCGGAGTATTCGTCGCTATCGACGCAAACGCGGCACAGAGGATATCCAATTCTCTAAAGCAATACAACGCTGAGCAAAAAGCGACATTTTCAGATTACGCACCAAATGAGATATACAAATTCGACGACGCCGTTGTGAACATTCGCGGCAACGAAGTGATCTACTCAGTGTGCGGCGACAATTACAGTGCAGAAAAGCTTCTGCAATAATCAAAACGAAAAGCGAGGTAAGGCTATGGCTATCGAATGCGGCGTTATAGCGGCTCTTTTTGCCGTTATTGTTGTTCTGTTTTTCAGAAAAAAAAGAAATCTGTGGGCATGGGCGACCTTGCCGCTGACGCTTGTTCCATTGTGTGAATTTTTACTGGGTCTGGTGTTTGTAGAGCTTTTCTCGCTGACTTTCAGCCCGTTTGTAAGAATGATAGCGCTGGTAGTTGCCGTTGCGTGCTCCTGCGTTTGGATAGGATTTATCTCCTGCGCTATGAAGCACAAGAAAAAACGCATCACCTATATCGGCATAACCAACTTATTTAATATTCTCCTGGCTGCAATATTGATATACAATATTCTTCCCGAGATTCCCGCTTGATACTTAAAAAAGCTCCGCCCTGACAAAACACAGGACGGAGCTTCTTGTTATTCTGTTTTAAGCAGCTTGTCAAGCTTTTTGATACGCCTAGAAATAGCGCACACAACTGTCGCAAGCACGATACCGATCGCAATTCCGCAAAGCACATCGGTCGGAAAATGCACATACAGATACAGCCGCGAAAACGCTATAAGCATCGCAAGGACAAAAGCAAATATACCGATTCGCCTGTGATGTATGAAAATGACCGTAGCCGACGCAAACGACTGAAACGAATGTCCCGATGGGAATGAGTAATCCTGCGGTATCGCCACGAGCAGCTCTATATCCTCATTTGTCCAACAGGGACGGTCGCGCGCGACCAGCGGCTTTATTATCAGATTTATCAGAAGCGCTCCTACTGCGGTAACGAGTATTATATCAACTCCGCAGCGACGGTATTCTTTGAAAAAAAGCATGACTGCCGCCGCAATGAGCCACACCGCGCCTATATTTCCGAGCGCTGTTATCACAGGCATCACTGCATCAAAAAAATCGCAGGAGAATATCTGCTGTATCCCGTCAAGCACCGCCCAATCAAAGCTTTGGATAACCTCCATAGTCACTCTCCCTTGCTTTCATGTGTGAATATCATCGTATCATGCTTAGGCGCTTCAGCATCAGCAGCTTGCTCTTGAGCGGATTGCTCGTCTGTGGGCGTGGATTCCTGCTCAAAAAGTATATCAAAAAGATGCGCCTCAGCCTCGACAAAGCAAAGACCGTCCTGTGCATACAGCACCACAACGCGTTCTCCGCGCTCTATCAGCCTGTCATTCGCCGATACCGCGTCAAAATAATAGCTGCGCGAGCCATGCTTGACCTTTATCCTGCCATAGCCGTCCGCAGGGATATCCTCACAAACCACTCCGTCAGCCTCGTCAAGCTGCTCGTCTGTGGGCGCCGCGGAATCCTGCGCCTTTAATACAGTTGGCGCTATCACCGCATTGATAAGGAAATTCACAGCAAGACCTCCCACTGCGCCCAGCGGGAGCGACAACCAGCCCACAACGCCGAGAAGCTCCATCATAAGCCCGAAAAGCGATGTGCTGAATATAAATATCACAAGCAGCAGCAGGTTTTTAGGAAACACCATCTGCCATTCAAAGCGGTTTTTCCGCTGCTGAAAAAGTATCCCTGTGTTAGGAAAGAATATCTTTCCGAAAAACAGGTACGCCGCAAGCTGCGCTGTGAGATAAACACCGCTTGCACCGAGAAGTATCATATAAAAATTCTGCATTATAACTCCATTAATAAAATCTAAGTGTATCTATATTGTACATCTTTTTTCGGGCAAATGCAAGTGTATTTTATATATGAGCATAAGCACCGATATTCAAAACAGGACATTTTGTGCAGAAAATGCAAAAAGCTTTGCTGATTCTTATCTTATTCTTACTTTATGTGCAACTGTTTCCGCTTGATTAGTGCGGCGAAATGTGATATAATATATAATGTTTTATTGTAGCACAAAGCTTACTGCCGCAGTGCGTAGGTTTCGCACGAAAGGATAAAAATGAAAACTATAATAACCGATAACAGTCTGTGCACGCTTCCGATAAGCGAAAATGCGCACCCGACCCATATATACAAATATATCGAAGCTCTTGGCGAGATGGGCGTGCGTTATGTAGAAGTGGATTTTCGCACGATAATGAAAATGACCGAGCTTCCCGACGGTGTTGAATATATACTAAGGCTTGGCGACCCGATGTTTGCAGAGCTTACCGAGGTGTTCGATTTCAGCTATGTTCTTCTTACTGTTCAGGATTTTAAGGAAAAGCTTAAGCTTCGTAATATTCCTGTAATAATGGAATTTCCCGCAGTAAAAAAGCTGTCACCGCAGCTTCTTCATCTTGCACAGCTCCAGCTCGACACACCGATAACGATGGCAAGACTTCGCGGAAGCTTCCCTATGATGACGCCGGAAGAAGCGTACCGATACATCAGAAACGCCAAAAACGCCGTTGCAGTGCCGATAGATGTGTGCCCGATGAACAAGGTGCGCACGGCACTCGATACCGCGATAAAGTTTTCAAGAGCAAATGTTGACAGCCTTACGATGTGCATGGGTATCTCCCAAAACTACGCGTCTATAGAGGAATATCTGTTCACGCTGATGTCAGTGCACGAAACATTGCTTAAAGAATACAACATGGCGGCACTTTGCAAAGCGGCTGTGTTCCATCAGCTCGTTTTCGGTAAGCACAGCAGCGACAGCATAAGCTATATAATGAAGCTACTTGATAAGGATATCGCAACGCTCAGAAACGCAGACACAGGGAAGCGCGTTCCGATGAAAGTAGCGCTGAAAGACAGCTTCGCGCTGAAAAAGAACTTCGTCACCGCACTCCAGCACTTCATCGAAAGCGAGGATATCCCCGATGACTTCGCATATGACATAACCGACGCGATAAATAAATTCGACGCGTCACTGTATAATACAGATCTGCTGTACACAGGCTTCAGCAAGGAACCGCTTAACTAAAACAGGACAAGGACAAGGAAATGATAAAACTTATTGCAAGCGACATGGACGGAACGCTGCTGAACGACAAAAAGCAGCTTCCCGAGGATTTTTTTGACACTATAGACAGCCTATGCGAAAAAGGCGTTAAATTCACCGTAGCAAGCGGCCGCACATACGCCGCAGTCGAGCACCTCTTCCCCGAGGAATACCGCAAAAAGCTTGACTACATCTGTGACAACGGCGCATATATCGTACACGAGGGCAAAACACTTGAGATAACTCCGCTTGACAGAAGCGATTTTGAGGAGTTCATGCACGCCGCAGAGAAGATAGGCGGTCTTAAAATATTGGTGTGCGCCGTTGGCGGTACATATCATCTGCATGACACCTCTGATTTCAACGCAGAGGTTTCTAAATTCTACAAAAACCACATAGAATGTGACGACCTGCTCGCGATAAAGGATACCGTATACAAGCTTGCTGTCTGTGATATGCAGGGCGCACAGCAGCGCGGAAAACCCGCGCTTGACGCTATATTCGGCGACAGACTGAATATCCAGGTGTCGGGTCCGATATGGATGGACGTTATGGCTGGCGGTGTAAGTAAAGGCAGCGCGCTGAAAAAGCTTTCTGCTGCACTGGGTATCGACCGCAGCGAAGTAATGGCATTCGGCGACTACTACAACGATATGGATATGCTGACTACCGCAGGAATGAGCTTCGCCATGGAAAACGGTAGCGAGGATATCAAAAAGATCACCACTCACATCGCACAAAGCAACAACTGCGGCGGTGTTACAAAGGCAATAAAGCAGTATGTGCTGAGCGAGGTGAATGTATGAATATTCAGATATTCGGCAAATCAAAATGCTTTGATACAAAGAAAGCAGAACGCTGGTTCAAGGAGCGCGGTATAAAATATCAGTTTATCGACGTTCTGTCGAAAGGACTGAGCAAGGGCGAGCTTGACAGCGTTGTGAAAGCTCTCGGCGGAAAGATAGATTCCGTCATTGACGAGAATGCAAAGGACTACGCCGAGATAAAATACCTTTACGATGACGCAAAGCCCGAAAAGCTTTCGGAAAACCCGAAGCTTTACAAAACGCCTATCGTAAGAAACGGAAAACAGGCGACAACAGGCTATAAGCCTGAGATATGGAAGGAATGGGAATAACTAAACATGGATATAGTACTTATCATAATTCTTATAGCACTTTCGGCGTTCTTTTCAGCGTCTGAAACAGCGCTCTCAAGCGCGAACAAGATACGTCTGAAAAGCATGGCGGACAATGGCTCGCGCGGTGCTGAAAGAGCGCTCAGAGTAATGAAAAAATACGACAAGGCGCTGACGACGATACTTATCGGAAACAACATCGTAAACATTGCTACATCGTCAATCGCAACGCTGCTCACAATAAATCTTATGAACGAACTCAGCGCAGGCTCGGGTGACACCTACGGCTCGTTGGTTTCTACGATCGCCGTAACTATCATAGTGCTGATATTCGGAGAAGTACTTCCAAAAAGCATTGCAAAGGACTTTGCCGAAAGCTTTGCGATAGGCATTTCCGCGATAATCTCTTTTCTGATGCTTATTTTCACTCCCTTTTCCGCTTTGTTTATCCTTTTGAAAAAGGGCATAGCAAAGATGCTTCGCAAAAAGGAAAGCGTAAGCTTTACCGAGGAGGAGCTTCTCGCAATAATTGAGGAAAGCGAAGACGAGGGTGTTCTTGAAACGCAGGAGTCAAACCTTGTGAGAAGCGCGCTCGAATTTGACGAGATAACCGTTGACGAAATAATCACGCCCCGAGTAAGCATCGTTGCAGTGGATATCACTGACAGTGTTGACGAGGTGCGCGCAAAGTTCCTTTCCGAGGAATACTCGCGTATGCCTGTGTACGAAAAAACTCTCGACAACATCATCGGCATCATCACAGAAAAGGATTTTTTCAAGGCTTACGAACAGCACGGCTCGGACTTTTCCATCGACAGTATTCTTCAGGAAACCATATATCTCCCTCATATGCTTAAGATAAGCGAGGTGCTCCGCACCATGCAAAAGCAGAAATGTCATATCTCTGTGGTGCTTGACCAGCACGGCGGCACGCTCGGTATCGTTACTATGGAAGATATTCTCGAGGAGCTAGTCGGAGAGATATGGGACGAAAGCGATGAGATAAAAGCCCCCGTTACCGCTGTTTCGGACAATGTTTTTGAGATATACGGCGAGGTGTCGCTCAATTCACTGAAAAGATATTTCAACTCGCGCGATATCGAGCTTGAAATAAACAGCGAGGCTCACACGGTTGCAGGCTGGGTACTGGAGCTTTTCGGAAATATCCCCAAAAACGGCGACACCCACGACACAGACGAGTTTACAGTGACCGTACTTGACGCAGCAAGCCTGCGTGTAAACAAAGTAAAGCTGGAGCTTAAATCACAGGATAAGGACGACTGAGTTCAAAGGAGATTAAAATGACAGTTGAACAGCTTCAAAAGAGCATAAGAGAGCTTAAAAAGGAAAACGATGTATGTATCCTCGCGCACAGCTATCAGACGCGCGAAATATGCGAGATAGCCGACATAGTTGGCGACAGCTTCAAGCTGAGCGTGGAAGCACAAAAGGTAAAAAACAGCAAGATAGTGATGTGCGGCGTTCACTTCATGGCAGAAACAGCAAAGCTGCTCTCCCCCGAAAAAACTGTCGTTATCGCTTCAGACGAAGCAGGCTGCCCCATGGCGGAGCAGTTCACTCCCGAAGAAGTGCTGAAATTCAAAGCCGAACACCCTAGCTACAGCGTGGTATCCTACATCAACACCACAGCGGCGCTGAAATGCGTTACCGATGTATGCGTTACAAGCTCCTCTGCTGTTGAAATTGTCGGCAAGATAGAAAACAACGATATCTTGTTCATTCCCGATAAAAATCTCGGCGCCTTCGTTCAAAAAGCATATCCCGAAAAGAATATCGTCTGCTGGAACGGCGGCTGCCCCGTTCATGGAAAAATGACCGCCGCTGACGTAAAAGCTATAAAGGCGAAATTCCCCGAGGCGAAATTCCTCGTTCACCCCGAATGTCCGCCTGAAGTATGCGAAAACGCCGACTACATAGGTTCTACCGCGGGAATTATTGATTACGCGAGAAAGTTGGACGCAGAGCAGTTCATCATCGGCACTGAGATAAGCATTACCGCTCAGCTTAGCTATGAAATGCCCTCAAAACGCTTTGTAAACCTGTCAAAGCACCTCATTTGCACAGATATGAAAGCAACAACGCTGATGGACGTTTACAACGCGGTATGCGGCAAGGGCGGTCTTGAGATAACCTTTGACGCAGATACAGCGGCAAAAGCAAGACACTGTATCGACGAGATGATAAGGCTTGGAGGATAAAAAATAAGCGCAGACCACAAAGTCTGCGCTTATTTTTGTTTTTAGTAGCATAAAAAAATCAATATTTTCCCCAAAACGTATATTTTTTTAGCAAAACACTTGATTTTTCCGACAAAAAGGTATAAAATAATATGTGAATTGTTTCCGCGTTCAGCCGTATTATATCTCGGCAGAAAAACTCGCGGTAAATACATATATGAAAGGACTTTTGACAAATGAAAATTCTGGTCATCAATGCAGGCAGCTCCTCGCTGAAGTATCAGCTCTTAAACATGGAGGACGAAAGCGTTATCGCTAAGGGTAACTGCGACCGTATCGGTATCGACGGTCACATCAAGCACGTTGCTTTTAACGGCAACACAGTTGATGTAGACTGCAATTTCCCCACACATACAGAAGCTTTTGAGAAGCTGGTTGAGGTTCTCACAACAGGCGACGCTAAGGTACTCGACAGCATGAGCGAGATCTCTGCTGTAGGTCACCGTATCGTGCAGGGCGCTGAGATATTCGACAAGACAACTCTCGTTACAGACGAGGTTATCCAGCAAATAGACGACCTTGCTGAGCTTGCTCCCGTACATAACCACCCCCACGCGCTTGCTCTGTGGGCTTGCAAGAAGGTAATCCCCGAAACAACTCCTCAGGTAGTTGTATTCGATACAGCATTCCATCAGACAATGCCCGAAAAGGCTTATATGTTCGGTATGCCCTACGAGTGCTACGAGAAGTATCATGTAAGAAAGTACGGCTTCCACGGCACATCTCACCGCTTTGTTTCTATGGCTCTCGCAGAGGCTATGGGCAAGGACGTTAAGGATCTGAAGATTGTTTCTTGCCACCTCGGCAACGGCTCCTCCATCACTGCTATCGACGGCGGCAAGTCCGTTGATACCACAATGGGCTTCACTCCCCTTGACGGCGTTATCATGGGCACACGCTCCGGTTGCGTTGACCCCTCTGCTGTAACTTTCGTTGCTGACAAGATGGGCATGACTCCCTCTGAGATGAGCAACTACCTCAACAAGAAGTCCGGCTTCCTCGGAATTTCGGGTATCTCCAGCGACAACCGCGATATCTCCGCTGCTGCTGCACAGGGCGACAAGAAGGCTATCCTCGCTGGCGAGATGCTCCGCTATGAGATCAAGAAATACATCGGCTCCTTTGCCGCTGCAATGAACGGTCTTGACGCTGTTCTGTTCACAGGCGGTATCGGTGAGAACTCCGATGATCTTCGTGCTGATGTTTGCAACAACATGGAAGTTCTCGGCATCAAGCTCGACGAGGCTGCAAACGCAGGTCTGCGCGGCAAGCTCGCAAAGATCTCCGCTCCCGATTCCAAGGTTGAGGTTTGGGTAGTTCCCACAAACGAGGAGCTGCTTATCGCACGCGACACTCGCGACCTCGTAAACTCCCTGAAGTAATTTAAGCAATATAAATAAACAAGCCTGAGAAGAAATTCTCAGGCTTTTGTTTTTTAATCGGAATAAACCTTTTTAGCAATATCCACAGTTTCCTTTGCGTCTTTGGCATAGAAATCCGCGCCTATCTTTTCGGCGTATTCGGGAGTTAATACCGCGCCGCCTACGACTATCTTGCAATCGACGTTGTTCTCGCGCAGCAGCGAGATCGTTCCCTCCATGCTTTTCAGCGTCGTGGTCATGAGCGCGCTAAGTCCCACAAGACGAACATCATACTTTTTCGCCGCGTCAACTACCGCCTGATACTCCACGTCCTTGCCGAGGTCTATCACCTCAAAGCCGTAGTTCTCAAGCAATGTCTTTACGATATTCTTACCAATATCGTGAATGTCGCCCTTAACTGTCGCGAGAATAACTCTTCCGCGCGATTCTGCACTGCCGCCGCTCTGCGAGATATGCTTTTTGATAACATCAAAAGCCGCCTGTGCTGCGCCTGCCGACTGTATAAGCTGCGGCAGAAACAGCCTGCCTTTTTCAAAGCCCTCTCCTGCCTTATCAAGCGCAGGGATAAGCTGCTCGTTTATTATCGTCATTGCGTCAACGCCGTCCGAAAGCAGCTTCTCCGCAGCAGCCGCACATTCAGCCTTTAAGCCATTCGCCACTGCAAAAGCAAGGTCAAGCTGCTGCACTGCCGCCGCAGGCTTTGACGCTTCGTTTGCATACGCCTCGATAAACTCTGCGCCGCCCTTGTCATAGCCTGTCAGCAAACGATGCGCCCTTACAGCGCCAGACATAGACGCGATATTCGGGTTTATTATCGGCAGGTCAAGACCGCTGTTCATTGCGGCAGCGAGGAAATTGCAATTTATAAGCTCTCTGTTGGGAAGTCCGAATGAGATATTTGAAACACCAAGCACGGTTTTTAGTCCAAGCTTCTCCTTTACCATACGCAGCGCTTTAAGCGTTTCTGCTGCGCCCTCCTGCTCGGCGGAAACGGTGAGTGTAAGGCAGTCAATATACACGTCGCTTTTCGGAATACCGTATTCCAGTGCGCGCTGCAGTATACGCTCCGCTATCGCAAAACGCTCTTCAGCGGTCTTGGGAATACCGTTTTCATCAAGTGTAAGTCCAACAACAGCCGCGCCGTACTTCTTAACAAGCGGAAGCACTGTGCTAAGCTTCTCCTCCTCGCCGTTAACTGAGTTAACTATCGGCTTACCCGAAACTACGCGCAGCGCCGCTTCAAGCACAGAAAGCTCGGTAGTATCAATCTGCAGCGGCGCGTCACATACGCCCTGCACCGCGTCAACTGCGGCAAGCATCATGTCCTTTTCGTCGATATCGGGAAGACCAACGTTCACATCAAGTATCTCAGCGCCCGCAGAGGTCTGCTCTATCGCCTGCTTCATGATATAGTCGAGGTCGCGGCGCTTCAAAGCCTCCTTAAAAAGCTTCTTGCCCGTGGGATTTATGCGCTCGCCGATAATGCGCACCGTGTCGATCTCCACAACGTTTGAGGCGCTGCACACAACTGCGGGTATCTCAGGCTTTGTCCATGTGCACTTTTTGCCGCTGAGCGCCTTTGCACATTCTGCGATATATTCGGGGCTTGTTCCGCAGCAGCCGCCGAAAAGCTTAACGCCCTTGTCAGCCATCTCTGCGATAATTGCGCCGTACTCGGCAGGAGTTATATCATACTCGTTGGTCTGAGGGTCGGGAAGTCCCGCATTAGGGCGCACCACAACAGGCACTGTCGCCCATTTCAGAATTTCCTCAACTACAGGCATAGCCTCTCTCGGACCAAGGGAGCAGTTCATTCCCACTGCGTCAGCACCGAGCGCGGACAGTGTTATAGCCATAGAAGCCGCAGAACAGCCCGTAAATGTGCGCATATTGCTTTCAAACGACATCGTGCAAAGCACGGGAAGATCTGTATTCTCCTTTGCGGCAAGCAGCGCCGTCTTTATCTCCATGAGGTCTGTCATAGTCTCAATAGCAATGAAATCCGCACCTCTGCCTGCAAGCATTACCTCCTTGAACGCCTCGTAAGCCTCCGAAACAGGCAGATCACCTGTCGGGCGAAGCATTCTTCCGACAGAGCCAACGTCCAGCGCAACAAGCGTGTCAGTGCCCTCGCACGCCTTTCTTGCAATAGCTATAGCCTGCTCTATCACCTCTTTGACAGAGTATTTGCTGTCGCGCAGCTTAAAGCTGTTTGCGCCGAAGGTATTCGCATACACTGCCTTTGCGCCCGCCTTGATATACTGACGATGGATATCCTCAATAAGCTCGGGATTTGTGAAATTAAGCTCCTCGGGGATACCGCCAAGCTTCAGCCCGCTTTTTTGCAGCATAGTTCCCATCGCGCCGTCAAAAAGTATATGCTCGTCGCTGTTTATAAGTTCTTTAAATGTCATAGCTATCTCCTTATCTCTTCAATAAAGCTTTCTTCAAAGCCAAGCTCTTCGTTTGTAGGCGTGCGTCCGCCATAGCGCACATCGTTGTAGACCTCAAATATCTTTCCGATATCCTCACTGTGAAAGCCGCGCTCACATTTTATCCTGTGGATATCGGTGAAATCGGCAGGCTCGGGCGGATACTGCGTAAAGCAAAGCCTCGTCAGTATAAATCTGTAGCCCAGTCTGTAGCGCTGAACAGGGTCCTGCTCCTTTCGATACAGCTTGTAAAGCTGCTGCTCGCGTTTTCTGCGTGAGCCGCGCGTAAGCTCGGGAAGCTCGCTGAATTCATCAGCATAAGCGAGCGACGGTTGCTCCTCACGCACTTTAAAAAGCGGTGCAATAAGCTCGCGGAAAAATGCGGCTATCTGCTTTCTGCAAGCAATTATCACCACAATAATTCCTATATAAAGCAGCATCTGCAATATCGCAGCAAGTGCGCTTGTTCCTGTACCGCCCCAAAGCGGGCCTCCGCCGTCGGGAGAGGAAAGTATCTCGTCCTCCGCCTCGTCGTATTCAGTGTTCTGAAACAGCGACAATATAAGCCTCAGCAGCGCCAGTAAGCCTGATGAAAGCAGCTGGGCAAGCGGCACAGCCAGCAGAAGCAGCGCTACCGCAGCCACGGATATCGCAGCCGACAGCAGGCAATTGTATCGGCGCAGTCCTCTCGGCAAAGCTATACGCCCCGAGTCGCGCTGCCGCGTGCAAAGATCGATATTAGTTTGATTTGTGAGGATTGCCGCAAGCACTATCATAACGCCAAGCCCTACGCACAGCTGCACTCCTGCAACACGCGTTATGCTCTCGTCCTTTATAAAGTACATCAATATCGTAAATATAAGCGCCGTCACAAAATAAAGCGCAAACCACCCGCGTGTAAACACGTCGCTGTAGTTCTTTTTCGCCGAAGTATATCCCGCATAGTATATTATCAGAGCGGCAGGCAGCCCATAAATATACAGACAGCTTGACAGCTCAAACACTGCACAGATTATTATATATACCACGGTCGGCACACAGAACGCCGCGCGCGACAGGAAAAACGCCTTTGGGCGAAAGCTGCGCGAGTGATTGCCGTCAAGCGCCCATAAAGCACACGCTCTGCCGCATATATAAAACACCGCATATACCGCATACAACGCGAAATAGTGCCACCAAGTAAAGCCGCCGAAGCCTGCGCTCTCGCACAAAACAACGAACGGAAACACTGATAGCAGCTGTCCCAGCACCGAAAGTATCATAAGAAAACGTTCACTCATTCGTCGTCACCGCTTTCCATGGGATAGCTTCTTGTGCGCGGTACTCTGTACACATCGCAGAAGCCTGTGTGTTCAGTTTCATTCGACATCAGCGCGACATATTTGCCCTCAGAAGCAAGCTCCTGCATTACCTGCGCCATTTCGTCACTCATAATATTGCTTATAAAAATCACATCGGTGTATTCGGAGTAGTCAAGCTGCCGGAAATACTCGTCCATGTGTGCGCCGCAGCGATTTTTTATCCTTGCAAGCGCACGCAGTATATTCAGCATATGCTCATAGCCCTGCTCTGCAGGAACGAATATTTCCTGCTCGGAATTTGCTGCAAATGCCGCCTCTATATGCGAGCGGTAACAGTAATCGAGAACGAAAGCCGCCGCTTTTATCTGCGCCTCCAGCACCGATATGGAAAGCCGCTGCTTTTCATCGGACACCATACGCTGAAGATTGAACGCGACCAACACCTTTCGCTCAGTGGAAAACTCATTGTTGTACACCATCGGCGTGCCCGTTTTCGCAGTCTGCGCCCAGTGGATACGGTTCATTGGCTCGCGCCCTGTGTATTCCCTTGCACCGCTAATAAGAAACGGGTCGGGAAGTATAAATCTGCGCACCGTATTGTTTCCGATAAAACTGTCGCTTGAAAGCGTCGGAAGCTGCGGCTCGGACGGTGACGGCAGAACGCATATCTGCTCTTTCACCTTTATCATACACGAGGTCTTTACAAGCCCGAACAGGTCGCTGACCGATAGCGTGATATCCTCGATGGTAAACACGCCGCGCTTTTCGCATTTCACGCGCCATACTCTTCGTAGCTTCTGGTTACCTTTCAGCATGAATATTCCCGCAACAAAGCCTTTCTGCGCGTCCTTGGCAACGTTTTGTGCGTCCCCGTAAAACGCCAGCCAGCGTGAGCAGCATATCTCAGAGCGCACCCACGGCAGCGGAAGCCGCTTTGCGTTGGTTATCTCCTCGATGACCTCTATCTCCTCGCCCTCAAACGCCTCAGCCTTGCTGATGGTAAGCTTGTAGTCAATGCCGCGAAGCCCCAGATTTTTATAGACAAGATACTGTGCGATAAGCACCGCCGTCAGTATCAGAGCCATCGCAATAAGCTCCATTTTTATTCCTCAACGCTTTCGGTTGGCACAGACACGCTGTCAAGCACCTGTCGAAGTACCTCGTCGGCGGTTCTGTCAGCGCCGCCTTGCAGCGAATATCCACGGCACACAAGCCTGTGGCGTATCACCCACGGAGCCGCCTCAGCAACGTCCTGCGGCATGACATAGCTTCTGCCTGAAATAAGAGCAAGTGCCGCCGCCATGCGTTTCAGCGCAACAGCGCCGCGCGTGCTCAGTCCAAGCTTTACCGCAGCGTGCTTTCTTGTTGCCTCTGCAATATCCGCGATATAGCCGCACACAGCTTCGCTTGCGGTACATTCATCTATCTCTTTCTGCGCTCTTGCGATATCCTCGGCACTGCATACGGCATTAAGCTCGTCCGCCGCATTCGCGCTTTTTGCGCCGCTTATTACATTTATCTCCTCCGCTCTCTCGGGATAGCCAAGCTGAAGCTTTATCATAAAGCGGTCAAGCTGCGCTTCGGGCAAAGGATAAGTTCCCGCAGTTTCCACGGGGTTTTGTGTTGCAATAACAAAAAACGGAGATGGCAGCCGCAGACTTTCGCCGTCAATGGTCGTCTGTCGCTCCTCCATACATTCCAAAAGCGCCGACTGCGTGCGCGGTGTAGCGCGGTTTATCTCATCAGCAAGCAGAACATTCGCAAAAACAGGGCCTTTTTTCAGAACAAACTCCTGCTCTTTCATGTTGTAAAAGTTAATTCCCGTAATATCAGAGGGCAGCAAGTCAGGCGTGAACTGGATACGTCTGAAATCGCAGTCTATCGACCTTGCAAGGCTTCGCGCAAGCATGGTCTTGCCTGTGCCCGGAACGTCCTCCAGCAACACATGACCGCCCGCAAGCAAAGCCGCGCACACAAGCCTTATCTCTGCTTTTTTGCCCCTTACAGCAAGCGATATGTTGTCAATAAGCTTACCCGAAATATCCTTTATCATGTTATACCTCCATATCTTCCTTTGGCATAGACCGCAGAGTTATCACCGCGATAGTTCCCACAAGCACAGCGCAGACAGTCCAGACGATCGGTTCTGATATTATAACGCCGAAATAGCCGAGCCATGGTATCATCACAGCAACCGTGAGCAGCTTCCATATAAATTCTATAATACTTGCAATTATCGGTATCATGCTGCGTCCAAGCCCCTGAAGCGCAGAACGAAGTCCCAGCAGCACAGCAAGCGCATAATAAAACGGCACATTGAAACGCATATAATCTACCGCTGTTGCGGCAGTTTCAGCCGCAGCGTCGGGCAATATCAGCCGCACGAGAAATTCGCCAAACAAAAACACCAGACCCAAGGCTATAGTTGACCAGCTAAACGATATAAGCAGCCCGTCGCGCATTCCGAGCTTTATGCGTGAATATTTTCCTGCGCCGAGATTTTGTCCCGAAAATGTGACCATTGTGGCACTTATCGAGGAAAACGGCATTATCGTAAGGCTGAATATCTTTCTAGCAGCAGTATGCGCGGCGATTATCTCCTCGCCCATGCCATTTATGCCGTTTTGAAGCACTATTGAGCCAATATCGACTATGGAATACATCAGCGCCATGCCAAGACCTGCACTAAGCAGCGCTTTTGTAGAATCAGCCGTAAACTTGAAATCCGAACGACTGATACAAAGCGAGCGTCTTTTTTTAATAAGATAGATAAGACACACAACAGCCGACACAAGCTGAGCAAGCACAGTTGCAAGCGCCGCACCGCTTACTCCCCACTGAAAAACACATACAAACAGCAGGTCAAGCCCGATGTTGAGCGCCGCAGAGATGATGAGTATTATCAGCGGTACGATACTGTCACCTACAGCGCGCAGAATACTCGATTCGAGGTTATACATCAACGTCACGACAAGTCCGCCCGCAACTATGAGAAGATAGCTTTTAGCTTCTTCCATAATGCTCTCGGGAGTGTCCAAAAGCTGTAACAGCGTCGTTACGAACACAGTTACCAGCACTATCACAACAGCCGTAAGAGATGCCGAGAATGTTATCATTCGCGCAATGCTGCGGCGCATCTCATCAAGATCTCCTGCGCCGAAATTCTTCGCAACCACTATGGCAAAGCCTGTGACAAGACCGTTTATCAGACTGAACATCAGCGATACCACCGCCGAGGTAGAGCCAACCGCCGCAACCGAGCTTTCGCCAAGCTGCTGACCTATGATTATCGTATCGGTAAAGCTGTAAGCCTGCTGAAAAACAAGCCCCAGCAAAATAGGCAGGGCAAAACCTATAATAAGCCGCAAAGGGCTGCCCTTTGTTAGATCTTTCATTTGTTTACACCTTAATCTTTATATCTGTTTTAATATTACTACTCAAAAAAGCTGAAATCCTATAATACCAGCAATGCAGATTACGCTGCCCGCAATGTTCAATTTTGTACATTCCTCGCGCCTAATAAGTCCTATAAAGAACAGCACCACAAGTATCATCGGCTGTATAAACGCATAGTTCGCCATACTTTCCGTTGCAACGATGTTTTCGCACACTAGTCCCACAACATTCGGTATTTTTGTGAGGGACACGAACATAGCGCCGCTTGTTTTTTCCTTGAAAAGCTTTATAGGGTGTACCTTTGGCGCAAGCAACACAGCAAGCAAAACCAACGCAAAAAACAGCGACAGCGTCGGCGAAATATAGCACACTCCTGTTTTTTCATTACAGAAAAAGCTTATGATAAGACCATAGCCGAACTTTGCAAGCAGATAACCAACAAGCGGCAGCGCTATTTTTACGTAATTTATCTTCTTTCCGCCAGACCGCGCTATCATGAAAAGCCCCACCGCCGAAAGCGCAATAAAGCAGAATTTCCATACAGAGCTTAAACCAAGCTCAGAAACTCCGCTGACAAGGTCTGTCGCGTAGGACAAAAACACCGTTATTCCAAGCCATGCTTTAAGCTCGAATGCGGACATTTCCGTAAGTATGACAGCCGCAAGTTTAAATTCCAGCAGCTTTGAAGCCGCCATCAACAGTATCGCCGCAAAGCTCTGCCAAGACATTACAAATATCCTGCTGTCAAACGGAAGATACGCGCACATCAGCAGCGCAGTTGCCGCCGCCATGAGAAAGGTTAGCGTATTTCCGTCAAATTTAAGCTTTGCAACGGCGTATTTATCACTGAGCGAGCAAATAGTGTAACACGCTACAACCAGAAGCATCAGCAGCACTGTGTTCCCCCCCTTAGTCTACTATCTCATAGGACAGATTCTCATAGTGCAGCTTAGTGCCGATATCCGAGCCATCGGGAAGCAGAAACAGCGTGATAAAAAGCTCCTCGCCGCTGTCAAGGTCTTTGAGCGTAGCATACTCGCCCTCGATATTTATTATTTTGTAATCATGTGGTTCCATTTTATGTATGACCTTTCTTTTGCATAATTCTACATTTTATATTGTAGCACAATACTCGTCAAATTACAAGTTTTTTTGGCGCTAGCGACAGCAATCAAATAAAAAAAGAAAAAATCAAAAAAGTGCTTGACAAAACCATGCTGATATGGTATAATATCATCGTTGCGATGCTGCTATGGCTCAGTCGGTAGAGCACATCCTTGGTAAGGATGAGGTCATCGGTTCGATTCCGATTAGCAGCTCCAATAACAAAACCACTCCAAATGGGGTGGTTTTTGTTATTTGTTAAACATCGACTAAAAGCAAAACACAATGTTCACAACAAACCGCGTCATCGTTTCAATGGCGCGGTTTGTTTCAATATAAGATAAAAAATATACCCACTGAAAATCAGTGGGTATATCAAAGTTATTGGCTCCCCAATTCGCATACAAGCCGAAGTATCGTCCAAAGGGAGGGCGAGTGTACTCGCCCCTTCCCTACAATTAAAGATGATGACAACCTTGTCATCGTAAAGATAAACTGAATTTACAAAGGTATCTACAAGTTTGCGTTTACTGTCATCCAATGAAAGGTCGAGCCTTTTCATCTCTTTCAGCCATTCAACTACCTGCTCTCTTGTAATTATCTCCTCTTGGATTTCCTGCTTGATTATATCTGTTTCAAGTTCCGTCCTCTGAGCTTCCAGTTCTTCAAAACGCTGCTTGGTTTCTCTTGAAACAATACCCATCTCCATAGCCTTGACTAAATTATTTATACTCTGATGAATTTCAGCCAACTGCTTCTGCATAAGAGGTATAGTAGTGTTTTCTTTCTCCTGCAATCTCATTACGCTGTCGGCAATATCGTTTATCAAATCTTCCTTGAACATCTTGTCCATAACATCATTCAGTACGATTTCTTCAATATCTGCCTTGCGTACAGTTTTCTTGTGACAACCTTTGTGCCTTTTTACACCAGTACATTTATAATAGTTGTACTTAATCTTCTGTCTGCTTGTACCACTCTCTCCTATCATAAACTCACCGCAGTATCCGCAAATGAGCTTGGTTGAAAGGAAATACTCAATCTTTGCCTTAAATCTTGAACGGGAGTATTTGTTT
This sequence comes from Oscillospiraceae bacterium, assembly GCA_015067175.1. Classification (GTDB taxonomy): domain Bacteria; phylum Bacillota; class Clostridia; order Oscillospirales; family Ruminococcaceae; genus CAG-115. The sequence goes on along the minus strand of SVMX01000011.1, from coordinate 726 downwards.
TTCTTCAATCGTTCCTGTACCTTATTAAATAGAGCGTCAGAAACAATTCTCGGAACACCGCCATCAATAATTATGTCACGGTATTTATACTGACCCTTGTATTTTACATTACTGAGCATTGATGTGGCACTTGTCTTGGTTAACCCCTTTCACATATTCCGGTCACTTAGAGGGTGTTTTTATAACCCAAAGAAAAAGATTTGTAGCAAATTATAAATCGAAATAATTATTCAAGGTCATAATTGTACAACTTCGCCATTATTTCCTTGAATGTTCTGATACTCTTTGAAACTGCTGCTTGTGATACACCTTCAAGCTCTGCAATCTCTGCTTCCGTGAATTTATGCAGATAATACATCATTCCACGCTTGTAAACCTTATCATCGAAAAACTGTTTAAGGTATTCCAAGTACATATCGCTATGTATATCTTCATCGGGAGCCTGCGTCACCATTCCCAGCTTTGCTTCGTAATCCTCATTGCCGAGATAGATTTTCTTCAATCCGTGCCTGCGTTCTCGAGAACGCTGTCTTTCAGTTTCTCTGCGAGCTGCCTCGAAAACCTCCAGCACATCATCTTCAACGATAACCGTAGTTTCATGTGAACAGTTATTTTTATATACACTTGCGAGAACAAGGCAGTTTTTACCGTCCTCGGTCTTATATACTTCAACTTTGATTTCTTCATCTGACATAGTCGTTTCCTCCGAAATTTTGAATTTTTGTG
>SVMX01000010.1 GCA_015067175.1 Oscillospiraceae bacterium | reverse complement strand
ATATGCTTTAACCTACACCACTCCCACCCCTGTGGCAACTCAAAAGGTATCTCATCCTCAATACATTTAACGCTGCCATCGGGGAACTTCTCATAATGTAAATTACGAAATGATATCACGTATTACAATTTGACATGTTTCAACACCACCCGAGCCGATACAACATCGGCTCTATTTTTATGCAAAATTGGTGGCAACAGGGTGGCAAATCACTGTTTTTAAGCGTTTTGGGAGGTAAGTGAATTTTGAGATTGGCTTAACCAAGCCGTTTGTAAGAGGTCGGATTTTGGTGGTTAACTGGCTTATCTGCCCCAAGAGCGTACCTGTTGCGGTTTCCAAGACTGACAATGTGAAGATAATCACACCTGAACTGAACCAGTTCGCTGACGCGTGGGACGTTGATTACCGCAAGTATCACGATCTGTTTATTCCTGAGAGTAAAAAGGCTGCGATCGCTGTTTCTGTCAGCGCTTAAAAGCTGCTTTCGATTTGGACGGATATCAGCGAAAGGAGACGGCTATGATAATTAATGCTGAGGAATATTACGATATGGGTTTTACCGCTTCGAGCAGCGCTGAGCTTGAAGGCTGCCTTAAAAGAGCAGAGTATACTATCGCCGCGCTTACTGAGGGCAGGTATGAAACTGCGCTTGCGGCGGGCGGCAAGGCTGCTGAGTATGTTAAGCAGGCGGCGGCGTTTCAGACGTATAAGCTTGTAAAAGAACAGCAGCAGGCTGTGAGCAGCGGCTCGACTGAAAAGGTAGCGATCGGAGATTACTCCTACACCAGCACATCGGAGCAAAGCTCGGCTTCGGCGCAGCAGAATGATTCTGTATACGATCTTAGTATGCAGACGGTGCGTTTGCTGAGAGCTTCGGGCTGCTTGTTTGGCGGCAGGGAGGTGCGATAATGCAGCTTAAGCCAATACCGTATGACCTGCTCACCGATGAGATGACTTTGCTTTCTCCGCGTGGGGACGGCTATGAGAGTGAAAAAATATGGAATGTCAGAGTCGTTTCGGCTTCGCGTATAAGCGAATACAACTCTGTGCGCGGTCGTGATACATCTGAAATTACAGTGTATTATGACTGTGAAAATTCGTATCCGTCCGATGTGGATTTTGAGGCGGGGATGCTCATTATGTATAACAATACGAGATATGAGATACTTTCTGCCGAGCAGTTCAAGGCCGAAACACTGCATCACATAAAAATTACCGCGAGGAAGGTATAACTCGACGAACCGCCGTGCGGCACTGCTGCATGGCGGTTTTTGTGAAAGGAGGATAATATGAGCGATACAAAAAAGCAAACATCAATAATCAAACAGGGCGCAGGTATAGCGTCCGCTGAGGAAAGCTACCGCCTTGCAAAGCTGCTTCGCACGGGTGAACGTGAGGTGCAGCGTCAGATGAATACCAAAAAGACCAAACGCTTGCGCTGACGGAGGTGTGATATGACGATATATTTGAACGGCGTTGCTTTCGATAAGGTGACAAGCCTTTCAGTTGACAGAGAAGCGCGCCGTACTGTTATAAACTACAACACACAGGGGGATATGCTTATAGACCTTGTGAACAGAAAATACAGGCTGAGGGCTGTGTTTGGGCTGCTAACTTCTGAGGAGCTTCGGGCGCTTCGTGAGCTTACCTCGGATATATTCGTGACGGTGAAATTTCCCGCGCCCGAGGGCGAGACAGAGGCTGATTTTTACATAGCGAATGAGCCTGCGCCTGCTGTAAAGGAAATAAACGGTGTTGTTATGTACAGCGGCGTGGAGCTTGATATGCAGGAGAAATGAGGTGACGGTAAATGGTTGAGGTATCGCAGAAATTCAAAGACCTGTCGCGCGAAAACGGCCGTCATGTTTATTGCCGCATTGAAGCAGGAGACGAGGTTTTTCTTGACGACAGGCTGTTAGAGTTCACATTTGACGATGTGACGCACCCCGATTGGTTCACGCTTGGAACTACCTGTGCAAACCGTTTTCATTTTAAGGCAAGGTTCAGCGGAGAGCTTGAAGTCGGCGCTGAAGTGCGTCCTTACATCAGCTTTGACAACGAGGAATGGTGTCCGCTTGGTATCTTTTATATCTCGCGCCGTTATGTCCGTGGGGATACTATAAGTATTACTTCTTATGACAAGATGTACAATCTTGATATCGAGTACAGATACGACGGTATTTTGCCAGTGACGTCAGATGTTCTGCTTGCGGACGTTTGTGCAAAGCACGGCATTGAGCCGCTTGATCTTGGCTATGGTCATAAAGTGGAGAAGCTTCCTGCGCTGTGTACGGCGAGGGATATGATAGGCTACATTGCGGGGATCAATCGCTGCTGCGCTAAGATAGACAGATATGGCAGACTTGTGTTTAAGGAATGCGGAAATGTTGATTTTGATGAGATGGATTATATATCTCTCAACAACTGCATAGATGTTCAGCGTAATATGACAAAATCCGTTGTGACCGCTTTGACTGCGGAAACTGATGACGGAATACTTTATGCGGGAAGCGGCGCGGAGATATCTACGATACAGATATACAATCCGCTTATGACGCAGGAGATACTTGACGGCATAAGGGCGCTTATGAAGAATTTTTCGTTTTACGGCGCTGATATAGTCATGCAAGGTCAGCCGCATCTTGAATCAGGCGAGAGTATACGCATATACGGCGGCGGCACCTATTTTCAGGTGATGATAAGCGAGATAGAGTATCATTACAACGGTGCGCTGACAGCGACGCTGTATTCCAGAAACAAGACCTATGTGGACGCTGTTGCGCACATGGACGACCTTGAGGAGATGCTTAAGAGCCTGAAGCTGTCAAACTCTGTTTTCACGATGAAGAGCGAGAACGAGGAGCTTATCACCCTTGATACTAACCCGAAGATAATTGCGGATTTCACGTTTGAAACAGGAGAGGACGGCTTTGCGGAGCTTCACCTTAACACCAGCATAACGCTTTCGGACGCAAATCGGATAATATTCGAGATATATGTAAACGGCACTGACAGCGGCAGAAATCTGATACATTGCCCCGATACGCGCGAGTGTCCGATGACGGAGCTTTATCACCTTGCGCAGAAGCTTAAAAAGGGTGAGAACAGGCTTTATGTTACGGCTAGAACTAACATAAACGGCGCGTATATACTGCCTAAGGCGATGTCGGCAAATCTCGTTGTACACGGTTGCAGCTCGGGTACGGGTGATATGCGCGACAAGCTTGCGTTCCATGATAATATAGGTATGGTAACGCTTAAACCGCTTGATGTGAGGTTCAACGAAATTACCTATACATACACCGCGGAGCAATAAGAAAGGAGAATAATATGAAAGGAAAAGCAACCATCACATTGTCTGACGCTAAAACAGGCAAGATCATTCAGCAGATGGAGGAGCACAATCTTGTGACGAATGCGCTGAACAATATCTTCAATCCTCCGCATTATGCGCTGCTGCACGGCTTTAATTATTCAGTTTTGTTCCAAAACGGGCTTCCTATGTGGAATAAGCTGCTTGGCGGCATAATGCTGCTTGGCAATAACGAGGAAGAGAGCGTTGACAATATTCTGCCGCGCAAGGGCGTGATACCTATTGCGACAGCGGGAACCGAATACGCGGGCACTTGTACAACACGCGGATCGCTCAATCTCAATGAAAGCTATGAAACGGAAAGGGGCTATCATTTTACTTGGGATTTCGGAACAGATAAGGCTAACGGAACGATACGCTGCATCTGCCTTACAAGCAAGGCATTCGGCAATACGGGTTATGGTACGTGCGACAGCAATGTAGGAATGCTCATGTCGCCCAACAGCTTTGAATCAAGTCCTGTTACTACAATGACGTTTGAATACGGCGAGGGCTTTTACATCGGAACATACGACGGACTGCACGTTTTCATGCACGTCACGCCCGACTGCAAGGTTCAGTTTCGCCGCTATACGGGACTTGTTCCCTCTGCTATAAAGATAAACGACAGAGCGGGGCTGTCCACTGTTTCAACGCCTGTATCGGTTACAACGGCGGCGCTTGGCATCGAGCTTTCGTATGAGGAGCGCTATTTCCTTGATCCACATAATAAAAAGCTTTACTTTTTCGGACCTTTTACAAATAAAGATGATACTACCACTTTCACCTATGCTGAGGTAGATATCACTACTGCACAGACAGTAAACAGGACTGTAACACTGGGTAAGCGTGTGTATGACTTTGGCGGAAATGCCGTGTTTGATGATCGCATCTATATCCTTACGGGCGAGGGACTGAATGAATTTTCGATGGACGGTACGCCGCTGAGAACTATCTCGTCTTTGACAACGTCAAATTTGTCTTATCTTTTCGTGATGAATGAGTGTCTTTATGCAAAGACAAATGTCAGCTATATAAATATCACCGATGATTGTCGGGCTATAACGCTTGGATATACCTGCTTTCCGTCGGGAACGAGCCCGCTTGAGCCGTATATCCCGATAACCACGCAAAACAGCCATGTCATCGGAAGCGGCACGGATAAGTGTAAAAACAAGGCTTCGTTAGTTATGGCGGCAGGCTATAAGGCGACGATAAACAATCTTTCCTCGCCGATAGAAAAGACATCAGAGCATACGCTGAAGATATCCTATGATATAAGCTGCTGAAAACAAATTTGCTCCTCCTGCACAGGGGGAGCATTTTTCGTGTTGTGTTGGCATAAACGGGTCAGTAATGCTGTGTTCAGCGGAGTAAGCAAGAATGTTTATCTATGCTCAAAATAGCAGCAGCCTGTGCTCTGACAGCTTATCCTTGTGATATCCTCTAGCGTGCATACGCCGTCCTGCTGCCAACGGCAATCCTCTGCGCATAGTATAAAGTTCAATGCTGTTCCCTCCGTTTGATTTATGTTGATATATTGCGCCGCTGTATACGAATTATGCGCGGTTGATTTTGGAATAAAACAGTAATGCCGCACGGGCAAAAGCGCTGTGCGGCAATGTTTTTGTCTGAAAGATTTATACCGTTCCTGTTACGCGCAGAACGACAGAGCCGGGCTGAACCAGCCATTCGCCTGTAGTGGGGTCCTGAGTGTAGGTTGCAGCAGGTACTGTTATCTGACTTGGGATAGTTGCAAATTCGCCTGTGGCTTCATCGTAGGTGTAGTTTACGCCCTCTGTCCACGCTGCGCCGTTAAAGGTAACTGCGATGGGGTCGAGAATGGGGTTGAACGTATCTGTTACAGTTGCGTTATCAGTTGCAACGATAGGTGTGCTGCCGTAGTTCTGGATAGTGAAAGTATAGGTCAGCTCGCCGTTTTCTGTCACTGTTTCGGGCGACAGCGCCTTGGTGATGGTGAGCCTTGCGGTGCTGTCGGCGGTGATGGTCTCCTGAACGGTTACGGGGTTTGTTATGCCTGTGCCTGTGATAACTGCGGTGTTGGTGATAGAAGCACCGTCACCGAGCGGTGCAAAGGTGTTTGCGGTCGCTTCGTAAACGACAATTACATTGCCGCCTGCGGGAACGGTAAGTCCGCTGATAACGAGGGGAGGACCTGCCGTAACTGCGGGGGCAGGCTGAAGAACTCCGTTCACGAAATAGCGCACACTTCCGTCAACATAGTCGAGAGGTGTTACCTGAGCTGCGCCAAAGGTATAAGCGCCGAGGTCGTCGGTCACGGTAACTCCCGTTGCGGCGGTAGTGCCGCTGTTCACTATGCTGATAACATAGGTCGTAGTGTCGCCTGTGGTGTAGGTTTCGGTGACTGCTGTTTTGGCCGCGGAAAGGATATCGAGTATCTCGCCCGTGACGATATTTGAATTGGTGACGGTGTCGTTATAGGACAAGGTCGCCTGATTGAAAAAGATTGCCATGTTGTTTCCTCCTTGATATCTTCGGGAAAAGCTCCCAGTTCATTCTATGTACTTGCGATGTTTTGGGTTACTGCATAATCTTGACAGCAGAAAAATTATTTGCTAGAATATTTTCGGGGGTGCAGTAATGAAAAAGATAATAATTATAATTGCAGCTGCTTTGGTATGTCTTGCGGCGGTAGGAACAGTGCTTCTCTGCGAAAAGCACGAAACAGCCTCTGACGCCGCAAAAAACATAACCGTCGGCTGGAATTTGGGAAACACTCTTGACAGCAACGGCGACTGGATAGGTATGTACACGGACGGGCTTCCCGAAAATTACGAGACCGCATGGGGCAACCCCGTGACAACGCCCGAGCTTATTGCGGCAGTGAAAGCGGCAGGCTTCAACGCGGTGCGCGTTCCTGTCACTTGGCGCGAGCATATCGACGAAAGCGGCAATATCGACCCTGCATGGCTTGGCAGAGTGACGGAGGTGGTGGATTACGTCATCGAGCAGGATATGTACTGCGTGCTGAATGTGCACCATGATTCGGGCGGTGGCGGTTGGCTCAGAGCGACCCCCGAGTGCTATGCCGAAAGCTCGGCGAAATTCGCCGCGTTGTGGAAAAATATCGCGGAGCATTTCAAGGACTACGGCGACAAACTTATATTCGAGGGCTTCAATGAGATGCTTGACAGCGAAAACCGCTGGGGCGGCGCAGGAAGCGAAGCGGAATACAAGGCTCACAACGATTTCAATCAGCTTTTTGTTGACACTGTGAGAGCCACAGGCGGCAATAATACACAGCGCAATCTGATGCTGCAGGTTTATTCGGGCGTATGCGGTGAGGGTGCGCTTGAAAATTTCGTGCTTCCGCAGGACAGCGCACAGGGACATCTGATGATACAGGTGCATTGCTATGACCCGCAGCCATTTACCTGGACTAGCGTTGATTACGCAGCGCCGAGATACGACTGGGGAAGCGACTCCGATAAGCAGCAGCTTGATGATATATTCCGCCGCCTTTCCGAGCTTTCCGAGCGCTGCGGAGCGCCCCTTGTTATAGGCGAATGCGGAGCGGACTACAAGGAAAGCGAAGCGGCAAGAAAGGCCTATGTAACGTATTTTCTGAGCTGTGCAAAAGCCGCCGATATAAAGTGCTTTTGGTGGGATACGGGCGCTATGTCGCTGTTTGACCGCGAAAGCTGCACCGAGCTTTATCCCGAGATAACGGATATCATCGACGAGCTGACATAATTAGAGCTGTGGCATTTTTGTGCTGTTTGATGTCGGTTTTGTGGTTGCGCACGGCATTTCAGTGTGATATAATTTAGGTATGATTACGGTGAAAGAGGTGCGTTATGGCTAATCCTTATCTTCCTTTATGGGAATATATTCCCGATGGCGAGCCGAGAGTTTTCGGCGACAGAGTGTATGTTTACGGCTCACACGACAGGGTGGACTCTGTTGACTTCTGCGACTGCAAATTAAAAGCGTGGTCTGCGCCGCTCGATAACCTCAACGAGTGGACGTGTCACGGCGATATCTTCCGCACAAGGGACGGCGTGGACGCGCCCTCTGACGTTGACTGGACGGATAACCTGCTGTTTGCGCCCGATGTTGTGGAGCGCGATGGAAAATACTACCTCTACGCATATATTGTCGGAGCAAAGGGCTGTGTTGCGGTGGCTGACCGCCCCGAGGGTCCGTTTAAGCTGCTGTCGCAGTACAAATACAACGTTGAAAACCACTATGATGACGGTACGTTCATCGACCCGGGAACACTGGTTGACGACGACGGCAGGGTGTATGTCTACTGCGGCTATCAGGGCAGCTATATGTGCGAGCTTAAAGACAATATGTTTGAGATGGTTGACGGTACATATCAGCCGGATATCATTCCCGTGAGCGAGCCGCATAGGTTCTTCGAGGCTTGTTCGCCGCGCAAGGTAGGGGATACCTACTACATGATATACTCGCCCCAGCGCGGAAGCTGTCTTGACTATGCGACCTCAGACAAGCCCACAGGGCCTTTCACATACCGCGGAACTATCGTTGACAACGGCATCGACTACCCTGGCGGAAACAACCATGGCTCTATCTGCAATATCAACGGGCAGTGGTATATTTTCTATCACCGCATGACGAACGGCACTATCATGTCGCGCCGCGGCTGCGTTGAAAGGATAGAGATACTTCCCGACGGAACTATTCCACAGGTTGAGATGACCTCGCTCGGCTTTGAAAGCTATCTCAATCCCTACAAGCCGACAGCGGCGGAAACCGCGTGTGTGCTCAAAGGCGGCTGCTTTATCACAGAGCTTAACATCTTCGAGCGCGTGGTAACTAACCTCACAGACGGCGCTGTGATGGGCTGGAAATACTATGATTTCGGCGAGGACGATTCCTCAAAGACCATGCAGATACGCTTAAAGGTGCGCGGCATGGGCAGCAAGGGCAGACTTCATATCCTCATTGACAGCGAGGACGGCGCGGAGATAGGCGTTGTTGATTTCGGCGAAAATGACGCAGTTATCGGCGGCAGGGTAAAGGCGGTCACAGGCAGACACGCGCTTTATATCAGGGTTGAAACAGGCTACACAGGCTGGTTTGCGGGCGAAATGAAAGGCAGACAGCTTTTGCAGCTTTCCGAGCTTGTGTTTATTAAATAAACTGCTTATACAGAAAAACGCCCTCGGCATTATGCAGTGCCGAGGGCGCTCTTTGTTAAATCAGTCGCTTGCTGTTTAAAAGTAATAATGTCCCCAAGTTGACATAACAAACTCGGGGACATTTTGTCATACGTTATTTTCTCCGCCTTTGCAGAGCCTTGTTTATCTCGTCTGCGTCCTTTTTCGCAAGGAGATAGTTCAGCGTAAAGGTTATAGCGTACACCAGAGCGACGGATATCACCATTGAAAGGATACCTTTAAGCTCAAGGCTTAGCCAACCAAACCACAGACCTATAAGTATCATTATCACGCACATAAGAACATAATGTATGGCGTTGACTATCCAGAACTGCTTTGATGTTTTAGGCTCTTTGTAGAACGCTATGGCGCTGACCAGTGCGGTTATTGCGCCTGCGGCTGCGACCTGTAAAAGAATGTACTTCGGCACAACGTAAAATTCTGACGCCGTCATAAGGTTAAGACCGCATACAAGCGTTATTCCGAGCGTTATGGTCGAAAAAAAGTGTAGAAACAGCTTAAAAAACTTCACAGCGCACCTCCTTACACACCGAGCTTTTTCTTTAGCTCAGGTACATATTGCCGCGATATCACGACGCGCTCGCCGTTGCCGAGCACCGCTTCAAGTCTTCCGTTGAACATGGGTACGATCTTGCTTATCTTTTCCACGTTCACTATCATCGCCTTTGATATACGTATCATATCGCTGTGCTCGTAGATGCTTTCAAGCTCGTACAGCTTCTGCTTTATCTCATATACGTTCTTTTCGCAGTATGCATACACCTTGTTGTCTACCGATTCGAAGTAGTATACATCGCGGCAGTCAAGCCTTACTATACCGTCCTCGGTGTAAGCGGCAAGCTTACTGCGCCCCGATTTCAGAGCGTAGATAAGCTCCATAAGCTCGCTGTCCAGACTGTTCGAGCGGATTATGATCTCCTCCTCGGCGCCGTCGGGAAGCGTTTCTATCGTGATCTTCATATAATTCTCCCATTAAGGCAGGTGTGCCGTTATCTGTCGGTCTTTTTTGCGTATTTCGTCACAAGAGCGCCTGCGATAAGGAAAGCCGCGCCGCAAACAAGCAGAACTATCACCGCGCCGAGGTCGCTGACCTCTGCGCCGAAGAAATCGAGGTCTGTTCCAAGCTCCGAGCGGAACACAGTCACCATTTCCTCGGGAGCGCCGTCGAATGTGGCAGTCTGTGCGCTTTGTGTCATTATGCTGCGGAATGTCTTTGTGCCGTAGATGACAGGTGTGAATTTAAGCACAGCGGCAATGCTGTCGGAGAAGTTTCCGATGGGTATGTAGATACCGCCGAGGAAGCCGACAAGAGTGCCTACTACCGTGCCGATACCGCTCCATGCGCCCTCTGTTTTCGCAAGCATAGCGATAAGGTACATAAGCGCCGCGTAGGTAAAGGAGTTCACACATATCATTCCGAGAAGCTGCAGATGCTCTGTAAGGGAATACGCTGCTCCTCCTTGTATTATACAATAAATCTCGGAAATAATCAAGGTGATAATGCAGACGATAACGGAGCATATCCAAGCTGCGATGATGTAGCTTCCTGCGATGGTAAGTCTGCTTACGGGCGCAGTGTAGATGCTGCTGAGCCTGCCCTCGCTGCGGTCTTTTATCATGGCGGAGTAAACGGCGAGCGTTACGGTAACGGCATTGATGGAAACAATACCTGCCGCCATCCACTGAAGCACATATATCACGGCGTTAGCCTCATCTGCGGCAGCGTCCCTGTTGGGAAGCTCGCCAAGTGCGGACATGATCGACTTTGCATACATATCGCCGAGGAAAAACAGCATCAGCGCTATTATGATAAGCATTGAGAGCAGCGAGAAGAACACAGCCCCCTTGTCGCGGAAGTAGATGCGTATATTTCTTTTAACAAGCTCGTAAAGCTGCATTTCAATCCTCTCCTTTCAGGCTCTTGCCGCAGGCATTGAGGAAAACATCGTCCATGCTGCCCTGCAGCACCTCAAAGCCTGTGATGTGATTTTTAAGGGAATGTATAGGCTCCAGCGCGTCCATCGTTTTCTTCACGGTGAAGCTAAGACCGTATTCCTCCGTGCGCGGCGTTATATCCGCAGTTTTGAGGATACGCTCGGCTTCGGCGCGTGAGCTGTCTGCACAGTAGAGCTTTATAGTGTCGGCAGCGTACTTTTCTTTAAGCTCGAAAGGCGTGCCGCTTGCCATTATGCGTCCCTTTTCTATAATAATGATACGGTTTGCGGCGGCGGCTTCCTCCATGTAGTGTGTGGTGAGGAATACTGTCATTCCCGCGTCACGGCGCAGGCTTTCAACTGCGCTCCATACATCCTTTCGTGTGGCAGGGTCAAGACCCGTTGTAGGCTCGTCAAGAAACAGCAGCTCGGGTGTGTGCATGAGCGCTGCGGCGATCTCACAGCGGCGCTTCTGACCGCCTGAAAGCGTAGCGTAGCGTTTCTTGAGGATATCGCCGAGGGAAAGTATCTCGCACAGCTCGGACAGGCGCTTTTTAGTTTGCTGAGATGAAGCTCCGTGCAGAATACCGCGACATATCAGGTTTTCGCGCACTGTGAGTATACCGTCAAGGCAGTTCTGCTGATACACTATTCCTATCTTTCTGCGTATAGCCTCGTCGTTTTTGCCGAGCACGCTTCCGCATATCTCAGCGCTGCCGCCGTCGGGCTTCTGCAGGGTAGAGAGCATATTTATCGTTGTGGACTTTCCGGCTCCGTTTACTCCGAGGAAGCCGAGCAGCTCGCCCTTATCAACGGAAAACGAGATACCGTCCACTGCGGTGAAATCGCCGTATCGCTTTGTGAGTTTTTCAGCCTTTATTGCTGTCATAATTATCCGCTCCTTTCGTTTCTGTTGTCATTTTAGCACACGGAAAGCCGCAAATCAAGCAAATTTCGGTGAGCTGCATTTTTTCGGCGGTAAGTTGCATTTAAAGGCACAGGGCCGGGGAGTTGAGAAAAATTTACTCTTTTGTTGGAAATCTACTCATAATGTGCATTTGCTTTGTGCATAGTGCACAAAATATTGCGAGCTTGTTGGCTCTGTTTTACGAAATTGTAAAAAACTATTGTATTTTTTTTCTGAGTGTAGTATAATATCATTATATAATAACGCTAGAGTGACACGGCGATGAAAGGAAATATGTTATGAAGATCTCAGAGCTTAAGGTTCTTGTATGTGATGACTCCATACTTATCAGAAAAAAGATGAATGATCTGCTGAAAAAGGCAGGCGTTGCAGAGGTGATCGAGGCTAATGACGGTATGCAGTCAGTCGAGATGTACAAGGAGCACAAGCCAGATATCGTTTTTATGGATATCGTTATGCCGCTGAAGACGGGTCTCGACGCACTCAAGGAGATAAAGGCGTTTGACGCCGATGCAAAGGTTGTTATGGTCTCCACTATCGGCACACAGGCTCATCTGGTTGACGCAATAAAGGCGGGCGCTTTCGAGTTCCTGCAGAAGCCCATCAAGGCAGAGGACATCGTTAAGGTGTTTGACAAGATCAAAGGCTGATCGTTATAGTTTGCCGCAAACGTAAATTAAGCGAAAGGAAAAAAGGAAATAGGTAATGTTTACACAATTATTCGGACATTTTCTGTTAAATAGAAACATCATCACAGCGGAACAGCTCAGAGTTGCGCTGGAGGCAAAGAATATCACCAAAGCAAGGCTTGGTGCGCTTGCTATCGAAGCAGGACTTATGACTGCTTCGCAGGTCGATCTTGTACATGAGGAGCAGAAGCGCGTTGACAAGCGTATCGGCGATATTGCTATCGCTATGGGCTTTTTGACAGAGCAGGACGTTGAAGAGCTTCTTGCTAAGCAGAAAAATGCAAATGTGCTTCTCGGACAGGCACTTATCGACCTCGGCTATCTCACCAACAAGCAGTTTGAGGACGTTATCAATGAATATAAGGAGATCGCGTCTTTCAAGGGCGACAGCGCTTCGGGCGACAAGGCTCTTGCAAAGGATATCACAACTATATTCGATCTCGAATACGATCCCGATAAGGATTTCTATGTTGACTACATACTGCTGCTGACAAAGAACCTGATCCGTTTTATCGGCGATGACTTTGTTATTGCAGGCTGCACAAAGAAATCTGATCTTGAGTGCGAGTACATCACTTCTCAGGAGCTTACAGGCGACATGACCGCTTATTCCGCTATTGCAGGCGGCGATGCTGCGTTTATAAACATTGCTTCGAGATACGCTGTAGACTCCAGCGACGATGAGGATACCGCTGAGGAATACGGTCTGTTCGACGCTGTTGACGAGTTTGTTGAGGCGTGCGTTGGCGAGTTCCTTAATCTGCAGAACGGTCTGTTTGCTGTAAATATGTCCAACAACAGCAATGTTGAGCTTGATCTCACTCCGCAGACAGTTGAGCGCTCTACCAAGGTGAATATCAGCAGCGGCCTTGCGGTAACGCTTCAGTTCTCGTTTGGCAAGGTAGATTTCATTATCATGCGCAAATAAAATTCTTCCCATATAGAACTCCCCTCTGAGCAAGACTCGGAGGGGAGTTTTTGGCTTATATTGCAAAAATAAAATACCCCGCACAAGATGTGCGGGGTACAGCTTTGTAATTTAAAATTACTTGAGCTCGATTGTAGCGCCAACAGCCTCGAGCTTGGACTTGATCTCCTCAGCCTCAGCCTTGGGAGCGCCTTCCTTAAGAGCCTTAGGAGCAGCCTCAACGAGCTCCTTAGCCTCCTTAAGACCAAGACCGCAGATATCCTTAACAGCCTTGATAACGTCCATCTTCTTATCACCGAAGGAAGCCAGAATTACGTCGAACTCAGACTTCTCCTCAGCAGCAGCACCAGCAGCAGCGCCAGCAGCGGGAGCAGCTGCAACAGCAGCAGCGGATACACCGAACTCTTCCTCAAGAGCCTTTACCAGTTCGTTAAGCTCCAGTACGGACAGAGCCTTAACTTCTTCAATCATAGCTAAAATCTTCTCAGAAGCCATTTTAAATTTCCTCCTAAATATGTTGTTGTGTTAGTCTGCGTTAAGCCGCAGTGATTTTGTTCTCCGCGTTAAGCAGCGGATACGCTTGTCCGAAAATTATGCGGACTGCTCTTCGTTCTTCTTTGCGATCTCGTTGATAGCGATAGCAACACGCTGAATGGGAGACTGCAGCATGAACACGAGCTGGGACAGCAGTGTTTCCTTGGAGGGGAGCTTTGCATACTTCTCAACCTCTTCCTTGGAGATAGCCTTGCCGTCGATGAAGCCGAGCTTGATAGCAAACTTGCCATCGGAAGCCTCTGCCTTCTTGTTCAGAACCTTGGGAGCAACGATGATGTCTTCGTTGTGAAGTGCAATTGCTGTTGTGCCGGAAAGTGCGGGCTCAAGACCCTCGATTCCTGCCATCTCAGCAGCGCGCTTCAGAAGTGTGTTCTTAACAACGAAGTAGTCAACACCTGCTTCGCGCAGCTCCTTACGGAGCTTGGTGTCGTCCTCTACGGAGATACCCTTGTAATCGACCAGAACGCCGCCTGCTGCAGCCTTAAGCTTGTCAGCCAGCTCTGCAACGAAAGCCTGCTTCTGTTCGAGTATGCTCTGACTGGGCATTAAATTCACTCCTTCTTAAATAAATTTATGCTGTTTCAAAGCACGGAAATAAAAAATTCCTCTCTGAATAAAGACAGAAAGGAACGCAGAAATTCTTTATCATTCCCATTCCTCGGCAGGCGGACGAACCATTATAGCCTTGCGGCAGCCTGCTGTCTTTAGAACAGCAAAATTATTATATCACACAAAATTATATTTGTCAAGTGTTTTTTTAAAATATTTTAAAAAACTTTAAAAAAATAGAAACTCCCCAAGTTTTCTTGGGGAATTATGCTTTAAACCTTGACATTGAGCAATGTGCCCTTACCGTCGGGAGAGGGCATAGCCTCCATCATATCCATGATGGCGTTCATAGAAGCCTCTGAAGCCTCCATTGTCTTCTTCATCATGCTGACAGAAACCGCATTCTGCATATTAGCCATAGCCATATTCATGGACAGAGCAGCGATCGAAGATTCCATAATAACGCCTCCTTGCATTTATTTTTTATATTATATCACGGTTTTAGACCGTTGTCAAGTATTTCCTGATGATTTTTTGCGACACCGAGGAATTACAGGCAAGCGGCGACATTAGTAATTGACAGCTCTGGAACCTCCCACACGGCGTTGTACATAAGCTCAACATTTTCCTCGGAATATTCAACCTGCTTTGAATACAGCTTCATGTTTTCTATCCTGTCCCACTCGGAGAGGGTGCCCTTTTCAAGCCATGTAAGGCAATCTATCATCTGCATTGACAGCGTTGCCGCGACTGCAAGTCCCAAACGGCTGATTATCTCGCCCTCAAAAACTCCGTCAAGAAAATATCTGTAGCAGAAATACACCGCGATGTGTTCGTATCGCCAAAGCTCGGTGCTCTGCGCTTTTCTGAACCTTGGCAGAGCCTCGGCGATGTCATTTCTGCGGGAACTTAGCCGTGACAGCAGCTCGTCCCACTGCGAATTTATGCTCTCCATCTCGCTGTAAGCTTTCAGCAGCGCGTCAACACACGCGGAGATATCAGCCTTTTCTGCGCTTAGTATTCGTGCTTCGGGGATTTCTGTGCCGTTATCAAGCGCAGTCTGAAGCTCACACGCATATACCGCCGCAGAGAATACGCGGTCGCAAAGGGGAATATCTCGATTTTGCAGAAGCGTGAAAAGCTGCGCTCTCGCTTCGAGCAGCAGCGATAAAAGCTCATCAGAGCAGGTCTGCTCCCACTCCTCGTCTATTTCCTCGGAAATAAACCTCAGCGGTGTGCTGTCGTTGAAGATAAGGCGGCAAACCTCCTCACAGCAAAGTCCGAGACCTGCTTCTTTAAGTCCGTTATACCAGCCGAAGAACCTCGGGTGCAGCGCGCAGATATCGCAAAGACTGTCCTCTCCCATGTTAAGTATCAGCTCGCATAGTCCGTCCTCGCGCAGCAGAGCACAGCGCTCGCCCTCGCCAAAAGCAAAGGTGTGAACTCCGTCAGCGCCCTTGTGTATAGCGGAGCAAAGTCTTTTTCCAAACTCGCCGCCAGCACTGCGGAAGCGCTCCAATGATACGGGGTCGATGTCTATCTCCCAGCCGATACAGCAGTTGTCGGTGCATTTTGAGGCTATGCACACGAAATCGTCATAAAAATACGGCTTTGTAAGCTTCATAAAGACCGCCTTTTCTACAGCCAAACGGCTGTTATGTTATACAATACGTCCCCCGTCTGTGCGATGGGGGACAAGTATTATCAGCTCTCGTCGTCGGCCGCGAACTGACTTTCATGTCTTGTAAAGAAGTCTGTTCTGGGCGGCAGGAACTTCAGCTTGTGTTTTTCGCCTGTGAAGAATGTCAGCGGCTCCAGTATGGTATCCCACGACCAGATACGCTCGTCTACCTCTAAATACTCGCGGAGCTTTTCTGTGCCGAAAGGCGCCATCGGGTGCAGCAGAACGCCTGCTATCCTTATCATATAGAACAGGTTTGCAAGGGGCTGAGCCGCGTCCTCAGCGGAGATATCAGCGTTTCCGAGAGTTTTCGCCATATATTTGCTGCCGTTTCTGATATAGCTGTCAAGAACATAGGTGCACTGATGGAAGTTGAACTTCGACATATGGCGCTCATATTCAAGCACTGCCTTTTTCGCTTCTTCAAGGAACTTTTCCTCGGGCGCAAGGCTCGGCATTACGCCGTCATACAGCTTCTGCGTTGTGTAGAACGCAGTTCTTATCATACGGTTGTATACGTTTGAAAGCAGCAGACCGTCCTTAACAACGGGGTCTGCCTCGTCGGGCTTTGCGTCGGGGTTAAAGGGCTTGGGCATAAAGCTTACGGAGCGCTGTCCGAGACCGAGACCCAGCCAATGCATACGAAGCTGCTCGGGAGTATAGTAGGAGAGCAGGTCGTCAGCCATAGGCGGCTTTACTGCGCCAGAGCTTGAAGCCTTTTTATCAAGGAACAGAATGTGATGGTTTGCAACGATAAGCGGAAGCTGAAGCTCGCCCTCATCGGGAGCCGCGGTCTTTTCTGCAGCCGCCTGCTGAGCGATCCACATTGCAGGCTCGGCAACACCGTAGAAATAGATGTTATCCTGTCCGATGAACTGGTATACATTTGCGTCCTTGCTGCACCAGTAGTCTTTCCACTCCTCGCGGCTTCTGCCCTCGCTCTCGAGGTAGGTCTGCGTAAAGGATATAGGCGCCCACAGTGACTCGGGCCAAACCCATACGGTAAGTCCCTTGTCGCCCTCAAATTCGGGAGAGGGAACGCCCCACTCAACGTTGCCTGTCAGACGGAACGGAACAAGCGTTTTACCTGTGCGGTAGCGGATACCGTTTTCGGTAAGCACGCGGCAAGCCTCGTCACAGTCGGAAAGCGCAGTGAACTCGATGGTGAAAGAGGGCTTTTTCGGCTCCTCAAGATAGTTGTGTGCGGGCATGGAGTCTTTAAGGGAGAGGTACTTCTCCTCAAACTCGCGCTTGATATAGATAACAGGGGGCTTTAAAAATTCCGCGATGGTCTTCCATACAACGGGGCGGATATCCTTGCGCTTCTGAAGCTCTGCTACCCAGTCGGAAAGCAGCTTTTCATAATCGCGCAGCTTGAAGTACCAGTTAGCAACAGGCTTCATCGTGGGAGTTTCGCCTGTAAGCGTACTGATGGGGTTGATGAGGTTTTCTGGCATATACTGATGTCCGAGGTCACACTCGTCCGCATAGCCCTTTTCGGAGCAGCAGCCCTCAACGGGACACTTGCCGACTACCTGTCTGCCGTTCAGGAAAACTCCTGCCTTTTCGTCAAAGAACTGCATGGTAGATATTCTGTTGAGCTGTCCCTTTTCGTAAAGGGAGCTTAAAAACCAATCGGTTACTTCAGCGTGTATCTCCTTGCTTCTGCCAAGACCCGAAGCCGCAAAGAGGTTAGGGGAGATGCCGTAAGCCGCAAGAGTATCCTTTTGCTTGTTGTGGTTGCGGGTAACGAACTCTTCAAGAGTTCCCTCAAATTCGCCGTTCTCAACCTTTTTGCGCCAGCCTTCTGCGATAGGAGAGCCGTAGCAGTCGGTACCGCTCACGAAGATGACATTCTCCTTGCCTATGCGGTCGCGCAGAAAACGCGCGTAGGTATCGGCGAAAACAAGCATTCCGCCGACATGGCCGAAGTGAAGCTCCTTATTACCGTAAGGCATACCGCCTGTTACAACAGCGCGCTTTGGGAATGTGGGGCGCGGTATCTCAAAGTGCTTTCCGTCAGCCGAATTATTCTTATTAGACATTTTTCAGAGTCCTTTCTAATTTTTGATATCATTAATTACTAAATTATACAACATTAAATTATACCACAAATGCCTCATAAATGCAATACCCCACATTTATTTTTCGGCAAAAAGACATTTCGCGGCGGCGCTTGACACAAGATTAAATATGGTATATAATATATTAAATACTATAATCAGTTGATTTAGAGGTGATAAAGCTTGGGAACTGCTGTAAGACAAAGCACTGACAAGAGGGTAGTAAGAACTAAAAAAGCTATCAAAAACGCGCTTATTGGTCTGATAGAGTTCAAAGAGCTGTCAGATATCACTATCAGCGAGCTTACGGCTGCCGCCAATGTAAACAGGCGCACTTTTTACACTCACTATCATAATATCACCGATATCCTTGATGAGATAGAGTCAGAGCTTGTGGCGGAGCTTACCTCGATACTCGCGGAATTTGATTATAATAATTATAAACAGAGCGTTTACAAAACCTTTCTCGGCTTTTATGAGCTTATGACGGGCGAGTTTGAGTATTATTTCAAGCGAATGCACATGGATACGCGCGGTATCCTTACCTCGCGGCTCAAAAACGCCGTAAAGACGTCGATCTTTCCTGCGCTACCCAGCAGACGGACTACGGGGGATATATTGACCGCTTCCTATGCTGCAGGCGGTTTTATCGCCGCTTTCACAGAGTGGTATTATTCCGAGGATCGTATTCCGGCAGAACAGGCTGCCGAGTTTGTCAGCAGTATTGCTCAAGGCAGCATGAACGCTGTACGCAGATAGTTTTCGCCGCTCGTCATTAGTACGGGCGGTTTTTGCCGCATTAGAACTGTTTTTAATAAGTAAGTGCTTTGAAAATGCATAATTGGACAAAAGCTTGGCAAAAATTAAAAAAAGGACTTGACAAAGAAGTGCAGTTCTGATATAATATTATTGTTGTCAATTTGGCAGCTCCGACCTACTAGCTCAGGCGGTAGAGCACCTGACTTTTAATCAGGGTGTCCCGGGTTCGATTCCCGGGTGGGTCACCACACACAGGAAACCGACTTGCAAAGCCGTTTTAACGGTAGCAAGGCGGTTTCTGTGCTTTTGGGGGAAAAATAGTCTTGGTGTCTACGCTCGATTATTCTGATGATGAAAGTTTGTCAAGATGGCTGTTGTGCCGTGATCTCGCAAGCTTAAGATTAAACGCCATATGTAAATAAGTCTGTGTTATCTGAATATCACTGTGCCCGAGAATGAGCCGCAGCGTTTCAAGATCGCCGCCATCGGCGAGGTAGTATGTCGCGAATGTATGCCGTAGCAGGTGAGGGTGCAGCCGTTATATTCCAGAAGCTTGCTTCAAGTCCTGAAATACCTGCTTCATTAGATTGTCCGTGCACCGTTTACCATACATATCTATAAACAGCGGTTCAGAGCTGCTGCAGCTGCCGCGGGATTTAATGTGTTTTTCCAAAAGCTTAGCACTTGTGGAGCCAAGCGGAACTATACGCTGCTTGCCGCCTTTTCCGCGTACAAGAAGTGTATGATTATGCAGATTTACATCTGCAATATTAATGCGCGGTATCTCTCCGCGGCGTAGCCCACTGTCAAGCATAAGAGTTATAAAGCACTTGTTTCGCAGTTCAAATCGGCAGTTGCTGCCACATGACATAAGCGCACGTATTTCTTCATCTTCGAGAATAAGCTTTTCCTTTTTATATATTCGCGGGAGCTTAAGATGTCTTGAAAAATCTTCAATATACTCTTGCTCGATACAAAAATTATAAAACGCCTTTACCGCTCTGAGCGAGCCTTGAACAGAACTGGAAGAAAGCTTTGACCCGTCCCGTTTACGCAGCGAGCGGAGATAAACACCGTATTCTTTGAAATGTAACAGGGATAAGCCCTCGGTATCGTCTGAATCAAGCCAACGGAAGAACTCCTGCAGCTGCGTTTTATACCAGTCGATGGTTATATCGGTATTGTTGCGGTATTGCTGTTCAAGAATGAAAAGCTCATATAATTGTTGAATGGTCATGTGCAAGTCCTTTCCGATGGGTCCCCCGCCTCGCTCACTCGGCGTGCCCCATCGGTCAACGAATTGCACGAGCCCAGCGCAGCAGTGATTGATATATGTAATATATTCCGATGGCAGCAGTCCACGCAAGCGCTATGTTTACCATAGCCTGAAAGGGAACGAAGTAGTTCACATATCCGAGGAGCTGCTGCACTTCGGGCGGAAATTCAAAAGTTGCGAACGGTGAGTCGGGTAAAAACATAAGTACGGCGTTTATGATATTGTTGAACATATCACAGATCCAGCCCCATATGACGTCCATATTTACTCCTTAATGATGTATAAGCTTGGTAGTTATGAGGATAAGAAAGGCAATAAAGCCAACTATAGAACAGGTATAAGAGATCGCTTGAATAAACGGCAAGCCCGAGAAGTCAATGACGATCTCCTCGTCTATCTCAAACATTGGTTCAAAGGTCTGGCTGTAGCTGTATTCTCCTAACATCTCGTTATCCTTGAATGCGCTCATATCTACATTTACGTTAGATATAGGTATTCTGAAAACAGGTGTCACAGGCTCTGCTACAAAGATCGTAAGCAGCCTGTAAAGATCGAATGGCAGCGAGAAAGGGAATTTATCAAAGATGGTTTTCGGAAGCTGCATATCAAGCCCGATCGGCATAGTGTCTGCAATAACGTCGGTAAGGGTCATATCATCTACAAGCGGAATATCTGTTATAGTGACCGCGTCTGTCGGCACAGATATGGCGGGGTTTGGGTCAATGACAAGCCCGGGGTTTGGGTTCAGCACAAGAAGATCGTCTAGTGTATCGGAAAGATCATCGACCTGTGAAGTATCGGGGGCGGCGGTGATCGCGGTTACTGTGTCAAGGAAATCTTCAAGATATCCGTCACACATGAGATAACCCTGAGAGAGTGAAGCATCTACCTCCGAACTGTCGCAAGAAGATATATTTGCATTTTGGTCAATAGAATACCAACCATCACTAGGACAGCTGTATATAATAGTGTCGCCTGTCCATTCTAGATATTGAAAATTAAGCGACGAGGAAACGGAGCTGTAATGGAACGATGGAACATATTCACTGTAAAAATAATCCTCAGTGCCATATGTGCCGCCAAAATGAGATTGTCCCGCTACAGTATAAGGAACTAAACCGTTTCCCTCAGCTACACCAATTCTAACATAAGAGTTTCCGCTGTTGACATTTAGACTACTTTTTGCTAAAAAGTGCCTTTTGCTGATATACAGCTGTGTATCGCTGTAATACACGGGAGCGTATGTCATATCCGAAGTGTAATAGCTATCCAGTTTCGGCACTGAACGCAGCATTAGCAGCTGATCAAACGGAGTTGCAAGCAGCTTGTGAGTTACAGAACTGCCGAGGTCGAGTTTAAGGTCTACATAATCATACATTGAGGTGCACAGATCGCGGTACATTGAATATGTGATGTAGGCTTTGCCCTCGTCGTCAAGCTCGATAGTGCCATCATCAAACCAGCCCGATACAGTATCGAAAATCATGTTCCAGCCTTGCAGCCATGCTTCACCGTTGTTGATTAAAGCTTGAGTTTTTACTGATATCACATCAAGCTCTGCTTCGTAAATATCCACGCCGGCATCAAGCAAGGCTTCGGAAACTTCTTCCGCGCGCCCTGTCATAATACCATACAAGACTTGCGCAACACCGGGAACTACTGTTGCAACAGCGGGAGCTACTGCCTTTACTCGGCAAGCTTCCCCGCCTATGTGAAAGAACATCACTGCTGCAAGCAGCATGGCAGCAATACGCTTTATCATTTCGCAGCTTCCTCTCTTTTGGCGTTAAATTCAGCGATCTTTCGCTTCATGTCCTCGGACTTGTCGCGCTCATCGGCGGCGTTGTCCTTATCGTTTTCAAATTTTTTGAATGTATCATACAGCTTGCAAATGCGCTTGGATATCCTGAAAAACTGACTGCCGATCTTCTCCTGAATGGTGTACCAGTAGGAGACCTGCACGAAGCGCTTGCGGAATATGAGCATCATGTAAAAGCCTTTTATGCCGTAGTTTTTCAGGTCGCGGTGCTTCTTTTCGACCTCGACAAGCGTTCTGATCTGTCGGTCGATCATTCGGTCGTGCTGCGTGATGAGCACGATGTTCCAGAAATAATGGCGGTGCTTTGAAAATAAATTTATCCACGCCATACGGGAATTACTGTCTTTTGAGCCGAAGCCCGTGCGCGGATTGAAAGGGATCTGAGCTTCATCAATGAAGATAAGCCCTTGTCCCTCGCCCTTTTTGGGGTCAAAATGCCGCTGTGCGTAGTCCATAAAGAAAGCGGGGTCGAGCTTTAGGGTATCTATGTAGACAAACTCGCCCTTGTGCTTCTTGGGGTCAACATTTATTTCAAAGTTTGCAATTACGGGAATTCCTCGCCTCAGAGCACGGTCAATCATGTCGGCGGCGGTGTATGATTTTCCGCTGCCCGGTGTGCCTGTGTATAGGGTTATCATTCTTCGTTATCCTCCTCATCGTCCAAAGAGGCTATATAATGCCGTATCGCTGTACGCACAAATTGGCTGCGGCTGATCATGTTAAGATCACAAATCTCGTCTATTTCCTTTAGCAGCGAGGGCGGCAACGTTATATTCATTCGTTCTGTCATTTTTCACCTCTGCAGAAAAATTAGCACATTTTATCTCACTGTTTATATGTAAAAGTCAAGCGGCTCAGATGAACCGCCGACTGTGAATGGTGTGGTTTAGCCTGCAACCTTGTTGAAGATCTTCTTTGCAAGCTTTACAAGCATGATAATGCCGAAGATAACAAGACCGCTTACAAGTATGCCGATGATAACGGGAACGATTGTAGCCACGAGAGTATTGAACTCGTTGGTGAGCTGCTGACCTGCATCGGCGAGAACTGTAGACATCTGACTGCCTGTTTCTGTTGCGCCCTCTGTAACTGCATCTTCTGCGCAAGCGCAAACTGCGGTCAGAGCGGAAGTCACTGCAATGGCAGCGGACACCGCGAGAAGCTTGCCGCGCTTCAGGATCGCCTTAATTTTGTTCTTCATTGTGTTTTCCTCCTTTGTAATTTAGTTATGCTTGAAAATGGCACTCATGCATAGAGTATACACCAGTCCCAGCAGCCAACACACGCCGGACAAGCCGAAACCCATCAGAATGCCATAGAAGCCGAATTGCAAAAGTATCATGCAGCCACCTCACTTCCTGAGATGGCGAAAGATACTCGCGCCCGCGATAACTCCCAGCATTATGATAATGATTATCTGTGCCGCAAAGATATCGTCAAGAGTTGTTCCTGTGATGTAGAAATCACCGTCGATAAATTCGATTATGTTGGTCATGTTAGTGGTGTTATTCCCGTAACCTTGCCCTTGAGATTTACATCAATCTCAATATCCGTGCCTAAGAACGGAAGCAGCGAATCAATAGTGATACCCTTGTTATTGCACAGGATATCCGAAAGAAACTTTGTATCTGCTTTCTTTCCGTATACGTCATCGTCCTCAAAGTTGATATGCAGATTGATTCCTTTTATCTGCTCACCCTTATTATTGGGGAAGTCGAGAGGCTGAACGCCTACAAGATGTACTCTTGCCATTTTTATACCTACTTTCTGCCCTTATGCTGGGCGTTAATTTCTACGGCGTTATTGCCGATGGCAGCGGTCTTGCCCCGACCGCTAAAGGGTTTAATAAGGAGTCTTTTATGAACTATGCACGCAAAATCCTTGTGTCTGCAGCTCATGCAGCACCTTTTCAAATTCATAAACTCTGGTAACACTGTCAAGTATGAGCCGAGCTTCATAATCGTCTAGACCGCCGAAGTCGCGTTCGTGTGATGGCAGCTCCTCAATCTTGCAGATGAAGATGTTGCCGCAGAACATCGTTCCGTCACCGTCGCCCAGAGTGATGTTTTATTGCATATCGTTAAGCATGAAGCTGTCGTTGCAAACTATGAGGTAGTTTTTAAAAGGTACCGTTTCCATGCAGCCGCCGATGAAATCCCTCATTTCCTCACGCGGAAGCTCGCGGATCTCGGGAGCCTTGTTCGGTTCTTTGGTTATTACTTTCATTGGTTGTGCTTCAACCTTTCGTTTATTCCTGTTTCGCAGAAGCTCATTAGAAACTGATAGTATTCCTTGAGGTTGTCGCGCAATTGCTGAACGTCTGCACGTTCTGCAATTTCCTTTGATACATCTTCGCCCTTTTCGGAATATTCGTCGATGAAATCCGTAAAACTCTCAAGATGCGAATCCAGAGCTGCGATTATTATGCAGATTTCTTCTTCGCTTAGCGTGAGCCGTACAAACTCGTCAGGATTTTCTGAATAAATCGGGTCAATTCTCATTTTCGTTACCTCAAATCTTCACGATGTCGTAGTCTAATTCATTAGCTGTGAAAAACTGATAACGATCGTATATGTTAGATTCAGGAGCGTCGTCGAAAAAGACAACAATAAAATCTTCTTCAACGCAAACAACGGTACCGTTATAATCATCTAGATATACAACACGGTCGCCGATGCAGTACTTGTTTCTACAATCTTTGTCTATATAGGGACAGGCATAAATTCTATCAATAGAAGACATTGTGCAACCCATGTCAGGATCATAGCAATCACAGGTAGAGCATTCAGGTTCTTCGGTGAAACCGTTTTGATTGACCTCACAATGAAGCGCTCTTCTTTCAGTCATCAATACGAATGACTCATTGGATTTTGCAAAGAAAAGTTCTGTCTTTTCGTTGATCTTTGAATACTCGCCTGTTTTAGCGCATTGGCGCATTTCCTCGTTTAAAACGCCCATTTCACGATGCAGCGTTTTAATTTTGTTTTCAATTTCAGCAATTTTTGCCTTGTATTGTCTTTCTGTCATTTTCTTTACCTCTTTCTTTGTGACCCCGTGCCGGGTGTGAATTTTGTTATACACCACATTTTTGTGGTTATAAATATAGTGCCACAAATTTGTGGTTGTGTCAAGCGATTTTTATTAAGAAAGGAAAATTTTATCATGATCTTACCAAAAATCAAAGAACTTCGGGAAAAGCAAGGGCTATCACAAAAACGTTTAGCGGAAATTCTTGAAATGCATACAACGCAATACCAGCGATATGAAACAGGCGAAAGCCCGATAACAATCGACTTTCTATTAAAGTTAGCAGATTTCTACAATGTCAGCCTTGACTACTTAGCAGGGCGAAGAGAGGAGAAATAATAATGGTAAAGATTTCAGATTCAGATATTTACACTTTGATAGTGGGCTTATCAGCAATTGGATTAGGTACATATATACTTTGTAATCTGCAAGCTACATCTGATTATGTAATTGCGTTATTTTCACAATTGTTAGGAGGATAAAGAAATGGATAAAATAATGAGTTATTTGCTCGGCGGTTTTTTGGTAATAGGAATAGCATTAGTATTGATATATGCTATTGTTATGATATATAAGATAATTCGCAAAGATATAAGGGATTTCGATAAAAAAGCTGAAGTGGAAGATACTGACGAGCCGATTCCGCAAGAGGAGAAATATCCCTATGTATTGAACAATCCGATCATGTCGGCGAAAGAAAAATCGTTCTACAGAGCTGTTTTACCGATAGCTAATGAATTAGGGCTGACGGTTTTTAGCAAGATAAGAATTGCCGACCTGCTAAAAGTCCCGAATAATATTTCAAAGTATCAAACATGGTTTAACCGTATCAAAGCGAAGCACGTTGATTTTGTGCTTGTAGATAACAACATGAACATCAAGGTCATTATCGAGGTCGATGACAGAACACACAGCCGAGACGACCGCAAGCAGCGTGATAATTTCGTTGATAATGCATTCGGGCAGCTTGGGCTTGAGGTGCTACATATCTATAGTTGGGGGAACAATTACGGCGGCGTAGATCTGAGAGCAACAATAACGAAAGCGCTGCAGCCGAAAAATGAAGCAGCTTCCCCCGCGCCGATCTCAATCCCCGCAGACTCTGAGGGAGCGGAGCAAAAAACTAATTCTTAAACTTTTTGAAAATTTCATCAAGGGACAGATTATTCATAAGCTTTGCAAGAGGGTCTTTCTGTTGCTGCTCGGCTAGGAGCTGCCGCTGATCTATGTTCAGTTTTGACGGTCTTGACATAATATCCTGTAAAAACTGATCGGGTCCCTCAGCTCGCACCAGTGATTCAATACTGTTTCCGTACATAGTAATGACCGTACGGCGCAACTTTTCAAGATTGTATTCATTATCATGAGGAGTAAAAAGCCGTACAGCATCAACGTTTTTAAGAAACTTTTCCCACCAGCCGACAACAGAACAGCGTTCACGCCTTGTTGCATCTTTTTTGATGAAACGCAGATAATTTTTAAGAACACCGCAATACAATGAGCCGATGTCTTTGGTTTGTATGTATTGTTTAATAAACTCCATAGCGCGATCACGCCTGAATACTATCTCCGATCTTATCCAGTGATAGTCGAGACCACCACGCTCTTGGGCTTTGTCATATATTCGCAACATACAGTCTGAACTGTTACTTCCGAAGCTTACAGTTAACGCATGAATCATTGGTTCTTCATTGCCGTTTACTTTAAAACTGTCAGTTACGCAGCCGCCACCCCATTTTGTTACAAAGCGCTGATGAATGGTGTATCGTGCAATTGTGTTTATATCAAGAAGCCCCTTGCCGTTCTCTGTCTTATCAATATCATCATAGGCAACATCAAGACGGGTGACTTTGAAATCTCCTGCAGCAGATGCAGCGAATAGCTTGTTGAAGTCACCGCCGTTCTGCTCAAACTGACGACAGCCCTTTCCCGACATCTCAATCATAACTCCGTCGGTGTAGTGCTCGTTCTCAGGGTCAAGTACACAGTCGGAAAGTATTGAGATACCGCCGCAGTACCAACGATTTGCAAAGAAATATCGCCCACGACCGATAAGCGGCTGAAAATCGCTCATTTTAAACCCCAGATATGCTATTAAAGACGGTACATCATACAGCTTTGTTGTTGCCGAAAACCAGTCGATTAAAATTGAATTTTCTTCTGTCATTTATAAAATGCTCTCTTTCAGCTTTGTGATGAGGGTTTACGGGTGTTTGTGGTGGTGTTAGTACCCGCCTGTTAGCGAATGCGGGTACACCAGCCGCGAACGGCTGAAAACTTGATTGGGCGCTGCGCGCCATACGTGGGGACGTGCGTCAGGCCCGCAGTCCCCCCAAAGGGCCCCCCCTCTTCCGCCCGTAAGTTTTGCGATATGCTTAACTTTATGTATGATTACATATTGCTATAGCCATAAACAAAAGGGGTGATTTGCCTACATTGCACGTGTATAAACAGGAAAATGCGCGATATATAAATTAAGCGCAGCGCGTTGCTGATAAAAAGGGCTGTTTTGTTCGTTGCAATAGTTGTATGCCCTTTTCGTTTGGTTGAAAAGCTTGTCCTTTTCTCCCACAGCCCCCGAGACGAAACAACGGTTAGTCGCGCAGCTGCTGGTTTGTATGCTTTTAAGCCTGACGCTCCCTGGATATGCTGTTTAATTTATCGAGGCTCGGCGCTTAGTCTTGTGCCACGCATCGCTTTAAATTAGTTCGCACCAATAAAAAACGCCGCCATCTCTGGCAGCGTAAACACTTTGTTTCCTTTTAATCAGGGTGTCCCGGGTTCGATTCCCGGGTGGGTCACCACGTTATAAAAAATCGAACACTCGTTTTCGGGTGTTCGATTTTTTGTTTAATTATGCATAAAGCTTTGCAATAAAAAACGCCGAATCTTTTTAAGAATCGGCGTTTATGGCGGAGAGGGTGGGATTCGAACCCACGTGGGGTTGCCCCCAAACGGTTTTCAAGACCGCCTCGTTATGACCACTTCGATACCTCTCCGTGCAATGTATTGTAGTCGTCACAACATTGGTATTATATCACATATTTTTAATAAAGTCAATAAGTTTTGCAAAAAATTATGCCGCGCGGCTGTTTTTTACATACAAATTGTGCTTTGTTACGGCACAATCAACAATAGACGAAGCGGGATATTAAAAAAGTTTGTTATTTGTCACGTTGACAAAAATCGCGTATCTGCGTATAATATAATAAGAAACAAAGGCGTTTCGCTGTGGGGTTACTATACCCTGTGCGAGGCGCTGTATTATTTTAAGAACAAAAGTTTTGCGGAGGTTTTTATGTCAGAGAGATTTAACGTTGTGGAGCAGTTCGGCATTGACGTTTTTAACGAGGGCACAATGCGACAGCGCCTGCCCAAGAACGTTTACAACCAGCTCATGCGCACCATCGCCGAGGGCAGTCAGCTTGACAGCAGCATTGCCGATGTGGTTGCAAGTGCGATACGCGACTGGGCTATAGAAAAGGGTGCAACTCATTTCACGCATTGGTTCCAGCCGATGACAGGCATCACTGCCGAGAAGCACGACAGCTTTATCACGCCTATCGGCGACGGTACCGTTATCATGGAGTTTTCGGGTAAGGAGCTTATCAAGGGTGAGTCCGACGCCTCCTCATTCCCGTCGGGCGGACTTCGTGCGACGTTTGAAGCGCGCGGTTACACCGCATGGGATCCTACCTCGTATGCATTCGTGAAGAACGGCTCGCTGTATATACCTACAGCTTTCTATTCCTACGGCGGCGAAGCGCTTGATAAGAAAACACCTCTGCTGCGCTCTATGGATATCGTATCGGAGCAGGCTCTGCGTATACTGCGTTTGTTCGGCAACACAACGACAAAGCGCGTTGTTCCCACTGTCGGAGCAGAGCAGGAGTATTTCCTTGTGGACAAAAAGACCTACGACAAGCGCAAGGATCTTATTTTCACTGGCAGAACGCTGTTCGGTGCGCCCGCACCCAAGGGTCAGGAGATGGATGACCACTACTACGGCTCAATAAAAGCGCGCGTAGCGGATTACATGAAAGACCTTGACGAGCACCTTTGGCGCCTCGGTATCGCTTCCAAGACTAAGCACAATGAGGTAGCTCCTGCACAGCACGAGATGGCACCGCTGTTTGTTCCGTGCAACCTCGCGTGCGATCAGAACCAGCTCACTATGGATATAATGAAAAAGGTAGCGCTGGAGCATGGCCTTGTGTGCCTGCTTCACGAAAAGCCTTTCGCTGGAATAAACGGCAGCGGCAAGCACGACAACTGGTCGCTTTCCACTGATGATGGACAGAACCTGCTCGACCCCGGCTCATCTCCGATGGAGAACGCACAGTTCCTGACATTCCTTGCGGCAATAATCAAGGCGGTTGACGAGTACCCCGAGCTTCTGCGTATGTCGGTCGCTTCCGCGAGCAACGACCATCGTCTCGGCGCGAATGAGGCTCCTCCCGCGATAATCTCCATCTTCCTCGGAGAAGACCTTGAGGCGCTTGTTGAGCACCTTGTAAACGGCACTGATTACATCACAAAGAACGATACCATGTTCAATGTGGGAGTTTCTTCGCTTCCGAGCTTCCCCAAGGACGCTACCGACAGAAACCGCACCTCGCCCTTTGCTTTCACAGGAAATAAGTTTGAGTTCAGAATGTGCGGCTCGTCGCTGAATATCGCAGGCCCCAACACCGTACTGAACACCATCGTTGCAAATTCCCTCAAGGAGTTCGCTGACGAGCTTGAGGGAGCATCGGATTTCAACACTGCGCTGAATGAGCTTATCGTGCGCACTATCCGCGAGCACAAGCGCGTTATTTTCAACGGCAACGGCTACGGCGAGGAATGGTTTGCCGAGGCGGAGAGCAGGGGACTGCCGAATTTCAAGTCCACGATTGACGCAATTCCGTCCTTTACCTCTCCCAAGAGCGTAAAGCTGTTCTCAAAGTTCGGCGTTTATACCGAGGTAGAGCTTCACGCAAGAGCAGAGATAAACCTTGAAAACTACTCCAAGGCGATAAATATCGAGGCGCTGACCGCCGCAGACATGGCGCGCACCGAGATACTTCCCGCCGTGATGAGATTTACAGGCGAGATATGCGGTATCGCGGCAAACAAAAAGGCTGTGGGCATAGAGCCTGCCGTGGAGCTTCAGCTTGCTGAAAAGCTCAACACGCTCACCATATCGCTGAATACGCTCATTGACGAGCTGAGCAGTAATGTTGTAAAGGCGCACTGCATCGATGACGCGTATGCAAAGGCTGTGTGCTATCACAACGATGTGTTCTCAGCAATGCAGAGCCTGCGCGCTGTGGTTGACGAGCTTGAAACAATCGTGGGCGAGGATAGCTGGCCTTATCCGACCTATGACGAACTGCTTTATAACATCTGATACAGCTTAATTTTAAATCTCAAGCCGCTTTTGACGTGTGTCATGAGCGGCTTGCGTTGTTTTGGGCTTTATGGTATAATAAAAACAGCTTATTTCAATTGCTTCGCAATTGCGCTGTTTTCATTGAACGGCTGAAAGGTTGGCTTTTTGCCAACGCGGCTGTCGCCGCAACAAACGCTGGCGCGTTTGCTTTCATGGTATAATAAAAACAGCTTGTTTCAATTGCTTCGCAATTGCGCTGTTTTCATTGAACGGCTGAAAGGTTGGCTTTTGCCAACGCGGCTGTCGCCGCAACAAACGCTGGCGCGTTTGCTTTCATGGTATAATAAAAACAGCTTGTTTCAATTGCTTCGCAATTGCGCTGTTTTCATTGAACGGCTGAAAGGTTGGCTTTTGCCAACGCGGCTGTCGCCGCAACAAACGCTGGCGCGTTTGCTTTCATGGTATAATAAAAACAGCTTATTTCAATTGCTTCGCAATTGCGCTGTTTTCATTGAACGGCTGAAAGGTTGGCTTTTGCCAACGCGGCTGTCGCCGCAACAAACGCTGGCGCGTTTGCTTTCATGGTATACTGAAAACAGCTTACACATTAAACATAGCGCAATACCAAAGCAGAAAGGTGAAGTATATGGGATTTGTAGTTACAAGCGCGCAGATGAAAGCCGCCGAGCAGATATGCGACCGCGAGGGTGCTTCATATATCAGACTTATGGAAAACGCAGGAATCGCGTGCGCCGAGGAGATAATAAAGCTTGTGCCAAAGGGCGGCTTTACCACAATACTTTGCGGCAGCGGCAACAATGGCGGCGATGGCTTTGTCATCTGCGAGGAGCTTCAGTCGCATGGTATCTCGGCAGGAATCGTGCTTGTCGGCGGCGAGCCTAAGACCGACTGCGCAAAGCATCATTTTGGCAGGCTTCGCGGCGGTAAGATACTTCAATGGCAGCAGTACCGAGAGGCCTGCTGTGAGCAGATACTGCGCTCAGATGTGGTTGTTGACTGCATTTTCGGCACGGGATTTCACGGAAAGCTGCCCGAAAATGCGGCTGACGCGATAAGATTTGCAAATAACTGCCCCGTGCGTGTTGCGGTAGATGTCCCGAGCGGAGTTGATTCCGACACGGGCGAGATGGACGAAAACTGCTTCAAGCCTACGCATACGCTTGTTATCGCGGCGATTAAAAAAGGCCTTCTCTCGCTGCCTTGCTCTGACCGTATCGGCGAAGTAAAGCTGCTGGATATCGGTATTGACGACAGCTGCTATCGCGGCGGCCATGTTGCAAGGCTGACAGATGTAAGCTTCCGCCGTCCGTTTGCGCCGAGGAAGCGCTCTTCGCATAAGGGCAGCTACGGCAGGCTGCTGAATATCGCAGGCTGTCTTAACTACAACGGTGCTGCAGTAATGAGCACGATGGCGGCGCTTCGCACAGGCGTTGGACTTTGCACGCTTGCCGCACCGATAAGCACCGTGAAGATAGCGGCGGCGAGGGTCAACGAGTGCACCTATCTTCCGCTTCCCGAAACTGCGGACGGCTTTGCCGCAGACGGCACTGAGGAGCTTATCATAAACGCGCTTGATAAGATAACAGCAGTGAGCATAGGCTGCGGCATGGGAAACCGCGAAAGCACACGAAAGCTTGTAGAAGCTGTCATAAAAAACGCCGCCTGTCCGATAATTATTGACGCTGATGGAATAAATTCCATTGCGGCTAATATAGATATACTGAAAGAGCGGAGGGGCGAAACTGTCATCACTCCTCATGTGCTGGAGTTCAGTAGGATAAGCGGACTTAGCGTAGAGCAGATAAGCGCAGACCGTATCGGAGCGGCAAAAGCTTTTTCCGAGAGCTACGGGGTAACGGTAGTGCTTAAAGGCGCAAATACCGTGATAGCCTGCGCTGACGGCAGGGTGTTCGTGAACACCTGCGGCAATTCGGGACTTGCCAAGGGCGGCAGCGGCGATGTGCTGACGGGAATCATCGCTTCGATGGCGGCGCAGGGGATAGAGCCTTGCATTGCTGCCGCAAGCGGAGTTTACTGCCATGCGCTTGCTTCCGACCTGCTGCTGGATAAGCTTCCCGAGGAAAGTATGCTGCCAAGCGACATAATCGGCATTCTCCCCGAGGTCTACCGCTCTTTATAATTTGACGGGCTTCTGCCCGCGGATAAAAGAACGGAGGCTTTATGAAAAAAGCAAGATTTCTGTCGTTTTTATGCGTTCCCGTGCTGCTTTGCGGCTGCAGTGCAGGGAAGATGTTCGGCAAGACCACGCCGAATTTCGAGCGCTCTTACACTGTTAAAGCCGAGATAAGCTGCGGTGAGCTTGATGTCACCGCCGATGTCACAAGAAACGGCAAGGGCGATTATATTTTCGCGTTTACCGAGCCCGACCATCTGATGGGCATGAGTATAGCCTTGTCCGACAGCGGCACACAGGCAAGCCTTGGCTCGCTCAGCGTTGAAGTTGACTGCACAGACGCGTACAAGCTTGTCCCCGATATCATCGCAGACAGCATCGACTCGCTTTCTGCGGTCAGCGCTGACAAGATCACCGAGGTCGAGGGCGTGCTTACGCTGAATACCGAAGCAGACGGAAAAAAGGTCGTTGTGACCTG
The DNA here is from genome assembly GCA_015067175.1 of Oscillospiraceae bacterium. Lineage (GTDB taxonomy): Bacteria > Bacillota > Clostridia > Oscillospirales > Ruminococcaceae > CAG-115. The sequence goes on along the minus strand of SVMX01000010.1, from coordinate 74,271 downwards.
CGATGAAACGGGCGAACTGCTTACGCTTAAATGCCCGTCACACAAGCTTTCGGTCAAATTTTCGGGTCAGCAGGAGCTTGCCGCACCGCCTGCCGAGGAAACATTTGAGATAATCGTGACCGAGAGCGATGGTACATAAAAATTAAAGCTGCTTTTGTGAAAAAGCAGCTTTTGTTATTAAAAAGCGAAAAGCACTTGTAATTTGTTAAAAAATGTGTTAAAATAAATATATATTCAATTTTTAAGGAAGGTGAGCTTATGAACGCAGACCCCGGGCAGGCGCGAAGTAGACTGTCAAACAAAATTGCAAAAGACGCTGCCGTGGGTGCGTTTGTGTGCTTTGCGGTGAGCTTCTTTGCGTAAAAAGCAAGGAGTGTATAGTTTTGATAAAGCATTACAAAAATATCGACGGTCGCCTTTGCAAGATAGAGGCGGCTGAAACAGGCTCTTGGATATATGTTGTGAATCCTACCGAAACCGAGATATCCGAGCTTGAAGAGGATCTTCACATTGAGCGTGACTATATCCGCGCCGCACTCGACGAGGAGGAGCCTTCCCGTATCGAATCCGACGACGGCGTTACGCTTATCGTCGTTGACTATCCTGTCGCAGACGCAGTGGAAAACAACCCCGACAGAACGCTGCAATATTCCACAACGCCTATGGGCATCATCGTCACCGCAGGTAATGTCGTTACTGTAAGCGCAAAGGAAAATCCTATTGTAGAGGATATGGCAAAGGGTGTTGTAAAGGGCGTTTGCCCTCACTTTAAAACGCGCTTTGTGCTGACTATCCTGCTTCGCATTGCGGCAAGATACCTGCAATACTTAAAGCAGATCGACAAGCTTTCAAATTTTGTGGAGGGAACGCTCCACAAATCCATGCAAAACAAGGGCCTTTTGCAGCTTCTTGGTCTGGAGAAGTCGCTTGTCTACTTTTCAACCTCGCTCAAATCTAACGAAACGATACTTAACAAGCTGATGCGCGGTCGTTTTCTGAAGCTTTACGAGGAGGATCAGGATCTTCTTGACGATGTTATCATTGAGGTAAAGCAGGCGATAGAGATGACCAGTATCTACACCAATATCCTTAAAGGAACGATGGATACAACTGCAAGCATCATTTCAAATAACCTCAATATCGTCATGAAGCGCATGACAACGCTCACGATAATCATTGCTGTTCCTACTATCGTGTTCAGCTTTTACGGCATGAATATCAATGAAAATGCGGGCGGTCTGCCGCTTGCAAACGTGTGGTTTCCGCTTGCGATAAGCGCGGTGCTTTCAGCGGCGGTAGGATTTATAATCAACTTTACGCAGAAATTCAAATAATGAAAACGGACTGATTTTTCAGTCCGTTTTTATGTTATATAGCCGTAATAGAATAAGTAAACGCCTTTTCGGTATCAGGCTCCAGTATTTCAATGCCGCGCTTTTCGGCGAACACACCCGTGCAGTCGTCGAAATCGGCTGAGCCGCACCATGGCTCAATGCACAGGAACGGCGCGTTTTTTGCCTGCCATACGCCGAGGCTTGTAAAGTCGGGGAAATCCACGCGAACACCTTTGTTTTCTTTGTTCAGAAGCTGAACAGAGCGCGAAACGAGCTTGTCAAAATAGCAAACGTCCGTGTAGAACATCTCATGGTTGAGCGGTAGGATATTGTCGTTAGCCAGAAGCGGACGGCGGTTGTTTTCCTCATGTAATCCCGTTTCGAGATTGTAGTTCGGAACAGCGGCGGTTTCAAGCTTCGGAAACTCAAGACGATAGTCTGTCATATCACCGTCGCAAGCGAACGCAGGGTGCGCGCCTATGCAAAACGGCATAGCCTTATCACTGTTGTTTTTAACGCGGTATGTAACGGTAAGTCCGTCAGCTTTGAGAGTATACCGCACAGTAAATTTGAAATCAAACGGGAACATCGCTTTTGTTGTTTCGTTCTGAACCAGCGAAAACATAGCGCTGTTGGGGCTGATGTCCTCGGGAGTAAGCTCCATGTCGCGAGCAAAGCCGTGCTTTGTGATGCTGTATTCCTCGCCGTTTATGAGAGTTTTGCCGTTTTTCAGCGTTCCTATCATCGGAAACAGCAGGGGGGAGGTCTTTCCCCAGAATGTGGGGTCAGCGCGCCACATAAGCTCTCTGCCGTTTACGATAAGGGATTTAAGCTCTGCGCCTTTTGAGATTATTTTGGCGGAAATATCGCCGTTTTTAAGTAAAATATCCATGTTATCCTCACTTTTGTCCGTAGTAGGCATTTTCGCCGTGCTTTCTTAAATAGTGCTTATCCATAAGCTCCTGCTGCATAGGCTTGATGTTTGGATTTACCATCTGATTGTGCCATGCCATGAATGCAAGCTCCTCCAGTACGACCGCATTGTGAACGGCGTTTGCGGGGTCGGTTCCCCAAGCGAAAGGGCCATGACTGTTCACAAGCACTGCGGGGATATCATCGGGCTGCTTGCCGCTGAATGTTTCCACGATAACGTTGCCTGTTTCCTCTTCGTAAGCGCCTGCGATCTCCTCGGGCGTCATTCTGCGCGTGCAGGGAATCTCGCCGTAGAAATAGTCAGCGTGTGTTGTGCCGAGTGCGGGAATACCTCTTCCTGCCTGCGAATAGATAGTTGCCCAGCGGCTGTGGGTGTGAACTACGCCGCCGATGTTCGGAAACGCGCGATAAAGCACCAGATGAGTCGGTGTATCGGAGCTTGGATTAAGCTCGCCCTCAACGCGCTCACCCGTTTTGAGGTCAACCACGACCATATCATCGGGGGTCATGATATCGTATTCCACGCCCGACGGCTTTATTACGATAAGTCCCTTTTCGCGGTCGATACCCGAAACGTTGCCCCATGTAAAGGTCACAAGTCCGTGCTTCGGAAGCTGCATATTGGCTTCGTATACAGCTTTTTTCAGTTTTTTCAGCATTGTTTTATTTCTCCTTTTTATATCGTTCTTGTAAACAAGTCTTCAAAGTCATCTCTGCTGTATGAGTAAGCAAGCGCCCACATTGCTTTCATTACCGCCATTTCTGTAGTCATGCGGCTTGCTTCGAGAATGTGGTATTTTTTCTGCGCATCTCTGCCGACTTCATACAGTGACATATCACAACCGCCCTCATGCACCTGCGTATGCATTATAACGATAATTCCGCTCAGCACAAGCTCGGCTATCTTCTGCTCAAACTCCTTATTGCCGTAGTCGGGAAATCCGCCTGTGCCAAAGCCCTCTATTATCAGAACATGGCTTTTTTGTGCGGCGAAATCAAGTATATCGGGGTCAAGCGCGGGGATAAGCTTTACAAGTGACACGCCCGTGCTCATTCGGTTGAAAAAAATAGGAACTGTGTCGGTGCTATCTTCGCAGCTTAGCGTAACAACGCCGTTTTTGACCTCTCCAATCGGCGGTTTGCCCATGCTGCTGAAAGCGTCAAGCGCCCTTGTGTGAGTTTTTTTCGCACAGCGCCCGTCTATTATCTTGCCGCAGAACACAACAGCTACGCCTTTGATCTCGCTGCAAGCGGCGCAGAATGCGTCATAAAGGTTTTGCGGAGCGTCTGAGCTGTCTGCTCCCATGGGGTATTGCGAGCCTGTCAGTATTATCGGCTTATCAGCGCCTTGTATAAGGCAGGAGAGCGCCGCGGCAGCGTAAGCAAGCGTATCTGTGCCGTGCGCAACTATAAACCCATCATAATCGCTGTAGCCTTGCTGTATGACCTCCGCGATTTTTGTCCATTCATTCGGCGTCATATTGGTGCTGTCAAGCTCAAATAGCTGAACGACCGCAACATTGCAAAGCTCCGATATCTTAGGTAGCGCGGCGAGAAGCTGCTCCCCGTCCATTTTCGGCGTCAGCCCGTGCTCAGTGCTTTTGCAGGCGATAGTGCCGCCTGTCGCAATAAAAAGTATCTTTTTCATATCGACCTCAGAATTTGGGATAGGAATCCGCTTTGCGCTTTGCGAGCATTTTTACCCATAAGAATATGCCCACTATCAGTGCTAAAATAAGCACAAGCTTTATCACTATCATTACAATATCATATTCTACAAGCGTAAGAGCGTAAACTCTGCCCGAGCCGTCACGAAAATACATCGTTCCATTTTTTGAAACGGTGTATCTGCCGCCGTCAAAATTTTGCAGAACTGCAAGTATCTTATCGGTAGGCTCGTTGTTCTCTCCGATGTCAAAAACGCTGTGCAGAGCCATTCCGCCCTCGCTGTAGGAAGCTACAGTATAAACGCGCGTGCCGTTTCCCATACAAATTATCGGGTCAGTACCGTTTTTTATGTCGGGAATGGTATGGATAATCTCCATGTTTATGCTGTCAAGTATGTGCATACCATCTTCTGAGCATACATAAAGCCTGCTGTTGTAGTTCAGCGGGGCAGAGGAGTGCGCACCTGTTTTGCAGAAAACCAGCGTATCCTCTTCCAGCGTGCCGTCGCTGTTAAGACGAAGCTTTGCAACTTTGTCGCCTACAGTGCAGAAAACAGCATAATCAGACGCAAACGGCGCACTCGTCACTGCTCCCTCCATGGGAATGTCACAGGGAGCACCGTCTTTGTAATGACAGGTAACCAGCTTATCACCTGCGCCGAATATCACATAATCACCCTGTATGCTCGGTGATGTTATTTCAGCTTCTGCGGAATATTCCCAAATTGTCGAAAGCTCATCGTTTAGCTGCACGCAGCGAAAGCTTTCGGTGCTGCCATTCTTCACCGAGAAATAAGCCATATCGTCAATAACCGCAACATCGCTGTCAACGCTGCCAGTAAAAGTTCTGCTGCCCGTTATATCTCCGTTTGTGAGGTCTATCGTGCATAAGCCGTTTTCAAGCGGAAGCACGAGGGTATCGCCGTTCATTACGCCCGAATATTTCTCACAAATAACGCTCGGGAGCGCAATAGCCGCCATTTTTGTTCCGTCAGCCTCGTTATATCGCAAAACTTCGTTGCCGATAGGGATAAGTACGCTGTCGCCGTAAGGAACAGGAACTCCGATATCTTCTTCAGCTTCAAGCTGCCACTGGATATTCGTATATTTGTTATCATACGGCGCTTTTACGGAATGGACCAGTCCATCTTCGTTTTTAAAGCCCACGCTTTGTGCAAAAGCTGTGCTGCAAAGCGCGGTGGCGCTCATCACAAATGCCGCAAGCCCTGTTAAAATTTGCTTTTTGATAATATCACCTCATTGTTAAACTTTGACCGCCATGTCACAGGAGAATGAATATATGTATATCTCCTTGACTTCAACGCCTGTCATTATCGGCAGTATAGTGCGGTATATCGCAAGCTGCCGTGAGTAGGCGGACAGCTCTTTTTCAAGATTTTCCTTTGTATCGCTTTTGTAGTCAACAAGCACTATGCCGTCGTCCTCGTAAAAGAACATATCAGCACGTCCCTGAACGATAGTGTTTCCGTCCTGATTGGCATAGACCGCGCGGGCGGGCACTTCTGCAAAAATGGGATATTCGCGCTCTATCCGCTTGCTTTTCAGCATACGCTCGCCAAGCTCGCTTTTGAAAAACGCCTCGATATGCCGCGGTTTCACGGCTTTAAACTCGGCGCTGTCAAGAACGCCTTTTTCATGCAAAGCGGAAAGCTCGCGCTCTACAAGCCGCATATCCGCTTGTTTTCCAGCGATAAGCTCGCCAAGCGGGAAATGCTCCATCACATGATGATAAGCGTCGCCGACCTGCTTTCCCGTAAGCGTACCCTTAGGCGCAAAGGACGGCTTGTTCATGAAAACTATGCCGCCGTTTGTGTCGGTGTCAGCGTCGATCATGTGCGCTATCTCGGTTACAGTAAACTTGCTGCGCGCTGTCGTCATTGCCTTGTTTTGGTATTCGGCATTGATCGCAGCGGCAATCTTTTCCGCTGCTTCTTCGTCGGGAACGGCGCTCATTATAGGCGCTTCCTGAGCGGCTTCGTCAGGAGTGCTCGGAGCTTCGCTTGCAAGAGTGACCTTGATCAGTGAATCTCCGAAGACCACAGGCTCATCGGTTATAGCTCTTCCGTCGGAATATCTCAGCATAGAAGCAAGTATCCAGTCAAGAAGCTTAGCTTCGGACATTGCGTGATCGGGCGTAAAGCATTCGGTGCGAAGCGCGTCTATATCGCCGCTTTTGCACTTGCCGATCATAATAAGCTTTTCCTTTGCGCGCGTCATTGCAACATAAAGCAGGCGCAATTCCTCGCCCTTTTGCTTTTGCGCTTCCGCGAGGGTCACAGCCGTGTAGCCGAACGGACTGTATTTGTAGCGCATATTGATATCAACATAGCGCAGACCTATGCCGATGCTTCTATTAAACACCATTGCGCCGCTGGTATCGGTATTGTTTGTACCTTTTCCAAGCTCCGCGAGGATAACTATCGGCATTTCCAGACCCTTTGACGCGTGGAATGTCATGATCTTTACGCTGTTATCAGCGCTATCTGCAACAGCGGCTTCTGCGAAGCTTTCGCTGCTGTCGCGCACATTGTCGGTGTAGCGCAGAAAATCTCCCAGTGTACCGCCGCCGTTGTTCTCGAAATCAGCGGCATATTTCAGCAGCAGACGGATATTTGCAAGGCGCTGATCGCTTCTTTCGTATGTTGAGATAACAGAGAAAAAGTCGGTGTCATCGTATATCTTTCTTATAAGCCGCTCGATAGAATTGTTTGCCATAAACGAGCGGAACTGAGTAAGATGCTGCAAAAAGCTAACGCATTTCGGGTGCCCTGCGGTGCGAAGCTCACGCAGATGTGAAAGCTCGCCGTCGGAAAGCTCATCGGAAAACGCTCCGAAAGCGGTGCTGTCAGATGCGCGTGCCGCAGCGCTGATACAAGCGAACAGCGAAGTGCTCTTATAGCGCTCGTAAAGCGGTGTGAGGTCTGCTTGTTCGGCTTTCTTAGGGTCAATGCCAAGAATACCGAGTCTTGCCTTAGCAAGCTCCTCAGCGGTCATCATGTATATCGGCGACATCAGAACATTCAGCAGCTCCTCGTCGCGCAATGGGTTATCAATTACCTTTAAAAAATCGAGGATAAGCGTTATCTCCTCAGATGCAAGATAGCTTTTGCCCGCGCCCGAATCAACTGTTATGCCGTATTTCTGAAGCTCGGACTTATACAGTTCCTTGTTCGTGGAGGCTCTCAGCAGTATGCAGAAATCCCCACTGCGGCATGGACGTGTGCCATCACCCTGTTTTACGGGGAAGCCCTCGCGCAGCATTTTGTCAACAAGCGCCGCTGTGTACTGCGCCTCAGCGAGAGCCTTATCCTCTAAGTCGGAATAGTCAAGCAGATGCAGCTCTGAGGTGTAGTCTGCGCCGCTGTCGGGGTACTGTGCACCGCAGACAAGCTCTGTTGTTTCGTTGTAATCAACATCGCCGTATTTCTGGGTCATAAGTCCCGTGAACATCGCGTTTACGGTGTCGATTACTTCCTTGCGGCTGCGGAAGTTCTTTTTAAGCGGCAATGCGGTATGCTTTGCACCAAGCGTAAAAACGCGGTCGCCGCTTCTAAGCTTTCTCGCAGTGGGAAGCTTTGTCGGAGTTACGCGGTTTAGCTGTTTCAAAGCCGAAAGCGTATCTTTTGAAATAGGCAGCAGCTTTTGACCGACAAGCGGCTCGCAAAGCGACAGCATAATCCTGGGATTTCCGCCGCGGAATGCGTATATTGACTGCTTTATGTCACCCACGAAAAACAGATTGTTCTCGCGGTTGGATATAAGCCTGAATATTTCATATTGTATGTCGTTGGTATCTTGAAATTCGTCAACGATAATGCAGCGGTAGCGCTGTGAAAGCTCGCTGCAAAAATCCTTGTCGCTTCTCAGCTTGTCCAGCAGCAGACGCTCGCAGTCGGCGAAATCTACATATCCGCCCTCGCGTTTTTCCTTGGTGTATTCCTCGCCGTACAGCTTTATTAGCGTTGCAAACGCTTTTATCGCGCTGTGCTGGTCGGGAAGCTCGGAAATAAGCATCTGTTCATCGGGAACAACAGCAATAAGCTCCTTGAAAAAGCCTTTGAATTTCTCTCGGGGAGCTTTTATCTTTTCTTTTATAAACTCGTCCTTGCAGGAGAGATTTGCAAATCTCAGCGCGCCCTTGTCGTTAAGTCCGATAGTGGAAGCAAAGCGGTAAAGCTCGCCAAGCGAAGCCCATTTGCCAAGTTTTTTGAGCTTTGCTTCTGCGTCGAGCAGTCTGCTCTCATCGTCCGACAGCATTTTCAGAAGCTTCGCTTTATCAGCGTGGCTGTCGGGAAGCCGCTTTATAATTGCACAATAGCCGTCAAACGTGCTTCTGCAGCAGGAGATAAGTCTGTGCGCCGCCTCTATATAGCTTGGCATAAATCGTTTTTCGGCAGCCTTTGGCGATGAATATGCTTCTACACATTCGTTAAGCCATCTATCAGGGTCTGACAAAGAGGTTAGCTTTTCGTATGTTTCGGTTATCGTATCGCAAAGCTTGCTGTCATCTCGGAAAGAAAAGGTCTTGAACAGCAGGTCGCGGCTGGTCGGGTCAAAGCTGTCGGAGTAGAAAAACTCCATCGCAGTATCGAGCGCATTGGCTTTAAGCAGCGACGCCTTTGCTTCGTCTATTATCGAAAAGCTTATCGGAAGTCCGAATTTTTCCGCATGCTCGCGTATGATGCTAAGGCAAAACGAGCTTATCGTGCTTATCGGCGCACTGCGAAAGCGTATAAGCTGCTCGGAAAGATATGAGTTGTCAGGCTCTTTTCTTGCGGCGGCAGCAACGGCGTCCGTCATGCGGCGGCGGAATTCCTCTGCGGCATTTCGTGTGAATGTCATTATTGCGATGCTGTCAGCGGGTATAGGGTGCTTTGTGTCGCAGAGAATACGTATCACACGCTCTACCAGAAGCGCGGTCTTGCCGCTTCCTGCAGCGGCCGTGACGGTTGCCGAACGGAAGTCGGGCGCAAGCTTTTCGCCGTTTATAACAGGGAAGCTTATTGCCGCTTCCTGCTCTTTAGTCCAGTTCAAGCTGTTCACCCTCCTTTTCGTCAGTGTCATCGTCATTTTCGGGCGGCAGAGCATGAAGCTCCTCGCGCTCGGTGTGTCCGCAAATGCTCTCAAAGCGGCAGTAGGTGCAAGCTTTTCGCGTCGCGGATTTTTCCTTGTATACAGTTGGGATTGCGTCTATATCGCCGCTGTAGAGCTTGCCAAGCGCTGCCTTGGTCTGCTCCTTGCAGCTTTGCGAAAGTCGTTCAAATTCTTCTTCGGAAAGGCTGTTCTCGGGCTTCGGAATAAATTTTTCGGGCTTTGCTCCCGACCTTGCAGCCATGATTCCTGCATATTTGTTCATTTCAGCGCTTGCCGCGTCGGAAGCAACAAACATTCCGCTTTGGATATGGTCGTTGGCAAGCAGCGTGAACGCTGCGGTGCGCTTGTCGGAGGGCTCGGTCACTCTTGCTGGGAGATAGCTCACACCGCCTGCGCGAAGCTCCTTGTTTGCGTCGCACAGCGCTATAAGATACAGAAGCATTTGCGTGTTTATTCCGTAGTACACATTTACCATGCTGAACTCACGCGTGCCTGTTTTATAGTCAACAACGCGGATATACTCGTTTCCGTTTTCGTCGGTAAAGATATCGGCACGGTCGATAATTCCCGTGATATTTACTGCGATATTATCGCGTACCTTGACGGAAAGCGCCGGTGTGTTTATCACAGTGCGGGAGCTTCCCGGGATATTGCTGTCCTCAAACTGAGGTATCTCAGCGTTGCTATTGCTGATAACTGCCGTATCTGAAAGCACGGCTTCGGGTACGCTTGCGATATCAAGCGCTGCGTCATTTGCGGCAGGGGAGGTCGCAGTGTCATCATCGCCGCCAATTCTGAGCTCGAAGAATTTGGGGCGGTAGTCGCGCGCCGCAAATTCTGTCTGAAGCAGTATAAGGATATCTACCGCACCCGTAGTAAGGTTTTTGTAAAGATAGCTGAAACGCAGGCTCTTGGCATAATCCCCGCCAAGCTCGTTTTCTTTATATTCGTCGAGAAGCTTTCGGGTCTCGTCAGAAAGCTCTGCTCTTGTCAAAGAAATAAACTTATCCATTATTGCGCAGTATTTTTCAAGCATTTTTTGCAGTACATAGTGTACGGCGTTGCCTATCTCCATACTGCTGAGGTCGCGGCGCTTTTTCTCGCGTATACGCAGACCGTTTGAGCAGAAATATTCAAATCTGCACTGATTAAGCCTTTCAAGCTTTGTCGCGGAAAAGGTCTTGCTTCTGAAAAGCGCTTCGGCGGTCACGGGGTCAAGCTTGTGCTTATATGCCGAAAAACGCTTTTGTGTAAGCGTTTCAAGCTTATCGGTAAAATTACCTGCGCCTGCTTTTTGCAGCGCGGATTTAAGAGTTGCGCGCTTGTCGGTATCGCTGCCGCAGACAGCTGCAAATCTCTGCTGTGCCGCACGGATAGTGCTGCAATAAAACTCGACACCGAAGCTTCCTGCGTACTCGGTAATGTCTTTTCCGAAAATTTCGGATATAAGCATGATAACGTCAGACGGCGACATCTTGCTGCATGATGAACTAAGCAGCGGATAGGTGATATAAAGCCTTTCGCTTGGCGCGGAAAGTGCGCGATAGGCGAGGTAGCGCTCATAGCAATAGCGCTCCTTTCGGTTCATGGCAAGCTTTACAACGCTTTCGCCGAGAAGCTCCGCCTCGTATTCCGAAAAGATACCGCTCTGATAGCTTTCATTCGGGAATTTTCCGTAGCTTGCGCCAACGATAAATACCGCCTTTGCGCCGTCTATGCGGGTTCTTGCAATATCACCCGCAAGCACCGAGTCGATGACCTGCGGCGGCTTTGCGAGTGTCGCTGCTGCGCAGATATCACGCACAAGGTCGCGGTATTCCGAAAGACCGATCTTGTACCCCGAAAGACCGCTGTAAAGTCCCTCGAAAATTTCAAGCATCGTGTTCCATAATGTCTGATAAGACGCAATAAGCTTTTCGTCAGAGTCCGACAAAAGCTCGCTTCCTGCGCTTTTGCAGTGAGCGGCAACGGCACGCTGAACACCTACCACATCGAATAAAAAGTCGCACACGCTTTTTGTTATCTCATCGCCTGTGCAGTTTTTGAGCTGCTCACGAAGCGTTAGAAGCGGCGGTACTATTTCGGCGCGGACAGCCTCGGCGCGCGGAGCTTTTCCCTTGATGTCGGGGAAAGGCTGTTTTAAGTTTTCGCTTTTGATGCCCCATTCGTAGATGTAGTCCTCAAAATCGTTTATCTCGCGCATCGTCAGCGGTTTTCCGTTGCTTTTCTGGATAAATCCCGATTTTACATAGCTCAGCACGTTTTCGGTCGTGAAGTTCTTCAGCACCTCAAGAAGCGACAGAAGCAGATTTACGAGCGGCATATGAAGAATGCTTTCGGGAATATCCGCAAAAAGCGGTATCTCATATTTGTCAAAAGCGCTTTCAATCGGGGTAATATATTCCGCAGGGTCGGAGCAAAGCACAGCTATATCGCTGTAGCTCATGCCCTCTGCGGTAACAAGTCTGCGTATCTCGGCTGCGACAAACTCCATCTCGGAATATACATCGTCGGCTTTGATAACACGAATGCCGTCACTGCCGCAATCTGCGCACGAGCCTGCATAGATATGATCGGAAACAGCAGCGAGAGCAGGTGCGCTGAAGCGCTCGTTGTCGCATATCGTGCGGTCAAATCCGATAGTCTGCTTGTATGCTTTTTCGGAATGTTCGCGCAGCAGTGCTATGCAGCCGTTCACAGTAGTGAAGATATCGCGGCTGTTATCGTCTGTTTCACTGGTGAATGCAAAGGTAACATCATCTGCAAGGTCTATAATACTTAACAAAAGCTCTGTCTGACCTTTGGAAAAATCACTGAAGCCATCGCAATACACTGTGCAGCCCTTGAAAAATCCGTTTTCAGCGGCGAGTCTTGCGGCGGTCATGGTGCTGTCAAGCTTGTCCGAATAAGACTGCGACAAAAGCGCGTCATACACAGAATATATCCTGCCGATGTCCGAGAGCTTTGCGAAAAGTGCAGGGGAGCTGTCGCGGAAATCCTCTTTCACAGCGCTTAGAGTGGAGTTAAGCGACGCGGCGGATACGCCCGCTGTTTTAAGCATTGCGACCGTTGAGGTCATTTTTGCGGCGAAGCCTTGCTTTGCGGCGATGCGCCCAAAGGCTTCAAGCTCATCGTGTATCTCGCTCACGGCGCGATACATAAGAATGCTTTTTGTGATGTCGTCAGCAGGCTTTTTCTCTCCCGCATAGCGCGATATCAGCTCCTCGGAGAGCTTATCAAATGTGGTGACTGAAATGCACGCGAAAAGCCGCGTGTCACCTGTTTCTGCAAGTGCGCGGTACAGCAGCTTTTCTGTTTCAAACACATATTGGTCGGGGACGATAAGAGTAACGCTTTTTCCTGTTTTTACGTCCTTTATAAGCTTAGCGCGAAGCCGCTGTGAAACGTCCGCGCAAGCCTTTCCGATGATAAATTCAGTCATGACTGCTCCTTATCCGATATAGAGTAAATAATGCTTTTTCCTTGCTTTCCTATCTGAGTGATAACGCCCACAGCGCGAAGCACTTCAAGTCTAAGCGATGTTGTGCCGTCCTTTGAGAGCTTCAAAAATTCCTTTTTCGTGAAGCTTTCGGGTAGCTCGTCGGGAAGATAGATAAGATAATCCTCTTTGCTACCGAGAACAGTCTCGCTTATTAGCTTTAGCGGTACCTTTTGTATCTCAACGCTTTGCTTCACGCGTCTGTTTCTGAGGTCGGGCAGACCATTTCCACGGAAATACACGCGCTTCTCAACACGCAGCCTTGCAAGGATTATCCTCACACGCTCGTTGCCGAGAAATTCCCGAATAGAATACAGCTCGCGGAAAATCTTCGCCTTGGGGTCAGCCTTTCTGAAAGGAGTTTCTTTCATGACCTCGCCCGTGTCAGCACTGATATAGACGGTGCGGCTCTCATACTCAACGGGGTGCACCACTGTTACCAAAGCTGCCGCGGTGAAGTCCCTTAGCTTATCTTTCAGCCTGTACAAGGAGCGCGTTTGTATCTCAAAAATGCCGTCCTCGCTCACTGCGTCGGCGTAGTATCTGCCAATCTTTATCTCCTGCTCGTCCGAGTATGGCGCGTAGTAGCTTTTCAGCGTTGCATGGATAAGCTTTTCGTTTTGAGTTCCCACTGAGCCATGCATTCCACGTGTTCTGGTCATTGCAATACTGAGCGCGTGTGAAAAGCGGTCGATGTGCTGTGACGGCTCCTCGCGCTGACGGATAAACTCAGCGACTGCGCCCTCTGAGTTTCTGCCGATGATTATATCGGCTTCGGCTTTAAGCTCCTCGCAGGCATTCGCGACAGCAACGCCTGTGTCTGCGGCGCGTATCATGGAAATATCGTTCATATTGTCGCCGAAGCACACAAGCTTGTCGGCGTGCATAAGCTCCATTATCTGCAATATCGCGCTTGCCTTTGAAGCATTTTTGCTGAAAATCTCAAACCATATTATCTCGGGGTCGTAGGTGTCCTGCATACAGTTTGAAGAAAAGCCGTTCTCGCGGCTGAATACATCGAAAAGCTCGGCGCGGTCCTGCTTTGGGTCGATGATGGTTATGTAGAAGATACGCCCCTCGAAAAGCTCTGCATAATCCTTTACGGGACGCAGACGTTTATCGCCCTTTCTGCTGTCAACATAGCCGCGCACATCGTTCTGCCTGTCGGCGAGGTAAGACACGCGTTCTCTGCCGTCGATATAGCTGTAGACGAGCGGAGCAACGCCGTTTGATACGATGTATTCCTGTGCGATAAAAAGGCTTTTATCGGTGAAGATGTTTTCGATAAGGTGCTCTCCTGTTTTCGGGTCAATGACAAAAACCCCGTTGAACGTTACAGCGGGGCAGGAGAGATGAAGCTTTTTTACAAGCGGTGAGGCGCTCGAAAAAGAGCGTGCCGTTGCATAGGTGAACAGCACGCCTTTGTCAAGGCATCTATTGAGTGCGGCGGTGCTCTCGTCCGAGATGGTCATATCTGGACTAAGCAGCGTGCCGTCAAGGTCTGTCGCATAAAGGGTCATAGTAACTCCGAAAAATTATCAGGATTCGCTCAGGCTTTCGGCAACAAAGCGGTGGTCAAGCATATATTCGCGAAGCTGTGCCATTGTGGGAAGTCCCGCGTGCTCGCTGTCGCAGTTGAGCTGCATACTTCCCACAGCGTTTGCGCGAATTACCGCCTCGCCTAAGGGTATCTCATCGCAGATACCGCTGATAAGACCTGCGGCAAAGCCGTCGCCTGCGCCGAGGGTGTTTATTATCTCGTCAGCCATAAAGGTAGGAACTACGCCGCTTTCCACAGCACTTTTGTAGAAAGCACCGCGCTTACCCATAGTTATAACGATCTTTTTGGTGCCGAGGGCGAGATAGTGGTCTGCTATCTGCTCGGGGTCGGAAAGACCGCAGAGCTTCTCTGCTTCGTTCAGGTTCGGGAGAAATACATCGGCTCTTGCTGCAATGTCGTTAAGCAGCTCCAGCGTAGCCTTGTCTTCTGTCCAAAGAATACCGCGGTGATTTGGGTCGAACACAACGGTGATGTGCTCCTGCTGCGCTCTTTCGATAAGTCTGCGAGCGGCTTTTGCAGCTGCTTCGGATATAGCAGGGAATATTCCTGTGATATGCACTGCGCGGATATCCGACAGGTCGAGCGCGTTGATGTCCTCCTCGCAGATAAAGGAAGCCGCAGTATTCTGACGGTAGTAGTATATCTCATGCTCGCCGGGCTTTGCTTTGCTCTTCATCATACAGCCCGTCTGATGGTTGGGGTCTGTGATGATAAGGTCGTCTGAAATGCTGTTCTTTTTCATAAACTCGCGTATACGCTCGGCTCTGGGGTCACTGCCGAGTCTGGTCATGTATCTTGCGGTAAGACCCAGTCGTGATACTCCGACTGCAACATTAAGCTCTGCGCCTGTCACAGATGCTTCAAAGTCGGTCACATCGCAAAGTCTGCCCTCAGTTTTTGCAAGCAGAAGCTCCATAGGCTCGCCGATAAGTAAAACCTTGTTCATATCATTACCTCTTTCTGTCACGTCATTTTATGGAAAAGCCTTGCGGCTCGATTATGTCAAGTATCGCCTCAAAATAAGGCTTAATACTATTATAACAGATTTTTGGGATAAATCAATATAAAAAACGGTTAATTTTGATTTTTAAGGATAAAAAAAGACAAGCTGCGCGCAAGCAGCTTTGTTGAAGATTACAAATGCACAGAATTTATTGCTTTTATGTATTCCGAGATAAAGGCAGGGAAGAATAACCGCATATACCGAAAGGAGTGTTCTTATGTGTACAAGTATTTCCATGAACAGCGGCGGCTTTTGTTTTGGCAGAAATATGGATATCGAGTTTTCGCTGCCTGCGCAGACAGTTATAACACCTCGGAACTACCCGTTCAGCTTTCGCGGCGGCGAGGTGTTGGGTGAGCATTATGCTTTGGTAGGCACGGCGGTCGTCCAGAAAGGCTATCCGCTGTACTGTGACGCCATGAACGAGGTCGGACTTTGCATGGCGGGGCTTAGCTTTCCCGACAGCGTGTATCTTCGCGGCGTAAAAGACAAAAAGCAGATAGCGCCGTTTGAGCTTATCCCTTGGGTACTGGGAAGCTGCGCTGATATCTCGCAGGCGGCGGTGCTTCTCAGCAACACCGAGATAGCGGATATCCCGTTTAGCGATAAGATGCCGAATACGCCGCTGCATTGGCATATCGCGGACAAAAACGGCTCTCTCACAGCGGAATGTACCGCGGAGGGTCTGGTAGTCTATCAAAATCAGGTCGGAGTGCTGACAAATAATCCGCCGTTTCCGTTCCATGCAGAAAACGTGCGGCAATATGTAAATCTTACCGCTGATTATCCCCAAAGCCGCTTTTTCGGAAGATATGAGCTGAAGCCTTTTGGCAGAGGCTTCGGTGCAGTCGGTCTGCCCGGGGATTTTTCTCCCCCGTCGCGCTTTGTGAGGGCGGCTTTTCTGAAGCACACCTCAGTATGCGGCGAGGACGATGACAGTAGAATAATGCAACTTTTTCATGTGCTGGATAATGTCGCAATGCCGCGCGGCAGCGTTATCACCGATGACGGCAGGGAGGAGCTAACAGCCTATTCCTGCTGCATGAGCGGCAATGTGTATTACTACAAGACCTATATCGACAGTGCGGTCTGTGCGGTTGAATTAAAGAATGAGCTGCGCTGCGGCACAGAGCTTGTGTGCTATCCTATGAGCGATAAAATGCAGTTGCGGCGGCTCAATTAGCGTCGATGCTTGGCGTCTTGAAAAGGAAATGCAGGATAAACGGCAGGCTTATAAGACCCGTTGCAACGTCAGCGATGGGCTGCGATATCTGAATACCTGTAAGTCCCAAAAAGTGCGTTGTGATAAGCAATGCAGGAATAAGCATAAGCCCTGAACGCATCATTGATAGCACAGAGGAAATTCCTGCTTTTCGTATGCTCTGATACAGCATATTAACGGGAATAGACAGCGGCAAAAACAACGCGGCTATGCTTGCACAGCGAAGTGCAAATGCACCGATACGCTGCACTTCAGGACTTTTTTGGAAAAGGCTAACTATAAATTCGGGGAATAACAAAGCGGGAAGCGTCATTATAAGTACTAGAACGAAGCCTGTTCCCATCGTGAAAAGAAGTCCCTTTTTAACGCGAAGATATTTTTTTGCCTGATAGTTGAACGAAGCAACAGGCTGAAAGCCTTGTCCTACGCCAAGTCCAACGCACATCACAAGCATAGAGTAGCGGCTGACTACGCTCATAGCGGCGATCGCTGCATCGCCGAAAGGCTTTGTGAGATTATTCAGCAGACCGTTTGAAATGGAGCTTAATCCCTGACGTATAAGCGCGGGGAAGCCTATTTTCATGATAGTCGTGTATATCGCGCATTTTCTGCTTATGTAGCGAGGACGTATCTTTCCCTGCGCTGTTTTTGCATGGGCAAACAGCAGCATTATAAAGCTGATAAGCTGAGATATCGCAGTTGAAAGCCCTGCGCCGTATACTCCCATGTGGAAAATATCAATAAGCAGCCAATCGCCGAAGATGTTGAGGATACCGCCGGTGACAAGTCCTATCATAGCAAAGACCGCTCTGCCCTCGTAACGCAGATTGTTGTTCAGAACGAACGAGCATACCATAAACGGACAGGCGAGAAGCACCCACATTCCGTAATCGCGTGCAAACGGAAGTATGGTCTCTGTGCTGCCTAGCAGATACAGCATAGGGTCGAGGAAGATAAGACCGAAAACGGTCAGCGCGGTACCCGCGGCTGCGCCAGTGAAAAAGGCGGTCGAAACATACTGTGAGGCTTCATCTGTGTTTTTGTCTGCAAGCGCTTTTGAAACCAGTGTTCCAGAACCTTGTCCAAGCATAAAGGCGACCGCCTGGATTATTGCTTGCAGCGTAAACAGGATACCCGTTGCCGCCTGCGGACTTTCGCCGAGCGTGCCGACAAAGTAGGTGTCAGCCATGTTGTATATGCTGGTGACGAGCATAGAAACGGTAGTGGGTATTCCAAGCCGAATTATAAGCCTTGATACAGGCGTTTCGGTCATTTTTTTGTAGTAAGCCTCGGTGTTATTCATAAATGCACTTCTTTTCTATTTGTTGTTTTTTACCTATATTTTACCGCAAAAAAACAGTTGTGTCAAATAACTGAAATGAGTTTTTGCAATAAACGCAAATACAGCCCGAGAAAGGCCTCGGGCTGTTGTTTATTCAAAGCTGTTCAAAAGCTTGTGCAGTATCCTGTGAAGCTCAGCTGCGTCATGCTTGTCAAGCTGCACACACGCCGCCATCTTCTGCGGAATACACAAGGCTTTGTCTTTAAGGTGTTCGCCCTCTGTGGTCAGTGTAACTGTCAGCGCACGCTCGTCTTTTGCGGCCCGCTTTCGGCTGATATAGCCCTTTGCTTCAAGCTTTTTCAGAAGCGGCGTCAGCGTCCCCGAATCAAGATACAGCAGCTCTCCAAGCGATTTGACGTTCATTTCACGCTTTTCCCACAGCGCCATCATGGCGATATACTGGGTGTAGGTGAGGTCAAGCTCGTTTAGAAACGGAGTATATCTGCGAACAACTTCCTTTGCGCAGGCATAAAGCGGAAAGCAAAGCTGATTTTCAAGACAGAGCGCGTCATATTTTTTGTCCATAGTATCACCTCTGGATACTATTATACGCCTTTTTTACGGCTTTTGCAAGCTGGTCTGCACAAGAAGTCGGACGTCTGCCGCAGGTTATGCCTGAAAGCTTTTCGTCTATCTCGTCAACGGAGCAGCCCTCAACGAGCTTTGCAACAGCTTTGAGATTGCCGTTGCAGCCGCCTATAAAGATAACATCGCGTATCACGCCGTTTTCGTCAATGTCGAATTTTATTTCTGTAGAACAGGTGTTTTGTGTTTTATAGGTGTATTCCATCAGAGAACCTCCTTTATCTTCTTCTCAAGCTTTTCGGGAGCGGTAGTGGGGGAGAAGCGGTCAACTATATTTCCGTTTTTGTCCACGAGGAATTTAGTGAAATTCCACTTGATATTCTTGCCCATAATACCGCCATGCTGAGATTTTAAATAGCTGTAGAGCGGCTCCTCGCCGTCTCCGTTTACTTTTATCTTTGCAAACATTTTGAACGTAACGCCATAGCGCGACTGGCAGAAGTCCATTATCTCCTCCTCGCTGCCCGGAGCCTGATTTCCGAACTGATTGCAGGGGAAATCAAGTATCTCAAGACCCTTATCTTGATACTTTTCGTAAAGGTCCTGCAAGCCCTCGTACTGCGGAGTGAAGCCGCAGCCTGTTGCGGTGTTTACTATAAGCAGAGCCTTGCCCTTATAGCAGCTCATATCGATGTCGTTTCCCTCTGCGTCCTTAACATGAAAGTCATAAATACTCATATTTATCCTCCTTGTGCTTGTATGCAATTGAATTGCATACAATCTAGCGTAGCTTTATTATAACCTACTTTTTTCGGTTTGTCAATAGTTTTTCTGAAGTTTTTAAATTACTTTACTGCACTAACTTGACAATACTAAGAAAGTGTGGTAAAATAGTAAGAAGTGAAAATTTGTCAAAAAACTTATTAGGCTACAGAAAGGGGTGCGGTGATATGGAGAGAAGAAAACTTATCGGCTGTATTATCAATTGCCCCGAAAATATATATCAAAGCCGTATCCTTGACGGATTGATGTCGCGCTGCGAAGCATACGACTATGATCTTGCGGTGTTTTCACCGCTTGTAAATACAGCCCATGCCAATAAGGAATATCTTAAGACTGAGTTCAATTTATTAGATCTTATCAATTATGAGCATCTTGACGCTGTCGTGGTCGCATCGCTTCCGTTGATCGCGATGGGTGATACCTCTATCTATGACGCTGTAGCCGAGCATATCAAAAAGCATTGCACAAAGCCTGTTGTAAGCTTAGATATGCCTCTGGGTGAGCATACTACAGTGTACACAGATGATATAACACCATTTTGTGAGATAACACGTCATATATTCGATGTACATAAGTGTAAAAATGTGTATTTCCTTGCAGGCAGACAGGTAGATGGCGTTGCTGACAGAAGACTTGAGGGCTTTCGCAAGGAGTGTGACGCGCACGGAATTACTGTTGACGATGATAAGGTGTTTTACGGCGACTTTTGGTACACATCGGGAGCAGCCCTTGCTGACAGGATATTAAGCGGCGAGCTTGAAACACCCGATGCTGTTATCTGCGCAAATGACCATATGGCTATAGGGCTTGCAAAACGCCTGAATGACAGCGGTATTTCGGTTCCCGAGCAGGTCATCGTGACAGGCTATGACGCTACTCAGGAGGCAATGATAAACGAGCTGTGTATCACGACTTATGAGCCGAACAATCGCGGTATGGCCGAGGAAGCTATTGACCGTATCCGTTTGATGATAGAGCCCGGCAAAGAGCTTATTCCCACTCGTTATAATGTAGCAGACGGCTTGTGCATAGGCCTTAGCTGCGGCTGCAAAATAGATCATAAGAACCTGATGCGTTCTTTGACGCGCTCTTTGTACAGATACAATCGCAATTACGCTGATGACAGCATTAAAAACAACGAGGATATCTGCAGCCTGATGGACAGCTATATGCTTGAAGTGCTCACCGAATCCAGAAGTCCCGAGGAGTGTCTTGGCAACATAGCGGCTCAGACATACCTTATAAAGCCTTATGATAAGTTTTATCTGTGTCTTCGTAGAAATTGGCTTGATGTTGAGTATAATTCCATAAAAGGCTTCCCGAACGAAATGAGAGTCAACGCTATGGCTGTTTCCGATGAGCGGAAAGCTGTTGAGAACATCGAAAGCTTCCACTGCAATGATGACCGTCAGCGTTTTCAGACCTCTATAATGCTGCCTGCGCTGTATGAGCAGCATGATGTGCCCAGGTGCTTTTACTTTATACCCGTGCATTTTATGAAAAATACGTTTGGCTACGCGGTTTTGGAAGCAGATACAAAGATGAGGGTAAAGCCGACAAATGTGCTTCGCAACTGGGTCAGAACTGTCAACAACGCCTTAGAAATGACTAGGGTGAACAATATGCTTGTTGATGTTTCGGAGCTTGATAAGCTCACGGGTCTTAAAAATCGACGCGGTATGGATAACGGACTTAAAGAGATACTGCGCCGTGCACGAAAAACCGATTATTTCTATTGCATAGTTTTTGATATTGACGGCTTGAAGCATATAAACGATAATTTTGGTCACAACGAGGGCGATTATGCGATAAAATCTATCGCATCGGCTGTCGCAAGGGTTACCGATGAGAACGAGGTATCTGTTCGTGCGGGCGGCGATGAGTTCTATCTGCTTGGCGTCAACGCAGGTGCTACAGATAAAACAATGATAGATAAGGTCAGCGCGTATCGTAATTTGTTAGATGACATAAATTACACGGCTAAAAAGCCTTATAGGATATCCGCAAGTGCAGGCTTCTGCATCAAACAGCTTGCTCAGGTCACTGATATCAACGAGCTTATCAATGCTGCGGATAGGTATATGTATGTTTGTAAGGCGGAGTCGAAACGCCGTAAACGTTGATTGTTACACCCCGAGGTCAGTGTTCGCAGATCTTGGGGTGTTTTGATTTTTTTTTGTTTATAACTTTCATTTTCAGTGTATTTTTTTTAAAAAAGAGTTAAAAGAATACTTGATATTTGCGAAGAAATATGATATACTTATCCTAGCAGATTTCTTAAAGTTGGCTATTGTTGGACTATAGACCGCAGTTATAAACGACAACCGCACCGAATATCGGTTGCTCGCTACCGTTTGTGAAGCTTTTTTAAACTAATCTTGCAAAAACATTGTATACACATCGGCATCTCAGATGCCGTATATATAAGGAGGACAATATGGACACAAACAAAAGACCGGATTCAATGCAGCGTATCACCACTCCCGAGCTTGCAAATGCTTTTATCGACGAGCAGGTAGCTGCTGTTCGTGCACAGGTAGGCGACAAGAAGGTTCTTCTCGCGCTTTCGGGCGGAGTTGACAGCTCTGTTGTTGCGGCGCTGCTTATTAAAGCTATCGGCAAGCAGCTCGTGTGCGTGCACGTTAACCACGGACTTATGAGAAAAGGTGAGAGCGAGCAGGTAATTGAAGTGTTCCAGAACCAGCTTGACGCAAACCTTATCTATATTGACGCTACAGATCGTTTCCTTGACCTGCTTAAAGATGTTGCAGAGCCTGAAAAGAAGCGTAAGATAATCGGCGGCGAGTTCATCAAGGTATTTGATGAAGAAGCAAGCAAGCTTGAGGGTATAAGCTTCCTTGCACAGGGAACTATCTATCCTGACATTCTTGAGAGTGACGGCGTTAAGGCACATCACAATGTAGGCGGTCTGCCTGAGGATATGCAGTTTGAGCTTGTAGAGCCTGTAAAGCTGTTGTACAAGGACGAAGTCCGTGTTGTTGGCAAGGCGCTTGGTCTGCCTGCTAGCATGGTTGATCGTCAACCTTTCCCCGGTCCCGGTCTTGGTGTGCGTTGCCTTGGCGCTATCACACGCGACAGACTGCATGCTCTGCGCGAAGCTGACGCTATCCTGCGCGAGGAGTTTGAGAATGCTGGTCTTAACAAGACGGTTTGGCAGTATTTCATTGCTGTTCCCGATATGAAGAGTGTTGGTGTTAAGGACAGCAAGCGTTATGAGGGTTGGCCTGCTATTATCCGCGCGGTCAATACAACCGACGCGATGAGTGCTACCATTGAGGAGATTCCTTATGCGCTGCTGCATAAGATTACTGCTCGTATCACTGCAGAGGTCGAGGGTATCAACAGAGTGCTTTATGATCTGACGCCTAAGCCTGTTGGCACTATCGAGTGGGAGTGATCTCGCAGTCTCTCTGAAGCTTTTTACAGAGACATTCCACAGACCTCAAAGCCGTTTCTGACCTTATCGGCAAAGTGTTGCAATTGGTTTGGAAGTGGCTTGTAGGTTTCTTAAATAATTACAAGATCGCCGCATGACCTGCGGCGATTTCTTTGCTTAATATGGATAGAGGAATGGATTCAATAAACCAAATTGATGTAAATGATCCCAAAACATAGCCGATTTTATAATTTGCATTTACAACAGAAAAAGTTGTAATACCAAACAGCGGAATATGACAAAAAACGGTATCGTCCCTATACGCGATACCGCTTTTCAGTATAACGGGCTGTTATTCTATTGCCATCATTTCCTCACTAATGGTATTTTTGTTGAAGCCCGAAAGGGAAGAGAATGCGGTGATGATTCCTGCGAGAAATACAGGTATAAGGATCAGCAGCACCGCGGTTATAGGAGTCGTATAGGAGAACTCCGGCGCTCCTGCTTCCTGTCCCGTCACAAATCTGGTATTGATGAAAAATGCAAGCGGCTCACAGATAAGCAGCGTTGCTATAGCTGAAACAACCGAATACAAACCGCATTCTATCAGCGTCATTCCCGTAAGCTGACCCTTTGTCATACCCAGCGCACGAAGCGACGCTATTTCACGGCGGCGGTTGAGTATTCCTGTCGAGATTATGTTCACCTCGTTTATCAGCGCTATCACGGTTATCAAAATAATTATTGCCGCGCTTATCACTCTCATTGCGCTGTTGAAGCGCTCTGTGTTTATCAATCCATCAACGTCGCTGTAGATCAGAGTGAAATAATCAGTGTTTTCGATATAATCTTTGATAGAGATATCCGTTTTCTGAAGATCCTGCCTCTGCTTATCGCTAAGCACCAAATAATATGTGCCGCCGAACATAGCGCGTGAGTCTGTCGCTATCTTATCAAAATAATCCTCCTCACAGCCTATCAGCGTAATTTGATCGCCATGGCTTTCAAATCCGACAGTCGGTGTTCCGCTTCCGATTATATTACCCTGTATTTCGTTTGTAATCTCATAAGCCTTTCTGTCATCATCGTAAGGAGAATACTTCACCAGCGTTGCGTTGTCGCCCTCTCTGAGATTGTTCTCAAAGACGATGCGGCTGGTAAAACCGCTGAAGCTGCCGTCTGCTTCATAATTTACGGGACATTCTCCTGCAAGTATATTGGAATATTTCGCATAATTTGTAACCACATAATTTCCGCCTCTCAGCTCGCTGTAGGGGACAGGCGGGTTGCCGTTGAAAGCATAGTTGTAATATTCTTCGTTGAAATATCTTATATCAAGAAAAACATCATCATACCCTGTGTAATCAAAAAAGTTTTCGTGTAAAGCAAGCTCGTCGGGTGCTATACTGCAAAATTCACTCACTTCGATCTGTGCTAAACAGCCTGTGCCTTTTATCAGTTCATAACCCTCTTTTATGTATTCGGGTGAGTATTCTCTGTCAAAATGAGTTTCGCCAACATTACTGCGCGCTGCCTGATCTACGAAATAGTGACAATACGGGTTAACTAAAGCGTCGCTGTTTCGGTTATATGCTATCACTTCATCGGTATAGGTGATGATTGATGTCATTATCACTGTGAGAGCAAACGATAGTGTTATGGATACAACAGTGATCACAAAGCGCTTTTTGTTTCTTCTTACGTTTCTTGAAGCAAGCGTTCCGACGATTCCACCGAGCTTTCCGAGAATACGGCTCTTTTTTACCTTTTTTATCTTCTCTCCGCTGCGGCGTATTACCTCGACGGGCGGCTTTTTCGCAAAGCGCATACCTGTTCCGTATGCCGAAAGCATTACCCAAATAAGCGATGTTATTGCCGCTGCCGCCATATAGATAAGCGGCACAGAGAATACGGCGGCACTGCCCTCAACGCCAAGAAGAGCAAGCAGTATATCGGTAGAAATAACCGAGTCAAAAATAATATAGCTTGCGCCAATTCCGAGGAGTATTCCTATCGGTATCGCTATGAGCGACAGTATAATGCCCTCCCACAGTATTATCCTTACAATCTGTTTTCTTGAAGCACCGAGGGAGGCAAGTATACCGAACTGCATTTCTCTTTCTTTAGAGGAGATCTCAAATGCGGTGTCAATAATAAATCTAGCGCAGATTATAAAAATAAAGATGAATACATAGAGAAGCGAAAAAACCATAACGAATCTTGCTTTGGAATGGACGCCTATAAGCTCGTAGAAGAGCAGTTCGCTGTTTATCTCGCATTTTGGTCTACTTTCGTCCAGAACTGTGCGTATAAGCGTAGTTGGGTCGTGAATATCACGGGTAAACAGCAGATATGTATCTGTGTGTATATTTCCGTCGCTGCCCTCAAAGGTCTTGACTTCTACCTTTTCAACGAAATCATTATCCCTGAATAGCTCGATTTCTTCGTCGGTAAGGTCATAAACAGCTGCGTGCCAGGGCCATCGTTCAAGGTTTGCGTTCTTCATCGTGTCCCAGTACGACGCAAACAGCGTAAATACAACCGTAATAAACAGCACTGCTGCTGTTATGCTGAGTATTGTGAATACAGAATGCCGCTTTTGCGAGAGTATGTATTTTCCTGCAAGTTTTTGTGAAAAGCTCATTTTACCACCTCGTCACGGATTATTTGTCCGTCCTCTATCGCAATGATACGGTCGCACTGAAGCGCAATATCCTCATCGTGGGTGATGATAAGCATCGTTTGTCTGAATTCCTTGTTAGACGCCCTCAAAAGCTCGATTATCTCGCGGCTGTTTTTGCTGTCGAGGTTACCTGTTGGCTCGTCGGCAAGCAGAATAGACGGATTTGAAAACAAAGCTCGGCAGATGGAAACTCGCTGTTGTTGTCCGCCCGAAAGCTGCGACGGGAGGGCATTAAGGCGACCAGCTATGCCAAGCTTTTCCGAAAGCATCATCAGTTTTTTCTCGTCGGGCTTACGTCCGTCCATCTGCATCGGTAATGTGATATTATCTCTTACAGAGAGTATCGGTATCAGGTTGTAGAACTGATATATAAGTCCCACGTGCCGTCTTCTGAACACGGCAAGATGCTTGTCGCTCTGCTTGTAAACATCCTCGCCGTTTACAAAAACCTTGCCCGCTGTCGGACGGTCAACGCCGCCGATAAGGTGCAGGAGCGTGGACTTTCCCGAGCCGCTGGGGCCTATTATCGCCGTCATCTGTCCCTCGGGTACGGTGAGGGAAATCCCGTTAAGCGCCCTTACCTCGTTTTCGCCTTTTCCGTAGATCTTTGTGAGATCTTCTGTTTTGAGTATATCCATATCGGAATGTCCTTTCGTGTTTTATTATGCTATAAGTATAGCACAGCTTTATTACTTTGACGTGAATTTATAGTTACAATTTTGTCACATTCCTTGAAAGTTTGCTCGGATTGTGTTATATTTATATTGGGTGAGAAAACAATGAACATTCTTTTGGTCGAAGACGACAAAGAGCTTCGCAGCAGTCTGACGGAATTTCTAAAAGCCGAGGGTTATAATGTCTGTGGCGCGAATGGTCAGCGGGAAGCTTATTCCTATATTTCTGAAATGAATTTCGACTGCATACTGCTTGATATTTCTCTGGGTGACGGCAACGGATTTTCTATATGCGCACATATAAGAGGAATGTCAGATGTGCCGATAGTATTTTTGACCGCCTCGGGTGACGAAGCGTCTACTGTTGCAGGGCTTGAGCTTGGCGCAGATGATTATATCACAAAGCCGTTTCGTCCGCGTGAGCTTGCGGCGCGCATAAAAAGCGTGATAAGAAGAAAGCGCACAGACAGACAGGAGCTTTCACTTGGGAATATCCGCATTGACACAGCAAAGGGCGCTGTGTTCAAGGCGGGCGAGGAGATATTTCTTTCGGCGCTTGAATACAGGTTATTACTGTTGTTTGCGTCAAATAAGGGTGTCCTTTTTTCCAGGGATAAGCTTATTGATGAGCTTTGGACAGTCGGAGGAGAGTTTGTCAATGATAACACGCTTACCGTATACATAAAGCGTCTGCGTGAAAAGATAGAGGACGACCCTCAGAACCCGTTGCTGATAAAGACAGTGCGTGGTCTGGGTTACAAGGCGGAGGAGCAATAATGCTGTTCAGAAATCCCGAAATAAAGAATGAGCTTATTATTGAATCAGTGATTGTCGCGCTGTTTTCCGCTCTGTGTTTTTGCTTGAATATTATTGCAGGCGTTGCGGCGCTTGTTATGGGTGTAGCAGTTATCATTGTTCATATTGCTTTTCATAAAAAGCGCTACAGAAAGCTTGCGGTGTTATGTGATGATATTGATAGGGTGCTGGGCGGTGATGACAGCGTTTCCTTTTCAAGCTGCGATGAGGGTGAGATAAGCATACTCAAAAGTGAGATACACAAGATGACAAAGAGAATAAGGGAGCAGAACACTGCACTTAAAGCAGAGCGAGAGTATCTGAAAGACGTGCTTGCGGATATATCTCATCAGCTTAAAACTCCGCTTACCTCAATGTCGCTTATCCTGACTGTTCTCAGGACAAAGGAGCTTAGTGACAGGGATCGTATAACAAACCTACGGAAGCTTTCTGATATCCTGTCAAGAACAGAGTGGCTTATTGAAACGCTGCTTAAAATGTCCTCGTTTGACGCAGGGGCAGTGGAATTACATAAGGAAGATATTCCATGCCGTTCGCTTATCAGCACTGCTGTATCATCATTAGATATAATGGCTGAAATAAGAGGCGTTGAAATAAAGACAGAAACAGAAGCAGATAAGATTTTCTGCGATAAAAACTGGACAGTTGAGGCACTGCGCAATATTATAAAGAACTGTATAGAGCATACAGAAAACTCCGGCACTATAGAAATAAAAGCTAAAGAAAGTCCTGTTGCGGTTACAATAAACATCAGCGACAACGGCAGCGGAATAAGCGATAAGGATTTGCCGCACATTTTCGAGAGATTTTACAAAGCTGATAATGTTTTACATCAGGGTTATGGCATAGGACTTGCTTTTTCTCGGCAGATCATAACAGCGCAGGGCGGCATTATCAAGGCAAAGGGCGTTGAGCCTCACGGCTCACAGTTCACGCTGATATTCTATAAAACTACGGTATAATTCAAGTTTATCAATTACAAAAGTTTTTTGGAATGTAAAGAAATTTGCAGCAATATTCAAAATAGAACTTTGAAAGAGCGTTGCGTTTATCATAATGCATATTGTTGAGCTTTCAACATATATTTCAAAAAATATTATCATAATATAGATATAAACTCAAGGAGGTAAAGACTATGAGATTTGCTTTTTTTGATGCCAAGCCTTACGACAAACCGTTTTTCGAAAAATACGGCAGCAAAAACGGAGTGGAATTTAAGTTTTTTGAAACAAAGCTTAATTCCGATACAGTGGAGCTTGCTAAAGGCTTTGACGGAGTATGTGTTTTTGTTAACGATACCGTCGACGCAGAGGTAATTGACAGCTTGCGTGAGATGGGTGTGAATATCGTTGCGCTTCGCTGCGCGGGCTTTAATAACGTGGATATGAAGCACGCTTTCGGAAAGCTGCACGTTGTGCGCGTTCCCGCATATTCGCCATACGCGGTCGCGGAGCATACAATGGCTCTGCTGCTGACATCTGTAAGACGTATCCACAAATCATATATCAGGACTAGGGACTTCAATTTCAGCCTTTCAGGTCTCACAGGCTTTGATCTTCACGGAAAAACCGTGGGAGTAATCGGCACAGGCAAGATCGGACGTGTATTTATTGATATCTGCCGCGGCTTTGGCATGAAAGTGCTTGCTTATGACAAGTATCCTGCGGAGGGGCTCGACAACGGAGATACGATAAGATATGTCGGTCTTGACGAGCTTTTCGAAAACAGCAATATCATCTCGCTGCATTGTCCGCTTACAGATGACACCTACCATATCATCAACGAGGATTCTCTTGCAAAATGCAAGCAGGGCGTTGTTATCCTCAATACATCGAGAGGCTCGCTTGTGGACGCCGAGGCTCTGCTCGCAGGCATAAAATCCCGCAAGGTCGGCGCAGCCTGCCTTGATGTATATGAGGAGGAATCCGATTTCTTCTTCGAGGACTATTCGGGTCACATCATGGAAGACGATACGCTTGCAAGGCTAATTTCCATGCCGAATGTCATAGTATCTTCACATCAGGCGTTTCTTACCGAGGAGGCGCTTGAAAACATCGCTGAAACAACTGTACGCAACATTGTTGATATAGCGCAGAAAAAACAATGCGCAAACGAGCTTTGCTATCGCTGCGGCAATACCGAGGACTACAAAGGCGGCAAGTGCTTTTGATAAAGGGAATATTAACTCGGAGGAGAAAGCAGTATCGGCTTAGTGTGTAAAGAAAAACGGGAGCAAGCGTGCACTGCTCCCGTTTTTTATAACCTTAATTCAGTGCTCAGATCTGTTCAAGAATGAACGGATCTTTGATTTTTTTATCCTCTGCGAAAAGCAGCACCTTGGTGATTATCTCCGCGGTCTTGGGGTCATCGTCTGCAAACGGCAGGAACAATCTGCCTCTGTGCTGTGAGTTAACAGGCAAAACTGCTATCATTGCGCCGCCTTTTTTGTGGATAACACCGCTTCCGAGGTGTACCGTATAGCTTGCGCGGCTACCCTCAATATGTGCGTGAGCACCCTCAATACGCACATTATTGAGCTTGAACAGCGGCAATGTAAATTCAAGCAGAGCCGCACGCATCTCAATAGTGGAGTGAGAGGTCTCTGGGTCAACGCCGCCTGCGTGGGCAACGCTAACTGCAAGGTCAACATCGCGCATTACTTCGGAGAATATAACTTCGGGCACGTTTCTGATTTCCAGCGGCATACCGTTGTTTCTGTTGAAGAACTCTACCCATTCCAGTGTGGGAGCCTCAATATCAGCAGGGGAGAACCAGTCCGCCATTGCGTACATGGTCGCGATTATATCGTCCTTATAGAATACCTTTTGCATTCCGTTTTCCACATCGGCTATCCAGCGGCGGGTCTTTAAGCAAGCCGCAGCCTTGTTAGGCTGTATCTGATTGCCGGAGTAGCGCATGCTGCGCGGCATGAGCGCTTCCTCCTCGGTCTTTACATACAGCTCTCTGAATACCTGCTTGAACGGCTGAACTATGCTGTTTTTAAAGAGATACTGCTGATATTCGGGCCATTTTTTTGCGGAATAAATGTGGTAGGGGTGCGCAACAATCAGCGTATCCTTTGCGGTGAGCTTTGCTATGCTGCCATCGCAGGAAACGAGCTGCATTCCCTGTAAAAATCCGAGCGCCTCGCCCGAGCGGAACACCAGCTTGTTCAAAAGTGCGGCTGCAACGGGACTTTCCGCAAGCAGCGAAAGCTCCTCCGCGGTAAATTCCGTGCTATCCTCCATCGCCTGCTCCAGCATTATTTTTGTACGGCGGAACTGTTCGGTGAGCTGCTTTTTCATAGCCGTCAGCCGAAGCACATATTCGTGTTTTTTCAGCTTTGCGGGAATTGATTTGAGAGCCTTACCGTCTTTAGCGCAGATTATTTCTGACTTGCCGTACTCGTCTACACTAAGCTTCAGTGAAACTCCGTCAATGATATTATCCTCAAAAAGCTCAGCGTTGTCCTCGGCAATCTTGCCCTCCATGCGCAGCGTAAGGCGCATCGTGTCGGTGAAGCCCGCGTTAAGTGCGAGGTTATCTAGCGCCGTTTCGACCGCTATCTTCTCGCTCTGTATGCGCTGTGCGCCGAATTTCTTGCTCTCTTTAAGGAATTTTTGCAGGAACAGATATCTTTCGCGAAGCTCTTTGTCGTTCTTCAGCGGAATAAGCGCATAGGCCATAAGTAGGTCCTTGTTGCGCTTGTCGGATATTGCTGTCTCTGCCTCTGCGGAAGCTATCTTGCCCAGCACCGCGTCAGCGTATTTTCTTGCGCGGGAGTGCTTTGTTCCGTCAGAGATATATTTTGCCGCGTTGTAGATAAGGTCAAAACGCTTTTCGCCCATAGCCTCATAAGCGCTTCTGAACCACTTGATGTCAAAAGCACCTCTGTAAAGCTGTCCGGGTGAGAGCGGAGTGTATTTTGCTATCATGGCGGCGCGGCGGTTGTCAAATCGTTCGTTCATGTGCGCCATGAAGTAATAGCAGGCAGACTGGAAGCCCTCCCAGCCGAGAAGCTCCTCTGCAAGTCCCAGCCATTCGGGCGAGTAGAGCGCCGCTTCAACCAGCCTTTTGTCGGAGATATCAGCAGCTTTCAGCAGCTCGCCCAGTTCTTCTGCGCTTTCAGTGCCAAAGGGTATACACACCGCAAGCAGCATTGAAAGACAGCTCTTCTTTGAAAGAGCCTTATCTCCGTAGAAATATGTGGAGCGGTCAAGGGTGTCTTTTCCGAGTGCGGCGAGTATCTTCGTGAAGTATTTAGCGCCGTAGATACGCTCTATCTTAGGGATAACAGCTGAATATTTCGTTGGTGAATCACCGCGTCCAAGCTCCACGGAAAGCACCTCGCCGACAACGGTCTCATACATATCCGTGATAAGCTCGCAGAAGCGCTTGTATTCCTCATCATAGTTTTCGGGGCTGCCTAACAGCTTTTTCAGCCTGTCGGTGCCGTTAATTCTGCGATAAGCGCCGTTTCTGCGGTTTGATACATCTCTGTCGCTGTCGCGTACTGCAGTGATAAGGAATGACAGCTGACTGAGCGAATATGTCAGCATATTCTCCTGAAACAGCGTATGCAGCAGCGTTTTGCGTGAGATAAGTCCTCTGTGTGCCGCAACGAGATATGCACAAGGGTCGGCACGCATAAATCTGTAGGGTCGATCACACATCGAGCCGATATAGTAGGGCATATAGCGGTTTTTTTCCTGCGTGTTGCGGTAGGTTTTTTCTCCTGCAGCAACGATGAGCGGAAACAGCTCGTCGAAATGCTCGTCGTTTTCAAGCACAGCATTAGACGCAATGATGCTTATTTTTGCATTTTCGCTCATCAGCATAGGGGAGGGGGTATACGAATATCCTCCCGTTGTCACCTTTGCAGGCTGTATCCTGACATCGCTTTCGGGCAAGCATTTGATATACCATAGATAAATCGCGCCGCCGAGGTATATCATATCCTGCTTTATGTTGTATTTGTACATCAGATGATTGACTATGCTGACGCACTGCCCCCTGTATTTCAGCATGACCGTGCTCTCATAGCCCTCGCCGAACACTTCAGCGGTGTATTTGTCCCAC
Organism: Oscillospiraceae bacterium; assembly: GCA_015067175.1. GTDB lineage: Bacteria > Bacillota > Clostridia > Oscillospirales > Ruminococcaceae > CAG-115. The sequence continues at coordinate 42,638 of SVMX01000010.1, read as the reverse complement.
GGAAGCTTCTGACCGTTGTATGGGTTTGAATACGTCAATTGTATCATTCTCCAAAGCCGCTCGGGGGAGCTGATATTCTCGTTATACCAGTCGTCCCATATCTGCTGCAGGGGAGTGCGGTATCGTGACTTACCGCTCTCATCAGTGTATTTTTCGCTGAAATGTCTGTCGTTTCCGAGAAGCACAGGCTCGCCGTTTATACCTATGTATTCTTTCTCCGCGTGCTGCTCAACGAGCGCGTCAAGAGCTTTAAGGTCAGCTACAGCCTGAGCGATTTTGTTTTCTTTGCCCGACAGTAATTTCTTAGCCGCACCGATAATGCCGTTAAGCGCGGATTTTTCACCACAAAGCAGCTTGTCAAGCTTTGACTCGGGGAAATACCGCATGAACACCTCAACACATTTTTGTGTAAATTCAGCGTTATCAGTCGAGGGAATATACTTGTCCTCATCGGTGAAAAGCTCCTGCTTCTGCTCTATATCCTCTGTCTTTCCGAGAATGCTTTCAAGAAGTATCCTTTCCTTTGCAGTAGGGGAGGATATATTCTCAGCGAGCGAGCGGCAATCTGAGAAAAGCTTTTGTCTGCTCTCGTCCTTTTTCAGCGTCATGATGATGTCAAGGGCGGCGGTGCGCTTTTCCTCTTTTTTGTCGGAGATAAGTCTTTGCACCGAGCAAAGCAGTCCCTCGTCACACTGCTTGTACATAAGATTGAGCAGGTTTGAGCGTATCGCGGCGGACTTGTATTTCAGCATTTCCTCCATCTGGAGATAGTTTTCGGCGTGGACAGCGATAAGCCCCTCCGAGATGATCTTGTATGCGGCGTTTGCTGTGTCGCTGTCTCTGTCGGATAAGCACTGGAAAAGTGCTCTCCGTTGATGGTCGTTCTTCGGGCATTTCAGCAGCATTTTCAGAACTCTGCCCCTCTCGCCGTAGGTGCAATCTATATCCTTTAAGAGAGTGCAGCAGAAGTCAGTCTTTTCCTCGTCATTCAGCGCCGCCGCAAGCAGTGACATACGCATGATGATATCCGACCTTTTAAGTATAGCGGCATACCAAGGGAAGATGCACGGAGAAAATTCAAGGTGCTTTTTCGTTACGCTGTTGAGAAGCTCATTCAGCAGGTCGTAGTATTCTGCGGCGTTATCGTCTTTGAAATAAAGACGTAAGGTCTGCTCATAGTTGTCGCTGCGAATGATACGGTCTGTTTCGGGCATGAACAGCGGCAGATATACTGCGACAATGTCAAGCTCCTGTAAATGAGCATTCAGCACACGCTTTGCGTTGTTGTTCATAAGCGTTTTATGCTCGGTCGATCGCAGATAATATCCTGCCGCGAGTATCTGGTGCTTGCTTCCGTTTTCGGATATTTTATCAATATACTGCGCGGAGTCTGCAAGCTCTTTCACGCCGACTGCCCAAAGACCTATGTAAATCTGCATACAATCCTCGGAGAAGATGTATTCCTCCGCCTTTGCCTTGTCAGAAATACATTCTTCAATAAGGCGCATGGTCTTGCCGCTGATACGGTCGAGGTCAGAGCTGTCCACAGCCATAAGACCTGTCCATGTGCCGACAGCGCGCTTTACAGCGGAGAATCTGATAAGGTCGTTTTCGCAGATAACGCGAATTATCTCGGTAAGCGCTTCTATTGTGCCTGCGTCAGCGCTTTCGCAGATAGCCTGCCTCAGACCCTCCTGCAGTCTTGCCGCAAGCAGCAGCTTGCCCAGAAGCTTGTGCATCTCGGCGTTGCGGCTGAAGATTATTCCTCTGATATGCGTGCGTTTGAGCGCGGGTGCGTCCTCTCCCATAAGGATATCGGTCAGCGCCTGTTCAACTGCCTTGTTGCCATTGTCAAGCTCGTATGCGATGGCGTATTCGTTCAGCGCTACATCATCGTAAAGAACGCGCTCGGCGTAGCAGTATTCCATATCGGATATCTTGTTTAGCAGAAGCTCCTCAACTGTGTGTTCCATGCACATGTTCGCATGGAACGAGCGGAGTATTGAGTCGATATATTCCGCGTAAAGCGCATAGGTATCAGTGCGGTAGCTGCGTCTGTAGTAGGTCATTGAAAGCTGCCATTTTATGCAGTTGTCCACAGCCCAGTAGAAATGCTCCCTGAAGCGCGGAAGCACCCATTCCTCGACGAGCCAAAGGAACTCGTTTTTGAACATATCCGAGGGCTTTTTGTACTTTGTGCGCAGCATATCGGCAACGTTTTCTTTAAGACCGTTGCCTTTGTAGTTCCATGTGTTGCCGTAGCGGAAATCTTTAAGTATTTTTTTCTGCTCCTCGGACAGCTTTTTCTCAAATCTGTCCTCTTTTTGAGAAAGCATATCTCTGTATTTTTGATACAGCTCTTCTTTCAGTTCGGGTGTAAGCTCTTCAAATGCCACGTTACCACATCCTTCCCGCAAGCATGACAAGTCTTATAAAAGTCACGCTGCTGTTTTCGTTAAGTTCAATGCTGCCGTCAAGCTCTGTAAGCTCCTGTTCGCCGAGGAATATCCGATAAAGCCCGTCCTCAAACGCTAGGATAGCGTCTTCGGTAGCTTTACCTAGGTCTGCGGCTGCTCCCTCGGACAGCCCAAAGGCTATTTTTCCAAGCTCGCTCATTGCGGAGATATCGTCCTCAGAAAGCGGCTTAGCCTCCTTGTTCAGCCGAGCGTTGTAAGCGGTAACGCAGGTGCGCACGCTCTCTGTTATAAGCTCCCGCAGTGTGCAAGGCTCGTTTTCGAGAAAAAACGGCATTTCGCTTATTTTGTTCCGCTTTTTGCCTAGCTGCTTTACATTTACTAAAATAGTCATGACAGCCTCCTTTAACGTATTACTATGATAAACTGATTTAATTATACCACTGGTGCAAGTAAATGTCAATCAATGCTATGTAGTCTTTTTGCGTAAGTATGATGGTATATGTAACTGGTTTGGGAAATTTTAATATTTTTATTGCATTTACGTTAAATATGTGGTAAAATAAGTTAAAATTATCTGGGAGGTGCTTTATGCTCTACAACAAATTTAAGGATAAAGAGCTTTCGGCGCTCGGCATGGGCTGTATGAGATTCCCTTGTATCGACGGTAAGGACGACTGTATCGACGAGAAAAGGGTTGCCGAAATGTTCGACAACGCCATTAAAAACGGCATTAACTACTTTGACACCGCCTACGGATATCACAGCGGACAGTCCGAGGTAGTTACCGCAAAGCTTTTAAAGAAATATCCTCGCGACAGTTACTATCTCGCGACCAAATTCCCCGGCTATGATACCGCAAATATGCCGCACGTTGAGGAGATATTCGAGGAGCAGCTCAAAAAATGCGAGGTGGACTATTTTGACTTCTACCTTTTCCACACCGTCTGCGACTATAATCTCGAAGCCTATCTTGACCCGAAGTACGGCATTTTCGACTATCTTATGCAGCAGAAGAAAAACGGCAGGATAAAGCACCTCGGTTTTTCCACGCACGGCGATTATGCTACTATGAAGCGTTTCCTTGACGCTTACGGTAAGGATATGGAATTTTGTCAGATCCAGCTCAATTGGCTTGACTGGATTATGCAGTGCGCCAAGGAAAAGGTCGAGCTTCTCGACAGCTACAACATTCCCGTTTGGGTAATGGAGCCTGTGCGCGGCGGACAGCTTGCGAATCTTCCCGAAAACGAGGCAGCTTCGCTCAAAGCACTGCGTCCCGATGAGAGCATTGCGGCATGGTCGTTCAGATTTTTACAGAGCTTGCCGCAGGTAGTAATGACGCTCTCGGGAATGTCCAACGACGAGCAGGTCGCAGACAATCTCAAAACATTCTCCGAGCACAAGCCCCTCAATGCCGAGGAAACAGCGGCCGTCATGAAGATAGCAGACCGTATCATCTCCGAAAACAGGCTGCCATGCACCTCTTGCCGCTACTGCACATCTTATTGTCCGCAGGGGCTTGATATTCCGCTGCTGATAGAGCTTTACAACAGACATTACCGCACAGGCAGCGGCTACACCGCGCCGCCCGAGATAGCTGAAATGAGCGCGGACAAGCTTCCCACTGCTTGTATAGGCTGCAAGGGCTGTGAATCCGTCTGTCCGCAGGGCATTAAGATATCCGAGGCGATGGCGGATTTTGCAAAGCATATTTAAGGAGGATACATAATGACTTCCGTTGTATCAAATAAAAAACTTTCAATAAAGGCGCAGACATTGGGCGGCCTTATCGCTTTAGCAGCTGCTGTTGCGCTGCCGCAGCTTGTGCACCTTATCGGCTCGCATATCGGCACGGGAAGCGCGCTCGGCGAGCTGCTTCTTCCCATGCACCTGCCGATAATTCTCGCAGGACTTCTGTGCGGACCTTATGCCGCAGGTATTGCAGGCGCACTCAGCCCTATTCTTAGCTTCGTTCTTACGGGAATGCCCATGGCGGCAATGCTGCCCTTTATGGCGATAGAGCTTTGCGCTTACGGATTTTTTGCGGGAGTACTTCGCACAAGCAAAATGCCGACAGTGCTGAAAGTGCTTGCCGTTCAGGCCATTGGCAGAGCGATAAAAGCCGCAGCTATCCTCATCGGATTTTTCGGCTTCGGTGCAAGCGTTCACCCTATGACTATCGGCAGCAGTATAGCGGCCGGCTGGGCAGGAATACTAATCCAGCTTGCAGTGATCCCGCTTGCTGTCTATCTTATCAGAAAGGCAGACAATGACTGATATCGAAAGAGCGAAAGCTCGGCTTTGTGACGGCGGCTTTACCTGTGTGATGTGCAGGGAAGAGCAGACCCTTGTTAGCACCGAGCGCGGTGTAAAGCCGCTGCTCTCATGGCTTACGGAGGGAAAAGGCGATGGCTTCTTCGCCGCCGATAAGGTCGTTGGCGCGGGAGCGGCATTTCTGTATGTGCTGCTTGGTGTTCGCGAGGTTTACGCTGATGTAATGAGCAAGCCTGCGCTTGATATCCTCATAAGGTACGGCATAAAAGCGGAGTGCGGCACACTTTGCGCTAACATAATCAACCGCGTGGGTACAGGAATCTGCCCGATAGAGCAGGCAGTCGCAGGTATCGACACTCCGACCGAGGCGCTAAAAGCTATAGAGGAGCGTTTGAAAACGCTATAATACAAAAAGCCCCGAATCGGGGCTTTTTGTTATGTCAGTTTACATCAAAATATTTCATTCGCTTTTATAAGGGACAGTTCCGTCCTTTATCATATCAAGCATATGCGGAATTACCTCGGGGTCAAACTGCGTGCCGCTGTTTTTGTTAAGCTCCTCGATTATTACTTCCTCGGATAGCGACTTTCTGTATACACGGTCACTCGACATTGCGTCGTATGTATCGGCAACGCCGATTATCCTCGCAAGCTGCGGTATATCCTCGCCTTTAAGTCCCTTGCTGTAGCCCTTGCCGTCGTAGCGCTCGTGATGGTATCTTGCGCCGTCTGTAATACCCGAAAGCGCGGTGAAGTCTTTGAGTATCTCGCCGCCGATGTCAACGTGAGTCTGAATGACCTTGCGCTCTTCGTCGGTGAGCATGCCCGGCTTGTTCAGAATATTATCGGGAATACCTATCTTTCCGATATCGTGCATCAGCGCAACGTAGTAGATATGCTCCTGCTCGCTTTCGCTCATTCCCATGCGCTTTGCAAGCTCTCTTGAATAGAAAGCCACTCTGACGGAGTGTCCGTTTGTGTATTTGTCCTTAGCGTCAATGGCGTTTGCAAAGGTGAGAAGCGCTTGATCTACAATGCTCTTATATTCCTGCTGTCTGCGGTTCATGATACTGAGTTTTACACGCACCAGCACTATCAAGATGGCAGTAGTTGCGGCAACTATCGCCGCTGCAAGCAGCACCCAGAAAAGCGGCTGCTCGGTCATCCTCAGAGCCTTTGTGAATTGTATACTGCAGCTATTAAACACCTCGGGAGATTCGGAGCTGAACACCTTTACTTCAAATGTGTAGCTGCCGCCCGGGAGGTTGGTGTAGCTCACGCTACTGCTCTTTTCGGTATCTATAACGGTCTCGCTCTCGTCAAATCCTGTAAGCTTATAGGAGAGCTTCAGCGGAGAGGTATCAGAGTAGGACAACGCGGAAAAATCAAATGTAACACGCTGCGCGCTGCTTGCAATATCAAGGCTTTCGGGGTGCTCATAGCTTTCGGAGTCAACCTTAACTGTGTTTATGATAACATCGGGAAGCTTGCTGCTGACGCCACTGAAGCCAAATACGCTTATACCGCTTCTGGTCGCCATTATAAGCTCTCCGTTTTCGTCCTCAAAGTTCCAGGTGTTTGCGTTGAGCGTGCCTGAAAGTCCGTGCTGTGTGCCGTAGGTGACAGCCTCGGTTGGCTCACCGCTTAAAAGCTGAGCCTTATCAACAACGCGTATGCCGCTGTTCTGAAGCACCCACAGCTTTCCGTTGCGGTCATAGAAATCGAAAATACTGCCCTGTGCTTTGTCGAAGTTCGACAGCTTTGCGAAAGCGCCGTCTTTCCAGTAGTACAGGCTGCTGCCCGCGCTTACGAAATATCCGTCCTCATCGGAGTTTTTCAGCATACGCAGCACTACGCCCTCACTAAGACCTTGTTCAAAGCTGTAATTTGTGAGCTTGCCGTCCTTTATTTCATATATGCCTGCGCCGTCGCTGCCGACATACAGAGCGCCGTTTTTGCCCTCCTCAAAGCAAAGGACAGAGGTGTTTTCCATGCCGTCGTCGTAGGTGTAGTTTTCGGTTATCTTATCGTTTTTGATGATACTTATGCCTGTCTGAGTGCCGACTGCAATGCGCCCGTCAGAAAGCTCCTTTAACACGCGCACCTTGTCGCCTGCAAGTCCGTTTTTGGTGTTGTATACTTTGGTTTCACTGCTGTCTGAGTTATAGCACATCACAGCATTTTCGGAGTAGGAGGCTATCCATATCCTGCCCTTGCTGTCGGTGATGATATTTCGTATCCTAACGCCCGAAAAGGCAGAGATAAGCTCGTCGTCTACAGGCTTCCACTCGCTGTCAAATATCATCAATCCGCTGTCAAGTCCGAGGTAGTATCTGCCGTTTGCTTTGGCAACGGTATTTATTGCCATGTCGTGAAGTCCCGCGTCGTTGTTGGGGGAGCTTATGCAGCCGAGCGAATATTTGATAACGCCGAAGCTCGACGAGGAAAGCCATATATTACCTTCATAGTCGCGTGCTATGGTGTTTACGGAAGCAGCCTCTTTATCATCTGTGTATTCGCTGACGCTGCCATCGGGAGCTATAACGGCATAGCCTTGCACGCCTGCAACCATTATGCTGCCCGTTTCGGTGACTGTAACGCTGTTATGAGAGGTAACTGCGCCGACCGTAAAATGCTCGGCGGTATAGCTGCCGTTTTCAGTGAAAGCGCTTAAGCGCACCACTTCGTTTGAGGAGCTTCCAAGTATGATGCTGCCGTTTTTGTCTGCTGTAAGGCTGTATATCTCGCTGCCGCTCAGCACATTTTCTGAGGTGAACATTTCAGCAAGCTTGCCGTCCTTTACTATAGCGCACTTGCCGTTGTTCATTGCGCCCCATACGCGTCCGAGCGAATCCTCGCCAACGCAGTAAACGGTCTGTCCCAGCACCTCAGGGATATCATAGGGCAGTATCTTGTCGCCGCTTATCTCGCCCATGCCAGAGTTTGAGCCAACATATACCGTGCCGTCGCTGCCCTCGCAGAAGCCGCGCACGCAAAGGAAATCAGTCTTTGAGTCGGCTGTGATGTGTGTAAACACGTCATTTTCCATCATGTACACGCCTGCGTCATTGGTGCCGACCCACAGTCTGCCCTTGGAGTCCTCAAATATCGAGCGCACGGAGCTTGACTCTATCGCGCCCTCAGTGCTGTAGTTTCTGAATTGTGTGCCGTCATAGCGGATAAGTCCGCCATAGCTGCCTATCCAGATATATCCGTCAGACGACTGCATAACAACGTTTGCTTCACCTGTGGGAAGCCCGTTGCTCTCGTTGTAGACGGTAACGACATACGGCTCGTCCTGAGCGTATGCGTTGAGTGGGATATTTGTAAAAAGCATAATTGCTGACAGCAGCCAGCACAAAAACCTTTTTTTCATACGACCTCCGTTGTATAAACTTATAACACGCAAAGTGTGTTGAATTTCTCTAAATTGTATACTTCTATTAAGTATAACATATTTTGCTAAAAATTTCATTATAAATTGCAACTAATTTTTTTTAATCTAATAACTTTTTATTTATTGAATATGCAAAGCGACTACAGTAAAACGAGCCGTTCGAGCTGATATCTGCAATAATTTAAGGATTATTTAATAATTTCCATGCTATACTGAGGTTACAACGATGAAAGGAGAACTGAAATGTATCTCAACATACTGAAAAAAGACCTTAAACGAAAAAAGGCAATGAACGTTATATTGCTTGTATTTATCATACTTGCGACGATGTTCGTGTCATCAAGTGTAAACAATATTATAAGCGTTACTTCTGCGCTGGATAATTATTTTGAAATGGCGAATGCGCCCGAATATCTTGCGGTCACTATGAACAAAAATCTCGCGATCGATGTTGAAGAAACTGTAAGCTCAGCAGCTGCAGTAGACAGCTATGCTATGGAAAACACACTGTTTTTAGCGCCTGATAATTTAATATTTGAAAACGAGGATATAGTTATTAACGGCGGCACGAATATGGTCCACAGCGATATTGCTATGAATTATTATCTCCCTGACGGCAGTATCCTTGAAGCTGTAAAGCAGGGCGAGTTTTATATGACAGAGGGAAAGGCAGACGCTATCGGTATTGATGTGGGTGATAAGCTTACCATAGAGTTGAATGGTGTAAGCTGTAAATTAGTTCTCGCAGGAAAGATAAAGGACGCAATTTTCGGCTCAAATCAGATTTCAGTAGCTCGTTATATTATCAGCGAGGAGGATTATGATCATTTCGTTTATGCCGAAAACACAGAAAAATTTTACGGCGGAAGTCTTATTTACATATATTCGGACGACGCTAAAGCAGTGCCGACACAAATAAAGCCTCTTGTAGACAACAGTATTCTTTTAATGGACAGGGGCGCAATGGAGTTCAGCTATATTTTTGATATGATAGTGGTGGGTATTCTGCTTGTGGTAAGCGTTATCCTCATTATCATAGCATTTGTGGTACTGCGCTTTACTATCACCTTTACATTGTCGGAGGAATTTCGTGAGATAGGCGTTATGAAAGCGATAGGTATAAGCAATTTCAAAATCAGAGGTCTGTATCTCGTAAAATACATGGGACTTTCGGTACTCGGTGCAATTATCGGTCTTGTACTCAGCTTCCCGTTCAGCAAAATGCTTATGAGCGTTTCTTCGCAGACGATCATAATCGGAAATGCTAACCCGATCTTTGTGAACATTCTCTGTGCCGTGCTTGTTATTGCAGTTATCCTGCTGTTCTGCTACGGCTGTACGGGTAAGGTCAAGAAAATGACTCCCATTGATGCAATAAGAAACGGTCAGACGGGCGAGCGCTTCCGTAAAAAGAGCCTTATGAGCCTCGGAAAGTCAAAGATTTCCGCAACGCCCTTTCTTGCTCTTAACGACATTGTAAGCAGTCCCAAGCGTTACAGCATTATCACACTGACGTTCTTCCTTTGTCTTTCTCTTATGCTTATGCTTTCGGCAACAGTTTCCACGATGAACAGCGACAGTCTTGCCGCAACATTCGGCTGGGCAGGCTGTGACGTATATCTTGACAGTCATATCATCAATGAATGTATGCTGGACGACGGACACGAAAAGCTTGAACAGCACCTTGACAATATGGAACAAGCTCTTGCCGAGAATGGTATTCCTGCAAAATGCTATCAGGAAATGATGTTTAGTCTTCCTGTGGTTTTCGGAGAAAATGAAAGCAATATCTGTATTTATCACGGTACAGGCACGACCATGGATATGTACGAATATACGGCAGGAACAACACCGCAGAACACAAACGAAATTGCTATAACAAGAATTGCCGCAAATAAGCTTCAAGCAAATATCGGCGATACGATCACGATAAAGACCATTGACGGCGATAAGGAATATATTATCACAGCATTCTTCCAGTCGATGAATCAGCAAGGATATGGTATAAGACTGCATTCTGACGAAGAGATCAACTACATTCAGTCTCAGGGCGGCATCAATACGCAGATCACCTTTACCGATGACCCCGATGATAAAGAGATCGAACGTAGAATTGAAGAGATCAAAAGGATATTCCCCGATTATGAAAATGTAGAAACCTGCGTTGAAACAACATCTGATATGCTGGGTGTTACCGAAACACTTGCTGCGGTAAAATCCCTTGTTGCAATCCTCACAATCGTCTTATCCGCCCTCATCACCGTACTAATGGAGCGCTCCTTTATCGCAAAGGAAACAGGCGAGATAGCGCTGATGAAAGCGATAGGCACACGTAACAGCAAGATCTACACATACCACGCACTGCGATTTGCTTTTGTGGGAGTTATCGCGGTAATAATAGGCGAGATATTCGCTATGCCTCTGACGCACCTCTGCATTGACCCCCTATTCAAAATGATGGGATTGGAGCTTGGCGTCGATTATATCGTTGACCCTCTTGAAATGTATCTCATTTTCCCGCTTATAGTGCTTGCTACGACGACCGTAAGCGCATTTTTGACCTCGCTCTACACTAGAAAGATCAAGTCCTCCGACACAGCTAATATTGAGTAAGAAAGGATATCACTATGAATATTTTAGAAGTAAAAGACCTCTGCAAAACATATATCGTAAACAAGCGTCAGAACAACGTTCTGAAAAACGTGAACTTCACCGTTTCCGAGGGTGAAATGGTTGCGATTATGGGACCATCAGGCTCAGGTAAATCCACTCTGCTGTATGCTGTTTCGGGCATGGACAGCATCACAGCGGGCGAGGCGCTTTTCTGCGGCAAGAACATCGCAAAGATGGGTGAAAAGGAGCTTGCTGACCTGCGCCTTGACGAGATGGGCTTCATATTCCAGCAGATGTATATGCTGAAAAACCTTACAGTGCTGGATAATATCATTCTCCCCGCGGTGCAGTCTGACAAGAATACCGAAAGCCGCAAGGAAACGGTACAGCGCGGTCAGGAGCTTATGCGCAAGCTGGGAATCATCGACATTGCCGACAACGACATAAACGAGGTCTCGGGGGGGCAGCTTCAGCGTGCGTGCATCTGCCGCAGTATGATAAATAACCCCAAAATGATCTTTGCCGACGAGCCTACAGGCGCACTCAACCGCACCTCCTCCGATGAGGTTATGGAGGAGCTTGCAAAGCTCAACAACGACGGCACTACCATCATGCTGGTAACTCACGATGTAAAGGTAGCGGCAAAATGCACAAGAGTGCTGTACATAGTTGACGGAAACATAAAAGGAGAGTATAATTTAGATAGGTACGAAAATGCTTCTCAGATGAGAGAGCGTGAGCGTGCGCTCAATAATTGGCTCATGGAGATGGGCTGGTAAGATGCTGCTGCGAAATGCGTAGGGACACGGCTTGCCGTGTCCGTGCGTGCAGAAAGGACGATCTATGACCGACATTCTGATAGTTGAAGACAATAAGGAGCTTGCCGACCTGCTGTGTGATTTTCTGCGCGCAGAGAATTACACAGTTTCGGTTGCCGAAACTGGAGAAAAAGCCTTGTCGCTGTACGAAAAGTACGGGGCAAGGCTTATTGTGCTTGATGTAATGCTTCCCGGGATAGACGGCTTTGCTGTCTGCAGGAGGATACGAGAGGACAGCAACACACCGATACTTATCGTCAGCGCAAAGACCGACAAGGAGGACAAGCTTAACGGGCTTGTTCTCGGCGCCGATGACTACATCGAAAAGCCGTATGACATCGACATCATGCTTGCAAAGATAAGCGGCATTTTCAGGCGAAGATACGCAGTTGACGAGCTTATCGACGGCGATATCCGCATCAATAAGGTCAGCCGCACGGTCTGCAAAAACGACGTGCCGCTCGACCTTACAGCTAAGGAGTTTGATCTGCTGCTTCTTCTTATCGAAAACAAGGGTCAGGCGCTTAGCAAGGAGTTTCTGTTCAATCAGATATGGGGCAGCGACAGCTTTTCCGAGCAGCAGACGCTGACCGTTCACGTAAAATGGCTTCGTGAGAAGATAGAGGACGACCCGAAAAATCCCAAGCGAATACTTACAGTGTGGGGAGTAGGCTACAAATATGAAAGCGTTTAACAAGATCTTCGCGGTGGTGATAATCGTGATAGCCGCAGTTTTTTTCGCTGCAAATGCGATACTGCTTGCTGATAATGCCGACAACGGCAGACCATATCGCGTTGAAATAAGCCGTCTTGTGTATGAGATGGAAAACGGCTCTGCTCTCGATATTTCGGCGTGTGAATATGTCACGGCTGTCACGGAATACGGCGATGGCTTCTATAACTCGGACAGCGACTGTATTATAAGAGAGATAAACGGCAAGCTGTACCGTTTTGATTATGAGGCAGACAGCAACGCGGACAGATCTGAATTTGTTATAACTGTAAATGTGATCCTCGGCGTTATGGCGGCGGTTATCATCGCTGTTATGCTGTACATAAGGGTGAAGATATTAAAACCGTTTGAACAGCTTTCAGATGTCCCGTATGAGCTTTCAAAAGGCAATCTCACCGCGCCCGTAAAGGAAACGAAAAACCGATTTTTCGGACGGTTCGTCTGGGGCGTTGATATGCTCCGCGAAAACATGGAACAGCAGAAAGAACGCGAGCTTGACCTGCAAAGGGACAGAAAAATGCTCCTGCTGTCGCTTTCGCATGATATAAAAACTCCGCTGTCAGCGATAAAGCTGTATTCAAAGGCGCTCTCAAAGGGACTGTACACAAGCGCGGAAAAACAGCTTGAGATCGCGGAGAACATAAACTCTAAAGCTGATGAGATCGAGGGCTATGTTTCGCAGATCATCACCGCGTCAAAGGAGGATTTCCTCAGCCTTGACGTGAATATGGGCGAGTTCTATATATCAGAGCTTGTGACGAGGATAAAGCAATACTACACCGAAAAGCTGTCGCTTATAAAGACGGAATTTTCGGTCGGCAGCTACACTGACTGCCTGCTCAGCGGCGATACCGACCGCAGTGTGGAGGTCGTTCAGAATATCATCGAAAATGCGATAAAATACGGCGACGGAAAGAGCATAGATATCAGCTTTTCCGAGGAGGACGGCTGTATTCTTATTGCTGTCCGCAATAGTGGATGCACACTCAAAGACGCTGACCTGCCGCATATCTTCGACAGCTTTTGGAGAGGCGAAAATGCCGAAAATGAAAAGGGAAGCGGTCTTGGACTTTACATCTGCCGTCAGCTAATGCACAAGATGAACGGCGATATCTTCGCAGAGATAAAGGACGGATTTATGTGCGTTACTGCGGTGTTTGAGAAAGCCTGATGATTTACGGAAAGTGCATATTTTGAACAAATGGTGGATTTTCAGAATCTTGATTATTGACTTTGCTGCAAAAAACAAATATAATTAACATAAGATAACGAAGGGAGTTTTCTTATGAGGATAAAACATATCATATCATCAATAGTGCTTGCTGCGTCAATGATCGTATCAGCAGGCTGCTCAACAGTCAAACCGGCAGCAGAGGGCTCTATCACTGCAACACAGATGGCCGAGGATATGGGAATAGGTCTTAATCTCGGAAACACGATGGAAGCCTATAATTCAGGCGGCTGTGAAACTGTGGGTTACACATGGATACCCATATGCGGCGGAAATACGCCTAATGAATACGAAAGACAATGGGGTGCGCCTACTACAACGCAGGAGTGCATTGATGGAATAAAGGCGGCGGGCTTTGATACTATCCGTATACCTGTTTTCTGGGGAAATATGATGGAAAACGACGGCACCTATACTATCAACCCCGAATACATGGCAAGGGTGCGCGAGATAGTAGATTACGCGCAGAACGCAGGGCTTTACACTGTAATTAACATTCACCATTTTGATGAGTTCATTATTAGACGTAATTCGCTTGAGGAATGTGAGAAGATATTCACGACATTATGGACTCAGATAGCAAATGAGTTTATAGATTATCCCTACACGCTTGTCTTTGAGGGCTATAACGAGTATCTCGGCGGCAGTCAGTTCGATGAAAACGGAAAGCTTGTTGACTCTGAAAAGTCTGATGCATATAAAATGGTGAATACACTGAATCAGACTTTTGTTGACGCGGTTCGCGCAACAGGCGGCAACAACTCGGAGCGAGTACTTATCGTGTCGGGCTACTGGACGAATATTGACCTCACAACAGCAGATGAATTTATCGTGCCCGAGGACAAGACTGAGGACAGACTCATGGTGTCAGTGCATTATGTTGATAATGCTGTTTACTGGAGCAATAAGATAGGCGGTCAGGACTGGCTTGATTATATCGACAACCAGTGCGAGCTTCTCAAAAAGTCGTTTGCTGACAAGGGTATACCTGTGTTCCTCGGTGAAACAACAGGAATTTATCCCAGAAGCAATTTTGCCGCAGACGCGATTTATACCAATAGCACAGAATGTCTTGAGATCGTACTGAATAAGCTGAAGGAACACGGCTTTGTGCCTGTGCTGTGGGATACCAGTAACAATTTCTACAGCCGTTCTTCTTGTATGATAAAGAACGAAGCGGATAGAGAGCTTATCGCGCGCCTTTCGGAATGACCGAACTCTTTGAGAAATTATAAAAGCATGATGAAAAAATCGGCGGAGTGAATTGCTCTGCCGATTTTTGTGTGTTTATACGGTATGGTCTAAATGTTTTGCTTCGGCGCGCATCCAAAATGTTTGGTGTATGCCCTGTAAAATACAGAGTAATCCCGAAAGCCGCAGCTTTCCGAAACACTTTGTGCGGAATGTCCGCTGCGCAGCATATCTTTTGCGGCGGTAAGCCGTTTTTTCGTTATATAATCCCATGGAGCGGCTCCTGTGGCCTGCTTGAAAATTCTGCTGAACTGCGAGGTGCTAATAAAAAAATGCTTTGCAAGCAATGGCACGGATATGTTCTCAAAAAGATGTTTGTTGACATATACAATGATGTTTTCGGCTACAGTTTGGGGCTTGCTTGCAAGTTTTCCTTTAGTGGAATACGCTCTGCTTATCATATCAAGAAGCATTGGAAGATGAGTTTTTATCACAAGCTGATTGTCATAATCGTCCTGTGCACTGCACATCTCTGAAAAGAGCTTTTTCACAAGCTCTGTATCAATATCAGAACAGCTTAACATATTGCCGTGTCCGAGAGGGCGCTCGGTGAATACTTTGGTGAGCCTGCCCTCGGGATCGATAAAGCTAACAAAGCTTGTTGGAAAATTTATCGCATAGCGCTCATATTTGTCGCTGCCAACTATCTTAGGTTTGTGGGCTTCAGCAGGGCTCATTATCATCAGAGTGTCTTCTGAAAGAGGATATTTTGATCCTTCCACAAGATATTCTACATTTCCCGAAACAAAGAAATATATCTCGCACTGTTCATGAATGTGCATTGTAAAATCCTTGTCGTCGGGACTGTTGTCAATCGCGTGCCGTATATAAATATCTCCGAAGCTGTATTCATTGAGCATATCATCACCTCTGCCTCCATTGTAGCATATAATGCACGAATTTGCAATATATAAAGCTAAAATTTGCAATTGAAATACAAATTCATTCGTGATAAAATGAATACAGAAAATCAAAACGGAGGTATCCTTATGGGTTTTAAACTTGCGGCATTCGCAGACGAGGCAGACGGCAGATTATCAGAACAAATTAAATCGATGACCGAAAACGGTATTGATTATCTTGAAATAAGAGGTGTTGACGGCGAAAACATCTCGGACATCTCCCTCGAAAAAGCGAAAGAGATACGCAGACAGCTTGATAATGCGGAACTTGCCGTGTGGTCGCTTGGTTCGCCATACGGAAAGATAGGAATATGCGATGATTTCACAGCGCACCTCGACAAGTTCAAACACGGACTTGAATTGGCTGATATCCTCGGCGCAAAGCACATCAGAATGTTCAGCTTTTATGTTCCGTCAGATAATGCGGAGCGCTACAAAGACGAGGTGTTCAGCCGCCTTGAGAAGCTCATAGACGCCGCAAAAGGCAGCGGGATAACCCTTTGCCACGAGAATGAAAAGGGTATCTACGGCGATATCGCTTCCCGCTGCGCTGAGATACATAATGAATTCCCGCGGCTCAGGGCAGTTTTTGACCCTGCAAACTTCATTCAATGCGGACAGGATACGCTCGAAGCCTGGAAATTGCTCAGTCCCTATGTTGAGTATATGCACATCAAGGACGCTATGGCAGATGGCTCGGTAGTGCCTGCGGGAAAAGGTATCGGAAATCTTCCATATCTGTTGCAGCAATACAAGGGCAGCGTTCTCACGTTGGAGCCGCATCTTTCAGTATTTGACGGTTTCGACAAGCTTGAAGCAAGCGAAAAGACCAAGATGGGATACTGCTATCCCTCGTCAAGAGCGGCATTTAACGCTGCGGTAACCGCGCTTAAGGAACTGATTTAAAGGAGAATGTTATGAACAAGATAAGACTTGGCATCGTAGGACTTGGCAACATGGGCAGCGGACATTTCTACAATGTTTTCGGCGGAAAATGCCCATCCGTGGAAATAACCGCAGTATGTGATATCGTCCCGGAAAAGATGGATAAGGCAAAGGAGCATTCAGAAGTCGCTCGCTTTACAGACTATATCGAAATGCTTGACAGCGGTCTTGTTGACGCTGTGTTGATAGCTGTTCCGCATTACGACCATCCCACTGTTGCCAAGGAGTGCTTCAAGCGCAACATTCACGTTCTTACTGAAAAGCCTGCGGGTGTTTATGCACGACAGGTGCGTGAAATGAACGAGGCAGCTGAAAAATCGGGCGTGAAGTTTGGCATAATGTTCAATCAGCGCACAAATCCCATGTTTGCAAAGGCTCGCGAGATAGTTCAGAGCGGTCAGCTGGGTGAGCTTAAAAGAATGGTGTGGATAATCACAAACTGGTACCGCACACAGGCTTACTACGATTCTGGAAGCTGGAGAGCCACATGGAACGGCGAGGGCGGCGGCGTTCTGCTTAACCAAGCGCCTCATAACCTCGACCTGTGGCAGTGGATATTCGGTATGCCTAAGCGTGTGAGGGCTTTCTGCGAGTTCGGAAAGTACCATAACATTGATGTAGAGGACGATGTAACTATCTTCGGTGAATATGAGAACGGTGCGACTGCAACATTCATCACCACAACAGGCGACGCCTGCGGTACAAATCGTCTTGAAATCACGGGCGATAAGGGAAAGATAGTGGTCGAGCATGGCAAGCTCTGTTGGTGGAAGCTGGATATCCCTGAACGCGAGTTTTGTTTTACATCAAAGGAGGGCTTTGCAGCACCCTCGAACACCTACGAGGAATTTACAGCGCCCGAGCCCGAGGGTCACCCCGAGGTGATTGAGGCTTTTGCACAGTCTATACTGAGCGGCACTGATATGATAGCCGAGGGCAAGGAGGGTCTTAATTCCCTCTCCATCTCCAATGCGGCATATATCTCCACATGGACTAACGACTGGGCTGAGATACCCACAGACGAAGCACTTTTTGAAAAACATCTCGGCGAGCTTTGCAGAAACGAGAAAAGCTCAAAAAAATAAGTACCGCTCACGGCGAGAGCATTGAAAAACTCCGTGAGCGGTGGAAGGTCAGATGGTAGCATGGATGTTGTGATCATGATGCTGGCGGTAACTGCCTGCTATACGACAACTTCGCTCAGCGACAAATACGCAGTGTCAAAAGCAAAATTCACAGGCAACGAGTTCACTTTTCTCATGTGCTCGTCAATGTCAGTATTTCTTGCGATAACACTGCCGTTTCAGCAGTTGCATATCATGCTGTCGTGGCAGAGCTTTGCTGCTGTTGTGCTGATAGCTCTTTGCAAGATGCTTGAATTTCAGATGAGCGCGCTTGTACTTAAGCTGTTGTCTGCATTTGAGCTTAAGGCATGGCTTGGAGCAACGCTTTTTGCTTCTTATATTACTGATATTTTCTACGGCGCAGATATGCGTGTGCTGAAATTGCTGTGCATATCTGTAACCGTCTTTGGTCTTATATTTATTGCACGCTCAGGCAAAGAGAGCAAGATAGAATACAAAAAGATAACTGTTCCGCTTATCCTTTACCTTGCTGCAAAATACGGCTACGGACTTATAATAAAAGCATTTACGCCATACATCTCGCCGACGATGCAGCTCCTCCCTGCACTCGTTCTGATATCCATAATAATGCTGTTTATGATAAAGCCGTCTGATATAGTGAATAAGAACAGAAGCGGCGCTATAAAAGTCATTCTTGCAAGAATACCTAATACGATTGGTATGCTGCTTGAAAATGCGATAATCTCGATAAGCCTTGCAAATTACTCCTTTATCCAGCCTATGATACTTGTCACTCTGTTTTTTATCGGACTTATCCGCAAAGAGCGGTGTTCAAAGCTTAATCTTATCGGAAGTATTATCTGCGTTGTCGGCGTGGTATTGTTTCAGATCGTGTGAAGATGTCTTTCAGCTTTTCGGTGCTCGCTTTATACGACCTAAGAGGAGCATTATAATGTTATATAAGAAACCATTCAATAAAAAGGAGTGTTCTCTGTGAATTTTTTTAAATGAAATGGCGTGCCGTAACGGAGGTTTTGCAAGCATAAAACAGTTGAAATCAACAGTTTTTCCGAGGAGAAACATCATCCTTAACGAGAAAGTGGAAATATCCTATTGACATTTTCCAATAATTGATGTATAATACAGTTACAATTTAACAGACGGGAGCTTGTGTTACAGGCTGAGAGGGAGATGTGATCTCCGACCGATAACCTGATTTGGATAATGCCAACGTAGGGACGACTGTAATGCACTGACGCTTACACGTCGGTGCAATGATAATATTATTGCATAATTGGAGCTATCTGAATAGGTAGCTCCTTTTTTATTTCCGTCTGTTAAAATTATTTTAAACGGAGGAAAGCTATGTACAAAACACAAATGGAAGCGGCGAGAAAAGGTATCGTCACAAAGGAGATGGAGGCTGTCGCAAAAAAGGAATACCGCACAGCCGATGAGATACGCGAGCTTGTTGCAAAGGGACAGGTCGCTATCTGCGCGAACAAGCTCCACAAGTGCATCGAGCCAAACGGCGTAGGCTCAATGCTCCGCACAAAGATCAACGTAAATCTCGGTGTTTCGAGGGACTGCAAGGATTACGACATCGAGATGGAAAAGGTGATAGCGGCGGTGGATATGGGCGCAGAGGCAATTATGGATCTCTCCTCTCACGGCAACACACAGCCGTTCAGACAGAAGCTTGTGGCGGAGTGCCCTGCGATGATAGGTACTGTTCCTGTGTATGACAGCGTTATCCACTATCAGCGTGACCTTGCAACGCTCACCGCAAAGGATTTCATCGAGGTGGTAAGGCTCCACGCAGAGGATGGCGTGGATTTTGTAACGCTCCACTGCGGAATAACACGCAAGACAATTGAACAAATCAAACAGCACAAGCGCAAGATGAATATTGTATCCCGTGGCGGTTCACTTGTGTTTGCGTGGATGAGTATGACGGGCAATGAAAACCCATTCTACGAGTATTTTGACGAGATACTGGATATCTGCCGCGAGTATGATGTGACAATATCCCTCGGTGACGCCTGCCGCCCAGGGTGTCTTGCAGACGCAAGCGATGTGTGTCAGATAGAGGAGCTTGTGCGCCTCGGCGAGCTGACAAAGCGTGCGTGGGCAAAGGATGTTCAGGTGATGATAGAGGGACCTGGACATATGCCTCTTGACCAGATAGCCGCGAACATGAAGATACAGCAGACGATCTGCATGGGCGCGCCGTTTTATGTTCTCGGTCCGCTGGTTACGGATATTGCTCCCGGATATGACCATATCACATCTGCAATCGGCGGTGCAGTCGCGGCGATGAATGGTGCGGCATTCCTGTGCTATGTAACACCTGCCGAGCATCTTGCACTCCCGAATGTAGAGGACGTAAAGCATGGCATTATCGCATCTAAAATAGCCGCTCACGCCGCTGACATTGCAAAGCATATTCCCCACGCAATGGATATCGACAACGAGATGGCTGAGGCTCGAAGAACATTCGACTGGGACAAGCAATGGGAATGCTCCATCGACCCCGAAACTGCGAAGAAGATACGTGACGACAGAAAGCCTGAAATTGAGGAAAGCTGTTCGATGTGCGGCAAATTCTGCGCCGTAAGGAGCATGAACAAGGCACTCGAGGGCGAGTATATCGACATTTTGTGAGGTGAAAATATGGTCAGAATTAATGGAGTAGAATTGAAAGTCGCAGGCAAAACAATATCAGATTACCTTGCAGAAAGCGGCTACGATACAAAGCGTGTTGCGGTGGAGCTTAACGGAGATATACTGCCGAAAGCGCAGTATGACAGCACCGTACTTCAGGACGGCGACAGCGTTGAGATCGTAAGCTTTGTTGGAGGCGGCTGAAATGACTAAGAGCGATTGGCTTGCGGCTTTGGAAATTCGCCACGGAAAGGCTTTACAAGAGAGATTTTCAGCGGTTTCGGTGGCGGTCTGCGGTCTGGGAGGTCTAGGCTCAAATGTGGCGATATCGCTCGCAAGAGCAGGTATCGGCAGACTGCACCTCATCGACTTTGACAGGGTTGATATCTCAAATCTGCACCGTCAGCAGTACGGGGTTTCACAGCTCGGAATGTACAAGACCGAGGCTATGCGGCAGATACTTTACGAGATCAACCCCTACTGCAAGGTCGTGACGGATACAGTGCGGCTAAACGAGGAGAACCTCTCGCTTATTGCGGAGTGCGGTATCGTCTGCGAGTGCTTCGACAATGCAGAGTGCAAGGCGATGCTCGTGAACGGAGTTACGGAGCGCTACCCCGAAAAGCACATAGTTGCGGCGTCGGGAATGTCGGGACTTCACACAGGCAACACGATACAGACAAAAAGGCTCGGCAGGCGGCTGTATATCTGCGGCGACGGTATGAGCGATGTTTCAGATGACGGCACGCTTTTCGCTCCAAGAGTAATGCTCTGCGCCGCACATCAGGCGAACACAGTCCTGCGTATCATCGCAGGCGAATTTGAAGTATAAGGAGAACAGAAATGAACAACGATAAACTTATTTTAGGCGGACGCGAGTTCAACTCACGCTTTATATTAGGCTCGGGAAAGTATTCCCTCAACCTTATTGAAGCGGCTGTGCGTGACGCAGGAGCGGAGATAATCACACTTGCGGTGCGCCGCGCAAACACAAAGGAGCAGGAAAATATCCTCGACTACATACCAAAGGGAGTGACGCTCCTACCCAACACCTCAGGCGCTAGAACAGCGGAGGAGGCTGTGCGTATCGCAAGGCTCGCTCGTGAGATAGGCTGCGGTAACTTTGTAAAGATTGAAATTATGAAAGACAGCAAATATCTGCTTCCAGACAATAATGAAACTATCAAGGCTACAGAAATTCTCGCAAAAGAGGGCTTTGTGGTGCTTCCGTATATGTACCCCGACCTGTATGCGGCCCGCGACCTTGTGAGTGCAGGTGCGGCGGCTGTAATGCCGCTTGCGGCGCCTATCGGCTCAAACAAGGGACTTGCCACGAGGGAGTTTATTCAGATACTGGTTGACGAAATTGACCTGCCCGTTATCGTTGACGCAGGAATCGGCAGACCCTCACAGGCTTGCGAGGCAATGGAGATGGGAGCGGCGGCTATCATGGCTAATACCGCCCTCGCAACAGCAGGCGACCTGCCTATGATGGCGGCGGCATTCAAGAACGCTGTTGAAGCAGGAAGAAAAGCGTATCTCTCGGGTCTCGGACGAGTGCTGACAAGAGGCGCTTCAGCCTCCGACCCGCTGACGGGATTTCTACATGATTGAGGTGAGCTATGGATAATAGATTTTTTGTGGACGGAGAGCACCTTTCTCCCTCTGCACTTGAAAAGAAGCACCGCCTTGAAACTGACTCCGCAAGCCGCACCGACCACATGGTGTACATGGACGGAATGGAGCATATAAGCTCCGACATTATGGACAAGGTGCTGTCTGAAATGAACAGCTACGACTATTCCCGCTACACCGCAAAGGACGTAAGGGCGGCACTGGAGCATGAAAACTGCACTGTTGAGGACTTCAAGGCACTTCTTTCTCCCGCCGCAGAGCCGTTTTTAGAGCAGATGGCACAGCGCGCACGGCTTGAAACATCTAAGCACTTCGGCAATACGGTGTATATGTTCACGCCGCTGTATATTGCGAATTACTGCGAGAATTACTGCGTTTACTGCGGCTTCAATTGCTACAACAACATCAACCGCATGAAGCTTAATATGGAGCAGATAGAGCGTGAAATGAAGATAATCTCCGATAGCGGAATGGAGGAGATACTCATTCTCACAGGCGAAAGCAGGGCGCAGAGCGATATCAATTACATCGGCAAAGCCTGCAAGCTTGCAAGAAAATATTTTCGCATGGTTGGACTTGAAATTTACCCTGTTAACGTGAATGAATACAAATATCTCCACGAATGTGGTGCGGACTATGTGACGGTGTTTCAGGAGACCTACGACAGTGACCGTTATGCGGAATTGCATTTATTAGGTCACAAGCGCGTCTATCCCTACCGATTTGAGGCGCAGGAGCGTGCGTTAATTGGCGGTATGAGGGGAGTTGCATTCTCGGCGCTGTTAGGTCTGTCGGATTTCAGAAAGGACGCTCTCGCAAGCGCTTTGCACGTCTATTTCCTGCAAAGGAAGTACCCTCATGCGGAGATGTCGCTGTCCTGTCCTCGGCTTCGTCCTATAATCAACAACGACAGGATAGACCCGCTTGATGTTCACGAAACTCAGCTTTGTCAGATACTCTGCGCTTATCGTATATTCCTGCCCTTTGTGGGAATTACGGTGTCGTCAAGGGAGAGCGAAAGCTTCAGAAATGGTATCGTGAAGATAGCCGCAACAAAGGTCTCCGCAGGAGTTTCCACAGGCATAGGCGACCACGAAAGCAAATATAACGGCAAAGAAACTGACGGCGAACAGGGCGATGAGCAATTTGAGATAAACGACGGCAGAAGCCTTGATGTTATGTACAAGGACATCGCCGCTGAGGGCTTACAGCCTGTGCTGAACGATTATATCTATATGTGAGGTGCGCATGAAAAAGCTTGATACAACGATGTATTTTATTACAGACAGTACGAATTACAGCGAGGAAGAATTTCTCCGCCGTGTAGAGGAAGCCTGCAAGGGCGGCGTGACGCTTATCCAGCTTCGTGAAAAGGAGCGCACCACAAGGGAGTATCTTAACCTTGCAGAAAAGGTGCATGAGATAACACAGCGGTATGATATTCCGCTCATCATTGACGATAGAGTTGATATTGCCCTTGCCGTAAATGCCGAGGGAGTTCATGTGGGGCAGTCGGATATGCCTGTTGCAGTTGCCCGCAGACTTATGGGCGATAAGATAGTCGGTGCGACTGCAAAGACCGTGCCGCAGGCTCTTGACGCTTACGAGCAGGGCGCGGATTACCTCGGGGTAGGCGCTATCTATCCGACTACCACTAAAGTAAAAACAGTTCTGACTAGCGTTGATACGCTGAAAGAGATAGTCAAAGCTGTACCGATAAAGGTCAATGCAATCGGCGGTCTGAATAAGGATAATATTCACGTCCTTAAGGACAGCGGAATCGACGGCATCTGCGCTGTTTCGGCGATAATGAAAGCGGACGATCCGAAAACTGCCGCCGAGGAATTAAGGGAGGCATTCTATGAGCTACAAGGCTAAGACTGCTCTCACCATCGCGGGAAGTGATTCAAGCGGCGGTGCAGGGATTCAGGCAGACATAAAGACTATGCTTGCAAACGGAGTTTACGGCATGAGCGCGATAACCGCCCTCACTGCGCAGAATACGATGGGAGTTACGGCTATTTTAGAGGTAACGCCCGAATTCCTCGAACGGCAGATAGACGCAGTGTTCGCCGATATTTTCCCCGATGCGGTGAAGATAGGCATGACCGCAAATGCAAGGCTTATTGAAGTGATAGCGGAAAGGCTCAGCTTTTACAAGGCGAGAAATGTCGTTGTTGACCCTGTGATGATCGCCACAAGCGGAGCAAGGCTCATATCCGAGGATGCTGTTGATATGCTAAAAAGTAAGCTTCTTCCGATAGCTGACATTGTAACACCCAATATTCCCGAAGCAGAAGTGCTGTCCGGAATGAGTATATCCGACAAAGCGGATATGGAGCAAGCGGCAAGGTTCATCTGCGACAGCTACGGCTGTGCGGTGCTTCTGAAAGGCGGTCACAGCATAAACGACGCAAACGACCTGCTCTGCGAAAACGGCGAAACGGCATGGTTCAACGGCAGGCGAATCGACAACCCGAACACCCACGGGACAGGCTGTACGCTGTCCTCTGCGATAGCGTCAAACCTCGCAAAAGGGCATGACATCAGGACATCCGTGACGCTAGCAAAAGAGTATATCTCGGGGGCACTTTCGGCTATGCTTGACCTCGGCAAGGGCAGCGGACCGCTTCACCATGGCTTTGAAATAAGCAGAATGTAATGTGCTGTAATTGGGCAGAGTGTTTTCAAGCCGGAAATATTGGCAAAGATTATCGGCGGACTGCCTTTGAAAGCGCATAGCATAGCAGAGCTAAGCATATGAATCATCGGAAGACGAGCGCCTCATGAATGTTCACGGCATAACATAATGGGAGCAGATACATTCTGCTCCCATGTTTCTTTTTCACTCCAAATATCAATTGTCTTGCTTTTGAGAACCGGTGGGGTTTACGATACTATATCCAACGTTTACAAGATGATCCGCAACACGCTCAAGACCAACGATAACCGATGAATAATAGGGGCTGACATCAACACTGCAGTTGCCGTCTGCAAGTCTGGTAAAGTGTCCGGCAATAAGTTCTTTTTTCATGCTGTCAACACTTTCCTCTAACTGGGTGAACTTTGGCAATTTATCTCTGTGCAGATTTTCAAATGCGTCCTTGGATATAGCAAACATCTGCATTACCGTATCACGCATAGCTGTTATACCACCACGTGCTTGATCACTGAAGGCTAGTCGTACCGATGTTTGCGCCCATAATGATAGGCGTTGCCTGCATAAGAGTCATTACACCTGCATTTACAAGACCGATGACCATTACTGAGGTGGCAGAAGAGCTTTGAATGATCGCAGTTACGCCTGCTCCTATACCAACGCCTGAAAAGCGATTATTACTGATCTTTTCGAGCAGACGCTTCATACCCATTCCGGCACTTTTCTCCAAAGCATCGCCCATAAAGTTCATGCCGACAATAAATACACCTACGCCGGCAAGAAGCCAGATCAGGCTTTGAACCAATTGCATTATTTCATTCGGTGATAACATATATGTCTCCTTTTTTCTTTATACGAGCGAAACTATTGGAGAAACTCCGATATCGCCGTGTTCTGTTTGATTATATCATTTTTTTGGTTAAGAGGGAGTAAAGAATAGTGCTCACTCCGGTTCGCCATTCGTATTCGATTAATCCTCAACCAACAAAGTTTTGCAATTGTTCTTGTACATTGACGTTGTGATAATTTCGCCAGAGCCTGCGGATTTCTGCGAAAAATTATTGTTTTTTGCTGAAATTAATATATCTTTGCTCCGTCTTAGCCGCTTATATATTATAATTAATATGAATATGATATTGTGATTTTAAAATTTGCTTTAGAGTCATCAATATAGTATTTGCCGTAGTGGGTGCAGTATTGTTATATATTTACTCGCATTTGCTAAAGAATAAAATACAAATAAACAATAAGGAGCAGCTATGTATTATTTTAACAAAAACACTGATGAAGTGCTGAAAACACTGGGAACTTCACATGAAGCCGGTCTGACCGATGCACAGGTGGAAGAAAGCCGAGAAAAATATGGAGCAAACATTATTGCGGAAGAAAAGCCCAAAAGCATATTCAAGTTTTTTCTTGAGCAGTTTGCTGATCTGCTTGTAATTATTCTGATCGTTGCTTCCGTAATTTCTGCGTTTACAGGAAATATCGAAAGCACTATCGTTATTCTTGCGGTTATTACGATGAATGCTATTCTCGGTACTGCCCAGCACGTAAAGGCACAGAAGTCGCTTGCAAGTTTGAAAGCTATGAGTGCACCTAATGCAAGGGTTATTCGTAACGGAAACCAGACCGAGATACCTGCATCAGATGTCGTTGTAGGTGATATACTTTTTGTAGAAGCAGGTAATGTTGCGGCAGCAGACGGACGTATTCTCGAAGCGGCATCGTTACAGGTAAATGAAAGCGCACTCACAGGAGAATCTCTTAATGTACTAAAATCCACGGATAAAATTGATGCGGATGAACTTCCTCTTGGTGACAGAGTAAATATGATCTATTCCGGCTCGAATATTTCTAACGGACGCGGTGTCGTTGCAGTTACAGGCGTAGGTATGGATACCGAGATCGGTAAGATTGCGTCACTCATGCAGAGTGCACAGAAGAAAAAGACACCGTTACAGGCAAGTCTTGACAATTTCAGCAAGGTGCTGTCCTTTGTAATTATCGGTATATGCGTTGTTGTTTTCGTTCTTACAAAGTTTGTTAATGGACAGACTATTGAAGATTCTCTTATGTTTGCCATTGCATTAGCGGTTGCAGCGATTCCCGAAGCGTTAAGCTCAATTATCACGATATCCCTTGCAATAGGCACACAGAAAATGTCCAGACAGAAAGCAATTATCAAGGATTTAAAGGCAGTAGAGGGTCTCGGCTGTGTTTCGGTCATCTGCTCTGATAAGACAGGTACACTTACACAAAATAAGATGACAGTCCGTGATATTACTACACCTTGCAGCGAAGCGGCAAATGAACTTCGTATGGCTATGGCACTGTGTAACGATGCCGCAAAGTCGGGCGATATGTGGCTTGGAGATCCTACTGAAACAGCACTTTCCGATTACATTACCGAAAGCGAATACAACCGTATAAGAAACGATTATCCGCGTGTTGATGAGATCCCATTTGATAGTGACAGAAAGCTAATGACCACTGTTCATAATATAAACGGTGAGCGTATAGCATACACAAAAGGCGCAATGGACGTTCTTATGCCCAGAATGAAGCTCGTCCTTGATACGAACGGGGTTCGTGATATTACTGAAAACGATCTTGATGAAATCAGAAAGGCAAACCTTGCGTACTCTGAAAACGGTATGCGTGTGTTGGCGTTTGCAAAGAAGATTCTTAAAAGCGATAAACCTGTTACGATCGAAGATGAATTTGATTATATCTACATCGGTCTTTCTGCAATGACAGACCCGCCCAGAGAGGAAAGTAAGGCGGCGGTTGCAGAATGTATTACAGCAGGTATCAAGCCCGTTATGATCACAGGTGACCATAAGCTGACAGCCGTTGCGATTGCAAAGGAGATAGGCATTTTCAAGGACGGTGACAAGTGCCTTGATGGTACAGAGCTTGATAATATTTCAGATGAGGAATTGTCCGCACAGCTTGAACAGATCTCAGTATATGCAAGAGTTTCACCTGTTCATAAGATCAGAATAGTTGAGCTGTGGCAGAAAAAGAATAAGGTTGTTGCCATGACAGGCGACGGTGTAAATGACGCGCCTGCTCTCAAAAAGGCAGATGTCGGTGTTGCTATGGGTATAACGGGCACAGAGGTTTCCAAGGACGCGGCGTCTATGATCTTAGCGGACGATAACTTTGCTACTATCGTAAAGGCGGTTGCTAACGGACGTGCTATTTATAACAATATCAAGAATGCAATAAAGTTCCTTCTTGCAGGAAACACTGCGGCGATTATCGTTGTGCTTCTCACAACCTTCTTAAATCTGCCTCTGCCTTTTACACCTGTTCATCTGCTGTTTATAAATCTTCTTACAGACTCTCTTCCTGCGCTTGCTCTTTGTATGGAACCTAAGCAGAAAGGAATTATGAAAGAAAAGCCCCGTCCCTCAAACGAGTCGATTCTCAACAAGGAAACAGGTGTATACATTATCGTTCACAGCATTATGATTGCAGCTTGCGTTATGGCTGCGTTTATGATAGGTAACCAGGTTTCAGGTGCGCTTGCAAGCACAATGGCCTTTGCAACACTTTGTCTTGCACGTCTTTTTGAAGGCTTTGACAGCAGAGGAAAGTATTCTATATTCAGACTCGGTGTTACAACCAATAACTATTCGATCGGCGCTTTTGTGGCCGGTGTGTTATTCCTTTCGATCGCGCTGTTTGTAACTCCTCTTCATGGTTTTATGGATATTGACGGTGCACTTACATCAACTAATATTATTCAGATCGCTGCACTTGCTGTTGTGCCCTTTGCTGTAACTCAGTTGTTAAGAGTTATAAAAGAAGCGTTTTCTAAAAAATAACCGCAACTTTTTAGATATATAACACAATATTTAATAGAATCAAGCCTGTGCAGTTTATGCACAGGCTTTTGCTATGTTTGAATCTATGCGCTACATAAAAGAACTTCACCCAAATCTATTGCGTAGCTTCTCCAGTGCTCTTTTCTCTATTCGCGAGATATATGACCTTGATATTCCAAGCTTTTTTGCTATTTCGCGCTGAGTCAGCGGCTTACATACCTTTCCGTCCTTGTCGGGGATTCCATAGCGTTTAGCGATGATCTCGCGCTCGCGCTCGTCAAGTTCCTCCTCAATAAAACGATACAGCTTCTCGGAATTAATTTTCAGCAGCACGTCCTCCTCAATGTTTATATCAGAGCTGAATATGTCTGCAAGAGTCAGCGCGTTTCCCTCCGAATCTGAGTCGATAGGCTCGCTTATTGATATCTCTGTAAGCTGGTGTTTTATCTTTCTAAAATACATTTTTATCTGGTTATCAATACATTTCGACGCATAAGTCGAAAAGTGATTGCCTTTTTGATAATCAAAAGTTTCGGCTGCTCTGATAAGTCCTATCGTGCCAATGGAAATAAGGTCGTCCTGCTCATTCGAGTCGGGGTAGTTTTTATTCACTATATATGCCACAAGCCGCAGGTTGTGCTCAATGAGTGTGTTTCTGGCAGTCGGGTCGCCGGCGGCTATTCTTTTTATGCATTCAGCCTCCTCCTTTTTGCTGAGCTGTTTCGGGAACATATTTCGGTTTTCGAGATGAAGCCCGAAAAAAAGCAGATTTTCCAGCGCAAGCTGAATGAAAATGTCAAACATTGTTATCACCTCGATGTATTTTATTAGCCTCCGCCTGTACATAATTACATAGAGCAAGCTGTCTTGACAAAATTTGCTCTCAGTGCTATCATAAGGTGAGAAAATACAAAAACTGCGAGGTTGAAATGAACGATACGGTAGTATATAACAAACACAGCATGATTGACATACAGCGCTTTGACGAGCTTTTTGCAATATTGGAGCAGTCTTTTCCGACGACAGAGCGCAGGGACCGCACAGGGCATTTGGCTGAGTTCTCAGAAGAGCGCTTTAACAGCGTCTGCTATATTCCCGATAAGCTGATGGGCTTTCTGAATTATTGGGATTTTGATGATTTTATATATATCGAGCATTTTGCCGTTTCTCCCGAGCTGCGCGGACAGGGAACAGGCTCTGCACTTATGAGCTATTTAAAAGAGCTTACAGACGGACGTAAGCTTGTGCTTGAAGCCGAGCCGCCTACTGACAGCGGTATAGCTGCGCGCAGGGTTGCGTTCTATGAACGTCTGGGATTCAAGCTAAACAGCTACAATTATATCCAACCGCCGCTGATAAAAGGCGAAAAGCCAATACCTCTCGTCATAATGTCATATCCCGCTCCGCTGTCACCCGACGAATACAGTATGATAAGAGAGCGTATGTATCGCGACGTATACAAATGTAAAAATGACCGCAGCTTTTAAATAAAGGCTGCGGCTTTGCTTTTGTGTCGGAATAATCATAGAAATTTTGACAATAATATCGCTGTGTAATACATAAATACTTTTACGGAGGCATTGAAATGACGATCACAGATGATATTAAATACCTCGGAGTGAACGATCACAGCATAGATCTTTTTGAGGGACAATACGCCGTCCCAAACGGAATGTCGTACAATTCCTATGCGATAATCGACGAAAAGATCGCGGTGATGGATACGGTAGACGCTGTTTTTACCGAGCAATGGCTCGATAATATCAGAAAAGAACTCGGTGGCAGAAGCCCTGATTATCTCATTATTCAGCACATGGAACCCGACCATTCCGCAAATATAACACAGCTCATAAAAGCATATCCCGATGTAAAAGTAGTTTCCTCTGAGCGGGCGTTTGCCATGATGAAAAATTACTTCGCACAGGATATGGCTGACAGGCGGATAGTAGTAGGCGAGGGCGACACGCTTGCACTTGGCAGGCATACGCTGACCTTTGTAGCGGCGCCCATGGTGCATTGGCCTGAAGTGATCGTGACCTATGACAGCCACGACAAAGTGCTGTTTTCGGCTGACGGCTTCGGTAAATTCGGTGCGCTGGATAAAAACGAGGACTGGGCAGACGAAGCGCGGCGATATTATATCGGCATTGTTGGAAAATACGGCGCACAAGTGCAGGAACTGCTGAAAAAAGCGGATTCGCTTGACATAAAAGCAATATGTCCGCTGCACGGCCCTGTGCTTTCTGAAAACCTTTCGTATTACCTCGGGCTTTATGATACATGGTCAAGTTATCGTGCTGAGGAGAATGGAACGGTAATTGCATATACTTCGGTGTACGGTCACACTAAGGCGGCGGTCGAGCTTCTCGCCGAAAAGCTGAAAGAGCAAGGCGAAAGGGCGGTGGTTTATGACCTTGCGCGCTGCGATATGTCAACGGCGGTAAGCGACGCTTTCAGATACAGCAAGCTGGTGCTCGCCACTACGACCTATAACGCTTCGATATTTCCGTTTATGCGCGAGTTTATCAGCCATCTGACTGAGCGCGACTATCAGCGCCGCAGTGTAGCGTTTATAGAAAACGGAAGCTGGGCGCCACAGGCAGAAGAGCTTATGAAAGGAATGTTGAATGGCTGCAAAAGGCTGAAATTTCTTAAAAACAAGGTGACGATACATTCCGCACTTAGTGACGAAAGCGTTGAACAGATAAATGCGCTTGCTGAGGAGCTTTGCGGCAATGACAGTGAAATAAGCGGCTCGGCTCTTATGAATATCGGCTACGGCTTGTATGTGGTCACTTCGAATGACGGAAAAAAGGATAACGGTCTGATAGTAAACACCGTTACACAGGTGACGAATACGCCCGATCGCGTAGCGGTGACGCTCGGCAAGGAAAGCTATTCGCATGATATTATTAAGCGCACGGGCGTGATGAATGTGAACTTCCTTGAGGCTGACGCCCCTTTTTCGGTGTTTGAATGCTTCGGATTTCACAGCGGACGTGATACCGACAAGTTTAAAGGTGTAGAGCCGCTTCGCTCTGAAAACGGGCTTGCGGTGCTGCCGCAGTATATTAACTCGTATATATCGCTCAAGGTTGAGCAATATGTGGACCTCGGAACGCACGGAATGTTCATTTGTGCTGTAACTGCATCAGAAGTCGTTTCTGACGAGGAGACGATGACCTACACGCGTTATCTGAACGATGTTAAACCAAAGCCCGACACCGAGGGAAAAAAGGGCTATGTCTGCAAAATATGCGGCTATGTATATGAGGGCGATGAGCTGCCTGAGGATTTTATTTGTCCCTTGTGCAAGCACGGCGCAGCTGATTTTGAACCAATACAATAATAAACAGGAGGAACGAAAATGAGTAAGTATGTATGCGATGTATGCGGCTGGGTGTACGATGAGGAAAAGGGAATGCCCGAAAAGGGAATTGCCCCCGGCACCAAATTCGAGGACCTGCCCGAAGATTTCGAGTGTGAGCTTTGCGGCGTAGGCAAGGATATGTTCAGCAAAATGGCGTGAAGCACAGAAAAAGCGGCTTTGAGTTTATGCTCGAAGCCGCTTTCTTTTATTCACTTATTCTGATATCTTGAACAGTGTTTTCTACTCTTAAAGAGCCTGTTTTCGAGCCAAGGCCTATACCTTCCTTCACACGGAAGGTTATTTCAACACTGCATTCTTTTATAGCAATGTCGCCGCCGCCTGCAATATCTCCGATACCCGAGGAGGAGTTTCCCTCGCAGTACAGGTTCACCATTGAGGATTTCACCGTGCAGTTGACGTTGCCCTTATAGCTGCCGACGCAACATATAGTTCTGCCGTGCATATCGCAGTTGATAGTGCCGCTTGAAGCGTACACTATGCCCTCGCCGTCATTCATTGAGCCAAGTCCGCAAAGGCTCAGTCCAGAAAGGACTATATCAGCCTTGTAGTTTTCCATGAAAATATCGGTCTTGCCGTTGAGCGAGCCTATTGCGACTGCATTGGAAGCAGAAATACTGATCGCACACGAGCTGTTAGTGAAATCAATCACACTGTTGCCGTCGAAGTTTCCTATGCCTATGCAGTTTCCGCCGCCGCACTGTATCTCAAGTGCGCCTGCAAGTACACGGATAGCGGTGCCGCCCTTGTTCTTGCCGCCGCCGATCGCAACGGAATCCTCACCGTTGGACTCAACATATATCTTTCCGGTACATTCGAAAACGATGTTGCCCGGGCTGTTGTCCTTATCAACGCCGATGCCGTAAGCGTTGGGTACATCTACCTTGATTGACAGACTGCCGCAGCCGCAGAGCTTTAAAGACGCGCTTTGCGGAACCCATATTCCGCGTGAGTTCAAGAAGTTGTCGCCCACGAGCACCATATCAATGTCAGATTCTACGCCAAGAGAGATGATAGGATTGTCTTTATCGGTGGTGAGAACAACATTTTTGAGCGTTACAGTGGATTTCAAACCGTCCTTGATGATTATAGGACAGTTGACAGCAAGCTTTCCGTCGCCCTCAATAGTAACATCTTCAGCGTCTATATAAATAGTGCCGTAATGCTCGGCGGCAAGCTTTGAAAGCTCGACGATTTCACCGTTTTCGGGGTGGTATACTTTAGTGATATTCTTTGAGTAAACAAGATTGATCGCGTTTATTTCTTCGCGCAGCGTATCGGTTATCTCATGCAGTGTAAAGGGCTTCGGCATGGATATGTAGTAGCCCTGGATAAGGTCGGAGCCAAGCTGTATCATCGTTTTAAGCTCCTCGTGGGTCTCAACGCCCTCAGCAAGCACCGAATAGCCGTTTTCATGGATAAACTCAATGATACCCGAAACGAACTTCTGCACTTTGGGTTTTGAATTTATATCCTGAATGAGTGAACGGTCTATCTTTACAAAATCAGGATTGTATCTCAGCAGGTTGGAAGGGGAGGAGTAGCCCGCGCCGAAATCGTCAATTGCAAGCGCGATATTGCTGCGCTTTAATCTTTCGCGAACAGCCTCGAATTTATCGTCCTCCATTTCGGTCTGCTCCGTCATTTCGATAACGACCTTTTCCATCAGCTCGCCGTATGTGTGAACGAGTGCATTCCAGTCGTCGTCAGTGAGCATATATGCGGGAATGGAGTTTACAAACAGGCGCTTATTTACAAAGCTTGCCTGATTGTCGGAAAGGTATTTAAGTGTGTTGCTTATGGTCGCTTTTTCTATCTCATACATCTTTCCGAGCTTTTCGGCGGCGGTGAGTATCTCAAAAGGATTCATGCCTATGCTCTTGTCAGTACGCATGAGAGCCTCATAAGCAATGATATCGCCGTTTCTCGCGCTGACTATCGGCTGGAAATGATACTGGAAAAGATTGTTGTCGATAAGCCTTGTAAAGCGGCGCATTTTTTCATATTCGTTTTTCTGCTGTTCAAAGCGCTCGTCAGAGTAGGTCAGAATCGTGCCCGTGCCTTTTGCGGCAGCTTCGAAAAGCGTAAACTCCGCTGCTTGCATACGTTGTGAAACAAGCGCCACATCAGCGCCGCAGCCTGCGGTGAATGTAAGATGGTGCGGCTCTGCACCGTCAAGACCGAATTTGCACACTGCGTCCTGTAGATGCTTGAGACACTGTATCTTGTCATCGGAATAGTCGGGGATATACAGCCAGAAGCGGTTTCTTGCCGCAGCAGAAAGTATAGTACCCGACGGAGCTTCGGCAAGGATGGCCGCAAGCACTTCGCCGATATCTATACCGTCAAGGCTTGGATTTCCGAATTCTTCTATCTGAATAAGCGCCAATAAAGAGTCGCGAGCGCCTTGTGTGATCGAAGTTACGAGATAAGTATAGGAGCGCACAGGCAGATTTTCAGAGAACTTTGCAAGGCTTGATGTGAGCTTTACGATACCCGCAGCATATTTGTCGTTTTTGTCGCTGAACAGAACGCTCACAACCCCGTTGCCGTTTTCCTCGGAGAGGCTGTTGATAAGCTCTGATAGCTCCGTATAGTCGGGCGCGGCATTAAGCTTCAGCAGCACCAGAGCGTTTTTGTCGGTCATTGCAGTTTTATTCTCGTTATCAAGCAAAAAACCACCTATCTCAGGAGTGCTTTTGATAAGAGTTTCCCATACACTTCCGAAAACGGAGTTCCACAGTTGTGCAGTTTCCATTTGTATCATCTCTTTTCAACTTAAGTTAAACTTGTATTTTAGTTATAATAATCTATTAAACATTATATATTGTTTGATGAAAAATGTCAATAACTCTTTGCGATAATTGGCAATTTTGTACAAGAGAAATCGTTGTTTTACATCATTTGTTCAATACTGCAATGATAAAAATTGCCGTTTTTTCCTGCAAAGTCTTTACAAATCAAGCGCAATGATGTATTATATTTAATAGATTAACTTTTTGAAAGGTGATATCATGCTAAAATCAAAAAAGATAGCTGCGGTGCTTTTAAGCGCAGCTATGTTACTTACAATGACCGCCTGCGGCTCATCGTCCGCAGAGCTTTCATCGGACAGCATCAATTCTACATCGGCAAGCGTTGTTACCGATGATACTGCTTCAAGCTCACAGCCGACCGAGCAAGGCTCACAGGCGACCGAGCCTACGCAATCCCAGCCTCAGCAGACGCAGCCGTCTGATACTGCTTCTACGACTGCTCAGACTGAGCCTACCGAGGCGGTAACGTCCACGCAGCAAACGACCACAACAGCACCGCAGACCTCGAAGCCGTCTGAAAGCACGGGCGTTTCGGTGAGTTATTCCATTCCCTCTACATGGGAAGAGAGCGGCAAGCACTGCACTCAGATAGATTTTACGGTGAAAAACGGCTCGGATAAGGCGCTCAGCGGCTGGAGTGTTGAAGTTTCCCTCGGTCAGCAGTGCGAGCTTATGCAGCAGTGGAACGTGTCTGTGACACCGAACGGCAATTCTTTCACCGCAGTCAACGCCGAATATAACGGCGAGGTAGCTGCGGGTTCTGAAACTACATTCGGCTGTATTATAAAGACGCCCTCTGCGGTAACAAGCATTTCTTCGATTACGATAAACGGAAAGCAGGCACAGGTGAATAACAACACACAAAAGCCGAGCAGTACAACAGCGCAGACTACTGCCGCAACAACAAAGACCACCTCTTCCGTCAGCAAGCCTCCCGTTGAGGAGAATATAGAGCACACGGGCAAATACGGTCTTGTTTCCGATATTGGTCAGCTTTCTGTAAAAGGTCCTGACCTTGTTGGAGAGGACGGCGCTCCTGTACAGCTTCGCGGAGTTTCCACACACGGTATACAGTGGTTTCCTGCGTTCGCGAATAAGCAGGCGTTCAAATATCTGCGCGACAATTGGAATATCAATACCATTCGTATCGCAATGTATTCGGGTGCGGGCGAGGGCTACAACGACAGCACCAAGGCAGGGCTTGAAAAGCTTGTTCAGGACTGCGTTGACGCCTGCATTGAGCTTGATATGTATGTAATAATAGATTGGCATTTGCTTGGCGACCAGTCGCCGCAGGTGCGTAAATCCGACGCGCTGCGCTTTTTTGACTATATGTCAAAGAAATACAGCAAGTATCCAAATGTAATTTATGAGATATGCAACGAGCCTAACGGTTACGCTTCGTGGGGCGGCGATGTTAAGCCTTACGCCGAGGAGGTTATCCCCGTTATACGCAAGAACGACCCCGATTCCGTTGTTATCGTTGGCACGCCCACATGGTCACAGGATATAGACAAGGCGCTTGCCGACCCGCTGAAATTTGATAACGTCATGTATGCGCTGCATTATTATGCTGCAACACACGGCGATTGGCTTCGCGATAGAGCAAAGAAGTGCTATAACAGCGGACTTCCGATATTTGTGTCTGAGTTCGGCAACTGTGACGCTTCGGGCGGTGGCAGCAACAATCTTTCTGAGGCAAGAAAGTGGCTGACGATGTTTGACGAGCTTAATATAAGCTACATCAACTGGGCATTGTCGGATAAGAACGAGACCTGTTCCATTCTTGCACATGGCGCAAGCTCTAAGGGCGGCTGGACTGATTCGCAGCTCACCGAAAGCGGCAGATTCATGCGCGATTGGTTCCTTTCACACTGATTTTAATGGCTTTCAGACCGTATCGTTCCCCGGTGGAATGATACGGTCTTTGCATTCACTTGCTTAGTGTTGACAATTATTGTTTTTGGTTGTATAATTGTTGTGAGAATGACAAATCTTTGACATTTTGAGGAGGTTGGGATATGAAAAGCAATTTCATTAAGGCATTATGTGTTGCTGCTTCGATAACGCTTGCGTTCACTGGCTGCAGCAATGATAATGCGGCTGACAGTCAAAGCGATAATGAGAAATTCACTTTGCCGTCATGGTCAAGCACTACCGAAAAAACGACAGTGACTTCTGACGAGGTCGAGAGTAAGCCCGAACCCACTGCGCGTGATTTCGGCGACAGCGGCTCTATCATTTCCAGAAGCGACGGTCAGCTTGAGGTTGCGCGAAGAAGCAGATCTGACGAAATATCAATGGGCGACGACGATTGGACTATATTGGTGTATATGTGCGGCACTGATCTTGAAAGCTTGGGTTTTTCCGCTTCTACAGATATTTTTGAAGCTTTTAACGCAGAGCTTGGCGAGAATATAAACTTCGTATTTCAGACGGGCGGCACGAATGAGTGGTCATATAGCGAAATTGCCGCGGACAAGATACAGCGTTTTGAGCTAACTGAGGACTACTTCGATCTTGTTGACGAGCAGTCGCTCACCAGCATGGGCAGGTCGAGCACTCTTTCTGATTTTATTGAATGGGGCGTTGAAAATTATCCCGCCGAAAACATGGGACTGATATTCTGGAACCACGGCGGCGGAAGCATCAGCGGTGTTTGCTTTGATGAAAGATTTGACTACGACAGCCTTACTCTTGACGAGATAGACAAGGCTTTGAGCGATAACTTTGACAATATGACCGAAAAGTTCGAGTTTATCGGCTTTGACGCTTGCCTCATGGCTACGCTTGAAACTGCAAATATGCTCGTTCCGTATGCGAATTATATGTTTGCCTCGGAGGAGCTTGAGCCGAGCAACGGCTGGGATTACACCGCAATGTTGGAATTCCTTGCCGAGTCGCCCGACGCAGACGGCGCCGCCCTCGGAAAGGCTATAGGTGAGGCATATTATGAACATTGCAAGCTTGACGCCTTTGAATACACTGCGACCCTTTCCGTCACAAAGCTTTCCGAAATAGACGCTTTGATAACGTCCTTTGACAAAACGGCACAGCAGATGTATGAGAGCGGAAAATTCACAGATATCGTTAAGGCTATCCAGTCTGCCGATAGCTTCGGCGGCAACAACCGTACCGAGGGCTTCACGAATATGGTGGACTTAGGCGGCATACTTGAAGCGGCATCGGATTATTGTTCCAATGCTGCCGATACGCTGGATAAGCTCAAATCTGCGATACGCTACAAAAAGAACGGTATCCAGCACGGCAGAGCAAGCGGACTTTCTATCTATTATCCGCTTGCCGTTCAAGGCTCCGAGGAGCTTTCAACGTTTTCGGGCATCTGCCCCAGCAGTTACTATCTTGCTTTCGTTGACAAAGTGGCATACGGTACGACGGGCGGAGATATAAGCACCTACGACAATGCTCAGCTTTGTGAGGACTATGATAATATCTGGGATATCGACTATGAATACGGTGATTACAGCACCAATACAGACGGCTTTGCTGATTATGAAACAGGCAGTATCCCTGTAGAAGATATCTTTTTCAATGACGATGGTTACTACACTGTTAAGCTGACCGATTTTGATAATCTGAGCTACGCTGCGTGCAGTCTTTTCTTAGAGGATACAGACGGAACCAGTATCTACCTCGGCTGTGACGATGAGGTGGTATATGATTGGACAAGGCATCTTATCACTGATGACTTTGACGGAACATGGCTCTCTCTTGGCGACGGACAGCCGCTGCCTATTGAGATCGTTGACAAGACTGATGATGTAAGTATCTATACCTGCCCGATACTTCTGAACGGAGAATACACCAATCTGCGTCTTGAATATGACTGGAACCATGCCGAGTGGAATGTTCTCGGAACATGGGACGGCATTGACGAAGATACAGGTATGGCGTCAAGAGATATTGTGCAGCTTGAGATCGGCGATGTGATAGAGCCTGTTTACTCTTATCTCTATGATGATATGACCGACTACTTTACAGGCGACCCATATAAATATAATGGCAATCTCGGGCTTTCTTACGAGATGCTGCCCGCTGCTGATTATACCTACAGCATTACGTTGTATGACATATATGGCAACTGGTACTTCACGCCTGAGGTCACCTTCACCATCGAGGACGATGGAAGTCTGACTTTCTATCCCGATGAGCTTGATGATGACTACAGCGGTAATGACGATGACTACAACTATGACGACAGCTGCGACAATATATACACCTGTGATAGCTGTTACGGCAGCGGCTGTGACTATTGCGAGGGTTATGGCTATTTCTACTGCTATATCTGCGAGGAGTGCAACGGCGATGGCTGTGACTATTGTGAGTATTACGGATACAACCTCTATTACGCGGGCGATTAGGTAAACAGATCGCCGAAATTAAATGAACGGTATCGCTTCAAATAGCGGTACCGTTTTTCGTTGACTTTTCTTTTTTTGTGTGCTATAATTTGTTAAAACCATTATAGTAGGGGAGGGGTCAGCGTGGCAAAACGTTTCGTTTTTATTGCTGCTGCGGCGCTTTTAGCGTCAATGTTTTCGTCTTGTGCGGCAGATAGCTCGCAGACCTCTGCGTCCGCCTCGTTAAGCTCTGTTACGGAGATAACCACACCTAAAAAGGTAGTTAAGGATTATACTGTCGGCGAGAAAGAAATAATGTGTATCAACGGCGGCAGACTTACCATAGAAGATGGTGTTGAGTTTGCTGTTGCGGGCGAGCTTGAGATATCCGAAAACGGCATTTTGTGCGTGTGCGGAGATGTTGATATCACAGGTAATGTCAAGCTTCAGGGTGGCCGTATCGTGGTAATGGAAGGCGGCAGTATCGACCTCAGCGGCAAGCTTGAAATAGACGAAAACAGCTCTGTCGGCGGCGATGGCGTGCTGAATGTCACAGAAAGCTTTGATGATATCGTGTGCGGCGGCAGCGTTACGGCGCGTATCTGCGCACCTCAGCCTGTCGAAAGGGACGGAGTTACGTATGTTGGTGACATTTTGCTTGTCAATAAAAAGTACGACCTGCCCGAAAGCTACGGAAACGGTATAAACAGCGACGCTTATTCGGCGTTTCTGCGCATGAAAGAGGAGTCGGGCTTTGATATGACGATTGTGTCGGGCTATCGCTCGTATGAGAAACAGGAGAGCACGTTTAAATACTGGTGCGACCGTGACGGTTACGAAGCCGCGGTCATGTATTCCGCAAAAGCGGGCCACTCCGAGCACCAGACGGGTCTTGCCATAGACGTGACCTCTATAGAAACTGATTATGCCGAGACCGAGGAGGGCAGATGGCTTGCAGAAAACTGCTATAAATACGGCTTTATAATACGCTATCCCGAGAATAAAACGGATATAACGGGCTATGTTTATGAGCCTTGGCATATCCGCTACCTTGGAGAGAGTACTGCAAAGCTCGTCCATGACAGCAGACTTTGTTTAGAGGAGTTTTTGGGGCTGGCATAAAAAATTAACGGCAGAGTTTAGCTCAGCCGTAAAAAATTGTTATAATGTTTATTATGTCTTTAAAAGTTCTTCAATGGTAGTGGAAAATACCTTTGCGAGAGAGATGAGTTCAATATCGGTGACAAATCTCTGACCCGATTCGATACGCTGAACAGCGTTTTTGTCAATGTCAAGTCCAATCAGCTGTAACCTGTCTGCAACCTCGCGCTGAGATATTTTCAATCCTTTACGAAGCATTGCAACTTTGACACCGCAGATGTTGTTTCTGCCGTCTGGCGTTCTGTTGGTAAACATATTTCTCACTCCTTTTGTTATTTTTTTTACTATACCCATATTGTAGTATATTATTGCACACTTGTTGACATTTACAACTTGATTTTGAAAAATGTTATCTGTTTGCCGATTTTGATTTTAATGTTCTGATATTTGAGTACATATTTATGATATAAACATCATCATTGTAATATTTAGCATATGAAAAATTGTCTTAAAAAATTATAAAAACTACTTGATTTTATTATAAAATAGTGTTATAATACAAATGATAGATTAGACTAAAGACTGGGGCTTGCTCCGGTCTTTAAGTTTTAATTAGGGGGAATTTCACCCGAAAACCAACGAAAGGGGTTATTGAATGGCATTAGCAAAGGGCTTCAGCTCGGTCGAAGCTGCTGCGGAGGCTGTTGTTCGTCCGATTGTTGAGTCGCATGGCTTTGTGCTGTGGGACGTTTGGTTTGCAAAAGAGGGCGCAAAGTGGTATCTCCGCGTGTTTATCGACAAGGCTGAGGGCGTTTCTCTTGACGACTGCGAGGCAGTCGACGGACTTATCAACGCCGAGCTTGATAAGCAGGATTTTATCGACAGGGTAGATTATGTGGAGATCGGTTCAGCAGGTCTTGAAAGACCGATACGCCGTATTGCGCAGCTTGCTCCGTCTGTCGGCAAAAAAGTTAAGGTCAAGACCTATAAGCTGGTCGAGGGCGCTCCCTCAAAGGCTTTCAGCGCCGTTCTTGACGGTTTTGACGGTGAAAACATAACGGTAAACGGAGATTTCGGCACGTTGACGATGGCTATTGCTGATATCTCAGGTATAAATTACGATGATTTTGATGACTATGATATTTAATAATGGAGGAAAAACACAAAATGGCTAAGAAAAAGGTAGCACCAAAAGAAAACGAGATCGGCGAGTTTTTCAACGCGCTGGCAGACCTCGCCACCGAAAAGGGCATTGACCCCGATGTTTTCGTCGGCAAGATCAAGCTTGCGATCGAAAAGAGCCTAAAGACCAATCTTCACATTGAGGATAAGGAAAGCGACGCTGTTCAGGTAAACATCGACCTTGAAAAGCAGATATTCGATGTAAGCATTCTCAAGGAGGTCATCGAGGTAGTTGACAGCCTTTACGAGCCTGAGATTGAGATCGTGCTTGAAGAAGCAAGAAAGATCGATCCCACACTTCAGGTAGGCGATATGGTGCGCTGCCCTATCGACACTCACGAATTTAAGAGAATTGCCGCAAAGAACGCAAAGGACCTCATCAAGCAGGGCTTCCGCGATGTTGAGCGTCAGCAGCTCTCCGAAATGTGGGGTATGTACGAGAATGAGGCGGTATCCGCACTCGTTACCCGTGTTGAGCCTAAGACAGGTCATGCAACTATCGAGATCAACAAGAACGAAACACTGCTTATGAGAAACGACCAGATACCCGGAGAGGTGCTCACTGAGGGACAGGTAGTTAAGGTGTACATCACAGGCGTTTCAAGAGAATACAAGGAGGGTGCAAAGAAGCAGTCCCTCAGAATTACAAGAACAGACAAGGGTCTTATCAAGCGCCTTTTTGAGCTTGAATGTCCCGAGATATATGACGGCACTGTTGAGATAAAGTCCATCAGCCGTGCTCCAGGCTCACGCTCCAAGATCGCTGTTATCAGCAACGATCCCAATGTTGACGCTGTCGGCACCTGCATCGGCCCGCAGAAGAGCCGTATCACCGCTGTTACAAAGGAAATAAAGGGCGAGAAGATTGACGTAGTTCTCTACAGCGACGATCCCGAGGAGTTTATCAAGCAGGCACTGAAGCCCGCAGAGGTTACACAGGTAGTTATCAACAATCCTGCGGTGCGTGCGTGCAAGGCTATCGTTCCCGATAATCAGCTTTCGCTCGCTATCGGCAACAAGGGTCAGAACGCATGGCTTGCGGCTAAGCTTACAGGCTTTAAGATCGATATCAAGGCTGAGAGCAAGGTAACTCCCGAGGATCTTGAGGTCATCGAGCTTCCCGAGATAGAGGAAGAGCCTGAGGCTGTTGAGACTCAGACAGAGGAATAAGGAGAAGATTATGCAGGAAAAGCACATACCGCTTCGCAAATGCTTAGGCTGCGGCGAAATGATCGGAAAAAAGGGCGCAGTCAGGATAGTGCGCAGCAAGGAGGGCGAGATATCTCTCGACCCAACAGGCAAGAAAGCAGGCCGCGGCGCTTATGTATGC